>MKTT01000087.1:112215-178731 GCA_001898385.1 Planctomycetales bacterium 71-10
GGGGGGCCTGGAGGTCGTCGGGGGGCAGGGGGAGGTCGTCGGCCTCCAGGACCGGCGGGCCGACGGGGAGGCCGGCCCGCTGGTGCGCCTTGTAGTAGCGATACAGCAGCCAGCCGCCGACCCCGGACGCGATCGCGATGGCCACCCACTGCTGCGCCTCGTGCAGGCCCTTCTCGATCTGGTGTGCGAAGAGGTAGCCCAGCAGGAACACCAGGCTGGTGCTCAGCAGCGCGGCGACGAGGTCGGTCAGCAGGAGCTTCAGGGGCGGGAGCTTCAGGATCCCGGCCGTCAGGTAGGCCGCCGTCCGGAACCCGACCGCGAACCGGCCCAGGACCAGGATCTTGAAGCCGTGGCGGTGGAAGTAGCCCTTGATCTGGGTCTCGCGGGCCTTGGTCAGGAGCCGCCGCGTCAGGGGGAGGCTCAGGACGCGCTCGCCGTAGCGATAGCCGACGGCGTAGACCAGGAAGTCCCCGAGCAGCACGCCGACCATGCAGGCCGAGAACGCCATCGGCCCGTAGAGCCGCCCGTTGCGGCTGAGGATGGCCGCCAGGAGGACCGGAGCCTCCTCGGGGATCGGCAGGCCGAAGCCCCCCATCACGAGGATCAGGGCGATCCCGAAATACCCGAGTTGTCCGACGAGCTGCTCCGTCAAGCTCGGCTCCTGGCACCCGACTCGCCCCGGTCCCCGTCGCCGGCGCGCCCCAACCACTGGTATCACAACGACGCCGGTGCGTCGAGGGCCCTCCCGCGTCGTCCGCCCGCCCCGAGCCGGAATGCCCTGGCCGCCGACGGGGATTCGTGCTAAGAATCGTCTGTACGCATGAACCGAAGCGAAGCTCGGAGGCCACGGCCATGAGCACCGCCAAGCACGACCCGCCGCGGCAGACGGTCGACCTGCTGGATCCGCCGTTCTGGGACGCCTACGACCCGAACTTCCCCGACAGCGACGGCCGGCCCATGGCGGACAACCAGACGCAATACAAGTGGATGGTGACGATCGCCGAGGGGCTGGACGACCTCTTCCGCGAGCGTCCCGACGTCCTCGTCGCCTGCGACCTCCTCTGGTATTTCGACCGCTCGGACGCCCGGCGCTGCATCGCGCCGGACGTGTTCGTCGCCTTCGGCCGCCCCAAGGCCCCCCGGCACTCTTACAAGGAGTGGCTGGAAGGCCACGCCCCGCAGGTCGTCTTCGAGATCCACTCGCCCAGCAATCGCGAGGGCGTGATGCGGCGGAAGCTGAGGACCTACGACGAGCGGGGGGTCGAGGAATACTACTACTATTTCCCCGAGGGGGAGTCGGGGCGGTTCGACGGCTGGCTCCGCGGCCCGAACGGCCTGGAGCCGATCGCGACGACCGACGGCTGGGCCAGCCCCCGCCTGGGCGTGACCTTCGAGACGCCGCCGGAGGACGACGCCCTGGTCCTCCGCCGCCCCGACGGCGAGGCGTTCCAGCACGTCCAGGACATCATGAAGGACCGCCGGGCGATGCGCCGGCTGGCCAGGATCGAGCGCCGTCGCCGCAAGGAAGCCGACCGCCGCGCCGAAGTCCTGGAGCGCCGCGCCGACGACGCCGACCGCCGCGCCCGCGAGGAACGCGACCGCGCCCTCGACGCCGACCTGCGGGCGCGCGACGCCGACCGCCGCGCCCGCGAGGAGCGCGAGAGGGCCGAAGCCGAGCGCGAGCGGGCCGAGCGGCTGGCGGCGATGCTCCGCGCGATGGGCCACGAGCCCGATTGATCGACCCCGGCGAATCGCCTTGACCGGGATCCGGCGTGTGGATACCCTCCCGACGCCCAGGAAGGGTTCCGTTCGAAATGCGAGAGAGCCGGCCCGCCCCCGTCCCATCGCCTTGCCAGCCGGGGGCCGTCCGCCGCGGTGTTCTCAAGGAGGAGGACGAGCATGTCCGACAAGCGACGGTCCGAGGGACGTCGACGCGCCTGGGGGCGCGGGCCGATCATCCTGCGATTCGACTCCCTTGAGAAGCGCGAAGTCCTCTCGGCCGCGGGACATGCCCTCCCCGACCTCGTCGGCTCCTCGTTCGTCGCGGTCCAGGACGCCGACTGGGGCTCCACCGTGACGGTCACCGGCCAGGTCACCAACCAGGGCGACGGCGCGACGACGGGGCCTTTCAACGTGGCCATCTACGCCGGGAGCCGCGCGACCGTGAACCGCCTGTCGGTCTCGCTCGGCGAGGTGACGATCCCCGACGGGCTCGCCGCCGGGCAGTCCGTCCCGTTCACGGCGACCGTCAGGCTGCCGGCCAACCCCGTGCCGGGCATGGGGAGTTCCGGGCTCCTGCACCTGTCCCTCAAGGTGGACTCGCAGAAGCAGGTCGCCGAGGCCAACGAGCGGAACAACTCGGGAGTGGGACCGGGCTATGACCAGTCGGTCGTCTCCATCGCCCCGACCCAGCCCGCCCAGTTGATCGCGACATCCGTCGGCACCTACCCCGCCGCCGCCACCTGGGGCAAGACCCTCTCGATCACAACCCAGGTGACGAACAAGTCCTACGGCGCCGCCCCCGCGACCCGGGCGCAGGTCGTGCTCACGCCGGCCGGGATCGTCCAGGGGACCGGGTCGGACGTGACCCTCGGCAGCATCACCATCCCGGCGATCCAGCCCTGGCAGACGGTCAACGCCGAGAAATCCTTCACGCTGCCCGCCATCCCGCCGGTCCTCCTGTCCGGCTACAGCCAGTTCACGCTGACCATCCTGCCGGACGCCGACTTCCTCACGAACCCCGTCGGGCCGCATTTCGCGATCGGCGGGACCGGGATCGACCAGGCGGCCGTCACGATCACCCTCCCGTCGGGCGCGACCGCCACGCCGATCCACGAGAGCCTGCCGGACCTCGCCATCGCCACGGTCACGCCGTCGACGTCCGACCTCGCCTGGGGCGGGAGCTTCGACGTCAGCACGACCGTCCAGAACATGGGGACCGTCGACCCCGGCGCGTTCCGGGTCCGGTTCCTGCTGGTGGGCCCCAGCGGCAACACCGCTCGCACCATCTTCCTGGGCGACGCCATCATCCCGGGCCTGGCGCCCGGCTACTCGCAGCCGATCACCCAGACCGTCAGCCTCCCCAGCCGACTGCCGTCGGGGATCCTGCTCGACGGGATCGGCACGGCCAAGATCGTGGCCGTCGCCGACCCCGAGAACGGGCTCAACGAGACCTTCAAGAACAACAACACCGCGACGTCGTCGCCGGTCTCGCTCCGGCTGCTGGGGAGCGACGGCTCCACGTTCGTCCCCAACACGCCCGACCCGGAGACCCTGCTCAACGTCAACCGTCCCAGCCTCGCCAAATACCAGAAAGCCACTAAGCTCGCCCAGGCCGCCGCGGCCACGCAGAACGGCCAGGCCACCCCGCACAAGAAGTTGTTCCGCCGGCCCCCGCCCAAGACGAGCAGCGGCAAGACGCTCGGCGTCTTCCCGAAGTCGGTGGGGAACTTCTTCAGCGACATCTTCTGAGCATCTCGCCCGGTTCGCAGGCTTTGCCCAATCCGCCTCGGCCCCGGGCCTCGGCCAATCGACACAACCCAAGCAGATTTCAGCGATTCCGCCGGCGATCGGATCGCAATCCGGGAAACTTGAGACAAAATGGAAAATAGCTAGGCGGTTTGTTGAAGAGCGGTAAGATCGCGGCTATGCTTGCCTGGTCTGAACCTCCCTTGCGAGCGGGGGCGTCGACCAGGCCCGCCGTCCGGTCCCCGTCCAGGGCGACAGCCCCGCCCGAAGCCCCGAAGTCTTGCACACCGAGGATTTTACGATGGCCCAGGACCGGATGGACGCACAGGGTTCCTCGACGAGTTCGCGGACGGCGGCTCTCGTTGATTCCCGCTTCGTACCGCGCCAGTATGAGCCCAACTACGCCTACCCGCTCCTGGTCTTGCTCCATGGCAAGGGGGGGGATGAGGATCAGCTCATCCGGGCGATGCCGGCGGTGAGCCGACGGAATTACGTCGGCCTCGGCCTGAGGGCGCCGGTCGCGGTCCATAAGAAGGATGGTCAGGTCGGCTATTCCTGGGGGCCGGACTTCGAGATCCCGGGCCGGAGCAGCTTCCGCACCGCGAGGCCGATGGACCCGGCGGATCAATTCCGACGCGCCATGTGCGATCCATGTTCGGATCCCATGACGCGGCTTGAGGATGGAGTCTTCGCCGGGGTCCGCGAGATCCGCAGCCTTATGCACGTCCACTCGGAGCGGATCTTCCTGATCGGTTTCGGAGAAGGGGCGGCGGCGGCGTATCGGCTGGGCCTCAGCTTCCCCGATCGGTTCGCCGGCGTCGTGGCCGTGAACGGCTGGCTGCCGACCAACTTCCGGGCCCTCGCCCGTTTCGACGCCCTGCGGGATTTCCCCGTCCTGGCCGTCCACGGGGCCTGGAACTCGCGCGTGCCGCTCGCCCACGCCCGCCGCGACGTCGCCACGCTCCGGGCCGGCGGCCTGCGGGTCGCCTTCCAGGCCTACCCCTGCAACCATCGCCTCGACCCCGACATGCTGGCGGACGTCGACACCTGGATCATGAATCGCTGCACGAATCAGCCCGTCGCCTGATTCCCCGCCGCACCCGGGCGTTGTATCATGGGGGAGCGATCGGAGTCGCCCCCCTGGAGAGGCCCACCTGATATGGACGGCGCGTTCGCCTGTCCGGAGTGCGGCCAGGACGTGGAAGTGCGCTCGCCCGGCCCCGGGCGTCAGGTGCGCTGCTCGTTCTGCAACACGCTGATCGAAGTCCCTTTCCTCCCCCGCGTCGAGGGAGCGTGGAAGCGTCGGCGCTTCGGCCGCCCCTGGTGGTGGGCCTGGGCCTGGTGGGGCGTGGCGCTCTCCGTGATCGGCCTCGCCGCGGTCGCCGCCGCCCAGGCGATCGTCCGCGGCGAGCGGGCGGCGCGGGCCCGAACGATCGAGCGATTGCTCGACTCTTCGAAATCGCACGAGGCCGACGGCCGCATCGACCTGGCCCTGATGGACCTGGACACGGCCCTCCAGACGGCGACCGGCGACGACGACCTCCCCGAGAAGGGCGAGGCGATCCGGGTCCGTCGTTGCGACCTCGCCCGGCGCGACGTCCAGGCCGTCCTCGGGACGCTGGCGTCGGACGACCGCGAGTCCGGGGCGCTCGGCGACTGGCTCAACCTGGTCGCCCGCGCCGGGGCGGATCGCGACCTCGCCCCGGTCCGGCGGGACGTCGAGGCCCGATTCGCCGCGACCCTGGGGCGATGGCTCGACGACCGGGAGGCCCGGGCCGGGCGCGAGCCCGACCCGTCGACGGCGTTCGGCGTCTGCGTCGACGCGGCCGACCTGTCGATCCATCTCCCCCCCGCCGACCACGACGCCGCCGTCCGCCGCTTCCGCGACATCGCCGCGCGGCTGGTCGCCCGCCGCGGGACGGTGCTGGACGTCGCGCCCGGCACCTACGTCCGCGGCACGAAGGCGAGCTACGACAAGGCCCTTCACGCGTTCATCGTGGAGACGCTCCGCGTCAAGGGTTACCTGCCCCCTTCGCCCTCGCGATGGGCCGACCTCTGGGCGAGCGCCCCCTATCGCTTCGCCTACGAGATCCGCGAGACGTATGAGGGCTCCTACCTGGAGACCCAGAACCGGCTGACGCGGATCGTCGCGACCCTCATGCTGTCGGGGCCGGGCGTCGCGGCCTGGAAGACCGCCCCGAGCGCCCGGACCGTCGTCCCGGTGCGCGGGATGCCGTCGTACCTCGCGAGCCGGCTGGCCCTCAGCCTCGATCGGGTCGATGAGGCCGAGCGGATCCTCTACGAGGACGCCTTCGCCCAGATCCGCGACAAGTTCCGCGGCGGCCTCGCCAACCTCCCGGCGTACCCGGCCGCCGCGACGACGAGCCTTGGGACGAGGTGACGCCCCCTTCGCCCCGAGGGCGGCGTCCGGTATGATGTTTTTCGACGAACGCCATACCGAACGGCGTGGACATCCCGGCCCGCGGGCCGAGCCGAATCAGGGCGCGCCATGCACATTCCGGACGTACTCCTCGGCGGCGGGGCCGCCGCCGCGACCGCGGCCCTGGGCGCGGCGGGGCTGGGCTGGGCGCTGCGACGGGTCGACGAACGCCACGGCCCCCGGACGACCTCGCTGATGGGGATGACGGCGGCGTTCGTCTTCGCGGCCCAGATGGTGAACTTCCCGGTCGGGCCGGGCGTCTCGGGACACCTGTTGGGCGGGGTCCTGGCGGCCGTGCTGCTGGGGCCCTGGGCCGGCGCGGTGGTGATCGCGGCCGTGCTGATCGTCCAGTGCTTCCTCTTCCAGGACGGCGGCGTGACCGCGCTGGGGGCCAACTTCGTCAACATGGGCCTCGTCGGATCGGTCGGCGGCTACGCGATCTACGGGCCGATCCGGAGGGCCCTGGGGGGGCGGCGCGGGATCCTGATCGGCTCGATGGTGGCGGCCTGGTTCTCGGTCCTGCTGGCGGCGGGGGCGTTCTCGATCGAGCTGGGCGCCGGCGGCCGTCGCGAGGACTTCTTCCGGATCCTGAGCTGGATGGCCCTGGTCCACGCGGGGATCGGCGTGGGGGAGGCCCTCATCACGGGCCTGGTCGTCCGGTTCGTGCTGCTGACCCGCCCGGAGTTGATCGAAGGCGGGACGAACGAGGACGAGCTTCCGCGACGGATGCCGGGATGGCTGTCGCCGGCCGTCGCCGGGCTGGGGATCGCGCTGGCGGTCGCGGCGTTCGCCTCACCGTTCGCCGCCGAGTCGCCCGACGGCCTGGAGTACGTCGGCTCGATGTTCGGATTCCTGCCGGACGAGGAGGCCCCGCCGCTGGTGCGCTCGCCCATGCCGGACTACCAGGCCCCGGTGCCGGCCGGGTTCGGGGGGATCGACCAGGTGAAGGCGGCGACGGCCGCGGCGGGCGTCGTCGGGACGCTGGTGGTCTTCGGCTTCGCCTGGGCGATGGCCCGGGTGTTCTCCGCGGGGGACGCGAAGCGGGGGGCCTGGGCCGATGCCGCCTGACGGGCCGCCCCGCCGCGTGGACGCGCGGGTCAAGCTGATCGCGGCCGTCGGATTCGTGGTCGCGGTGGTCGTCGCGCCGCCGGGCTCGTGGCGATACCTCGCCGGGCTGGGGATCGCGCTGGCGGCCGTCGTGGTCGCGTCGAAGACGCCCCCGATCAAGCTGCTCGCGCGATGGCTGGCCTTCGCGCCGGCGCTCGGCTTCCTCGCCGTGCTGACCGCGGGGAGGGTCGCCGAGTCTTCGGCGTTGCCCTGGCGGATCGCGGCGCTGGACCTCGTGGCGCGGAACAGCCTGGCGTTCGTCGCCATGATGACGATGGCCCACGCCACCCCCTGGACGGACCTGCTCGCGGCGATGCGACGCCTGGGCATGCCCGCGGCGCTGGCCTCGACGCTGGCCTTCATGTATCGCTACCTGTTCGTCCTCCGCGACGAGCTGGGCCGGATGACGACGGCGCGGCGGGCCCGCACCTTCGGCCGCGGGCCCGGCTTCGGGTCGCTCGCGAGCCTGATCGGCGCGCTGCTGGGCCGCGCCCTGGACCGCGAGGAGCGCGTCTTCGCGGCGATGACCGCCCGGGGATGGGACGGCACCCTGCGGACCCTGGACGACTGACCCGTGGCCACCGACCCCTCGCCCGCCCCCGCCGTCCGCCTGGCGGGCCTGACCTACGACTATCCCGACGGCCGTCGCGCCCTCGACGGCGTCGACCTGGCCATCGCCGCCGGCGAGTCGGCCGCGCTCGTCGGCCCCAACGGGGCGGGCAAGAGCACGCTGCTGCTCCACCTGAACGGCCTGCTCCCCGGCCGTCGCGGGATCGGCCGCCGCCCCGCGCCGTCGGTCTGGATCGACGGCCTCGACGCCTCCCGCGAGGGCGCGGCGGTCCGGCGCAAGGTCGGGCTGCTGTTCCAGGACCCCGACGACCAGCTCTTCTCGACGACCGTCCTGGAGGACGTGGCGTTCGGCCCGCTGAACCTCGGCATGGCCAAGGGCGAGGCCCGACGGCTGGCGATGGAATGCCTGGACCGCGTGGGGCTCGCGGAGGCGGCCGATCGGCCGCCGCATCATTTGAGCTTCGGCGAGCGCAAACGCGTCTGCCTGGCGGGCGTCCTGGCGTGCGAGCCCTCGGTGCTGGTCCTGGACGAGCCGACCGCGAACCTCGACCCTCGGGGCCGTCGCCGGTTCATCGAGCTGATCCGCTCGCTCACGGCCACCAAGCTCATCGCCACCCACGACCTGGAGATGGTCCTGGAGGTCTGCCCGCGCACCGTGCTGCTCGACGCCGGCAAGGTCGTCGCCGACGGGCCCTCGCGGGCGATCCTGGACGACGCCGTCCTGATGGAAGCCCACGGCCTCGAACGCCCGCTCAGCCTCCTCATCGGCCGGTGACGGGCTTTCGGGCCAGGGCGGCGGCGTAGCCGGGCCGGCCGCGGAGGGACGCCAGGTCGGGATCGATCGCGGCCCGGTCGGCGGGGAAGCCGGAGCGGATCGCGCGGCCCAGCAGGTCGACGGCGCGGGGGGCGTCGCCCAGGATCGCCAGGGCGCACGCGGCGTTGTAGAGGCGGTTGGGGGTCGGGTTGGCGACCAGGCGGTCGACGTCGTCCAGGGTCCCGCGGTCGCCCCGCCGCGCCCGCTCCAGGGCCCGCAGCTCGACCGCCTCGTACAGCCCCGGGTCCGCCGCGACGGCCAGGTCCAGGTGGGCGAGGGCCGCGTCGCGGTCGCGCGAGCGGACGACGCGCGCCATCCCGTAGTGGGCCAGGGCGTGTCCGGGCTCCTCGGCCAGCGCGGCCCGGAAATCCCGGGCCGCCGAGACCGGGTCGGAGTCCAGCCGAACCACGCCTCGCGCCGCGTGGAGGTCGGGCGAGGGCGATCGGGCCAGGAGGTCGTCGAACAGCCGCTCGGCCTCGTCGCCCTTGCCCTGCCGCATGAGGGCGTCGGCGAGGGCCGCGGCGAGGCGGGCGTCGGCCTTGCCCTGGCGCGCGACGTCCCGCAGGTCGGCCTCGGCCCGGTCGGGGAGGTCCAGTTCCAGCTCGACGAGCCCCCGGTCGGCGCGGGCCTCGGCGAACGTCGGGTCGAGGGCGAGCGCCCGGGTGTAGGCGTCGAGCGCCTCGCGCGGGCGGGCGGCCCGGGCCAGGGCGAGGCCGCGGTTGAAGTGGCCCCACGCGAAGTCCGGCCGCGAGACGACGCAGGCCGTGAAGTCGGCGACGGCGTCCTCGAACCGCCCCTGCTCGAAGTGGCAGTGCCCCAGCGCGAACCAGGCCCAGAACGAGGTGAGGTCGAGGTCCGTCGCCGTGCGGAGCGACCGCTCGGCCGCCGCGAGGTCGCCGTCGGCGAACTGGACCATGCCCAGCGCCGTCCAGTCCTGGCAGGTGGACGCGGGGCGGGCCTCGGCCTCGCGACGATCCGCCGCCGCGCCGGCCGCGTCGCCGAGCGCCGCCCGGTAGCGGGCGCGTCGGCGATAGAGGATGGATGGGGCGTCGCCCGCGGCCTCCTCCAGCCCATCGAGCCGCGCGACGGCCTCCTCCAGCGCGTCGCGGCGGGCCGCCTCGGGGGCCTTCCTCGCCAGGACGACGCGGGCGTGGGCCGACTGGAGGACCAGCTCGACCACCGAGCGTCGGACGTCGCCGCGCTCGTCCGCGCCGAGCCGGCGCGTCCAGGCGCCGCCGAGGACGCCGCGGGCCTCGTCCACGCCGGCGGCGTCGAGCGTCGCGGCGGCCAGGTCGAGCCCCCGGCCGACGCGGGACGGGTCGCCGAACGTGTTGAGCAGGAACCGGCATTCCAGGGCGTCGCGCTGGAACTGTCGCAGCTTGAGCCGCGCGTGCAGCCCCTGCATCGCCTCGAAGACCTGCCACGATCCGAACAGCAGCAGGACGATCAGGGCGACCGCCCCGAAGGCGACCGAGGACGACGAGCAGGCCGAGGGGTGCCGCCGCGCCCACTTGCGCGCCCGTTCCGCCAGGCTGGGCTCCGGGCCGTGCTTCATCGGCAGGTCTTCGAGGAACCGCCCCAGGTCCTCCGCCAGCTCCCCCGCGCCGCGATGCCGACGGCCCGGGTCGGGGTCGAGGCACTTGGCGACGAGGGCGTCGAGGCTGGGGGGGACCTCGGGGCGGCGGGAGCGGATCGAAGGCGCGCCGGCGCGCCGTTCGGCGAGCATCCGGCGGAGCGTCGCGAGCGAGCCGCCCCCGGCCGCCGGGTTCTGGAACGCCGGCTCGCCCGCGAGCATCTCGAACAGGATCAGGCCCAGCGAATAGAGGTCGGACCGCTCGTCGACCGCGCCGGGCGGCGTGGCCCCCTCCGGGTCGAGGGCGTCGAGGTGTTCGGGCGCCATGTAGGGGAGGGTGCCGCCCAGCATCGCCCGGGCGACCGATTCATCGTCCTCGCCCGCGCCGCCGGGCGCCGCGTCCACGGAGAGGTTGAAGTCCAGGAGCATCGGCGTCCCGTCGCCCGCGATCAGGACGTTCGACGGCTTCAGGTCGCGGTGCAGCAGGCCCCGGGAATGGGCGTGGTCGAGCCCCTCGGCCAGCCGGGCGACGATCCACGCCGCGGCGCGCACGGGGTCGGCGCCGCGCAGGAAGCGGCGGGACGGGAGCCGCTCGTCCCGGGCCTCCTCACCCCCCTCGGCCTCGTCCCGCCGCTCGCGAAGCAGCCGGAGCGGGGCGAACCGGCGCGAGGGGCGATCCAACCCCGATGGCGAGGAGGGGGCGGGGCGGGGGGCGGTCGCGGGCGGGTCGACGCGGATCGAGGCCCCCTCGCGCGACGGATCGGGCCGCCGCGCAGGGCGGGTCGACTCGACGGCCTGCGCCGGCAGCCGGCGAGAGAGCATGTCGAGGGCGTCGACCAGGCTCCGGCCGCGCGAATCCGGCCCGCGAGCGGCCCACGACTCCTCCAGCACCTGGGCCAGGTTCGCGCCGCCGAAGTAGGGCATGCAGAGCAGCCGAAGGCCGGTCGCGGGGTCGTCCCGGACGGAATGCACGGGGACGATGTTCGCGTGCTGGAGCCGGGCCAGGGCCTGGGGCTCGTCCCCCTCGGCCGCCGAGACCTTCAGGGCCACGAGCCTCCCCCCCAGGCTGGCCTCGCGGGCGAGGAAGACGCGGGCGAACGCCCCGCGGCCCAACTCGGCGACCAACCGGAATCCGCCCACCTCCGCCCCCACCCGGGGGAGTTCCGGGTCGGAGGCCCCGCCCCCCCGCCCGGGCGCGGGCCCGGTCGAGGACACGGACCAGGCCGTGGACGCGGAGATGGGCTCCTCGAAATCCAACGCCGCCTCCCGGGCGGCCGATTCCGAGGCCGGCCGGGACGGCAGGGCGCGGTGCGGGGCGGGTTGGTAAGAGTCGAGCGACCGCTCGGACTCCAGGTCCCAGTCGGCGAACGGCGTGTCGTCCGGTCGGTCCACGGCCATCCCCAGCCTCCTCCATCCCCCCTCGCTCGCCTCGCCCCTCGCCAGGCGCGTCCATCCAACTCCGTAGGCCCGCGCCGCGGTGCTGTCCAGGGTGTGGCCTCGGGGCAACGTCCAGGGCCGGTTCGTCGGCACGGGGCCCGGACGTGACCTATGGTTGGGGATGGAGCGTTCACGGGCCGACACCGGTCGCGGCGACCGACGGCGGGAGGGTTGATCATGGGATCGGAAGTGGCCGAGCGGGCGTGGCGTGACGATTCGGCGGCGGGCGACTGGGCCAGGACCGGCCAGCCCGGCGTCGGGCCGAGGCCGGCCGACAAGGAGGAGCCGTCGGGCGAGGAGGGCGAGCACGTCGTGATCGGCCGCCTGATCCGCCGGCTGAAGATCTCCGACGCCCCGGCGCGGTTCCAAACGCTGGCGACCAACGTCCTCCGCGCCTCGCTCGGCGCCGGGGCCGCGGCCTGGGTCCCGGCCGACGACCACGAGGACGTCGTCGTCAGCGGGGAGATCCCGGGGATGTCGCCGCGGTCGTATCGGCTCCTCGGCACCGCCCTGGGCCGCGACGGCGTGGCCGTCGTCGACGATCCGGCGGGCGCCCGCGCCGTCCACGCGCCGGAGTCGGTCCGGAGATTCGCGGCCGTCGCGGCCGGCTCGGCCGGCGCCCTGGTGGTCGTCAATCCGGTCGAGGGCCGCCCGATCGGGTCCCTGGAGGTCGAGCGGGCCCAGTATGTCGCCTCGCTGATCGCCACCCAGTCGCACAACGCGCGGATCTACGCGGAACTGAAAGATCTCCTCTTCGGGATCATCCGCGCCCTGACCGCGGCCATCGACGCCAAGGACCCGTACACCTCGGGCCACTCGGAGCGCGTGGCCCGGATCGCCGTCCGGCTCGCGGAGGAGATGGGGATGCCCCCGCAGAAGCGGAGCGACCTCTACCTGGCGGGCCTGCTGCACGACATCGGCAAGATCGGGATCGACGACGAGGTGCTGAAGAAGGGGGGGCCGCTGACGCCGCTGGAGTACCGCAAGATCCAGGCGCACGTCGAGATCGGCGTGACGATCCTCCAGGACCTGAAGAAGCTCCGCCACATCCTGCCGGGGGTCCGCCACCACCACGAGAGCCTGGACGGCTCCGGCTACCCCGACCACCTGGAAGGGGAGGAGATCCCGATGGAGGCCCGCATCCTCGCCGTCGCCGACTCGTTCGACGCGATGTCCAGCAACCGCCCCTACCGCAAGCGACTCTCGCCGATGCAGATCGACGAGATCCTCGCCAAAGGCCGCGGCGTCCAGTGGGACCCGGTCGTGGTCGACGCCCTGATGTCCTGCCGGATGGACGTCGAGGCCATCCGGCAGAAGGGCCTGGGCGACAGCCTCATCGGCGCCGTCGACGTCACGCTGGGCCGGCGATGAGGCCGGCCCCGTTGCAGCCCCCTCAACCGGCGTCCGTCCGCCGCCTCCTCGCGGGGCGGGGCCTGCGGCGGAACTTCCGGCGGGCCAGGGCGATCAGGTCGGGATAGAGCGGGCCGGACGCCAGGCCCATCCCGATGAGGAAGCCCAGGGCGCGGGTGGCGAGGCCGGCGCGGGCCACCTCGACCTCGGCCTCGTCGGCCCCGGAGCCGAGGGCGTCGGCCAGGAGGGGAGCCTCCTCCTGCGCGGCCCCGACGGCGCTGGCGGCGAGGTCGTCGGCGTCGCGCGAGCCCTCGCCGACGCCGAGGCCGGCGACCACGATCGGGACGCCGCCGGGCCCGCGCAGGGTGGTCAGGGCGGGGTCGGCGTCGGAGGGCCCGCCGCGATCGCCGCGGGCCTTGACGGCCAGGATGAGCTCCAGGTCCAGGTCGGCCCCGAAGGCCGCCAGGCCGCCGCCCTGCGATCGCGGGCCGCGGCCGGCGGTCGGCGTGGGCTCGTCGGACGTCGTCGCCAGGACGGGCCCCAGGGCCGCGGCCGTGCGCGACACGAGCGGGCCGAGGTAGACCACGACGGGCCCTTCGTCGGCCAGGTCGACGTCGGCGTCGGCGGCGCCCGAGGTCGTCGAGACCGCGACGCGGGGCCCAGGACCGCTCTCCGAGGCCGTCGTCGTCGCGGGCTCCGCGGCCGGCGCGAGCGGGCCGATCGCCGTCGAGACGTCGGTGCGTCCGAGCGTGACGATGTAGGGCGTCCCGCCGTCGGACACCTTAGTAGCAGTGGCCGACGCGCCCCCGCCCGGGGCGCCGACGTCGTTCCGCCGGATGCTCAGCTCGAAATACGTCCCGTCCAAGGGCGACGCGTCGCCCTCGTCGTCGACCGTCTCCTCGACGCCGTCCGGCCCGTCCGTCACCTGACCTGCAGGTCCGCTCGGCATGAGGGAGGCCATCGACACGAGCCGGACGACGATCTCGCCCCCAGTCGGAGCCCCATTGATGGAGATATAGAGGGTCTGGGAGGGGCCGTCGCCGAGGATCGAGACGCCGGTGATGCGCGACAGCATCTCGCCCCCCCGGCCGATCAGGAAGACCTGATCGATCCGGGGCATGAAGGGCTCGCCCTCGTCCTGCGGCGTCAGGCCCAGGGTCAGCGTCCGGGTGAACGGCCCGACGGGGATCCGCAGGGCGGTCGACTTCATGCCGTCGATCGAGCCGGTGTACGAATAGCTGGTCGTCCACGGCATCCTGGGGGTCGCGGCCAGTTCTTCCGGCGATGGGGGGCCGACCTCGGGCTGCGGCCCGTATCCTTCCGCGGGCGAAAAATCGGTCCCCGCGGGCATTTGCGGCCAGACCGTCGTGGCCGGGGCGTTGAGCGTCGCCGCATCCGGCCCGCTCGTCGACCAGATCGAATTCCCCGCGTCGTCCTGGACCAGCAGGGACGACGTGCGAATCGCCAGGGGGAGGAGCGCGACGGCCGTATCGGTCCTCCACTCGCTCCCGGACGCGAATCCGATCGCGACGGGGGGACGCGGGCCGGAATCGGACGCCGTCGCCTCCGCCGTCATCCCGCCGAACTCGACCGCCGGGGGCGGGATGGCGATCAACCCGAGGCCGTCGATCATCCCCGGAGACGTCGCGGGCTCGGCGTCGGCGCTCAAAAGCACGCGGCCTTCCAGGGGTTCGACGAGTCGGAAAGTCTGGAAGCGACCAGGGTTCGATCGACGACGATCCGGCCGACGCGTCGTCGGTCGGAATCCTCGCCATAGTCCCTGAAGGAATGTCGCCACCATCATCTCCGGCCGCAGGTCTCGTCGCCCGAGTTTCAAGGCTCCTCGCCCGTCCGTCGCCTCGACGGCGGTTTGAGGCGCATGGGAAGCCCCCAGACTTTACGCCTTATGGATTCCAGTCGCAATCGGCCGACAACCGGCGTCACGCTCGCCGCGATTTCTTGCGCAGGCGGCAAGGATCGCCCCCACGCCGGGCGATTCGGCCGACGGACGAGCCCCTCGACTAAGGAAGGGCCGCCTGCGACGTTGGATCCCGTAGGCTCCGCGCCGGATCGGAACCGTCGTGCGGCCTGCGCATCCAAAGGGGGGCGTCCGCCACGCGCCCGGCGACCCTCTCCCCATGTCCAATCGCGGAGGACGACCTCGTGACGCCCAGAATCCCGCAACGGCACGGCCTGGCGATCGCCCTCGCGATCCTCGCGGCGGCCTCGACCGCCCGGGGCGAGGAGCCCAAGGGAAGCCCCCCCGCCGCCGCCCCGGCCGTCCCCGGCGACGTCGTGGCCGCCCTCCAGGAGCGCAAATTCGCCGAAGCCCGCCCGGCCCTGGCCGCCCTCCGCGAGCGGGCGGGCACCGATGACGACCGAGCCTACCTGGACTTCCTATCCGCCGTGGCCGACCGGCTCGACGGCCGCCGCGACGCCGCCCGCGACACGCTCCGCAAGGCGATGCTGGACTTCCCCAAGAGCGTGTGGCTCCCCAAGATCCGCTACGAGCTGGCCGCCCTGGAGCTGGCCTCCGGCGATCCCGCCCGCGCCGAGGAGCTGGCGCGGGCGTCGGCCGCCCCGCTGCTGGCCGACGAACGCAAGGACCGGCTGGCCGAGGTCTACAAGTCGTTCGCCCGGGGCCTGCTCAAGCCCGACGACCCCGTGACGCCCCCCGATCCCCAGGCCGCCCGCGACCTGCTGGACCAGGCCCGGCTGCTCGCCAAGGGGGCCGCGACGAAGGCCGAGTTGACCGTCGAGATCGCCCGCGCCAGCCGCCTGCTGAACGATCACGCGAGGGCCGTCCTGGAGCTGGAAGCCCGGCTGAAAGACCACCCGGACCTCCCCGGGCGGTCCGCGATCCGCTTCGCGCTCGGCGAGTCCCTCCGCGACGCCGGCCGCCCCCTGGACGCCCGCCTCGCCTGGTCGGACCTGGCCCGCGACGTCGAGGTGATGAAGCCCGAGGCCCGCACCCCGGCCGACGACCGGGCCCGGGCCGACGCCCTCGCCGCCATCCCGTCCACCTACGGCATCCCGACGCCTAACGACTCCCGCAGCCTGGCGCTGGGCGTCTCCGCGCTGGAGCGGTTCCTGGCGGCGTATCCGGCCCACCCTCGCGCCGTCCGCGCCGCGTTCGAGATCGGCCAGGCGAACATGAACGCGGGCCAGGCCGACGCCGCGCTCGCCGCCTTCGCCCGGTTCCTGAAGGGCGAGGGCTTCAAGGCGGAGTCGGACGAGGCCAAGAAAGAGCTGGCTCAGCTCGCGATGACGGCGACGTTCCTCTCGGGCCAAATCCTGCTGGGGCAGGGGAAGTTCGACGAGGCCGTTGCCGCCTGGCAGGGGTATCTCGCGAAGTTCCCGGACGGCCCCCAGGGGGCCGACGCCCAGCGCGCAATCCTCGACGCTCGGCTCGCCAAGGCCGTCGACCTCGTCCGCCTGGGCCGCGCCGGCGACGCCCGCGCCGTCTGGGCCGAGTTCGTCGCGCAGAACCCGCTCGACCCCCGCGTGCCGGAGGTCCTGTTCCAGTCGGGCCAGAGCCACCTGCCCGACAAGCAGTTCGACCAGGCGGTCGCCGCCTGGGCCGCGCTGATCAGCAAGTTCCCGGAGACCGAGCCCGCCGCGCACGCCCAGTTCCTCACCGGCACGATCCAGGAGGTCGAGAAGGGGACGCTCGCCGAGGCCGTCGAGACCTACAAGAAGATCAAGGCGCAGCCCTGGGCCAATGAAGCCGCCCAGCGGATCGCCGCGATGGAGGCGAAGGCGCTCACGGTCGTCACCCCTCGCGCCTTCCGCAGCGGCGAGGGGCCGTCCCTGAAGGTCTCCACGCGGAACCTGGAGCGGCTGACTTTCACGGCCTACAAGCTCAACGCGGAGTCGTACTTCCGCAAGAAGCACGGGTTCGAGAACGTGGAATCGCTCGACATCGGCCTGGTCGCGCCCGACGCCGAGTGGACCGAGGACGTCCCCGGCTTCGCCAGGCTCAAGCCCGTCGAGGCCGACTACGCGCTGAAGAAGCTGGACGTCCCCGGCGTGTACGTCGTGAAGGTGACGGACCAGAAGACGCTCCAGGCGACGACGCTGGTGGTGGCGAGCGACCTGGACGCGATCGTGAAGACCTCGCGCGACCAGGTGCTCGTCTTCGCCCAGGACATGGCCACCGGCAAGGGGCGGCCGGACGCGCGGGTGCTGGTCTCGGACGGCGGCCAGGTGATCCTGGAAGGGAAGACCGGCCCCGACGGCGTCCTGCTCCACGACTGGAAGCCCGCGCGCGAGCCCGGCCGGTTGACGTACCTGCTCGTCGACGGCCCGCACGTCGCCGGGTCGAACCTGGGCGTGCAGCAGGGGGTGTCGCAGGGGCTCGCGGCGCGGGCCTACATCTACACGGACCGGCCCGCGTATCGGCCCGGCCAGACGGCCATGATCCGCGGCGTCGTCCGCGAGGCCGAGGCCGGGCGGTACGACAACGCCCCCGGCGCGGCGTACCGCTTCGAAGTGCTCGACTCGGCCGGCCGTCGGATCGCGGCGCGAGACGTGACGCTCTCGGAGTTCGGCACGTTCCACGAGTCGGTGCCGATCGACTCCGCGGCCCCCGCCGGCGCCTACCAGGTCCGCGTCTTCCGGCCGGGCAAGAGCGAGTTCGCGGGCGGCTTCCAGGTCCAGTCGTACCAGCTCCAGCCGATCGCCGTCTCGGTCGACCTGCCGAGGACCGTCTACTACCGCGGCGAGACGGTCGAGGCCGACGTGGTCGCCCGCTACCAGTACGGCGCGCCGGCGTCGGGCCGTGCGGTCGAGGCCGCGCTGCCCGACGGCCGGACGCTCCGAGGCCGGACCGACGCCGCGGGCAAATTCCACGTCGCGTTCCCGACCGGCGGCTTCGCCGAGTCCCAGCGCCTCGGCGTCGTCGCGTCGCTCCCCGAGGACGGCGTCCGCACGGCCGCGGCGCTGGTGGTCGTCGTGGAAGGGTTCAGCATCGGCGTGGCGACCGACCGCGACGTCTACCTGGACGGCGAGACCTTCGCCGTCCACGCCACGACGTTCGACGCCCTCGGCGCGCCCGTCGCGCAAGACCTCACCGCGGCGCTCATCAAGATCGTCGACGACCACGGCCGGGCCGTCGAGCGCGAGGTGGAGAAGAAGGCGCTCAAGACCGACGCGCAGGGCCGCGGCTCGGTCGCGTTCCAGGCCGCCGACGACCGCGGCGGCCGGTTCGTCGTCCGGGTCGCCGGCACGGACCGCTTCGGCAACGCGATCGTCGCCGACCGCTCGCTGTACGTCTCGGGCAAGGAGGACGCGACGACGCTCCGGCTCATCGCCGACCGGACCTCGTTCAAGGTGGGCGAGCCCGCGAAGGTGAACCTCCACAGCCGCGGCCGGACCGGCCCCGCGCTGCTGACCTGGGACGCCGACCGCATCCTCTCGTACAAGATCGTGACCCTGAAGGACGGCGACAACGAACTCGCCTGGGAGGTCGACGGCTCCCAGTTCCCGAACTTCACCCTGACCGCGACCCGCATGTGGCGCGACCGCCTCGACGACGCGCGGCTCGACCTGGCCGTCGAGCGCGACCTGCGCGTGACCGTGACGCCCGCGAAGCCGCAGTTCGGCCCCGGCGAGGCGGTCGAGGTGGACGTGACGACCGTCGACCAACTCGGCCGCCCGGTCGCGGCGGAATTGTCGCTGGCGGTGGTCGACATTTCGCTGCTGCGGCGGTTCGGCGACCCGCTGCCGGACATCGGCCGCTTCTTCTACGACCAGAAGCGGACCGGCGCGTTCACCGTCTCCTCCACGAACACGTTCCGCTACACGCCGGCCACCACGGCCGTCTCGCAGGCCGTCGTCGAAGACGCCGAACGCCAGGCCGCGGCGGTCGCCAACGCCGCGAGCGCGGAGGAGGTGCGCCGCCGGCTGTTCGACGTGGCCCAGGGACAGCCGCAGGACCGGGCCTGGATGATGGGGACTCAGATGGGCCAGAACCAGGCCCCCATGCCGGGCCAGGCGATGGGGAGGATGGCGGGCGGGGGGGGCGGCATGGGAGGCATGGGCGGCGCGATCGGCGGCGAACATCTCGCTTTCGCCCGCAAGCGGTCCGGGAAGGCCCCCATGGCCCTCGGCGACGCGAATGACGACCTCGACGAGTATGAGGGCAGGGACAAACTCGACCGGAAGGATCAGCCGGCGACCCCGGGCCTCTGGGCCGAGTCAACGGTCGAAGCCAAGAGTTTCGAGGACTTCTCAAAGGCTCGCATCGGAGACGGCCGGCCGGCGCCGCGCGAGCGATTCGTGGAGACGGCCTACTGGAACCCGGCCGTCGTCACCGGGGCCGACGGCAAGGCCCGCGTGACGTTCCCCGCGCCGGGGTCGCTCTCGGAGTATCGGATCACGGCGCGGGGGGTGACGGGCGCGGACACGCTCGCCGGGCAGGCGACGTCGTCCATCCAGGTCCGCCGCGACTTCTTCGTCGACCTGAAGGTCCCGCCGTCGCTGACGCAGGGGGATAAGCCCCGGTTCGTCGCCAGGATCCACCACCTGGGCGTCGCCGGGCCGGCTGCGCTCAAGCTGACCGTGAAAGACGGCCGCGAGCAGACGTTCCCGAAGACGGTCGAGTTGAAGGGGGACGGCGTCGACGAGGTGCTGTTCGACCCCATCGAGGTGGGCGAGGGCCCGCTGTCGCTGGCGCTGTCGGCGACGCTCGGCGAGCGGTCGGACTCGGTCGCGGCGACGGTCCCCGTCCGGCCGTGGGGCGTGCAGGCGTTCGCGTCGGCCTCCGGGTCGAGCGCCGACGGCGCGACGGTCTTCGTCGGCCTGCCCCAAGGTCGATCGTACGAGAACCCGGCGATGCGGATCGTCGTCTCGCCGAGCCTGGAGCGGATGATCGTGGAGATCGCGATGGGCCGCGACGTCCGGCCGCTCCGCGAGGATCGCTCGGCCCTCTGGTCCTGCTTCCCGCCCGACACCACCGCCGACCGCGCGGCCGACCTGCTGGCGGCGACGTCGGCCCTGGCGTACCTTCGGAAGGCCCAGCCCGCGAGCCCCGGCGACGCGCAGCGGCTCGTCGGCCGGATCCAGGGGCTCGTCTCGCAGTTGACGGCCGCCCAGCGCGAGGACGGCGGCTGGGGCTGGATGGCCGCCGCGCCCGACCGGCCCGAGAACAACAAGCAGGTGTCCGGCAGCGACCGGTTCACCACCGCCTCCGCGTTCTGGGCGCTCGCGACGGCCGAGGACCTGGGCCTGCTCCCCGAGCCTTCCGTCTGCGACAAGGCGACGGCGTGGCTCCAGGCCGCGATGGCCGGGACCAACGCCCGCGACCGCGACGCCCGCGCCGCGATCCTCCACGCCCTGAGCCTGCGGAAGCGCGCCGGGTTCGAGGCGGCCAACAGCCTGAACCGCGAGCGGGCCGGCCTCTCCAACGCCGCGCTCGCCCACCTGGCCCTGACCTTCGCGAACCTCGGCCGGCCCGAGCTGGCCGCCGAGGCCCTGGCGATCCTGGGGCCGAAGGCCAAGGCCGAGACGCCGGCGCCGGGACAGACGCCGCGGCTGTACTGGGAGGGCTCGGGCCAGTCGGCCGGCGTCCGGTCCACGGCCGAGACCACGGCCCTCGCGGCGCTGGCCTTCGCCCGGATCCGGCCCCAGGCCGACGAGGCGGCGCGGGGCGTCGCGTGGCTGGAAGCCCACCGCTTCGGCCTGGGCTGGAACCCGTCGAAGGCCCGGGGCCCGGCCGTCGCGGCGCTCGCGGCGTTCCACGGCAAGGCGGCCGGCGGCGACGACCGCTACCGGCTGACGATCGCCGTCAACGACCGCAAGGTCTCCGAGGTCGAGGTCCCCGGCGCGGCCGAGGCCGTCGAGGTCGCGGTGCCGGCCGACGCCGTGAAGGCCGGCGACGCCAACCGCGTCGCCTTTTCGATCGAGGGCCGCGGCACCTTCCACTACGCCGTCGCGCTGACGGGCTTCGCCCGCGACTTCGGCCCGGACCAGGACCGCAACGACCGCCCGGCGTTCGTCGATCGCCGCGTCTACTGGCCGGCCGAACCCGAGCTGGACGGCAAGAAGCTCCCCGTCGGCTTCGCCGCCGCGGTCAACCCGTCGACCTTCGAGAACGTCGCCACCGGGACGTACCTCGGCCGCCGCGCCCGCGTCGGGCTGGTCGTCTGGCGCAACATCCCGTCGGAGACGCCCGAGTGGGACCGCGACTTCCTCGTGGTCGAGGAGCCGCTCCCGGCCGGGACGACGCTGATCGAGGACTCCGTCGTCTCATCGGCCGCGTCGTATACCTACGCCGACGGCCTCCTCACCTTCTACTTCCCGCCCGACCGCAACCCGGGCGGGATCCAGTACGACGTCTACGGCATGCTCCCCGGCAAGTTCCGCACGCTCCCGGCGAGCGTCCGGAGCGTCGACGAGCCGGGTCGATTCCACGTCGGCGCGCCCGGCGCGTTCGACGTCCGCACGGCCGACGAGCCCGACCCGGACGTGATCCGGCCCACGCCCGACGAGCTGTACGCCCGAGGCAAGGCCCTGTTCGACGCCGGCCGGCTCGCCGAGGCCGGCCCTCCGCTCGAGACCCTCTTCAACGACTGGACGCTCCGCGACGACGTGGCCAAGGACGCGGCGCGGATGCGGCTGCTCGTCAACATCGCCGGCGGCGACGCCCGCAAGGTCGTCCGCGACTTCGAGGTCGTCAAGGAGCGCTCGCCCGAGCTGATCCTGACGTTCGACCAGCTCCAGGCGATCGGCAAGGCGTACCGCGACATCGACGAGCACGAGCGCGCGATGATCGTCTGGCGCGGGCTTATCGAGGCCAGCTACCTCGAAGACGCCCGCGTCGGCGAGCTGCTCCGCCAGCGCGGCGAGCCGCTGGAGGCGACGGCCTACCTCGTCGACCTGTGGCGGCAGTACCCGAACACGCCGTCGATCGAGACCGACTTCTTCGGCCTGTCGCAGATCGTGGCCGACGCCGCGACGCGATCGCTCGACGACCCGCTCCTGCGCCGAAAGATGGCCGTGGCGGGCGTCACGCGGTCGGGCCTGCTGCTCCACGCGGCGCGGATGATCCAGACGTTCCTCGCCCAGTCGCCGACCAACCCCACGGCCGACGAGGCGAGCCTCGCCCTGCTGGGGACGATGCTGGAGTTGGAGGACTATCCGGCCGTCGTGAAGTCCGCGGCCCGCTACGCGGCGATGTACCCCAAGAGCACGTTCCTGGACAGCTTCCAGTACAGCCAGGCCCTCGCCGACTTCCACCTGGGCCGCTACGACGAGGCCGTGACGCTGGCCGAGGCCATCGCCAGGGCCACCTACAAGGACGCCTCGGGCGTCGAGGCCCCGAGCCCGAACAAATGGCAGGCGGTCTTCATCCTGGGCCAGATCTTCGACGCCCGTCGGATGTTCGGCAAGGCCCTGGACTACTACCGCCAGGCCGCCGACCGCTTCACCGACGCGGCCGACGCCGTGGCCTACTACACCCGCAAGGGCCTGAAGGTCGACGAAGTCACGGTCGTCCGCCCGCCCGCCGAGCCGGCCGTCGCCGGCGCGGGGCTGCAAAACGTCGGGATCGAGCCGCAAGCCCAGGCCGACGGCAAGGCTCGCATCATGCTGACGTATCGCAACATCCCGAGCGTCGACGTGACGGTCCACCCCGTCGACCTGATGCAGCTCTACCTCGCCCGCCGCAACCTCGACGCCATCGCCGGCGTCGACCTGGCGGGGATCACGCCGGTCTTCGAACAGACGGTCTCGCTCGGCTCCGGCGACGACTACGAGGACAGGACGAAGGCGATCGAACTGCCGCTGACGAAGCACGGCGCGTACCTGGTGATGATCCGCGGCGGCGACCTGTACGCGTCGGGCGTCGTGCTGGTCTCGCCGCTGGAGGTCGACGTGCTGGAGGAAGCGGGGCCGGGCCGCGTGCGAGCGGTCGTCCGCGACGCCCGCACCAAGGCCCCGGCCAGCCGCGTGCAGGTGAAGGTCGTGGGCGCGGCCGACCCCGAGTTCCGCTCGGGCGAGACCGACCTCCGCGGCGTCTACTCGGCCGAAGGGCTCCACGGCGCGGCCACCGTGGTCGTCCGCAAGGGGGCGTCCGAGTACGCCTTCCACCGCGGCGCGACCTACCTCGGCCAGCCCCCGCAGGCCAACGCCCCCGCCGACCAGGCCGAGAAGCCCAAGGAGGAGAGCCAGTCGCTCGACGCCAACATCCGGTCGCTCAACCGGAGCAACAACCTGAAGCAGATCGAGCGCCTCCAGAACCGCTACCAGGCCCCCCCTCAGCAGGCCCCCGGCGCCGCCGCGGGCGAGTTCCGTTGAGCGAGCCCTTGGCCGTCGCCCGGCGGGATGATCCCGCCGGGCGACGGCGACGCAGCGACGGGGTTAGATTCACGTTGATACTGAAAGGGGAATGAGACGACCTAAGAACGAGATGGTCGATGCGTTCTACGAAGCAGGTTGCGACGATGCGCTCGTGGGTACAACGGGCTGTCGATTGAGGATCGTGTTCGACCGTGAGGCGGAGACGGTCGAGGCGGCGGTCCTTTCCGCAATCGCCGACGTCCGCAAGGCGGGGTATCAGGTCGAGCGGATCGAGGAGGGGGACGACGTCGACCTGGCCGCCATGGCCGAGCGGCTCGGGAAGTCCCGCCAGGAGATCCAAGACCTCGTCGATGGGGTGGTCGGGCCGGGGGACTTCCCCCTCTCGATCTCCGGGTACAAGACGAAGTGGTCCTGGCGCGAGGTCACGACCTGGCTGGTCGCCGCGGGCCTGGCGGAACCGGTCGTCGCCGAGACGGCCCGCGTGATCGCGGTCGTCGATGCGGCCTTGCTTTACCACGCGGCGAAGCGAAGGTTTCCGGCGCTGATGGAGGCGATCGAGGATTTGATCCGCTGAACGTCCTCGCCGGTCGGCTCGCCGCGCTCACGCCCCCACGGTTGCGTGGCCCCGGCCGATGCGGTCGCGGGGGGCGGCGGACGGGGCGTGCTTGAGGGTGAAGCGGCTGATCTCCGGGTGGCAGCCGTAGCGGATGGGGTGCTTGCAGCCGACGCCCTGGCTGACGTACATCAACGACGGCGGCACGCGGAAGAAGCCGTGCTCGAACCGCCGGCTGTAGACGCTGGGCATCAGGATCGGGCCGATCACGGGGAGGCGGACCTGGCCGGCGTGGTTGTGGCCGCAGAGGATCAGGTCCCACCCCTGCTTCGCCGACCTGTAGACCAGGTCCGGCGTGTGGCTCATCAGCAGCGAGAAGTCGGCCGAGGGGATCGCGTCGTCCGGGATGCCGGGGCCCCAGGGCGCGCACGTCCCGCCGATCGCCAGCCGCCGGCCGTTGACCTCGACGGTCGTCGCGTGGCCGTCGAGCACCTCGTACCCGGCGTCGGCCACCGCGGCGGCGATGTCGTCGACGTCGTGGTGGTGGTCGTGGTTCCCCAGGATCGCGTACCGTCCCGACGGGCCGGGGAGGCTCGCCAGCAAGGGCCCGATCCACTCGATGCACGCCGGGTCGTCGATCAGGTCGCCGGTGATGCAGACCAGGTCCGCCGGCAGCTCGGCTGCGGCGGCGAAGACGGCCTCGAAGTAGCGCCGGCTGTACGCCCGCGAGAAGTGCAGGTCGGTCAGGTGGAGGATCGAGAGCCCGTCCATCTCCTCCGGCAGCGCGGGGATCGGCACGGACCAGTCGTGCGACTCCAGGTTCAGGGACGTGTTCCCCGGCAGCCGGAGCATCCAGGCGTTGGGGCCGTCGCCGATGAACGACGCGGGCGGATCTGAGAGCAACGCCCCCCGACGCTCGCTGGGGATCGCGGCGGCGACCCGGGCCCGGCGCGCCCTGGCGTACGTCGCCAGCGGCAGCACCACCAGGGCCATGGCGCAGCAGCCGGCCGCGAACGCGACGAGGGCCGGCGGCCATTCCGACACCGGCACCATCCAGTAGCGCCGCGTCAACTCGGCCGATCCGGCCCCGATGATGGCGAGGACGACGAGCGTCGCCTTCTCGGTCCACTTGACGCTCCACGGGTAGCCGTGGATCACGTTGATCGCGTAGGCGACGCAGGCCGCCTCGCCGATCGCGAACGCCGCGTAGAACAGCAGGGTGGGCAGCAAGGGGATGGCTCCAGGAAGTTCGTTCCAACTCAAGCGTAGGTCGAAATCGGCCTGGCGATCGCGTCGTCCTCCCGGGCCCCGGCTTCGATTCCTACGATGCGCAGCGACGGGAGTTTCCTTCAACCCCGGTTCTCATCGCGCCGACGCGGTCGTCGCCCTCGCCCGACGCCGCGACCGCCCCCGCCCGGGTCCGAACTCCTCGACGCAAGCCAGCAAGGCGCCGGCGGATCGGTCCCAGTCGAACGTCGCGGCCCGTCGCAGGGCCGAGGCCGCCAGGGCGTCGCGGCGGGCGGGGTGGTCGAGGATCTCGCGCAGGCCCCGGGCCATGTCGGCGACGTCGAGCGGGTCGAAGAAGACGCCCGCGTCGCCGACGACCTCGGGGAGCGACCCCGCGCGGCTGGCGACCACCGGGCAGCCGCAGGCCATCGCCTCCACCGCCGGCAGGCCGAAACCCTCCAGCAGCGACGGGAACGCCAGCGCGTACGCCCGGCCGTAGAGCGCCGCCAGGTCCTCGTCCGGGACGAACCCCGTCAGCACCACCCGATCCCCCAGCCCGGCCCGCTCGATCGCCCCCCGGATCTCCGGGACGTGGGTGTGGAAGACGTCGTGGAAGTCGCCCGCGAGCACGAGCAAATCGGTCGGCGCGGCGGCCCGCGCGAAGGCTTCCACCAGCCTCGGCAGGTTCTTGTGCGGGCTCAGGCCGCCGACGTAGAGGAGGTATCGCGCGTCGGCGGGCACGCCGCAACGCATCAGGGCGGCCGTCGCCGTTTCCTCGACCGCGATCGGCCCGAAGGCCGGGTCGGCGGCCTCGGAGACGACGCGCAGGCGGCCCTCGTCGCATCGGAGCCGGTCCATGAGGTAACGCTTCGACGTCTCGGAGACGGTGACGATCCGGTCGGCTGAGCGGATCGCGACGGCCTCCTTGAGCGACCACGCCAGCCGGCCTTGCCACGAGGGGAAGACCAGCCCCGGGTGCTCCATCGTGAGCGTGTCGTGCATCGTGACGACGACGCGAGGGACGCCCCACACCGGGTAGAAGCTGTAGGTCGCGGGGAAGTACATCAGGTCGAGCCCCGCGCGCGAGACGGCCCGGCCCATCGCCAGCATGTCGAGCACCCCGCGCCGGCCCTTCGACGAAGCCGCCGCGCTGGGAGCCTGGCGCTGGCCGACGACCAGAGGCGTCGCTTCCACGGGCAACTCGACGCCGGCCGCGGACGGCCCGTCGATCGCGACGACGACCTCGTGCCCGCGCGCCGAGGCCATCGGGGCGAACGCCGCGAGGAGCCGCCGCGCGAACCGGCCGAAGCCGCGTCGATTGGCCAGGCAGGTGCCGTCGAAGCCGATGCGCATGGTGGAGTCCCGATGGCTCAGACGCGCGACGACCGTCGCGAGCGGCGGCGACGGCGGGCGAAGTGGGGGGCGGGCGCGCCGTCGGCGTCCGCGACGCCGGTGGAGACCAGGCGGAGGAGCCGGTCGGCGGCGTGGCGGCGGCAGCGGCGGCGGACCTGGGACCAGGGCTCGCCGACGATCGTGATGGCGGCCAGGTCGGCCACGCCCAGCCCGGCCGTTTGGGCCCGCCGCAGATAGGCGACGTCGAGCGGGTCGAAGCCCATGATCGCCGCGGCCACGGCGTCGACGGCCACCGGGTCGGTCCCGGCGATCACCGTCCCCAGCCGCAGCATCGTCCCCAGCCGAGGCCCCTGGCCGTGCATGCCCGTGAAGCCGTCGACCACGCTGATCCGAGGCGCGGCGACCGCCGCCAGGGCCATGAGCCGTTCCACCGCGCGGCCGGCGCGGTCGAGCCGCCGCCGCTCCGCGCCGGTCGGCCGCATCCCGCCGCCGATCGATCGCAGCTTCAGCCAGCTCCGCGCCACCCGCCCGCGCCAGGTCTCCAGCGACGAGCACGCCGGGACCAGCCGCGCGGGGATGCGGCGGGCGCACGCGTCGTCGTCGAAGCGGCGGTCGTCGCGGTGGAGGATCGAGGCCAACCCCGGCAGCCCCAGCCCCAGCCGGAACGTCCCGTGGGTCTTCGCGACGGCCAGCGACACGCGGCAACCCGACTCGACGAACGCCTTCGAAACCCGCAGCGACCCCGGCCCGGCGTCGCGCGCCGCCCAGGCGTCGGCCTCGGCGTCGAGGTCGTGGTAGGCGACGGGCCGGCCGTCGGTCTCGGCGACGTAGCCCAGGCTTTCGAAACAGGAGGAGGCCGACGGCCTCGCGTCGGCCTTGGAGGCGACCACGTCGATCGTCTCGGCCCCGGCGGCGGCCAGGGCGTCGACCGTCGCCGACAGCGCGTCGCGGTCTGTCGAGGCCCACGCGCGGCCCAGCTCGTCGAGCGTCGGCGCGACCGCGGCGGACCCGCAGCGTTGGACGGCGGCGCGGACGTCGTCGGCGATCAGCGCCAGGGCCTGCGCCACGGCGCCCCGGCGTCGGTCGCCCTGCACCACGGCTACCCGGATCGCGTCGTCCATCGCTGGAGCCTCCGTGCCAGTCGCCGCCAGGCCGGCGTGGGGATGGGCCGCCCGCCGCGGTCGACCCGGCCGTCGGCCGTCGCCCGGAGCCGACGGTCGACGACGTGCCAGCGCGCCAGGGCGATCACCACCGACGCGCCGCAGCAGACGAAATAGACCAGGTGGAGCGGGAACGAGCCCGCCGCGAACGCCGCCCCGCGACGCCTCGCCAGGTAGCGGTACAGGTCCTTGTTGAGCAGGCCGACCGCCGCCGCGCACCCCAGCGCCGCCGGCCCAGCCCAGGGCGTGAGCGCCGTCGCGGCCGTCGCCAGCAGCAGGCCGCCGGTCGCCGCCACGGAGAGCTTCTGGCCGAGCTGCACGTTCAGGTCGGTCTCGACGGTCCCGCTCCGCTTCATCAGGAGCATCCACGGCACGCCGCGGCGGAAGACGTCGGTCCGGACCATGTCGAACAGCGTCCAGCGCTTCATGTGGGTCGCCAGGACGTCGCGGGCCAGGACGATCCGGCGGCCCGCGCGGGTCAGGCGGTAGCCCAGCTCGATGTCCTCGATGGACGGCCGGGCGTAGAGCCGGGGGTCGAAGCCGCCGAACTCGCGGAACTCGGCCCGGCGGATCATGCCGCAACCGGTCCAGAACGTGTGGGCCGGGCGGGCGTCGTCCACGAAGTCGCCGCGCTGGTGGACGTAGTGGTGCAGCAGGTTGCGGAACCGGCTGACCAGCCCCGGCGCCGTCGGCCGGTCGTCGTACGAGCCGAACAGGGCGGTCAGGCCCGGGTCGGCCAGGAACCGCGCCATCCCGCGGCCGATCGCGTCCGGGTGGACGGCGACGTCGGCGTCGAGGAAGAAGATGAGGTCGCCCGAGGCGGCCTCGGCCCCGAGGTTCCGCGCCGCGGCCGGGCCCAGGGGCCGGCCGTGGGCCAGCACGGCCGCGCCGTGGCGGGCCGCCAGCTCGCCGGAGCCGTCGGTCGACCCGTCGTCCACGACGAGCAGCTCATCATAGGCCCAGGAAGATTCACGAAGCCGGCGGAGGCATCGCCCGAAGTCCTCGCCCCCGTTGTGGACGGGCACGACGACCGAGAGCGACGGCCTCCCCGGCCCCGCGCTCGCCGGACCGGCGGGGACGTCGTCCATGATTCACCCTCGCCCGTCAAAGGAAACGCGCGCCGGTATGCGTTCACCATCCGTGGGATCGCCCGAGCACGCGCCTCGACCGCAGCCGCCGAACGGGGCGAAGAACTCGCGGTTGTCGTCTCAAGAAGTCTCGTCCACCCGTCCACGTCCTGCGGACGCGACGTGCGGCGGGACTCTATCAGATCCCCGGATCCTGTCAACCGGTCCTGCCGCCGGGGTGTGCCTTTGGATTTTGGCGAATCGCGTCGGGTGGGGTGGGCATCGTATCGGCCTTCCCCCCTGGCGGGGGAAGGTGGCCCGCAGGGCCGGATGAGGGGGAGGACGAGCGAGAAAGCCGTCGGGACCCCGAGCCGGTCGGGCGGGCCTTCGAATCCCGACGGTGCCCGCGCTTCGCGTCCCCCTCATCTGACCCCTGTGGGGTCTGTCTTTCCCCGCGAGGGGGGAAGACGCCGACCGCTAAATTCCAAAGGCACACCCTGCCGCCGTCCGCGGAGGCCGTCGCCTGCGCCCCACAGCGTCCCTCGCCATCCCCAATTCCGGGGTGGCGGCCGTCCCCGCGGGTTATCCAGGATGGTTCGGCGTTTTCATGCAAATATCCTGCATTGTGGCCGCAATGCGCTCGAATTCGGCGGGAGGGGGGATTCCTGATGGCCATGGCCTGCGTCCTCTGCGGTCGGGACCTGGGGAACGAGGTCGACGGCGCGGGACGGCTCGTGCGCTGCCCCAATTGCGGGGCCGAACAGCGGGTCCGGGGTGCCGATCCGGCCGGTTCCGCGGGCGACGTCGCGGACGTCTACGACCTCAACGACGAGCCGACCGCGATCCTCTCGCCCACCGTCCGCCTCCTCCCCACCAGGCTCAGGACCACGTCCCGCGCGAGCGACCTCGCCGGCCCCGTCGCGCCCCAGGCCCCCTCTCCCGATTCGACGCCCACCGGCTCGTTCCAGCCCTCTCCCGACTCGACGCCGACCGGCGACCACGACGCCACCACCTCGCGCGACGACGACCGCACCGTCAGCTACGTCGGCATGCGGGCCGACGGCAAGCTCGACCTCCGCGTCGCCGACCCCGCCGACCCCCGGCTCGTCCCGTTCGCGCCCGGGGCCGTGCTCCAGGATCGTTACGAACTCGTCCAGGTGCTGGGCCGGGGGGGCATGGGCCTGGTCTTCCTGGGGATGGACCGGAGGCTCCGGCGCTCGGTGGCGATCAAGGTGATGCTCCCCGGCCGCCGCCATCGCTCGCCCGCCGAGCAGGAGTTGATGGAGCGCCTCTTCACCGCCGAGGCCCGGCTGGGCGCCAGCCTGAACCACCCGGCCATCGCCGCGGTGTACGACTTCGGCCTGCACGGCGGCCGGCCGTACACGGTCTTCGAGTACGTCCCCGGCCAGTCGCTCCGCGACTTCCTGGCGAAGCGCGGCGGCCGGCTGCCGCTCGACGAGGCCCTGCTGTTCCTGGCCCCGATCGCCCAGGCGCTCGACTTCGCCCACGCCCGGCGCGTCGTCCACCGCGACCTCAAGCCCGACAACATCCGGGTCACGCCCGAGGGCCAGTTCAAGATCCTCGACCTGGGGCTCGCCAAGGAGTTCGACCGCGAGCAGGACTGGCGGTTCGCCGGCACGCCCGCCTACGCCGCGCCGGAGCAGTGCGCCGAGCTTCCCCCCGACGGCCGCACCGACCAGTACGCCCTGGGGGTGATCGTCTACGAGATGCTCCTGGGCCGCCGCCCGTTCCTGTCGCGGGACCCGTCCGAACTGCTGGAGATGCACCGCAAGGCGGCGCCGACGCCCCCCCGCAAGGTGATGGCCGGGATCGTCCCGAGGGTCGAGAAGGCCCTGATGCAGACGCTGGAGAAGGACCCCAACCGCCGCTTCGCCTCGTGCGAGGCGTTCGCCCGCGAGATGGGCTGCCAGTACGTCAGCGACGCCGTCGAGGCCCCCGAGGTCCTGCTCCAGGCCGCGCTCAAGGCCCGCGCGAGCGGGTTCGAGTTCGTCACCGGCAAGGAATACTGGCTCCTGACCCCCTCCGACCTCTGGTCCTGCTACGAGGACGAGGTGACGCGCTGGCCGCTCGGCTCGATCCAGTCCGCCGAGCCCATCGACTTCGGCCGCTCGATCCGCGTTGAATACCGGGGCGAGTCGTGGGTCGAGACCGTCGACATGCGGTTCAACTCCTGGCGGCGATCGAAGCCGTGGAAGGCGAAGTTCGAGGAGCTGCTGGGCGACCGGACCGAGGCGGTCCCGGGCGCGAAGGGCGGGATACAGGCGAAGGACGTGATCGTGATCCGCGATCGCCCCAACGTCGGCTACCAGGTCCTCGGCCCGGTGGAGGTCCGGCTCAAGGGGGCGAAGGCGACCGAGGCCGCGCTCAAGATGGTGGCCTCGGGCATGGACGCCGAGGCCGTCGTCGACGTCCAGTCCCGCCGCGTCCCGATGTTCGACCGGACCGTCCGCGTGATGTCCGGGACGGCCGTCCGCACCCGCGACGCCGCCGGCCGCCGCGAGATGCGCCGGCTCTGGTTCGACCAGGAGACGGGGCGCGTGGGCAAGCTGATGCTCGTCATGCTGGCCATCTTCGCCGTCCTCTCGGTGGTCTCGGCCGCGATCATCGTCGGCCTGGAGCGCTCGCGCGACCCGGGATCGGACGCGACCTTCGCGAAGGTCTACGGGACGCGACTCCTCCTCGGCGCCTGGCCGCTGGTCATGGCCTGCTGCCTGCGATGGCTGCGATGGCCCCAGATGGTGCGGGCGGCGTCCTGGAGCTTCTTAACGCTGGGGGCGGCGACGCACGTCGGCCTGATCGTCGGCGGCCTGGCGTCGATGCCGTCGCAGGCGAGCCTCGGCTTCATCTTCGGATGGCTGGTCGCGCTGATCGACCCGTTCGGCCTGGCGATCCTCGTCATCATGCTCCACGCCGCCGGTCGCGCCCGCCACGCCTACGACCGCTACAGCCGCCTCATGTCCAGGAAAGGTTCGCCCGAGCCCGACCGCACCCGGGTCGTCGCCGTCCGGCTCGCCGAGGCCGTCTCCAAGGTCTACATGGTCTGCCTCCCCGCCTATCTGGCCTTCCAGTTCTGGTGGGGCGCGACGGCCCACTGAGGGCCCCGGGACGATCCATGCGGGATCGCGGCCGATTCTTTCGGGAATCCTGAAATCCCGCGACCCCGGCTGCGGACCATACGGGAAGACGGGCGTTCTTTGACAACTTGCAATCGCGAATCGACCCTCCGCTGCAACCCCATCGGGCGACATCGTCCGGATCGTCCTTCGGCGAAGCCTGCGCCATCGGGCCGTCGAGCCGCCCTCGGGTGGCGATGATCGAGGAGCGACGAAATCACACATCGACTTCGACGATCAAAGCCAATATCAGGGCGCGGAAGAAATGAATCAAGTGTTGAGTTTCAAAGACTTTGTGTCGTGATCATTGGAAAGTCGGCGTCCTCGTCCCGCGGCGAAGGAACCCATATCGGACCCGACCGTCGCGGGCGTAAAAGTAGGCGATGAGGAGCGTCGCGGCGATCAGGTCTGGAGCGGCGGACTCGGATAGGTTGTGCGGAGAGGCGGCGGGCTGGGCCGTAACACCGTAGGTGTCGAACGCCGAGGAGCGACCATCGTGAGCCGCGCGACCCTGGGGCGTCCGAGAAACTGGCCTCGCGCCTCGGGGGGAGTTACGATCCGATTCTCCCCGATCCACCAACCCCGAGGCCGACGATGACCAGGACCCTCGCGACCCTCCCTCTCGCCCTCCTCATCCTTATCCTTGCACCGCGGACGACGGCCGCCGAGGAGCCCGTCGCCTGGCGAGACGTCCGGACGCTGACGCTCGAAGGCCGCGCCTGGGACGAGCCCGCGCTCAAGGCCCCGTTCGATCGGCTCCCGGCGAAGGCCGAGGGGGTCGTCCGGCCGCCGGTCTGGAACCTGTCGCGGGACTCGGCCGGCATCGCCGTCCGGTTCGTCACCGACGCGACCGAGATCCACGCCCGCTGGACCGTCACGAAGGACCGTCTGGACATGCCCCACATGCCCGCCACCGGCGTCAGCGGCGTCGACCTCTACGCCCGCGACCGCGACGGCGCCTGGCGCTGGGCGGCCGTCGGCCAGCCGACCGAGAAGTCCAACACCAAGATGCTGGCGAAGGGTCTCGACCCGGGCCGCCGCGAGTACCTCCTCTACCTTCCTCTCTATAATGGAGTGTCGGCGGTGGAGGTCGGCGTCCCGACAGGGGCCGAGATCGCCCCGGGGCCGGCCCGTGAGCCGGGCTCGGCGAAGCCCATCGTCTTCTACGGGACCTCGATCACCCACGGCGGATGCGCCTCGCGGCCGGGTATGGCGCACGTCGCGATCCTCGGCCGTCGCCTCGACCGGCCGGTCGTCAACCTGGGCTTCAGCGGCAACGGCACGATGGATCCGTCGGTGGCCGACCTGCTGGTGGAGATCGACGCGGCCGTGTACGTCGTCGACTGCCTCCCCAACATGACGGCCGAGATGGTCACCGAACGGACGACCCCGCTCGTGAAGGCGATCCGCAAGGCCCGCCCCGACGTCCCCATCGTCCTCGCCGAGGACCGCGACTACACCAACAGCCGGCTCCTCGAATCCCAGCGGCGTCGGAACGCGACCAACCACGAGGCGCTTCGGGAGGAGTACCGGAAGCTCGTCGCCGAGGGCGTGACCGGCCTGCACTACCTGGAGGGGAGCGTCCAGCTCGGCGACGACGGCGAGGCGACCGTCGACGGCTCGCACCCCACCGACCTCGGCTTCGTCCGCATGGCCGACGCCTTCGAGCCGGTCATCCGGAAGGCGCTGGGGGCGAAGGCCCCCTGAGGCCGGCTCAGTCCTCGAACTTGAGCTTGGCCAGGGACGGCTTGCACAGGTCCAGGAGCTGGAGGTCCCCCAGCTCCTCCTCGACCGCCTCGCGGCTCGGGTGCTTGAGCGAGACCCGGACCTCGTCGATGAGGAACTCGGTGAACTTGTCGCGGGCGCGGTGGAGGATCTGGCGGAGGTTGCCGGCGGTCATGGGGCGGCCGATCCGCGCGGCCAGCTCCTCCGCCAGCTCGGGCGACCGCATCTTCGGCCGGGCCAGGCGGAGCCGCATCACCTCGTGGAACGGCTTCCCCGTGTTGGACTCATAGGCCCGCAGCGCGTCCCAGGCGCGGGCGAGTAGGTCCTGCCGCCAACTGATGAGGAACTGCCGGTCGAACTCGCCCAGGCCGTCGTCGCCGACGATGTCGGCCTCCATGGCGGTGTCGAGCTGGGCCGCCCCCTGGCGCTTGCGGAAATGGTCGACCATCAGGTTGTGCAGGGCCCGCTTGAGGTAGTCGCGGAACCGGCCCCGGCTGGGGTCGAAGTGGCGGAACTTCCCCTCCAGGAACTTGACCGAGAACTCCTGGTTGAGGTCGCGGGCGGCCTCGGGGTCGCCGACGACCTTCAGGAGGTAGCGGTGGACGGCGCCGGAATAGCGAAGCATCAGCAGTTGCTTGGCCGCGTCGGCCTGCTCCGGCGTCCCGTTCTGGGCCTGATAGAGCAGCGTCGTCTGGGTCATCAGCTCGGAGAGCTTGGCTTTCGGTTCGCCTGCTTCCAAGGCCCTGCTCCTTGACGCAAGTCGTTGCCTGATGGGTTGATGATGCTTCAGCGGCCTGCCCGCCGGGCGATGGCGGGGGCCGCGGGCCGGAAAAAACGAAGGCGCGACTGGAACGATCGGCCGGGGACGACGTAAAGGTTTGTGAGGGGGGGACGTCGAGCGACGCCCCTCATCATCATACAGACGGAGGACGGACCATGAACCACCCGAGTCGGACAGCCCAGCGCCGAAGCCGGACTCGCGGGGGCTTTGGTCACGCCTCGTCACGCCCTTATCATACCCTCCGCCGGGTCGTCTCGGCGGGCGATTCGTTGCGGGAGGCGTGCCGATCGCTCGGCCGCCGGCTCGCGGACGACGCCCGGCGCGGGCTCGACGCGGCGACCGCCGGATTCGCTCTCCTCGCCTCGACCTGGTCGCGGCGGCCGGCCCCCGTGCCGATCCCGCTCGACTCCTCGTCCGCGAAGTTTCGGCGATCGCGGATGAACCATCGGAGATGAGCGGCCTCGCGCCGCCGTCTCCTTCGACATAACGTCATTTCGACCCGCCGGATGCGTCCCCGAGACGTCGCGTCCGCGGTCCGCGCCGCCCGGGCCCTTCGATCGGCCCCGGGGGACGCGACCGCCGCGCCAGGGGGGCCGCGCGCCGACGGGTCCGACGCGGACCACGCTGGATCGGGAAAGGAAGTCTAGAGGATATGAAGATCGCCGAACGCACCACCGACCGCCGCGACGAGCTCTCCAACAGCGTCCTCCTCAACCGAACGGACGTGCGGGTCCTGACCCCCGAGGAGGAGCGCCGGATCCTGATGGAACTGGACGAGCACCGCCGCCTGCTCGCCGCCGCCGCGGAGGCCGGCCTCCATGGCGACGCCGAGTTCGACGTCCAGGAGTTCGTCCGGACCGTCCTGGCCTTCGGGCCGCCGGCGAGCGACGAGGAGGCCGTCTTGCAGGCCGTCGCCCGCGCCTACAACGCGACGCGGACGCGGCTGGCCATGGCCAACCTGCGCCTGGTCGCCCACGTCGCCCGCCGCTACCGCGACCGGGGGCTGTCCGAGTCGGACCTCCTCCAGGAGGGCTTCTGCGGCCTGCTCACGGCCATCGATCGCTACGACGTGGCGAATACGACCCGGCTGGCCTCCTACGCCGTATGGTGGATCCGCCAGGCCCTCCAGAGGGCGGTGGCCGCCGGCGCCTACCCGGTCCGGCTCAACCCGCGGCACCTCCAGAAGCTGGCCGAGGTCAGCCACGAGGCCGAGGGCCTGGCGGGGCCGAAGCGCCCCCGCTCGGCGGCGGCCGAGGCGACCCTGAAGCAGATCCACACGGCCACCCGTCCCGCCCTGTCGCTCGACGCCCCGCTGGGCGGCGAGGGGGGGGCCCGGCTGATGGACACGCTCAGCAGCCCGGCCGCGGAGGAGGCCGAGGAGTTCGATCGCGACGAGCGGCTGGCCGCGCTGATCGGCCAGCTCAAGCCTCGCGAGCAGGTCGTCCTCCGGCTCCGGTTCGGCCTCGGCGGCAGCGAGTGCCACTCGCTCAGCGAGGTCAGCCAGGTGCTCGACGTCTCCAAGGAGCGGATCCGGCAGATCCAGGACGCCGCCCTCGCCAAGCTCCGCGGCCTCGCCCGCAAGCCGACCTTCTGCGAGGTCGGCTGAACCGAAGTCCGCCCCAGACCGGCCGCGGCCCCCCCGCCGCGGCCGGCCGGCGTCGCGCCGGGCCGGCTTGTCGGGGATGGGGGGAGAATCTATAGTGCTAGGAGGCTCGCGGGGCCCGGCGTCCCGGAGCGCCCAAGGGTCGGGCGCGTTGCGACTTGGGTCGGGGCCGAGCCCGGCCGCGACGGGGACGATGGGAGTGGCGATGGAGCGAGGGGAATCCACCACGCGCGTCGTGGTGCTGGGCTCGACCGGGTCGATTGGGCGCAGCGCCCTCGATGTGATCGGTGCCGGCGGGGCGCCGGGGCTGCTGGCCCACGGCCTGAGCGCGCATTCCAACTGGGAGCGCCTCGCCGACCAGGCCCGATCGGCGGCCCCTCGGTTCGTCGCCCTCACCGACGACGGCCCGCTCGCCGAGGCCCGCTCCGCCCTGCGCGGGACCGGCGTCGAGGTCCTCGCCGGCCGCGACGGCGTCCTCAAGATGGTCACGGATGAGGCCACCGACCGCGTGCTCGACGCCATCGTCGGGGCCGCCGGGCTCGAAGGGGCCTGGGCCGCGCTGGAGGCCGGCAAGACGGTCGCCCTGGCGAACAAGGAGACCCTCGTCGTCGCCGGCCCGCTGGTCATGGACCTCGCCCGCCGCCGCGGCGCCCGGCTCCTCCCCGTCGACAGCGAGCACTCGGCCATCTTCCAGGCCCTCAAGTCGGGCGGCCGTCGCGAGGTCAAGCGGGTCGTCCTCACCTCCTCCGGCGGCCCCTTCCGCGGCAAGACCCGGGCCCAGCTCCGCGACGTCACGCCCGCGATGGCCCTGAAGCATCCCACCTGGGCCATGGGCCCGAAGATCACCATCGACTCGGCCACCCTGATGAACAAGGCCCTGGAGGTCATCGAGGCCCGCTGGCTGTTCGACCTGGAGCCCGAGCAGATCGAGGTCGTCATCCACCCCGAGAGCACCATCCACTCGATGGTCGAGTTCGTCGACGGCAGCGTGATCGCCCAGCTCTCGCCGCCGGACATGCGGCTCCCCATCCAGTACGCCCTGACCTATCCCGACCGCCACCCCTGCCCCGGGCCGCGGCTCGACCTGACGAAGCCTTCGGCCCTGCACTTCGAGCCCCCGGACCGCGAGACCTTCCCCGCGCTCGACCTCGCCTACGAGGTCATGCGCCAGGGGGGGACGGCCGGGGCGGCCCTGAACGCGGCGAACGAGGTCGCGGTGGGCCGGTTCCTGGCCGGCGAGATCGGCTTCCTGGACATCCCCCGCGCCTGCCGGGCGGCGCTCGACCATCACGAATACGACCCCCGCCCGACGCTCGACCGCCTGTGGAAGGTCGACGCGCGGGCCCGCCTGGAGGCGCAGCGTTGGACACCCTGATCTGGCTCTTCAACATCGCCAAGGTCGCCCTCGGGCTCGGGTTCGTGATCTTCGTCCACGAGCTGGGGCACTTCCTCCTCGCCAAGTGGAACGGCGTGAAGGTCGAGAAGTTCTCCATCGGCTTCGGCCGGACCGTCTTCGGCTTCAGGCGCGGCGAGACGGAATACGTCCTCGCGGCGATCCCCCTCGGCGGCTTCGTCAAGATGCTGGGCGAGGGGGGCGAGGCCGGCGAGGGGCCCCCCGACCCCGAGGCCGCCAACGACCCCCGGGCGTTCAACAACAAGTCGGTCGGCGCCCGGATGGCGATCATCTCCGCCGGCGTGATCATGAACCTGATCCTGGGCTTCGCCTGCTTCGCCTACATCTTCGGGCAGGAGCGCGAGGTCATCGCGGCCAAGATCGGGTCGGTCGTCCCCGGCTCGCCCGCGTTCGAGGCGGGCCTGCGGCCGGGCGACGACATCGTGGGGATCGACGGCCGTCGCGACGTCGGCTTCCGCGACCTGCGCGCGGCCGTCAACCTCAGCTCCAGCGGGCAGGTCATCCATTTCCTGGTGAAGCGGCCCGGCGAGGAGAAGGAGCTGGACTTCCCGATCGAGCCCCGCGTCGAGGCGGACGCCGACCAGCCGACGATCGGGGTCCGCCCGGCCTCGTCGCTGGACGTCGGCGACGACCAGCCCCCCGCCGGGGCCGTCGAGCCGATCGCCCTCCCCTGGCCCGCCGACAAGAGGGCCGAGATCCTGACCGTCGTCGCCGCGGGGCCGGCCGGCGAGACCCCCGCGCCGATGGCCTCGTACGAGGACTTCCATCGCCTGTCGGCCCGCCATCGCGACAGGCCGCTCGACCTCGTGATGCAGCCCCGCACGTTCGGCGGGAAGCCGGTGCCGGGCGTCGCCGACGAGATCCAGGCGACGGCCCCGCCGAGCCGGTTCGTCGACTTCGGCCTCCGCTTCGCCCCCGGGCCGATCACCGCGATCCGCAAGGGCTCGCCCGCCGAGGCCGCGGGCTTCAAGGTCGGCGACGTGATCGTGAAGGTCGACGGCCGCGAGGACTTCGACCCGCTGCGGCTGCCGCTGGAATGCTTCGACCGGGCCGGCTCGCCCGTGACGTTCCACGTCCGGCGCGAGGGGACGCCCGAGCCGATCGAACTGGCCGCCACCCCGGACGACGCCCCTCCGAACCGCCCCCTGCCGATGGAGGATCTCCAGGTCCCGGGCCTGGGCCTCTACCTCTCCGTCCCGCCCACGGTGCGCTCGGTCGTCGCCGGCTCGCCGGCCGAGAAGGCGGGGATCAAGGCGGGCGACGTGATCGACTCCGTGACGATCCCGCCGGTCAAGGGGCGGCCCCGGGCCGGCGATGCGGCGAAGGACGTCTGGATCCTCTCCCGGCCCCAGCCGTTCAACCTCGCCGACAGGTCGTCCACCTGGCCGTCCACCTTCGACTTCATCCAGGCGCTCCCCCTCCAGGCCGTCTCGTTCAAGATCCACGGCCGCGAAGAGGCGGTCTCGATCCGCCCGGAGCCGGTCGCGGACTGGTACAGCCCCGAGCGCGGGCTGAGCTTCCTGGAGGCCCACAAGACCATGCCGCCGCTCGGCCCGGTCGACGCGCTGAAGGAGGGGCTGAACGAGACGGTCGAGAGCGTCGGGATGATGTACGCCTCGCTCCGGAGCCTGATCACGGGCCGCGTCAGCACGAAGCAACTCGCCGGGCCGATCGGCATCGGGCCGATGGCCTACGCGGCGGCCAAGGCGGGGATCAACGAGTTCCTGTACTTCCTGGCGTTCATCAGCATCAACCTCGCCGTCCTGAACTTCCTGCCGATCCCGCCCCTGGACGGCGGCCAGATGGTCTTCCTGATCGCCGAGAAGGTCCGCGGCCGTCCCCTGCCGGAGTCGGCCGTGATCGCCGGGACGTACCTCGGGCTGCTGCTGGTGCTGAGCCTGATGGTCTTCGCGACCTACCAGGACGTCTACCGCCTGCTCTCGGGCTACTTCTTCTGATCGGAGCCCCGCCGTGGCCGCATCCCAGGGACGCATCGAGGCCCTGCGCCGGCTGGAGTCGGGCGAGCCGGCCGTCGAGGTCTTCGGCGAGAGCCCGCGCGACCTCGCCGCGGCCGTGGCGTCCGCGACGCTCGGCGAGGATGGCTCCGAGGGGCTTTCGCTCGTGCAGCGGGCGCCGGGGCGGCCCCGGCTCGTCGCGGCGGTCTCGGAGGAGGCCCTGGCGGACGTGGTGCCCCGCGCGTCACGGCCGGCCCGCCTGGTCTTCGCGGCGGGGCTGCTCCAGATTCTCGACGCCTGGGACGCCAGCCACGAGGCGGCCCAGAAGGCCGACGACCTGGGCGAGCGCCGTTTCGCCGCCTACTGGCACGGCATCGCCCATCGCCGCGAGCCCGACGCCGGCAACGCCTCATACTGGTTCCGCCGCGTGGGCCGGCACGCGCTCTTCCCGGCGCTGGGCGCGGCGGCCGAGGCCCTCGCCGGCCGGGGCGAGTCGATCCCGATCGGCACCGACGGTTGGGACCCCTTCGCCATGATCGACCTGTGCACCCGGGCCCGCCCCGGGACCGATCAGGAACGGCTGGCGCGTCGGCTCCAGCGCCTGGAGATGGCGATGCTCCTGGAGGCGACGGCCGCAGCGCTCGGCTGAGCGTCGGGCCGATTGACTCGGCCCCGGCGGGGGTTTAGGATCCGGACTCCCCCCCTTCCTCAGCGGTCGAAGCGATCCTGGAGCGTGCGAGACATGGCCCTCGAGAATCCCAGCGGCGGTGCGATCAAGAGCGTCCTGACCGAGACCCGCGTCTTCCCGCCCCCGCCCGAGTTCGCGAAGGCCGCCGGGATCAAGAGCCTCGACGAATACCAGGCCCTCTGGGACCGCGCCAAGGACGACCCCGAGGGCTTCTGGGCCGAGCAGGCCGAGTCGCTCCACTGGTTCAAGAAGTGGGACCGCGTCCTCGACTGGCAGGTCCCGTTCGCGAGGTGGTTCGTCGGCGGCGAGATCAACGCCTCGTACAACTGCATCGACCGCCACTGCGAGGGGCCGGGGGCGGACAAGCCGGCGCTGATGTTCGAGGGCGAGCCGGGCGACAAGCGAGTCCTCACCTACGCCGACCTCAAGCGCGAGGTCGGCACGTTCGCCAACGTGTTGAAGGGGCTGGGCGTCAAGAAGGGGGACGTCGTCGCCCTCTACCTGCCGATGGTGCCGGAGCTGGTGATCGCGGCGCTGGCCTGCGCCCGGATCGGCGCCCCGCACACGGTCGTCTTCGGCGGCTTCAGCGCCGAGGCCCTCGCGGGGCGGATCAACGACTGCAAGGCGAAGGTCCTGGTCACGGCCGACGGCGGCTGGCGTCGCGGCAAGGTCGTCCCGCTGAAGGCCAACGCCGACGGCGCGGCGGCCGAGTGCCCCACCCTCGACGCGGTCGTCGTCTACAAGCGGACCGGCCACGAGATCGGCTGGACCGAGGGCCGCGACCACTGGTGGCACGACCTCGCCGAGAAGGCGTCGCCCGACTGCCCGGCCGAGCCGCTCGACAGCGAGCACCCGCTGTTCATCCTCTACACCTCCGGCTCGACCGGCAAGCCGAAGGGGATCCTGCACACGACGGGCGGCTATCTGCTCCAGTCGGCCCTGACCACGAAGTGGGTCTTCGACCTCAAGCCGGACGACGTCTACTGGTGCACGGCCGACGTCGGCTGGGTCACGGGCCACTCGTACCTGGTCTACGGCCCGCTCGCCAACGGCACGACCTGCGTCATGTACGAGGGGGCCCCGAACTGGCCCGACGAGGCCCGGTTCTGGAAGATCATCGAGGACTACCGCGTCACGATCCTCTACACCGCCCCCACCGCCATCCGGGCGTTCATGAAGTGGGGCGAGCAGCACCCGAAGAAACACGACCTCACCAGCCTCCGCCTCCTGGGCTCGGTCGGCGAGCCGATCAACCCCGAGGCGTGGATGTGGTACCACGAGATCATCGGCGGCGGGCGCTGCCCGATCGTCGACACCTGGTGGCAGACCGAGACCGGGGCGATCATGATCGCCCCGCTGCCCGGCGCGACGCCCACCGTCCCCGGCTCGGCGACCCGCCCCCTGCCCGGCATCGTCCCGGCGATCGTCACCAAGGACGGCACGCCGGTCGGCGACAACGAGGGGGGCTTCCTGGTCATCACCAAGCCCTGGCCGTCGATGCTCCGGACGATCTTCGGCGACGCCGAGCGGTACAAGAACCAGTACTGGAGCGACGTCCCGGGCGTCTACTTCACCGGCGACGGCGCCCGCCGCGACGAGCACGGCAACTACTGGATCCTCGGCCGCGTCGACGACGTGCTGAACGTCGCCGGCCACCGCCTCTCCACGATGGAGGTCGAGAGCGCCCTGGTGAGCCACCCGGCCGTCGCCGAGGCCGCCGTCGTCGGCAAGCCCGACGAGATCAAGGGCCAGGGCATCGCCTGCTTCGTCACGCTGGACTCCAGCCAGACGCCCAGCGAGAAGCTCAAGGCGGAGTTGAAGGCGCACGTCGTCAAGGAGATCGGGGCCCTCGCCCGGCCGGACGACATCCACTTCACCGACTCCCTGCCCAAGACCCGCAGCGGCAAGATCATGCGGCGCCTCCTCCGCGACGTCGCCGCCGGCGTCGAGAGCACCGGAGACACCTCCACCCTGGAGGACGTCGGCGTCCTGGCCATGCTCCGCCAGCGCGAGCAGCAGGCGCAGGACGAGGAGTGAGCGCCGACCGCGTCGTCGCCGCCTGGCGCGACCTCGCCGGCCGACTCGGCCTGGACGACGATCGCGCCGCGACGACCGCCGCGTTCCTCGTCGCGCAATACTCGGGCCCTGCCCGACACTACCACGGCCTCGGCCACGTCGCCCGGATGCTCGACGAGGCCGAGGCCCTACCGTTCTCCGACCACGACGCCGTCGAGCTGGCCATCCTCTTCCACGACGTCGTCTACGAGCCCTCGCGCCGCGACAACGAGGAGCGGAGCGCCGAGGCCCTGCGCGAACGGCTGGGCGGCGTCGTCCCGGAAGCCGTCCTGGCCTACGCCGAGTCGATGGTCCTCGCGACCCGCCGCCACGAGCCGACCGGCGACGCGGACGCCGACCTGTTCCTCGACCTCGACCTCTCGATCCTCGCCGCCCCCTGGCCCGAGTACGCCCGCTACGCCGAGGGCGTCATGCGCGAGTATGTCCCGATCCACGGCGAAGACGCCTACCGTCGCGGTCGGGTCGAACTGTTTCTGCGGCCGATGCTCGCCCGCGGCCGGGTCTTCCTGACCGAACGGTTTGCGGCGAGCGACGCCCACGCCCTCGCGAACATGGCCCGCGAGGCGAAGGGCCTGTCTCGGGAAGGGTAGCTCGCGGCTCGATCGATCACGAGCCGTATTCCTTGATCTTCCGATAGAGCGTCCGCTCGCCGATGCCCAGCATCTTGGCGGCTTCTTCTCGGTTGCCGCCCGTGAGCTTCAGGGTCTCGGTGATGTAGTGGCGCTCGATGTCGTCCAGCGACTTGCCGACGAACGAGTCGACGCCCGCGTGGGACTCGGCGGGCGCACCGACCGCGCCGGATTGCAGGTCTTCGGTCAGGTCGTCGACGTCGAGGACGCCGTCGAAGTCGATCACGACCATGCTCTCGACGACGTTCTTCAACTCGCGCACGTTGCCGGGCCACGAGTATTGCCGCAGGATCTTGCGCGCCGCCGGGGTGATCGACGAGATCCGCCTTTCGTGCGAGGCCGTGAACTCCTTGAGGAAGTGGTCGATCAACAGATCGATATCCTCGCGGCGGTCGCGCAGGGGCGGGAGCTTGATGCTGACGACCTTGAGGCGGTGGTAGAGGTCCTGGCGGAACGCGCCGGTGGAGATGGCCTCGGACAGGTCGCGGTTGGTGGCCGAGATCAGCCGGACGTTGACCTTGATGGGCTCGTTGGTGCCGACCCGGACGATCTCGCCGTTCTCCAGCGTCCGCAGGAGCTTGACCTGCGTACCGATGGGGATGTCGCCCACTTCGTCCAGGAACAGCGTGCCGCCGTTGGCATGCTCGAACCACCCCTTGCGCTCGCGGTCGGCCCCCGTGAAGGCCCCCTTGACGTGGCCGAACAGCTCGCTCTCCAGGATGTTGTCCGAGAGCGCCGCGCAGTTCAGGGCGACGAACGGCTTGTAGCGGCGCGGGCTGTTGTTGTGCAGGGCCTTGGCCACCAGCTCCTTGCCCGTGCCGCTCTCGCCCGTGATGAGGACCGAGGCCGACGTGGGGGCGATCTGCCGCAGCCGCGCGACGACCGTGTGCATCGCGGGCGAGTTGCCGATGACGCCCTCGAAGCCGAACTTCTCGTTGAGCTGGCGTTGCAGCTCGATGTTGGAGCGGGCCAGCCGCTGGGACTGCGACGCCTTGTCCACGACCATGCGCAGCTCGCCGATGTCCAGCGGCTTGGTCAGGTAGGTGGTCGCGCCGGCCTGCATGGCGGTGACGGCGGTCTTGATGGTGCCGTGGCCGGTGAGGATGACGACCTCGGCGTCGGGCAGCTCGCGCTTGGCCTTGGCGAGGATCTCCAGGCCGCCGACGCCGTCCATGATGAGGTCGCTGATGATGATGTCGAACGACTGCTCCTCGATCAGCCGGAGCCCCTCACGTCCGCTGGTGGCGACGACGCACTCGTAGCCGACGCGCGCGAGGCTCTCGGCGACGGCCTCGGCGTGGGGCTCGTCGTCGTCGACCACCAGGACGCGTATCTGCTGGTCCATCGGTCCGCCTCGGCTCCGGGTCAGGCGGCCGGCAGGCGGACCGAGAACCGCGAGCCCCGGTTCGGGACGCTCTGGACCTCGATCGACCCGCCGTGGGCCAGGACGATGTTCCGCGTGGTGGGGAGGCCCAATCCGGTCCCCCCCTTGCGGGTGGAGAAGAACGGGTCGAAGATCTTCGCGGCCACGTCCTCGGGGATGCCGCAGCCGGTGTCGACGACGTCCAGGACCACCTCGTCGCCGTCGCGGCGGGTGGTCAGGATCAACTCGCCCCCGTCGGGCATGGCGTGCTCGGCGTTGAGCATGAGGTTGAGCACGGCCTGCTTGAAGGCGTCGGCGTCCAGGCGAAGGCGCGGGAGGCCGGCCGCGAAGTGGGTGCGGACGACGACGCCGCGCGTGGACGCCTGGGGCTCGTAGAAGTCGCACAGCTCCTCGACGACCGCGTTGAGGTCGGTCGGGGCGATGCGGAGGTCCTGGAGCCTGGCGAACCGCAGGAAGTTCTCCAGGATGTCCTGGAGCCGCCGGGCCTCGTGCTTGAGGCGCTCGATCCTCGCGCCGGCGCGGCGCTCGCGGGGGGTCTCCGGCTCCTGGAAGTCCTCGGCGAGGAGGTCCAAGTTCAGCGACAGGGTGGACAGGGGGTTGCGGATCTCGTGGGCCAGGCCGCCGGCGAGCTGCGCGATCTGGGCGTTCTGCTCGCGGAGGCGGCGGGCGACGTCGGGCCCGGACGGGGCCGCGGCGACGGCCTCGGCCGGTTCGAGGGCGGTTCCGATGAGGTGATGGGCCATGATCGGGTGCGCCGGGGTCGTGGATTGTGGGACGTGGGAGGCCCCGCGAGGCTCGTCGGGACGAGCCTCGCGGGGCCGATGGTCGCGGGCGTCGGGCCGGTCAGCGAGGGCCGCGGGGGCCGCGGTCGCCGCCCCCATAGCCGCCGCCTCCGCCACGGCTGCCACCCCGATCGCCGCCGCCTTCGCGACGCGGGGGCGGGCCGCCGGCGCCGCGATCGGGGGTGCCGGCGGGGCGGGTGCGGCCGGCGAACTCGTCGGGCAGCTCGCGCTCGGCCAGGGCGGCCTTGCGGGAGAGCTTGACGCGGTCCTGGTCGTCGACGGCGATCACCTTGACGAGCATGGTGTCGCCGACGTGGCAGACGTCGGAGACGTTGGCGACGTAGCCGCTGGACAGCTCGGTGACGTGGACCAGGCCGTCCTTGCCGGGGAGGATCTCGACGAACGCGCCGAACTCCTTGATGGAGGAGACGCGGCCCTCGTAGATCCGGCCGACCTGGACCCCCTCGGTCATGGCGAGGATCTTGTCGCGGGCGGCCTCGGCCCCGGCGGCCTCGGTGGAGGCCAGGGTGACGACGCCGCTGTCGTCGATGTCGATCTTCGCGCCGGTCTCGTCCTGGAGCCGGCGGATCGTCTTGCCGCCGGGCCCGATCAGCAGGCCGATCTTGTCCGGGTTGATCTGGATCTGGATCAGCCGCGGGGCGTTGGTGGAGATCTCCTCGCGGGGCCGCTTGATGGAGCGGAGCATGGCGCGGAGGATTTCCAGGCGGGCCTCGTGGGCCTGCTCCAGCGTCTCGCGGACGACCTCCTCGGTGATGCCGAGGTTCTTGAGGTCGAGCTGGATGCCGGTGACGCCGCGTTGCGTGCCGGCGACCTTGAAGTCCATGTCGCCGTAGTGGTCTTCCTCGCCGATGATGTCGGTGAGGAGGACGTGGCGGCCGGTGGCGTCGTCCTGGACGAGGCCGATGGAGATGCCGCCGACGGGGTCGCTGATCGGCACGCCGGCGTCCATCAGGCTGAGCGTGGCGCCGCAGACCGAGGCCATCGAGCTGGAGCCGTTGGACTCCAGGATGTCGGAGATGACGCGGATGGTGTACGGGAACTTGCCCGGGGCGGGGAGGATCGAGGCGACCGAGCGCTCGGCCAGGGCGCCGTGGCCGATCTCGCGGCGGCCGGGGCCGCGGATCGGGCGGATCTCGCCGACGGCGAACGGCGGCATGTTGTAGTCCAGCATGAACTTCTTGCTGTACTCTTCCATGATGCCGTCGACCCGCTGCTCGTCGGCCCCGGTCCCGAGGACCGTGGTGACGAGGGCCTGGGTCTCGCCGCGCTGGAAGATGGCCGAGCCGTGGGCGCGGGGGAGGACGCCGACCTCGCACTTGATGGCGCGGAGGTCGCGCGGGCCGCGGCCGTCGGGCCGCTTGCCGGAGAGGATCAGGTCGCGGACGACGACCTCTTCCACCGCGTGGAAGACGCCCTTGATCCGCTCCTTGGTGACGGGGGCCGGGGCGTGGGCGTCCTCGCCGGGGCCGCCGGGCGGGAGCGAGACGGCCTCGCCCTCGGCCGGGATCAGGTCGGCGATCGCGGCGGCCAGGATCTCCTTGGTCGCGGCGTTCCGCTCCTGCTTCATCACGATCTGCTTGGCCTCGCGGAGGCGGCGGCCGTAGCGTTCGAGGAGCAGGGCCTTGAGGCCGTCGGGCGGGGCCGGCTTGTGGTCGGGCCGGGGCAGGCCGGCGGCCTCCAGCAGCTCGAACTGGAGGGCGATCAACTCCTGGTTGATCCGGTGGGCCTCGATGATGGCGTCGGCCATCTCGGGCTCGGGCAACTCCTCGCCGAAGCCCTCGATCATGACGATGGCCTTGGAGGTGCTGGCGACCACCAGGTCGAGGTCGCTCTGGGCGACCTCCTCGGCCGTGGGGAACGGCACGAGCTTGCCCTCGACCCGGGCCAGGCGGACGGCGCCGATGGGGCCGAGGAACGGGGCCTTCGTGAGCATCAGCGAGGCCGAGGCGCCGACGATCGAGATCACGTCGGGGTCGTTCAGGCGGTCGGCGGAGATCGGGCCGGCCTGGATCTGGACCTCGTCGCGGTACCACTCGGGGAAGAGCGGCCGGATCGGGCGGTCGATCAGGCGGGCGGTGAGGATCTCCTTGGTGCTCGGCCGGCCTTCACGCTTGATGAAGCCGCCGGGGAACTTCCCCGCCGCGTAGACCTTCTCGCGATAGTCGACGGTCAGCGGGAAGAAGTCGAGGCCCTCGCGGCCGGGGCCGGCCATGGCCGTGACCAGCGACATGGTGTCGCCGATCCGGACGACCACCGCGCCCGAGGCCTGCTTGGCGAAGCGACCCGTCTCGAGGCTGATCGTGCGGTCGCCGATGGTGCGCTCGACGACCTTGCGGGCGAAAGGCGAATTAGACATGCAAGTTACCTGGATGAGACGCGGAGTCTTGGATGCTGGTGCGATGGGCGCGGGCCGCGCGCGAGAAGTCGACGGCCCGGATGCGCCGACGGGCCCCGCCCGCGCGACGGCGGTCGGCGGGCCGGGACCTATGTGAAGAAGGCCGGACCCGAGGGCCGGCCGTTCCACTGTGGCACGATGGCCGACCGCGGAGGATCGGCGCGATCTCGCATCCGGGGGGCCGCCTCGCCGATCGGCCGGCGGACGTGGGCTTCCGCTTACTTGCGGATGCCCAGGCGGCTGATGACTTCGAGGTACTTCTTCCGGTCGTGGAGCCGCAGATACTTGAGCAGGCCCGAACGCTTCGAGACCATCATCAGCAGCCCGCGGCGGCTGGCGTGGTCCTTGCTATGCGTCTTGAAATGATCGGTGAGGTCGTTGATCCGGGCGGTCAGGAGGGCGATTTGCACCTCCGGAGAGCCCGTGTCGTGCTCGGCCCGGCTGAAGGATCCGATCAGTTCCGACTTCTTCTCCTTCGTGATCGCCATCGCTCGCCCCAAAACTCCGGCCTTCGCGTTGGAAGCCGTTCTTGTGAAACCCTCTACACTTCAAGTGAACCACGATAGGCGAATCGGCGTCGGATTACAATCCCTTCCCCGTCGTTTCGCGGGCCGGGCCGACCTGCACCGTCGTCACGACCGCCACGATCAGCGTCGGTTCTCGTACATGGCCTCGATCCCGGCGCCCCAGGTGAAGGTGTGGAACGCCGTCTTCCATCGCCCCTGAAAGCTCAGGCCGGAGGGGCCGACGGCGGGGATCGACGCCAGCACGATCAGGGCCGCGCCCCCGATCCATAAGGCTTTCAGGACGCCCGCCTTCGGCGTCGTCGCGTGATCGTCCGCGGCGACCCGGCCCCCGGGTCGGGCCAGGCACAGCAAGGCCAGGACCGTCCCCACGGCCGTGGCCGCCAGCCCGGGGGCGAAACCGGCCGGCGAATAGCGGAAGACGACCCGATGTTCTCCGGCCTGCACGAAGACGGCCCGGAATGCGACGTAGGCCGGATGGATGGCCGCCGGTTCGCCGTCGACGGTCGCCGACCAGCCGGGGTCGAAGGTGTCGGCCAGGACGAGATACGCGGGGGCCTCGGCCTTCACGGCCACGACGACCTCCTCGGGCATGTCGACCTCGATCGTCGCGGAGCCTGCGGGTTCGGCCGCGGCGTCCAGGGGCCGTTCGGGATCTTCCACGACGAGCCGGTTCTTCAAGTCGGGCCCGAGTTCGTCGATCGCGGCGATCGCCCCCGTGCGGCCGTCGGCGTACACCGGCCGCCCTTCCAGCCGGGCGCGCGGTCGGGCGTCGGGGTTGACGTGGAGGAACGCCTTGCCGACGGGCTCGTTGGGGACGAACATGTTGCGCTGGCCGCCGCCGGTCAGTATGTGGGTCGCGGAGTCGATGTCGAACCGGCCGCCCCGATACCTGGCGTGGTCGGTGTAGTCCACGGCCCTCCGCGAGATCATCGGCGTCGCCCCCTTCGAGGCCGCCAGGCCCCACGCGGCCGGGAGGCTCCAGTCGAGGGGGTCGCGGACGCGGAAGAAGTCGACCGGCTCGGACGCATAGCCCGGCTCGCCGGCGCTGCGGTCGCCGACGCCGAACACGCGGATGAAGCTCGGGTCGGCCTTCAGCCGCCGGACGGTCTCGGGCGGATCGGTCCAGTACGAGGGGGGCACGGTCGCCGGGTCGACGGCGTGGGCCGTCAGCAGGTCGATCAGGACGAGGACCGGCAGGATCGAGGCGAGCGCCGCGCGGCGTCGCGCATTCGCGGTCGATGCGGCGGCGCGGGCGATCATCAGCCCGCCGACGACCAGGACGGCGTCGCGGGCCGCGGCGGTCGCCATCTCGTTCCCGAGCCAGCGATAGCGGTTCAGGTGGTAGGGGGTCGTCCAGCTCCGGGTGTCGGACCAGACGGGCCAGTAGGCGTAGGCGAGGATCGGCAGCGAGGCGGCGACCAGCGCGAGCACCAGGCCCGCCGCCCCCTTCAGGCTCACGAAGCCGGGCCGACGGAGCCGCTCCACGCCGACGGCCGCCAGCCCGGCGACCCCCAGCGAGACCCACAGGTGCAGCCGCACCGGCACGCGGGAACTCCCGGCCACGGGGATTCGGTTCGCATAATCGAACAGGAACGTGAACCGGCCGAGCATCAGCAGCGCGCCGGTGACCGTCAGCAGGGCCAGGCCCGTCGCCCAGCGGTCGCGCCCCCCCGGCCCCGACGCCCCGACGACCGCCAGCGCCAGGGCGAGCAGGCCGAGGTACGCATTCATCTCGTGGTAGGGGTAGAAGCCGTCCATCCAGTCGGTGTCGCGGGCGCGGGTGCCGTAGGCTTCGCGGATGACGAGCGACGGCAGCAACTCGGGGCTCCACGAGCCGTAGACCAGCTCCTCATAGCTCAGCCCGCCGGTGCGCGGCGAGCGGTCGAGCAGCTCCTTCGACGGCATCCACTGCACGGCCGAGATCAGCACGCCGAGCGCCAGCAGGCCGAACGTCCGCGTCAGCACCGTGCGGGCCTCGGCCTTCGAGGCCGCGGTGCAGGCGCGATACGCGCCCAGGAAGCCGACGATCCCCGAGGCCAGGATGACGTCCTGGAGGTGCCCGGCGAAGACCTCGCAGGCCAGCGCGAAGCCCCCCAGAGCGGCCCCTCGCCATCGCCCCGAGCCCCACGACCATTCCAGGGCCCAGACGACGAACGGGACGCTCGCCAGGGCGTTGATCATGCTGGTGTGGATCAGGTGCGCCCAGGTGAAGCCGCCGACGCCGAAGACCGCCGCCCCCGCCAGCGCCCCGGCCGGGCCGACGTGCCGCCGCAGCCAGCCGTACGTCCCCGCCCCCGCGAGCCAGACGGAGAGGACGGTGTCCAGGTTGAACGCCTTCCAGGTCTCCATCCAGGGGTAGAACAGGTATTTCAGCGGGTGGAGGTAGCCCGCCTGGCTCTCGCTGAACAGCGGCATGCCGTTGAACAGGAGCGGGCACCAGCGCGAGAAACGTCCGGCCTTCAACTCCTCGGCGAAGAAGTGGCGGTACGGATAGTTGATCTCGGTGACGTCGAAGTAGAAGAAGGCCCCGCGGAGGAAGACGGCCTCGCGGAAGACCCAGCAGACGCCGGCCGTCCAGACGGCCAGGGCCATGAGGTCGCCGACGCCCCGCCGCGGGGGCTGGAACCAGCTCGAACCGGCCTCGGCGGCCGTCACTTCCGATTGCGACACGGATCGTCCTCGCTGCGGTTGCCGGCGACGTTCATCGGGGGCGGACGGGCCACGTCGCGACCGTCGTCCCGCGCTCCTCGAGCAGCACCCGGCCGCCTTCGGCGAGCGCCTGCTGCAAGAACCGCCGGTCCTCGGCCGACGGGCGGGCGATCAGGGTCGTCGGCCGGCCGCCGGGGAGGCCCTTCGACCACTCCGGGAAGCGATTCGGATAGATCGGATGGGGGACGCCGCGGACCGGGCGGTCGGCCAGGAACGTCAGCCGGTAGGCGTCCCAGTAGCCGGCCGCGAAGGTCTCGACCTCCGGATGTTCGTCCAGCCACCGCAGCGCCGGGTCGTCGACCGCCCTCCGGACGACGCCCCAACGGTCGTCGATCCACCCGAGTCGACGATACCACGCCGAGGCGTCGACCGCGAACGCCAGCGCGAACGCCGCCGCGATCCCGAAGGCCGCGACCTTCCCGCCGACCGCTCGCGCGGCCAGGGCTTGCATCATCGTCCCGAAGCCCAGCGCGCCCGGGATGAGCAGCAGGACCAGGTAGCGATAGTTGTCCGCGTTGAAGATGTTCCGGTTCACCACGAACGCCGCCAGGATCGCCGCGGACGAGACGAGGAGGCCGAGGACGATCGGCCGATCGGTCGCGGCGGTCGGCTCGGCTTCCGGCGGCCGGCGTCGCACCGCCCGCCACGCGAGCGCCAGGGACGCCGCCGCGAAGCCCGCCAGTCCCAACGCCGTCGATGCGACCGCCGTCGCCCCGACCTCGTTCCGCCGCCCCGATGCCACGGGAGCCCCGCCGCCGAGCAACTCGGGGTCGGGGTCGGCCTCGAATCCCGGCAGGCGATGGCCGGCGACGAGCCGCGGGAGGCAGTCCAGGAGCAGGATCCGCGCGTGCTCTTTGAGCAGTTCCGGTTCGAGGCTCCACGCGAACTGCTCGTTGTAGGCGTCGTGCGGTTCGAGCCACCGGCCGAGGGGCCGCGGCGCGTAGCCGATCGCGAAGCATGCCGCGAACGCCAGCCCGCAGCCGAGGGCCGACACTCTCGTCCACGTCCCTCGCGTGACGATCGCCGCGAGCGAGCCGGCCGCGACCGTCCCGACGATCGTCATCAGGAACATGGAGTCGTGCCACATCCCGAGCCCGAGCCACGCCCCCAGCAGCGCCGCCCTGCCCTTCCCTCCGCGCCTGGCGAGCCAAGCGAAGATCGCCCAGGCCCAGGCGCTCCAGGCGGCGGCGAGCATGTGCCCGCCGGTGATGCGGCCCGTCAGCCAGATCATCCCCGTCGAGGCGAACGCCAGCGGCACGAGCGACCAGGCCGCGACGCCCGGCCCGCGGCACGCCCAGGCCGTCGCGAACACGCCGCCGATCAAGAAGAGGTACGCGACCGTCCCCCCGGAGACCAGCGTGGATGGCGTCGTCCCCCAGAGCCGTGCCTGCGGATAGCTCAGCAGCACGGCCCCCGTCCCCATGTACGGGGTGCCGGGGTAATGCCAGCGCCAATGGCCGTCGACCGCCTCCCGGAGCGTCAGGCCGTCGACGGCCAGGTCGCTGTCGAGGTGCGCCGGCGCGTTGGCGATCAGCGGGACGCGGACGAGGACGCTCCAGCCCAGGGCGAGGGCCAGCCCGACGACGGCGACGATGGAGGTTCGATTCAAGGGAAGAGGTCCGAGACGAGGCAGCGGAAGCCGGGGAGTTCGGGCTGGCCCTCGATCGCGTCGCCGTCCTCGTAGACGACGGGGGGCGTCCGGGAGTCGCGGAAAACGGCCACCGAGCGGGTCCGCGGGTAGACCAGCCAGACGGCCGGGCAGCCGGCGGCGAGGTACTCGACCACCTTCTCCAGCAGCTCGGTCTTGCGGTTGCTCGGCGAGACGACCTCGACGGCCACGTCGGGGGCGACCGTCAGGAGCCGGGGGCCGATGCTCGACCGCGGGAGGCGGGCCTCGCTGAAGAAGCAGACGTCCAGCCCGCGGACGGTGTCCGGGTCGCGCCGCGTCTGGAACGACACGTCGTTCGAGAGGCAGTAGCCGTATCCCGATTCGCGCTCATAGAGGTAGAAGACGCCGCCCAGCCGGGAGCAGGAATAGGCATGGTCGGAATACGGCGGCGACAATTCGATCACCTCCCCGCGGACGAGTTCGAGGCGGCCGTCGTCCAGGTCGGCCGTCATGAACTCCTCGGCGGTCATGAGGCGGGGCTTCGAGGCGGTCGACATCGGGGCCTCCTCTCGTCAGACGGCGCCGGCCATGGCTTCGAGCTGGACGACGGAGCGGTTCTGCTCCTTGGCGAGGTAGTCGCGGCCGTATTTGATGTGGATGTGGTCCCAGGCGAGGACCTCCTCGACGGGGCGCTCGCGCTGGCTGTAGAAGGGGACGTCGATCCCCAGGTCCTCGAAGGTCTTCCACCAGAGCGCGGGGTCGAAGTATTCGGTCCAGGCGTCGAGCCGGGCCCCGCGCCGCCAGGCTTCTTCCAGGACCAGGGCGACGCGGCGGTCGCCGCGGGTGAGGATGCCTTCCAGCATGCTGCGCTCGACGTCGTGGGCCTTCACCGTGACCGACCGCAGGCGGACGCGCGACTTGAGATACTTGTGGGCCCAGTGGAAGTATTCCCGGGGCTTCATCCCGTTCCACTGGTAGGGGGTGTGGGGCTTGGGGACGAAGTTGGAGACGCTGGCGGTGACGTCGGCGTAGCGGCCGGTCACGTCCTTGCCGATGCGGGCGATGGTCTCGGCCATCTCGATGATGCCGTCGAGGTCGGCGGGGCGCTCGCCGGGGAGGCCGCACATGAAGTAGAGCTTGACCTTCCGCCAGCCGCGCCGGAACGCCTCGGCGGCGCCCTCGTAGAGGTCGTCGTTGTTGATCGGCTTGCGGATCTGCGTCCGCATGTCGTCGCGGGCGACCTCGGGGGCCAGCGTCAGGCCGCTGCGGCGGCCTTCCTGCAACAGGGCCGGGATCTTCTTCAGGGTCTCGGTGATCCGCAGGCTCGGCAGCGAGATCTTCACCCCCAGCGGCGTGAAGACCTCGGACATGCGGGTCACGAGGCGTTCGAAGTCCGGGTAGTCGCTGGTCGAGAGCGAGAGGAGGCTGATCTCGTCGTAGCCGGTGTTGCGGTACGACTCCAGCGCGGCCTCGACGATCGTCTCGACGGTGCGATACCGGAGGGGCCGCTTGATGACGGTGCTCTGGCAGAACCGGCACTGCCAGGGGCAGCCGCGCATGATCTCGATGGCGATGCGGTCGTGGGCCGTCTCGACGAACGGGACGACGGGCTTCGTCGGCAGCGGCGAGCCGTTGAAGTCCTGGATCACGCACGGGCGGATGCCCCCCGGCACGTCGTCGCGGAGGGGGCGGATCTCGACGATCGTGCCGTCCTCGGCGTAGGTCGGCTCGTAGAACCGCGGGACGTAGGCCCAGTTCACGGACGAGGCGATCTTCGCCAGCTTCTCCTCGCGCGACAGGCCGGAGCCCTTCATCGCGCGCCAGAGGTCGCAGACGACGGGGAGGCTGGGCTCGCCGTCGCCCATGACGAACAGGTCGACGAACGGGGCGAGCAGCTCGGGGTTCTGGCCGCCGGGGCCGCCGGCGATGATCAGCGGGTCGTCGGCCGAGCGGTCCTCGGCGCGGAGCGGGATCCGGCCCAGGTCGAGCATCGTCAGGACGTTGGTGTAGGAGATCTCGTACTGGAGCGAGAAGCCGACGACGTCGAACTCGGACAGCGGGGTGAACGTCTCCAGCGAGTAGAGCGGCAGGCCCTCGGCCCGCATGGCGGCCTCGAAGTCGGGGAGCGGGGTGAAGGCCCGCTCGGCGGCCCAGCCGCGGTCGTTCATCAGGCTGTAGAGCACCTGCATCCCGTGGTGGCTCATCCCCAGGGCGTAGGTGTCCGGGAACGCCAGGCAGACCGTCCCGGCGACCTCGGCGTGATCCTTGACGACGCTGTTCAGCTCGCCGCCGACGTACTGGCCCGGGGTCCGGACCTTCGTCAGCACTCGCGCCACGACGGCGTCCTTCAGCTCCTGATTCAGCATCGCTCCCCCCATGGGTCGTTCGAATGGCCGGGACCGGTCGGTCGCGCGACGTGGGCGTGGTGGTCGGGTCGCTCGCGAGCCAGGACGAGGCCGGCACCCTCGGCCTCGCGCCGGGGGCGGGTCATGCCATGAATTCTAGCGGGTCCCCGGGGGCGATGACCAGCCGGGCCGGGCCGTCGCCGGCCCCCCTCGCGTATAATAGGCGGTACGCAACGAGAGCCCCGAACGCCGAGAATCGCCGCCATGCACCGCCCGAGAGTCGCACTCACGATGGGGGACGTCGCCGGGGTCGGCCCCGAGCTGATCGCCACGGCCTGGATCCGGCCCGAGCTGCATGCGCTCTGCGCGCCCATGGTCGTCGGCAGCGTCGCCGTCCTTCAACGCGCCCTGGACGCCGTGCCGGCCGACCGCCGCCCCCGGCTCCGGCCGATCGCGACGCCCGAGGAGGCCGACCCCTCCCCTTCGCTCATCCCCTGCCTCGAACCGGCCGTGGCCGTGGACGTGGCCCAGGTCCCGCCTGGCGTCGTCGACGCCCGCGCCGGCCGGGCCGCCTACGACTACCTCGGCCACGCGATCGACCTGGCCCTCGTCGAGCGCATCGACGCCGTCACCACCCTGCCGCTCAACAAGGAAGCCCTCCATCTCGGCGGCGTGTCCCATCCCGGCCACACCGAGATCCTCGCCGAGCGTTGCGGCACGCCCGATCACGCGATGATGCTCTACCTGCCGGCCGAGCGGGCCTCGGACGGGCCGGACGCGGCGGCGGGGCTGGGGGTGGTCCACGTCACGCTCCACATGGCCCTGCGCGACGTCTTCGCCGCGATCACGATCGACTCGGTCGCGGCCAAGATCCGCCTGGCCGATCGCGCCCTGCGGCCCCTCACCGCAGGTCGTCGGCCTCGGATCGCGGTGGCCTCGCTCAACCCCCACGCCGGCGAGAACGGCCTGTTCGGCGACGAGGAGATCGTCACGATCCGCCCGGCCGTCGAGCGGACCCGGGCCGAGGGCTTCCACGTCTCCGGCCCGTTCCCCAACGACACCCTCTTCAAGGAAGCCCTGTCGGGGACGTTCGACGCGGTCGTGGCGATGTATCACGACCAGGGGCACATCGCCTTGAAGACCGTCGGCTTCCGGCGCGGGGTGAACGTGACCCTCGGCCTGCCGATCGTCCGGACGAGCGTCGCCCACGGCACGGCGTTCGACATCGCCTGGCGGGGGATCGCCGACCCGTCCAGCTTGATCGAGGCCGTCCGCGTCGCGGCGAGGATGGTCGATTGGGACCGCCGCCCGGCTCGCTGAGCCGTCGGAGTTACGTGCGGGGCCGCCTGGGGGGCGAGGGGGCCGGGGCCTCGTCGGCGGGGGCGGGGTCCTCGCCGGGCGGGGCGGGGTCGGTCCCCGGCATGCCGGGCAACTCCTCGATGATGGTCGGCTGGCGGAAGCGGAGGTCGTCGCCGTGATCCGCGCGGTCCAGGAGGTCGTCGAGGGCGTCCTGGATGTCGTGCAATTCCCGGTGCATGTCGGACAGCTCGGCCCAGACCCGGTCGATCGGATCCTCGGAGCCTTCCTTGTCGGTGATGATGAGGAGGTTGTCCTCGGGGACCAGCCGGTAGGTCATGTCGACCTGGTCGAGCAGGAGTTTCAGGCCGGTCTTGAGCCGGGCCGACTTCAGCCCCAGCTCGACGGGGTCGTCCTTCTGGACGTCCAGCCGTTCGAGGGCGGCGACGTCCAGGACGACCTCGCCCCCCAGGTCGGAGGAGAGCCGGCGGGCGACCTGCTCCAGCGGGGTCGGCCGGGCGAAGTCGAAGTTGTACGGTCTCAGGAGCGCCTCCTGGAGCGAAGGTTTCCCCTCGGCCGACGGCGGCCCGGCCGTCCCGACGGGGGCCGGCTCCGGCCCGGGCTTCTGGGCGTGGAGCGGGATCCTCGCGGCGGCCAGCGCTCCGACCGCCAGGCCGACCAGGGCGAACAGCACGTTGCGAGACCTCATCGGTCGACCCTTCCCTTCCGGCCGCAAGAACTTCCGCCGCCGGATCGCCCGGCCGCGGCCCGCCCATTGTAACCGCCGGGGCCCGGTCAGTCGACGATTCCTCGGGCGAGGGCCGCGTCGACCTCCGCCTCGGTCGGGAAGCCGAACCCGGCCAGGTCGAGCACCAGGGCCGACGCCGCCGACGCCCTCGTCATCGCCGACCGGACCAACTCCGCGTCCGCCGTGCACGACTCGGGCCGCCAGCCGCGTTGCATGAGCGTCGCCAGGAAGGTCGACGCGAACGCCTCGCCGGCCCGGTTGGTGTCGCGAGGCGGCCGGGCCCGCGGGAAGGCCGGGATCCGCACCGACCCCGCCGAGCCCAGCGGGTCGGTGAACCGCGCCGAACCTCCGGCCGACCCGTCCGTCACCACCAGGATCGACAGCCGGGCGGCCACCTCCTCGCGGTCGGCCAGGGCCTCCCACTCGCCCCGGTTGCAGCAGAGGACGTCGACCGGGCCGACGAGCCCGAGGACGGGATGGTCCCGGTCGAGCACGTTCCGCATCGCCGGGGCGAAGGCCCGGATCCGGGCGCCGGGGGCCTTCAGCAATCCCGCCGCCAGCCGGTTCGGCAGGCCCGCGACGATCCGCACGTCGCACGGCTCGGCCAGGGGCGGGGCCAGGTCGTCCGGCATTAGCGCCTCGTGGCAGCCGCGGAAGCCGACGGCCAGCTTGTCGCCGTGCTCCCCGCTGGAGATCAGCAGGGTCCAGTCGGCCGGGCGATCGCGCCGGACGATGCGGGCGGCGATCCCCTGTTCGGCGAGCCGCCTTTCCACGGCCGCGGACGTCGGGTCGTCGGGGGGGCCGAGGGCCGCGACCAGCTCGCCCCCCGTCGCGGCGGCGAACCCCGCGCCCATGCCGCCCAGGTCGTCGTCCCAGGCCGAGGCGCGGACGCGACGGGCCTCGCCGGGGCCGAGGCCGATCGGCCGGTCCAGCTCGACGACCCCTCGGGGGCCTGGCCAGTCGGCGGGGAGGTCGACGACGAGCGAGCCGCCGGCCGGGTCGACGAGCGCCAGGCCGTCGCCGCCGCCGAACCCGGCCCGGCCGCCGACGCTCTGATCGAGCGGGGGCGAGGACGGGCCGAGCAGGGGCGAATCGACGCGGAGGATCCGGTCGAGGTAGGCGGGGCCGAAGACGCGGGCGCGGCCGAGCATGGGCGATCCCCATCCATCCGGGCTTACGAGCGGCCGGAACCCGGAACCTTCCGTGTTCAGGCGGATCTTCACGAGACTATAATACGGGGATGCCTTTCGTGGCTCCCCGCGTCGTGCCTAAGGAGAGTAGGGTGGCGGTCGATACCGAAATCGAGTCGGACGTGGAATCGCTGGATCATCCCGTGGACAACGCGCCGGTGCGGTCCATGTCCCACCGCGAGCTGACCGTCGAGGGCTATTCGCGGGCCGCGGTCCAGACCTACTGGCGGGTGCCGGAGCTGAAGCTGGGGTTCGACCTCGGCGTCCAGCCGTGGTCGTTCATGACCACGCCGAACTGGTTCGTCTCGCACGCCCACCTCGACCACATCGCCGCCCTCCCCGTCCTCGTCGCCCGTCGCCGGATGATGAAGATGGAGCCGCCGACGATCTATCTCCCCGCCGAGGCGGTCGACGGCGTGAACATGCTCCTGCGCGCCTTCCAGCGGCTCGACCGCGGCCGGATGCCCGTCAAACTGGTCGGCGTGGAGCCCGGCGACGAGATCCCGCTCTCGCGCGAGCTGGTCGTCAAGGCGTTCCCGACCCGGCACACGATCCCCTCGCTGGGCTTCCTGGTCTGGGAGCGCCGCAAGAAGCTGAAGCCCGAGTACCACGACCTATCCGGCGAGCAGATCCGCGACCTGCGGCTCTCCGGCGTGGAGGTGTCGTCGGAGATCCGGATCCCCAAGGTGGCCTACATGGGCGACACCGCCCCGGCCGGCCTGGACGCGAACCCGGAGGTCTACAAGGCCCAGATCCTCATCCTGGAGATGACCTTCGTCGCCCCCAACGAGCGGGCCTCGGTGATCCACAAGTACGGCCACACCCACCTCGACGACCTGATCGCCCGCGCCGATCGGTTCGAGAACGAGGTGATCGTGGCCTCGCACTTCAGCACCCGGCTCCACCCCGACCACATCCAGCGCATCGTCGACCGCCGCCTGCCCGACTCCCTTCGCTCGCGGCTGAAGGTCTGGCTCTGACGACTTCACCACCGGGCGGGCGAAGGCCGCCGCGAGGTTGGCTTCCTTCGCCCGGGCGGTGATTGCTGGTGTCGTCGCAAAGTCTAGTGGGATTGCATTTTGTGTCGTCGGCGGTCGGCTTCGTTCGTCGAAGTCGATGTGGATTTTGATCATCTCGACTCGACTCCGGACCACCCTTCATCAGGTCCCCGTGGAATCCTACTTCACGATCGCCTCGCGTCGGGGCGGCCCGATCATCCGGGGGGATTTCGTCCCCGATCGCTGCTTCACGAATTGTCAAGGAACGACGATCCACCTCCGAAGATCGCGACGCCGAGGCGATCGATTTCAGGTTTCCGGGCGAGATCCTGGATTTTTCTCGCCCCGCTTCCCGGCGGCGGGCGAACCCCGGCCGCGACACGGGGGTCGGACGGGGGGCCGTGACCATGCGACCCAGCCGAGGGCCGGGGTCGCGCCGACGTGCTTCACCCCGCGGGAGGCCAGGATGCCGGCCGAGCGCGAGATCCGCGCGGACTTCGACCGCGAGACCATCGTCGTCTACCAGGCGTATCCGCCGGCGATCGCCGATGCGGCCCTGGCGGCCGGGCGTTTCGTCGCGCCGTTCTCGACGGGTCGCATGACCTGGATCAAGCCGTCGTTCCTGTGGCTGATGCACCGGAGCAACTGGGGCCTGAAGGCGGGGCAGGAACGGACACTGGCCGTCCGGATCTCGCGCGCCGGGTGGGAGAAGGCCCTGGCGCTCGCGATCCCGACGTCGTTCCACCCCTCGCTCTTTCGCTCGCCGGCGGATTGGGAGGCCCGATTCCGGGCGGCGACGGTCCACCTGCAATGGGACACCGAGCGGTCGCTGCGCGGGGCGGGACTCCCCCGCTTCAGCATCCAGGTCGGCCTGAGCCGGCACGTCATCGGCGAGTACGTCGACGACTGGGTCGTCCGGATCGAGGACGACACGCCGCGAGTCCGCAAGATCCGCGACCTGTTGAAGTCGGGCCGGGGCGACGAGGCGAAGCGGCATCTCCCGCCGGAGAAGGTCTACCCCGTGAGCGCCGAATTGGCCCGCCGACTCCTGATCGGCCCCGGCTGACGATGCGCGGCATCCTCCCGCCCGGCCGGGCCGCCGTCCGCGGGGCCCTTCGGGCCGCTCCCAGGAATGAGCCGGTTCGCCATGATCGATCGCCGGCCCCCGCCTCTTTCCGGGCGGGACGGGCTCGGCGATGATGGGGGCTTTGGATTCGCGTCTTCGGAGCTTCCTCGATGACTGGAACGACGCTCGCCCGGCTGATGGTGGCCGGGTCCGCCCTGACGGTGATCGCCGCCGCAGCCCTGGCGCTGGACGAACCCCCCGGGAAGACGACGGCCGCCCGCCCTTCCGTGGCCGAGGCCCGTCAGCGGGCGAAGCTGCTCCACGGCGTCATCCACGACACGCTCCAGGTCGTCCACGCCCGGTATTTCCGCGAGGGGGACAGGATCCCGATCCCGGCGGCCAGCCTGGACCTCGTGTTCCAGGAGATGGAGGAGCGAGACGGCGTCGCGGTGCGCTGGCTGGTCGTCGACGGGAAGGCGATGAACATCGACAACAACCCGCAGGACGATTTCGAGCGGGCGGCGGCCAAGGCGCTCGCGGCGGGCGAGGACGCGCACGAGGCCGCCGTGGACGGCGCGTACCGCTTCGCCGGGCCGATCACGCTGGGGGCCGATTGCCTGAAATGCCACCTCCCCAGCCGGAGCAGCAACAAGAGCCGCACGGCGGGGCTGCTGATCTCGATCCCGATCGAGAAGCCGTAGACCTCGACCGCGATCGGGTCGATCGCGCGGGCCGGCCCATCGGCCGGCGCGCGGAACGACCCCTCGGCCTCGCGGCCCAGGGGTCGATTTCGGCGCGACTTGGGATCGGGCCGACGGTCAGGCGGAGCGACGGCGGGCCAGGGCCACGGCGGGGAGGAGCGCCCCGAGGGCCATCATCGCGAGGGCGGCGGGCTCGGGGACGGCGAGCGGGGTGATTCGCAGCGAGACGCCGCCGGTGTTGTCGCCCACGGCATAGTCGCTGATCATGAAATTCAGGGTCGAGGTGGTGGTCAGGGTGAAGTAGCCGACGTAGCCCGCGGCGTTCGCGGCGGCGTCGGCCTGCGTGGCGGCCAGGCCCGAGCCGTTGCCGAAGAGGACGGCCTTGTTCCCGTCGTCGGCGTTGGTGATCAGGAAGTTCCAGGTCCAGGTCTCCCCGCTCGTCGCCTGGTTGAACTTGAAGGCGTCGTAGAGGGCCTGGGGATCGCCGACGGCGTTGCTGATCTGGTAGACGCCGGCCGTCAAGGTCCGCTGAAGGAACCCGCCGGGGGCCGTGGAGATCGGCGAGACCGCCTCGCCGACGCTCGGGATGACGGGGCTCTCCTGATAGCCGTAGTGGTTGGCGTCGATGTTCACGATCTCGTCGCCTCGCGCGGGGGCGACGGCGGCGAGGGCGAGCAGGGCGACGGCCCAGGTCGAGCGAGGGCGGATCGTCATATACAGCCTCCTTGGGGCGCTTGACTCGATGATCGAGACCGTGCCCGCTCTCCGTCGCGGGCGCGCCAAGGGGTTGGATCCCCGGGCGGGTCTGAGGTGCGGGACGTCGCGCAAATGGTGCCGGACGACCGACGCGGGACAGGATAAGCGATCGCCGCCCCCTGTCAACCCGATTCCTCCGGCGTCGGGCCGGGCCGCCGCGCCGTCGCTGCCCGGTTGCGTTCGACATCCCCGCCGGTCACGATGGGATCATCCCCACGCGAGGCCGACGCGTCCCGACGCGCGGCGGGTCGCGCGGGCCCCGCTCTCGGTCGTAGGCTTCCCTTTCTCGGGGATGGCGAGGATGGACATGAACGCGTTCGCTTCCGGCGCGGGCCGAGCCCCCGCCGCGCTTTTGGGTTGTCTCCTTTCGCTGGCGATCGTCGCCCCGCCACCGGCCCTCGGCGACGTCAAGGGGCTGAGCAAGATGGGCTTCGGCAAGACGAAGGACGGCGAGGCCGTCGACCTCTACACGCTCCGGAACGGCAAGATCACCGTGAAGGTGGCCACCTACGGCGCGACCGTCGTCGCGATCGAGGCCCCGGACCGGGACGGGAAGGTCGCCGACGTGACGCTCGGGTTCGACTCGCTCGACGGCTACCTGGGCGAGCACCCCTACTTCGGCGCCACGGTGGGCCGGGTGGCCAACCGGATCGCCAAGGGGAAGTTCACGCTCGACGGCGAGGCGTATTCGCTGGCGATCAACAACCCGCCCAACACCCTGCACGGGGGCGTCAAGGGCTTCAACCGCGTCGTCTGGAAGGCCGAGCCGGTCGACTCGCCCGAGGGGCCCGCGGTCAAGATGACCTACACGAGCAAGGACGGCGAGGAGGGCTACCCCGGCACCCTCACGACCGCCGTCACCTTCACCGTCACCGCCGACGACGCGCTGAAGATCGACTACGCGGCGACGACCGACAAGGCCACGCCGCTGAACCTGTCGAACCACGCCTACTTCAACCTGGGCGGAGACACGGACTCGTCGATCCTCGACCACGAGCTGACCCTGGCCGCCTCCAAGTACACGCCGGTCGACGACACCCTGATCCCCACCGGCGCGATCGACCCGGTCGAGGGGACGCCGCTCGACTTCCGCAAGGCGACGGCCATCGGCGCCCGGATCGCCGAGCTGGAGGGGGAGCCCGGCGGCTACGACCACAACGTCGTCCTGGACTCCAAGGGCGGGTCGCTCGCCTTCGCCGCCCGCGTCTACGACCCCAAGACCGGCCGCGTGGTGGAGATGTCGACCACGGAGCCCGGCGTCCAGTTCTACAGCGGCAACTTCCTGGACGGCTCGAACGTCGGCAAGAAGGGGCGGGTCTACAAGAAGCACCACGGCCTCTGCCTGGAGGCCCAGCACTTCCCCGACTCGATCCACCACGCCAACTTCCCGGACTCGGTCCTCCGGCCCGGGGAGACCTACAAGCAGACGACCGTCTACAAGTTCTCCGCCCGTTGACGACGTCGGCCGCGGGGCGGGCCCGGCCCGCCCCGCGCGCCCGCCACTCCCCCCGCCCACCACCCCAAATCCTCCGAGCGGTGACGATCGACCGGCCCGTCCGGCCCCGCCCGCAGTCCGTGCGACGCACAGGAAAGACGCATGCATACCTCACTGGCGTGGATCGATTACCTGATCATGGTGATCTACTTCGCCTTCGTCCTCGGCATCGGCTTCGCGCTCAAGCGGTTCATGAAGACCAGCACGGACTTCTTCCTCTCCGGCCGGTCGATCCCGGCGTGGGTGGCGGGGCTGGCGTTCATCTCGGCGAACCTGGGGGCCCAGGAGGTCATCGGCATGGCCGCCTCCGGGGCGAAGTACGGCATCTCCACCGCGCACTTCTACTGGCTGGGCGCCATCCCGGCCATGGTCTTCGTCGGCCTGTTCATGATGCCGTTCTACTACGGCTCGCGGGCGCGCTCGGTGCCGGAATACCTCCGGCTGCGATTCGACGAGAAGACGCGGGGGCTGAACGCGATCTCGTTCGCCGCGATGACCGTCTTCTCGTCGGGCGCGTCGATGTACGCGATGGCCAAGCTGATCGAGACCCTGCACATCTTCGACCCGCTCGTGCAGGCGCTCGGCCTGCCGACCTCCTACATCTTCCACCTGAGCATCGTCGTCTCCGCGCTCATCACGCTGGGGTACGTCTACCTCGGCGGGCTGACGAGCGCGATCTACAACGAGGTGCTCCAGTTCTTCCTGATCGTCGCCGGCTTCTTCCCGCTGGTGTACCTGGGCCTGAAGAACGTGGGGGGCTGGGACGGCCTGATCGCGAAGTGCCCGCCGGGCTTCGGCCACGCCTGGAAGGGGATGACGAACCCGGAGAACAACCCCCTGGGCGTGGAGTGGTTCGCGCTGGCGATGGGGCTGGGCTTCGTGCTCTCGTTCGGCTACTGGTGCACCGACTTCCTGGTCGTCCAGCGCGCGATGGCGGCCGACTCCATGACCGCGGCCCGGCGGACGCCGCTGATCGCCGCCTTGCCCAAGATGATCTTCCCGTTCCTGGTGATCCTGCCGGGCCTGATCGCCGTCGCCCTGCCGACGCCGACGGCGATCGAGGTGCCCGCCGACGGGGCGAAGGTCGTGAACGCGGCCGAGGCCAGCGGCAAGGGCCTGATCCCCGCCAAGGTGACGTCCACGGGCGAGGTGGAGCTGGATTCGACCGGCAAGCCGGTCCTCGACTACGACCTGGCGATCCCCAAGCTGCTGATCCACTACTTCCCGACGGGCCTGCTGGGCCTGGGCCTCACCGCCCTGCTGGCCAGCTTCATGTCCGGGATGGCCGGGAACATCACGGCGTTCAACACGGTCTGGACGTTCGACATCTACCAGGCGTACATCAAGCCCCAGGCCAGCGACAAACATTACCTCTGGATGGGGCACTTCGCGACCCTGTTCGGCACGGTGATCTCGATCGCCGCGGCTTACGTCGCGGCCAGCTTCAACAACATCATGGAGCTGCTCCAGCTCGTCTTCGCGTTCGTGAACGCGCCGCTGCTGGCGACGTTCCTGCTGGGCATGTTCTGGAAGCGGGCGACGGCGAACGGCGCGTTCTACGGCCTGCTCTCGGGGATCGTCGCCGCGGCGCTGCACCACGGCCTCAGCCTGCCGGGGGGCTCGTCGCCGGGCGTCAAGGGGGCCTGGATCTACCGGCTGCACGACTACCGCAACGAGATGGCCCAGAACTTCTGGACGGCCATCTGGGCGTTCGGCGTCTGCCTCACCGTGACGGTCGTCGTCAGCCTGGCCACCCGGCCCCGGCCCGACGACGAGTTGAAGGGCCTGGTCTACTCGCTGACCAAGCACGATGTCGAGCACGGCCTGCCGTGGTATCGCAAGCCCGAGGTCTTCGGCGTCGTCGTGGTGCTGCTGAGCATCGGCCTCAACATCCTCTTTCGCTAAGGAGCCGCCGCCGTGAATCTCGACATCCGCGTCCCGATCGGGCTGCTGTTCCTCTCGCTGGGCGGGCTGCTGGCCGGCTTCGGGCTGGTGACCCACTTCTCGAACCCGACGATGTACGCCCGGTCGCTCGACATCAACGTCAACCTCTGGTGGGGCCTGGTGATGATCGCCTTCGGCGCCGGGATGTTCTACTTCGGTCGCCGGGCCGTCGCCGCATCGCCCGAGGTCCCGACCCCGACGGAGCCTTGAGCCCCGCCCCCCTCCGGCTCGTCGCGGCCGTCGCGCTGATGGTCGCGGCGGCCGTCCACGCCCAGACGGTCGACCGCGTCGGCCCCCCCTCGTGGTGGGCCGACGCCGCGCGGCAGCGGGTCGCGCTGCTCGTCGAGGGCTCCGGCCTGCTGGACGCCACGGTCCGCGTCGCGAGCGGGCCCGTGCGCATCCTGGGGATCGAGGCGATCGCCGGCGGCCGTGCCCTGTTCGTCGACGTGGAGGTCCCCGCCGGCGCGTCGCCGGGCCGATGCGAGTTGGCGGTCGGGCCGGCGCGGATCCCCTGGGAGATCGTCGCGCGGCCGGCCCGTCGTCCCGAGCCGTTCGGGCCGGACGACGTGGTCTACCTGGCCATGCCCGACCGCTTCGCCGACGGCGATCCCGCGAACAACGACCCGCCCGGCGGCGACCGCCTGTACGACCGCGGCGACACCCACGCCTACCACGGCGGCGACTTCGCCGGCCTCCGCAAGCGCCTCCCCGCGCTGGCCGACCTGGGTGTCACGGCCCTCTGGCTCACGCCGATCTACCGGACGTCCGACGCCTGGGCCGACTCCAACGTCGACGGCAAGCCCCGCAAGATGGCCGACTTCCACGGCTACGCGCCGGTGGATTTCTACGCGATCAACCCCCGATTCGGCACGTTCGACGACTACCGTGCGCTCGTCGACGAGGCCCATGCGCTCGGGCTGAAGGTGATCCAGGACCAGTTGCTCGGCTTCACGGGCCCGAAGCACCCCTGGCGCGACCGGCCGCCGACCGACTCGTGGCTCCACGGCCCGATCGACCGGCCGCCGCAATGCACGTTCAAGACGGAGGCCCTCGCCGATCCCCACGCCCGCGAGGCCGACCGTCGCGGCGTCACCGACGGCTGGTATTACGGCGTCCTGCCGGATTTGAACATGCGGGACCCGCGCGTGATCCGCTACGCCGTCCAGCAGTCGCTCTGGTGGACGACCCTGTTCGGCGCCGACGGGATCCGGCTCGACACCTTCCCGATGGTCGACCGGACGTTCTGGCGGGCCTGGCACGGCCGGCTCCAGGAGGTCCGCCCGGGGATGCGGGCGGTCGGCGAGGCGATGGTCTGGGACGCCCCCCTGCTCTCCTTCTTCCAGGGGGGCCGGGCCGGCTGGGACGGCGTCGATCCCGGCGTGGCGTCGGTCTTCGACTTCCCCATGTGGGGCGCGGCGACCGGCGTGTTCAAGGGGAAGGACCCCGCCTCGTTCCTCGCGAAGGGGCTGGCGAACGACCACCTCTACCCCCGCCCCGACCTGCTGATGACCATGCTGGGCAACCACGACCTCCCCCGCCTGGCGAGCGTCGAGGGCGTCACCCCCGCGCGGCTGCGACTGGCGGCGGCGTTCCTGCTGACCTCGCGCGGCATTCCCCAGATGACCTGGGGCGACGAGGTCGGCCTCCGCGGGGGCATGGACGACCGGCCCGACTTCCCCGGCGGCTTCCCGGGCGACCCTCGCGACGCCTTCGCCCCCGACGGCCGGACCCCCGACGAGGATCGCCTGTTCGCGACCTATCGCGCCCTGCTCCATCTCCGCAAGGCCGAGCCCGCCCTGCGGCGCGGCTCGCAGACGACGCTCGCCGCGACCGACGAGACATTCGCGTTCGTCCGCGAACACGAAGGCTCGCGCGTGGTCGTCGCCCTGAACCGCGACCGCAAGCCGGCAACCCTGACGATGCCGCCGGAACTGGCCGGCCCGGCCCGCGTGCTGTTCGGCGAGGGCGAATGGAAACCGGTGCCGAGCGGGGCCGTGTTGAAGATCCCGGCCGAATCCGCCGCGATCCTGGGCCTGGGGCGGTGAGGCCGTCTCGGGGCCGGTCTCAAGCCTCGTCGTGGAGGATGCCGGCCAGGTCGAGCGTGAAGCCCGGCAGCACGTCCCCGCC
>MKTT01000088.1 GCA_001898385.1 Planctomycetales bacterium 71-10
GAAGTCCATCGCCGGTACCCTCCGGAGTGCGTCACGACTCGTCGTGATTACATCACCAGGGGGGGTGGCCTGCAAGTATCGTCCACCTCTCCGGAATCATGAGCCTTGTCTCCTTGACGCCTAAGCTCGATTCGAGGCCTCGTCGATGGCACCGGTAAGGGGCCGCTATCCCATCTACGCCGGCATCTAACACGATTTCACTCCTCGTCATCGTGCTCGGCCTCGTGCGCTCTCCTGACGTCCCAGTCTGTGAGGCGTTTTGGCAACACGCCGTCTGGGCTATTTTATCTATTCGTCGTGTCCCCCCCCCTCTGACTGCCCCGAAATCCGGGACGGTCAGCCTTTTTCGCCTTCCAGATCCCGGATGTCTTGAAGAGGGGGTCCGAGGTTGAATGGATGTGAGAGATCCGAGTCGGTCGCGTGACCATCGCGGTCAACGTTCTCATCCGACGGCGAAGCCTTGCGGCATGGGAATCTGCGCCAAGGGCGATGGATAAGAGACGACGGGGACTGACCCCATTTCGATGCACGCTTTGGTGACATCGATCGACACTCACCGTGGGTTCGCGCCGTAGCGATCTCCGGAGATCCGCTGTAAGGTCTATGACCAATAGCGAGGCGGGTCACGGAGAGGATCCCGGCAGGCCCGGCGGTCAGGGCCCGATGTGCATTGGTTTAATAATGTTTGGGGTCAAGGCGGACGGCGACCTTGTGTTGCTTCCAACGCACAGCAACTTCTTCGATTGGCCGAGGAGCCCGGCGGATGGGCGAAGGTCGAATGCGATCGGCCCGGACCTTCTCACGTCCGGATCTGTCCCCAGCGGTGGACGGCCAGGACGCCGAAGATGAAGAGGGGGAGCCAGGCGGCGAGGGCGGGGGAGGGGATCACGCCGGCGGAGCCCAGGTTCAGGCAGACGATGTTGGCCCCGTAGAACAGCGCCGAGTTCCCCATGGCGAAGCCCAGGTTGACGAACATGTTGCGGCCGTAGCCGCCGAGGACCAGCGGCAGGCTCATGAACATGAGCGTGAGGGCCAGGAAGGGGCGCAGGACCCGGGAGTGGATCAGGGTCTCGATGTCGGCCCGGTCGTAGCGGTCGGTGGCCGGGTCGACCAGGCCGCGGAGCAGGTCGAGCATCGTCCCGTACTGGAACCAGCCGGTCTTGCGGATCATCATGTCGAACGTCGCCGACGAGCGCACGAAGAGGACGTCCCCCATCTCCTTGGGGGCTTCGGGAGGCTCGGCCGGCCTGGCCGCCTCGCCCGTCTTGGACGGCTCGACCAACGGCGGCGGGAAGCCGGCCAGGTCCGTCACCTTGACGATCAGGCCGTCGGGGTCGGACAGGTCCTCGTCCGGGACGGCGGGCGAGATCTTGGCCTGGCGGATCAGCCAGCCGCCGCGCAGCGGGATCCGCGCGGCCGTCTCGGGGATGTAGGTCGCCTGGCTCCCCTCGATGTTCCGGATCGAGCCGAAGACCTCCGACGGCACGGTCACGGTGAACCGCTCCAGGATCGTCTTGTGGGCGCGGTCGGCGCTCTTGCCGGCGAAGATCAGGCCGCGGTGGTCGGACGGCTTGGTCTGCACGGTCACGGCCGAGGTCCCGTCGTCGGCGTGGTTCTTCTGCAGCTCGTCGGCGTACCGGGGGATCACCACCTCCTGGTTGGCGACCGAGAAGAAGCTCACCAGGACCGACGAGATCACCACCGGCCGGATCATTCGGTGCGTGCTGACCCCGGCCGCCAGCATCGCCAACTGCTCGTTGGCGCGCTGCATCCAGGTCACGGTGAAGATCGCCGCCATCATGCTGATGACGCCGCCGAGCCGGTCGAAGTACTCCGCCTGGCGGACGAGGTAGTACTGCCCCATCGCCTTGAACAGCTCCATCCCGCTGGCCCGCTTCGAGAACTCGTCGACGTTCGAAAAGGCGTCGAGGACGATCCAGAGGCCGACGAACGAGACGTAGCAGGTGATGTAAGCCTTGCCGAAGGCCCAGTACCGCTGGCGATCCAGGATACGCACGACGAGTCCCCCCCGGCGACGGTCAGTATTTGATGATCCGCGGATACACCCAGCCGGCCAGCAAAGCCAGGACCAGGTTGCTGATCCAGAGGGCCTGGTAGGCGGGCATGGCCCCCTCCTTGCCCATGTTGATGCCCAGGAGCATCAGCGGGTAATACAGGCCGATGATCGGCAGGAAGCAGGTCATGAACGCGCTGAGGAAGTCGCGCTTGGCGAAGCGGATGCCGATCGGCGCGCCCAGGACGACGAACAGCAGGCTGCCGAACGCCATGGAGGTCCGGAGCTGCTTCTCGGTCTCCCACTCGTTGTACTTCTTCCGGTACTCGGCGTGGTTGATGAAGGCGTCCTTGACGTCGCCCCAGGCCACCTGGTCGGGCTTGCCGGCGCCGAACAGGAGTCCGGCGGCGATCGCCTGGCGTCGGCGGTCGAGCGCCAGGTGCTGGCGGGCGTCGGCCATGTTCTCTTCCAGCTCGGCGTTGGTGTATTCCTGGACGGTCTTCAGCGAGAACCCCTTGTTCCGGCGGTCGTCGGGGAGCGGGAATTCGAACGACTCCATCCCCTGCGGCAGGATGGCGACCTCCTCGCCGTCGCCGTGGTTCTGGACGACCCCTTCCTCCAGGTCGACGACGATCTTCTTGGCCTCCATGTCGAAGTGGAGGCGGGCGGCCTTGGCCTGGATGGTCGTCGCGATCGAGTCGCCGGGGCCCTTCTTCCAGAACGTCGGCTTGATGAGCAGCCGTTCCTCGACGTCCTGGACCTTGATGGAGATGGGGCTCCCCGGCAGGGAGAATTGCTTGTCCCGCTTGAGGAACTTGTAGACCACGTCCTCCATGTCGCGGAAGAGGACCATCTTGGCCTCGTGCGCGCTCATGGGGATCCACGTCCGGCTCGCCTGCCAGAGGATCGCGGAGACCGCGGCGCCCAGGAAGATCGTCGGCCAGATGACCGTCATGACGCTGAGGCCGGCCGACTTCACGGCGATGACCTCGTTGTCGCCGGCGATCCGGCCGTAGACCACCGTCACGGCGAACAGCAGCGACACCGGCGCGGTGTAGGGGAGGGTGCTGGGGATGATGTAGGGGATCAGGGTCACCACGTCGCGCGGGGTGAGCATCCGGCTCCCCATCGCCTGCGCGGCCACCATGAACAGCACGAAGATGCCGGTCATGGTGACGAGCGCCATCGCGAAGGCGCGGGCGACCTCCCACCAGACGTAGCGTTGCAGGATGCCCAAGTCGAGACCTCCCGGCCCAGCGTCCATGCCCCCCTGGGTAGGGGCCCGTTCCACGCGTCCTTGCGTCCCCGGCCTCGTCGTCTCGCTATCCGATCGTCGCCCGGACCGCCCCGGCGAGCCGTCGCGCCCCCTCGGCCAGCGTCGCCTCGTCGGGGACGCCGAACGACAGCCGCAGGTGGTTCCTCGGCGGCGGCGTCGGCTCCGGGGCGAAGGCGAACTCGCCCGGGACGTAGATGACCCCTTCGGATAGGCATCTCGGGAACAGCGGCCCGTCGAAGCCCGTGTCGACCCCCTCCGGCAGCGTCATCCAGACGTAGAGGCCGCCTTCGGGCCGGGTCCAGCTGACGCGGTCGCGGAGCGGTTCGAAATGGCGGTCGATCGCCTCCAGGAAGACGTCGCGCTTGCGGGCGTACAGCGCCTTCAGCCGCTCGACGTGGCGGTCGTACTCGCCGTTGGCGAGGACCAGCCGGACGAGCTTCTGGACGAGGTTCGACGTGCCGAAGTCGTGGTTCCCCTTGATCGACAGCACCGGGTCGACCAGGTCGGCGGGCAGGACGCCGTAGCCCAGCTTCATGCCGGGGCTGTACGTCTTGCTGAACGTGCGGGCGAGGATCACCGTCTCCCCCTCGGGGTCCAGGCTCCAGAGGCTCCGGGCCTCGTCCCGGCCGTAGGAGAGCCCATGATAGGCCGAGTCCTCCAGGATCGGGATCCGCCGCCCGGCGGTCTCCGACCAGCGCCGGACCAGGTCCAGCAGCGGCTTGCGGCGGTCGTCGGCCAGGCTGATGCCGGTGGGGTTGGCGTGCTCGGGGATCGTGTACAGGAGCTTGACCCGGCCGAGTTCGCCGCGGTCGCGGATCTCCTCGAAGGTCCGCTCCAGCGCGTCGAGCCGCAGGCCCCCCTCGTCGATCGGAGTGCGGATCGCCCGGGCGCCGCGGGTCTCCAGCGGGCCGAGGAAGACGAAGTAGGTGGGCGATTCCACGATCACGATGTCGCCGGGGTCCAGCAGGGCCTCGCCGACGAGGTAGATGAGCTGCGCCGAGCCGGTCGTCAGGACGGTCCGGCCGACGGCCTTGCGGTAGGTCCCCGGCGGGACGCCGTGCTGGACCTCCAGCCGCTCCACGAGGATCGCGCGCAGGGCCTCGTCGCCGATGGTCGTCCCGTACTGGAGCGCCGCGCGGCCGGCGGGCTCGTCGCCGAGGATCTGCGCCACGGCGGCGGCAGTCGCCTGCACCGGGAGCGACTGCTGGTCCACGAACCCGGCCGCCAGCGACACGACCTCCGGTCGCTCCAGCGCGAGCTTCATCAGGCTGCTGATCGAGGGGGCGCCGGTGCGGGCCGCGGCCTCGCTGATGGTGGTCTTGAGTGTCATCGTGATCCCGGCCGGCGACCGGCCGAAGGCGTACGGGGGACGTCCAGGGGGTACTCTATCGGCGGCCGGGGGGCTGTCAAGGTCGGCCGGTGGCCCGGGCATGCCTTGGGATTTCGGCGGATCGCGTCGGCGTCGAGACGGCATCATGACGTCCTTCCCCCCTCGCGGGGGAAGGTGGCCCGAAGGGCCGGATGGGGGGGACGACGAGCACGAAGACCGTCGGGTTGCGGCGAAGGCCGGTCGGACGGGCTTTCGAATCCCGACGGGCCTCGCGCTTCGCGTCCCCCTCATCTGACCGCTTCGCGGTCTGTCTTCCACGGCGAGGGGGGAAGACGTTCACGGCCGCCGAATTCCCAGTGCATATCCCGCTCGCCATCGGACGGTTCGCACGGCTCGCGGGTTCGCGTCAGGCCGCGGCGTATTCGTCGTCCCAGAACAGGTATTCGTTGCTGTCGGCCGGGTGGCGGCGGATCCGGTCCTCCAGCAGGTCCAGGAAGCGCTGGGCGTGCTCGCCGGCCTTCGATTCGTCCTGGGCGTCGCGGGGGAGGACGAAGGGGGGGAGGAACTCCATGTGGTAGCGGCAGTCGTCGCCGACGCGGCAGAAGACCGGCACGATGGGCGACTGCGACATCGCGCCCAGGGCGATCCACGTCGAGGAGAACGTGAAGGTCCGGCCCATCAGCCGGGCGGGGGCCGTGAGCCGGCCCTTCCACCGGACGTCGCCGGCGAGGAACAGGAGCTTGCCCGACTTCAGCGCCTTCGCCGCCCGCAGGATGCTGCCGGCGGCGTCGGCGGCGTCCCCGGCCCGGGAGATGAACAGCTTGTCCTGGCCGAGCGGGCCCTCGTGGTCGAACTTCGAGGCCATGAACCGCGAGACGCTCCGGGGCTTCTCCATGTAGAGCTTCAGCGGGTAGTCGTTGCGGTACATCCAGTGCGCCGGCAGCATGTGCGCGCCGAAGTGGCTCGTCAGGACGATGCACCCCTTGCCGCGGCCGACGGCCTCGTCCAGGTGCTCGCGGCCCGCCACGTCGAACATCGCCAGGGCGCGGGCGTCGGAGGCGACGTCGACGAGCAGGTCGCGCGACCGCCAGAGGATGTGGTTGCCGGCCAGGCGGTTGCTCACGGCCGGCACGTCCCAGTCGCAGCCCAGGGCCTCGTTCCCGCGCGCGACGACCGCGTCGAACCGCTGGCGCAGCTCGCCGTTCATCCGGTGCTCCAGCCGGCCGATCCCCGACACCAGCCGGGCCGCGGTCGGGAGCGGCAGGAGCCTCATCACCGGCAAGGCCCCCCGCAACAGGCGCTTGCGGACCTTCACCCCGCGTCGATCCATCGACGTCACCTCGCCCTTCCCTGCGCGCGAAACGGCCCTCGCGCGGCGTCGCCGCGACGCCCGCTCCGGCCGGGCGGAGTTTGGCACGACCCGCCCCGGCCGGCAAGGCCGGATTCTGAACGCGACCTCAGCCCCGCGGCCTGCGGAAGATCAGCACGTTGTTCGTCCCGCCGAAGCCGAACGACGCGCTCATGACCGTCCCCAGCGCGGCCGACCGCGCCTCGCCCGGGACGTAGTCCAGGTCCAGCTCCGGGTCGGCCAGGTAGTTGACCGTCGGCGGGATCAACTGATCGCGCAGGGCGCGGAGGCACGCGGCGGCCTCGATCGCCGACGCCGCGCCCAGCGTGTGGCCGATCGCCCCCTTGATCGAGCTGACCGGGACCGATCTCGCCCGGTCGCCCAGCACGTCCTTCAGGACGGACGTCTCGACCCGGTCGTTGATCGTCGTGCTGGTGCCGTGGGCGTTGTAGTAGTCGACGTCCCCCGCGCCGATCCCCGCCTTCTCCATCGCCAGCGACACGCAACGGCGGATGCGGTCGGGGCTGGGGGTGGACATGTGGTGGCCGTCGGAGTTCAGCGCGTAGCCGGCCAGCTCGGCCTGCGGCGTCAGGCCCAGGCGGTCGACGGCCCGCTTCGAGGCCAGCACGAGCATCCCCGCCCCCTCCGACATCACGAACCCGGCGCGGTCGCGGCTGAACGGCCGGCTGGCCTGCGACGGGTCCTCCTCGGCACGGTCGCCCGGCTTGCCGCCGAACAGGGCCTTCATGGTGGAGAAGCCGTTGACGATCGCCGGCGTGAACGCGGCCTCGGTCGCGCCGCAGAGGGCGAGGTCGGCGTCGCCGGCCTTGATCATCATCGCCCCCAGGATGATCGCGTGGCCCCCCGAGGCGCAGGCGTTGGCCGGCGCGACCCCCGGCCCGTACAGCTTCAGCGCCTGCGAGATCTGCCCGCCCGCCTGGTTGATGAGCAGGCCGGGGACGAGGAACGGGCTGACGGACAGGTCGGCCCGCTTGCGCATCCGGGCCTGCTGGGCCTCCAGGAAGTCCACCCCGCCGAACGCCGAGCCCACCGCCACCGCGGCGCGGTCGCGGTCGATCCGGTCGTCGATCTTGTCGAGCCCCGCGTCCTTCCACGCGGCGCGGGCGGCGGCCATCCCCAGGCCGAGGAACTTCGCCGAGAGCCGGGCGAACTCGCGGTCTTCGGACCTGGAAATCTCCAGGCCCTCGACCAGCCCGGCGACGTCCTGGAGGTACTCCGCCCGGTCGAGCGCGGCGTGGCGGCGGATCCCGGACCTCCCCTCGACCAGCCCGCGCCAGGTCGCGTCCATGTCCAGGCCCAGGCAGGTGATCGCGCCGTGGCCCACCACGAAGACCGGTTCCGACATCGTCGCCTCGCTCCTTCGGTTCGCGCCGGGGCCGCTGCGGGCCGCCGGCTTGGTGATTCGCGCCTTCGATGATCGTATGATGACGGCGTCGTCCGCAAGTCGATCGCCGCCACCTCCCCCGGCCCGAAGGATCCTCGCCCATGCGGCTCGTCAAGTTCGCGACGGAACCCGATGCCTCGCCCCGCGTGGGGCTGGTCGACGGCGAGCGGGTCGTCCCGTTGGGGCAGGGGCCCTCGCTCCTCTCCGAGATCCTCCACGACGCCGACCCCTCCGCCCGCGTCCGCGACCTGGCCGAGGACGCGTCGCAGCGCCTGCCGCTGGCCTCGGTCCGCCTCCTCGCCCCGATCGACCGCCAGGAGGTCTGGGGCGCGGGCGTCACCTACGAGCGCAGCAAGAAGGCGCGCGAGGAGGAGTCCGAACGGGCCGCGACCTTCTACGACCTGGTCTATCGGGCCGAGCGCCCGGAGCTGTTCTTCAAGGCCACTCCCCACCGCGTCGCCGGCCCCGGCGAGCCGATCCGCGTCCGCGCCGACGCCCGCTGGACCGTCCCCGAGCCGGAGCTGGCGCTGGTGGTCTCGCCCCGGATGAAGCTGGTCGGGTTCACGATCGGCGACGACGTCTCCTCGCGCGACATCGAGGGCGAGAACCCGCTGTACCTCCCCCAGGCCAAGGTCTACGACGGCTGCTGCGGCCTGGGCCCGGGCGTGGTCCTGGCCCCCGCCGACGACTTCCGCGACCGCGAGATCCGCCTGGAGATCGATCGCGACGGCGAGCTCGCCTTCTCCGGCGCCACGTCCACCGCCCGGATGGCCCGGCGCTTCGAAGACCTGATCGCCTGGCTCGGCCGCGACCACACGTTCCCCCACGGCGTCATCCTGCTCACCGGCACCGGCGTCGTCCCCCCCGACGACTTCACCCTGGAGCCCGGCGACTCGGTCCGGATCGCCATCGACGGCCTCGGCACCCTGGAGAACCCCGTCCGCGGCGGCTTCGAGGGATGACCCGACGTGCTATTGCTCACTCCGGCTGCAAACCGGAGCGGCGAAGTCGCATCCGAAGTCCCCTCTCCCGCCGGGAGAGGGTGGCCCGCAGGGCCGGGTGAGGGTCGTCGGGGTCCGGTAATTGATTCCGGTCCGACGGCGGGATCTGGGATGATGGGGCCGTCCCGACTTCAAGGAG
>MKTT01000089.1:0-1256 GCA_001898385.1 Planctomycetales bacterium 71-10
CCTTCCCCCGCGAGGGGGGAAGGCCGTCATGATGGCCGCCCCAAATTCCGAGACGGTCAGTTTTTTTCCAACGGACCGGAGAAATCCTGAAACGCCTCGCCGCGGCCCGGCGATCATACCGTCGTCCGGCTCGTTCCTTGGCAATTCGCATGCACGCAGGACGGACCTCTCGGCGAGGACTCGACGGATGAGCCCGTCCCGGGCCCAAACTCATGACCAAGCACGCATGGTCCGGGCCTCCCGCGTCCGCGGGCGGGCCTCGCCGAACCCTCCGCGGATGAAATCGAGTTCGACGATCGAACCCAACATTAACACCACGAAAACACCTTTGACCCCAACAAGTTACGTCCAAAAAGCCATCCCGCGTCGCGGGCGAACGGACCCGAGCGGGCCGAATCTCGGGGCCGGGCGTCGGGATCGACATTGGACCGAGCGGGGCGGGGATGTCGAAGGAAGGGTTGGGGCGGTCCCCGGGTCGAGCATTCCGGGCCCTTCCCCTTCCAAGCCGGGGGCGTTTGGTGTAGCCTCCGGGCCTTGAATCGCGGCCGTCGGGACCCGACGCCGCCGGGGGGCTGGGCGACCGCTCGCCGGGAGCCTTCCCGTCAGCAGTCCGCCCCCTTTCCGTCGTCTTGAGCGAGGTGCATGGATGCACGAGCCGAAGGGACGATACCTCGCGCCGACCGGCCCCCGCGGGTTCATCGGCGACCTGGTCCACTTCGCCCACAAGATCCCCTCGGCACCGGTGAGCCGGGCGTTCGACGTCTCGGCCCTGGCGGGGCCGAGGGTCCGGCACCCGCTGCGGCCGTCGTGGTCGTGCCTGTTCATGAAGGCGTACGCCCTCGTGGGCGCCGAGCATTCGCCCCTGAGGCGCTCCTACCTGGAGTTCCCCTGGCCGCGCATCTATGAGCACCCCTACATGAACTGCGCGCTGGCGATCGAGCGCCAGTACCTGGGGGAGGACGGCGTGTTCGTCGGCCTGTTCCGGGCTCCCGAGCGCCAGACGCTGGTGCAGCTCCAGGAGGCCCTGCTGGGGTACAAGAACCGGCCGCTGGACGAGGTGGGCTTCTTCCGCCAGGCGCTCCGGTTCAGCCGGGTGCCGCGGCCGGTGCGGCGGTTCCTCTGGTGGAGCACGCTGAACATCTCGGGCTTCAAGCGGTGCAAGCGGTTCGGCACGTTCGGCCTGAGCAGCTACGGGGCCCTGGGGGCGGAGCAGATCCACCCGATCTCGCCGCTCACCACGACCCTGACGTTCGGCC
>MKTT01000089.1:1284-75247 GCA_001898385.1 Planctomycetales bacterium 71-10
CTCCCGGGTCAGATGAGCGGCTCGTCCTTGTCGGTGGTGATCCGCACGTCCAGCCGGCTCATCAGGCGCTTCAGGGCCTCCTCCTTGGAGCTGATGAACAGGACGTTGTCCAGGATGATCGCCCGGTCGATGTTCGGCACCCGCAGCACCAGCCGACCGGCCCCCAGCAGCATGTACTCCAGGACGTCCGGGATCTCCTTGTCGAACTTCAGGTTCATCGTCGGGTACCGCTCCAGGTCGCTGAGCGGGCCGTGGTGGTGCAGGATCTCGTTGGGCATGATCTCCCAGTAGTCCAGCCACCGCGTGACGTACACGATGGCCAGCACGGTCATGACCATCAGGAAATACATCAGGTAGAACCCGGCGTTGGCGAAGGTGTAGATCGACCCCAGCAGGGTGTTGATCGGCCGAAGCAGGTCGAGGTCGAAGTACGACCCCAGCCAGAGCACGAAGAACGTGCCGAACAGCACCGCCAGGATGATCCCGATCAGTTCGAAACGCGGGAAGTCCAGGCCCATCACCACCAGGTTGAACCCGAGCATCACCAGGAACAGCACCCCCAGCAGGTTCTGGGGCGTGTTGAACCGCTCGCGGCGGGTCATCGGCGCGTCGGGGGCGCCGGTCGCGGGGACGGCCGGGTCGGCCGCCTTGGCCCCGGCCGCCACCGTGTCGGGCCCGACGCTGGGGTCGTACGCCTTGTGCGGCAGCATGTACATCGTCACGGCGCAGAACAGGGCGACGACGGCCGACGGGAAGATGTAGATGACCTTGGGCCACATGAAGACCTTGATGCCCTTGTCGCGGCCTCGGACCGCCGGGGCTGAGGTCGAGGGCTCGGGACTCTTCGCGTCTGTGGACATGTGTTGAAGGCTCCATACGGCGAGGTCGGGGCGCCGGGCGCGGGCCGCCGGACGTCGGCGGCGGGGCGGCCTGGGCCGGCCAGCGAAGATCGTAACTCCCGCGGCGGGTAGGGTAAAGACTCCGCCCCGCCCTCCGGGCCCGGGGCCGAGCCCGGTAGCTGTTCGTCGCGCGGGCCCCGATTCTTGGCGCCCGCCCGGCCGATCTTGGCCTCGGCCGGCATCCAGCCAAGCGAATCCCGTGCCCACCCGTCGCGTTGCATTCACGCAACATCGCGGCCCGGACCGTTGAGGGGGGCCGATCCGCGGGCTAGCCTTGGGATGTGGCCGGACGTAACGTCCGCCCTCCCTTGGTATCTCGGAAAGGTCGCCCCATGACGAGTCTGCTTCGGAAGTCGGCGGCAGCGACCGCCGGCGCGGCCCTGTTCGCATTCGCCCTCGCCGCCCTCGCCCCCCCGATCGACGCCCAGGAGGCCCCGGCCGCCAAGGCGAAGGCGAAGGCCAAGACCTCGAAGAAGGCCCCCCCCAAGAAGGCCGACGAGGCCGAGGACGAGCCGGAGGCCAGGTCGTCCCGCACGGCTCCCCCGGACGCCTCCCATCGCGTCCCCATGCACTTCGGCGGCCTGGGCCTCAGCGACGAGCAGAAGGAGTCCATCTACGCCGCCGAGGCCAAGTACCAGCCCCAGATCCAGGAGCTGGAGCGCAAGGCCGACGCCCTCCGCGAGCGCCTAATGGTCGAGTGCGAGGACGTCCTGACCGCCCCCCAGAAGAAGGCCCTCGCCGAGGCCCGCTCGTCCGCCGCCGAGCGCCGCAAGTCGGCCGCCGCCCGCCGCAAGGCCGACGCCGAGGCCGAGGAGGAGCCCGAGGCGAAGGAGGAGGAGAAGCCCGCCGCGAAGAAGAAGGTGGAGTCGACGCGGAAGCCCGCCACCATCGACTGACCTCCCCGGCCCTCGCGAAGGCCCCCGCGGCCCGTGGCGGCTGAACGGCCCGGCGTGGTACAATCGTCACGCCGGACCGCCCGCCCACGAGCCCACCGGAGGCCAGCCGCATGCGACCCCGGGCCCGACGCGCCGCCGCGATCCTGGCCGCCCTGCTGGGGCTGGCCCCGTCCCCCGTCCGCGCGGGCGAGGACGCGGAGCCGATGGCCCTCTTCGAAGCCTACTGCTTCGACTGCCACGCGAACGGCGCCCGCAAGGGGGGGCTCGCGCTGGACGAGTTGCTCGGCCGGGGCGGGGACGCGGGCGCGGAGTGGGGCCCGGTCTGGAAGATCGTCCGCCACGAGTTCATGCCCCCCGCCGACGCCGACCGGCCCACCGACGCCGAGCGTCGGGAGATGGCTCGCTGGATCGAGCGCGAGGCGTTCCATATCGACGAGGCCAGGCCCGACCCCGGCCGCGTCACCATCCGCCGCCTCAACCGGATGGAGTACCACCACACCGTCCGCGACCTCTTCGGGATCGACCTCGACATCGCCCGGGAGGTCCCTCCCGACGACACGGCCTTCGGCTTCGACAACATCGGCGACGCCCTGACCCTCTCGCCGGCCCTGCTCGAAACGTACCTGAACCTGGCCGAGAAGGTCGTCGCGAACGTCGTCGCGACAGACGGCCCCCGCCGCCCCCGCTTCGAGCTGGACCCGCGGCGGTTCCGCAATTCCAGGCTCGACGACGGCCGCGTCGAGCAGGTCGCCCAGGTCGAGCTGAAGCACGCCGGCCGCCACCGCGCCGAGGTCCAGTTCCGCCTGGGCGGCTTCCGGGCCTCGACCGGCGACTACGACGTCGCGATGGACTTCGGCGGGACCAGGCTCGCCGAGCAGGCCGTGAACGACGGCGGCGAGAAGACCTACGTCCTCGGCGGCGAGGTCGACCTGCCCGCCGGCAAGCACGCCCTGACCCTGACCACCACGCCCAAGGGGGGAGGCGATCGCGGGCGATCGCTGACCCTCTTCCCGAGGGGGAGCGTCGTCGGCCCGCTGGACGGCGACGTCTTCGAGTACCCCGAGACCCACCGCCGCGTCTTCTTCGACGGCCCCGCGCCCGAGGACCCGGCGGCCCGCCGCGCCTACGCGAAGGCGATCCTGGCCCGCGTCGCCGACCGCGCCTTCCGCCGCCCCGCCGGCGAGGCGACCGTCGACCGCCTGGCCGACATCGCGACGGAGGGGGGCTCGTTCGAGGCCGGCGTCGCGCGGGCGATCGCCGCGGTCCTCAGCTCGCCCCGGTTCTTCTACCGGGCCGAACTCCAGCCCAACCCGGACGAGCCCGCGGAGGTCCGACCGCTCGACGATTATGCCCTGGCGTCGCGGCTCTCGTACCTCCTCTGGCTCAGCCTCCCCGACGAGGAGCTGGCCCGCCTCGCGGCCGAGGGGAAGCTCCGCGACGACGTCCCCGGCCAACTCCGCCGCATGCTGGCCGACCCGAAGTCGGACCGGTTCTTCGAGGACTTCGCCGGCCAGTGGCTGCGGACGCGGAACATCCTCCTCGCGCCGATCAACCAGCGCGACCTGGGCCGGATCGACCCCCTCCGCTTCCCCATGAAGCGCGAGACGGAGATGCTCTTCGAGCACGTCGCCCGCAAGGGCCGCGACCTGGTCGAGCTGCTGACGGCCGACTACTCGTTCCTCAACCAGCGGCTCGCCGAGCACTACGGGGTGGAGGGCGTCCGGGGCGACGAGATGCGGCTGGTGAAGCTCCCGCCCGAGAGCCGCCGCGGCGGCCTGCTCACGCACGGCAGCCTCCTGATCTCCACGTCCAACCCCGGCCGGACCTCGCCCGTGAAGCGAGGCGTCTTCGTGCTGGAGAACCTGCTGGGGAAGGAGGTCCCGCCGCCCCCGCCGGACGTCGGCGACCTGGACGACGCCCGGGTGGACGGCCGCCGGCCGCGGACGCTCCGCGAGCAGCTGGCCGCGCATCGCGAGCAGGCGTCGTGCGCCTCGTGCCACGCCCACTTCGACCCGGTCGGCCTGGCGATGGAGAACTACGACCACCTCGGCCGCTGGCGCGACAAGGAGCGGAGCGGCGAGCCCGTCGACGCCACGGCGACCCTCGTCACCGGCGAGGCCGTCGCGGGCGCGACGGAGCTGGAGAAGGCCCTGGCCGCTCGGCCCGAGGTCTTCTACCGCTGCGTCGCCGAGAAGCTGCTGACCTACGCCCTGGGCCGCGGCCTGGATCCGGCCGACGCGCCGGCCGTCGAAACGATCGTGGCGAAGACCGCGGCGGGCGGGGGTTCGTTCCTGGCGATGCTGTCGGCCGTCGTCGACAGCGTCCCGTTCCGGTCCCGCCGGGGCGACTCCGGCGAGGCCGTCGCCGCGGGCCGGTCCGACCGCTTCCAGCCCCCGCCCCCCGAGCGTCGCGGCGCTGCGGGCAGGAGCCTTGCCGCGGCCGAGCGCCGGGCGAAGCTCGAAGCGGAGGAGCGGGAGCGTGAAGCCCAGCAGGCGGGGGCCGGCCGGTCGTCGGCCCCCGAGGCCGCAAGCCCGGGGGAGGACCGACCGTGAGCCGTCGAATCGCATCGCACGGGGCCAGCCGTCGCGCCTTCCTGCGCGGCCTGGGCGTCTGCGTCGCCCTGCCGACCCTGGAGTCCTTCGGCCCCGCGCGGGCCCTCGCCGCCGCGGCCCGGCCGGGCGAGACGGCGTCGGGCATGCCGCTGCGCATGGGCTTCGTGGCCTTCCCCAACGGCTCCAACTACGAGCGCTGGAAGCCGAAGGGGGAAGGGCGCGACTACACGCCCAACGAGACGTTCGCCCCCATGGCGGCGCTCCGCGAGAAGTTCCAGATCATCACCAACCTGGCCCACGACGCGGCCAACGACTGGGGCGACGGCCCCGGCGACCACGCCCGCTCCGGTGCCACCTTCCTCACCGGGGCCCACGCCTGGAAGGCCCGCGGGGCCCAGCTCCGGCTGGGGATCTCGGTCGACCAGGTCGCCGCGGCGCAGGTCGGCGGGATGACGCGGATCGACTCGCTCCAGCTCGGCACCGAGTCGTCCAAACTCTATGGGGCGTGCGACACCGGCTACGCCTGCGCCTACCAGTACAACCTCTCGTGGGCCTCCGCGACGACCCCGCTCCCCCCGGAGCCCAACCCGCGCGTCCTCTTCGAGAAGCTGTTCGGCGGCGTCCCCGGCCCGGACCGCGAGGCGGCCCTGCGACGCCGGATGGAAGGCCGCAAGAGCGTGCTCGACTTCGTCCTGGAGGACGCCCGCAGCCTGCGGAAGTCGCTGGGCCGGAACGACCGCGCCAAGGTCGACGAGTACCTGGCGGGCGTCCGTAAGCTGGAGGAGCAGATCCAGAAGCACGAGCGGTTCCGCCTGCCCGACGCCCCGCTCGCCCCGCCGGCCGGCATCCCCGAGGGCCACGGCGAGCACGTCGACCTGATGTACGACCTGATGGCCATCGCCTTCCAGACCGACTCCACCCGCGTCGTCAGCTTCTGCGTCGCCCCCGAGGGGAGCAACCGCCCGCTCCCCGAGCTGAACATCACCGAGGGCCACCACTACCTGACCCACCACGCCGGCGACGTCGAGAAGCGGAAGAAGGTGGGGATCATCGAGCGCTGGTACATGGAGCGGTTCGCCCGCTTCCTGGCGAAGCTCGACGCCATGCAGGACGCCGACGGCTCGACGGTGCTGGACAACGCGATGATCGTCTACGGCTGCGCCATCGGCGACGGCAACCGCCACAACCACGACCAGCTCCCGGTGGCCCTCGCCGGCCGCGGCGGCGGCACGCTCAACCCCGGCCGCCACGTCCTGCTCCGCGACGCCGCCCCCATGACGAATCTCTACGCCGCGATGCTCGACCGCATGGGCGTTCGCGCCGAGCGCGTCGGCGACAGCACCGGCCGGCTGGAAGACATCTGAGCGGAAGCACACCCATGCCGACGCCCCGCGAAACGGTCGACCGTCGCCGCCTGGTCGTCAGCTCGGCGGCCACGCTGGCCATCATGGTCCTGGCCCTGTTCGTCCCCGCGGGGACGTGGGCGTGGCCCCGGGGCTGGCTGTTCCTCGGCGTGATGCTCGCGTCCACGGTCGCGGCGGGGCTCTACCTCCGGAAAGCCAACCCGGACGTGATCGCCGCGCGGACGAACCGCCACGAGGGGACCAAGCGCTGGGACCTCTGGATGGTCTCCGCGCTGCTCGCCCTGATGACGGCGATCCTCCCCGTGGCGGCCCTGGACGACGCCCGCTTCCACTGGTCGCTCGTGCCGTGGGGCGTTTGCGCGGCCGGCTACGTCGCGGCGCTCGCCGGGCTGGCGGGGACGTTCTGGGCGGAGGCCGTCAACCGCTTCTTCGAGCCGACCGTCCGGATCCAGGCCGACCGGGGGCAGGTCGTGGTCGACTCCGGCCCGTACGCGATCGTCCGCCACCCGGGCTACGCCTTCGCGTTCCTCCTGGTCCTGGGCATGCCGCTGGCGCTCGGGTCGTACTGGGCCCTCGTCCCCGCGGCGGCCTGCTGCATCGTCCTGGTCGCGCGGACGGTCCTGGAGGACCGGACCTTGCAAGCCGAATTGCCGGGCTACGCCGAGTACGCCCGGCGCGTGCGGCATCGCCTGATCCCCGGCGTGTGGTGACCCTGGCCGGCCCCGTCGGGACGGATTCCGACTCTGCTGAGGCGGGTCGATCAGTTCTGCCATGGCTGGGTGGGTGGAGCGAGGTTGAGACCGAAGTCCGTACTTTCTCTCCCGCGCGCCGCTGCGAGTGCCGACCGAGACGAAATCTTAACGTAACCCAATCTTTCCTTGGACTTAGACAGCGGCCTCACGTCCAATGGAGGTCGTGGAGACCATGGGCCCGGGGGCGAATCCCAATCGGGGAAAGCCTGAAAAGATCGGGCCGGCACTGTTCCGACTCAACCTTGCGAGGTGGCACATGAAAACCTCATGCGTCCTTGCCGCCGTATTCGTGTCGGCCTCCGTCAACCACTGCGCCCGGGCCCAGGCGTCCCCGGGCGAGCCCCAGAAGATCACGGTCGCCACCGCCGAGCCGAAGTCCTCGACCATCACCGAGCGCTACGCCTGCCGGGTCGAATCGCTGCGGAACATCGAGGTCCGGGCCCCGGACGAGGGATACGTGCAGGAGATCGTCGTCAAGGAGGGGCAGTCGGTGAAGAAGGGCGACGTGCTGATCCGGCTCACGTCGGTCCTCCGCCATGCGAGGCTGGACGCCGAGCGGGCCGATGTGCAGGTGGCCCAGCTCGAGTACGAGAACGCCAAGGATCTGTTCGAGAAGAAGTCGGTCTCGGAGCGGGAGGTCCAGCTCCACGCGGCCAAGCTGGCCAAGGCGAAGGCCAAGGCGGACGCGGCCAGGGCCGAGTTGGAACTCGGCACCGTCAGGGCGCCTTTCGACGGGTCGGTGGGGCGGATGCAGAGGCAGTCGGGCACCTTCGTCCTGAAGGGAGAGGCCCTGACGACCTTGTCCGACAACAGCACGATGCGGGCCTATTTCAAGGTGCCCGAGACCCGCTACCTGGAATACGTTGCCTCCGCGGGCCGCGAGAAGGGCGATCCCAGGATCGAGCTCGTGCTGGCCAACGGCGAGCATTACCAGCACGCCGGGAAGCTCGACGGGATCGACGGCGTGTTCGACGACGAAACCGGGACCATCGCATTCCGCGCCGATTTCCCGAACCCGGACGGGCTCTTGCGCCAAGGCCAGAGCGGCACGGTCTCACTCGGCACCACGCTCAAGGACGCGATCGTCATCCCTCAACGATCGACGATCGAGGCCGCGAACAGCCGGTGCGTCTACGTGGTCGGCGAAGACGGCGTGGCGCATCTGCGTGAGATCGTGGTCCAGGCCGAACTGGACGACCAATTCGTCCTGAAGTCGGGCCTGATCGCGGGCGAGAAGTTCGTGCTCGACGGGGTGAGGGGGGCTACTGACGGAGGCAAGGTCGAGGAGTAGAAGTCCCGAGCGGACCCCGGTTTTGAGACCACTCGACCGGTCATCCTCCGGTCGTCCGGGATTTGGGGGCGGCCAGGAAGAAGCCTCGCGGCGGCAGGCCGAAGGCGTCGGCGGGTCGACGACCGTGAAGGCCCTGCTGATCGACGCCTCGCTCTACTGAGGTCCTGCTGCCGAGAGCGATCCGTGCGACGCTGGCCCGCCGCGTCGGGACCGGATACGATGCCCGGATCGCTCACCCAACTCAACTCCCCAACCGAGGAGCACCGCCATGGACCTCTCGCGTCGCCAGTTCATCCAGGCCGCGGCCGTCGGGGCCGCCGTCGCGCCGGGGTTGGGGGCGGGGGCCGCGGTCGCGGCGGGGACGCTGCCGAAGCGGCCGTTCGGCAAGACGGGGCTGGAGATCTCGATCCTGGGGTTCGGCTCCGGCAGCCGGTTCCTCATGTACAAGGACGACGACGAGGCCCTCGCCGCGCTGACGAAGGCGCTGGAGTTGGGGATCACCTACATCGACACGGCCCACAACTACGGGAACGGCAAGAGCGAGGAGCGCATCGGCAAGATCCTGCCGCAGTGGCGCGACAAGGTCACGGTCGCCACCAAGCTCGCGGGGCGGAGCGGCGACGAGGCCAGGCGGCAGCTCGAACTCAGCCTCAAGCGGCTGAACACCGACCACCTCGACGTCGTCCACATCCACGCCCTGTCCGGGCCGGAAGACCTGGCGAAGATCGAGGCCCCGGACGGCGTCCTGAAGGCTTTGTACAAGGCGCGCGACGAGAAGGTCGTCCGCGCCGTGGGGATCAGCTGCCACGCCGCGCCGGCGACCCTGAAGACGGCCCTGGAGCGGCACGACTTCGACGCGACCCAGATGGCCCTGAACGCCGCCATGGCCCGCATGGCCGACGGCAAGGGGGGCATGAAGGCCACGCCGATGGGCCATGAGGGCTTCGAGGAGCAGGCGCTCCCCGTGGCGGTGAAGAAGGGGCTGGGGATCATCGCGATGAAGGTCTTCGCCCAGGAGCAGATCCTCGCCGACGCGCCCGTGGAGAAGCTGCTGGCCTACTCGCTGTCGCTGCCGGTCAGCCTGGCGAGCCTCGGCATGCCGAAGCCGGAGCACATCGAGCGCAACATCGAATTGGCCCGCGCCTTCGTCCCGATGCCCGACGACGAGCGCCGGCGCCTGAGCGACTCCATCGCCACGGCCCGCAAGGCGGCGGTCGTCGAGTTCTTCCGCGACCACCTCGACGCCTGACGTCCGACGCTCACGCGATCCTACGGGCGACGGCCCGGGCGAGCGTCCAGGCCCCGAACAGGGTCGTCGCGACGGCCAGCGTCACGGCCTTGGCCGGCGATTCCGATGCATCCGCCGTCGCCGCCAGGATCCCCCCCGCGAGCGCGATCGACATGGGCCCGTCTCCCTTCGGATCGATCCTAAGAAATTCAGTGCGACATGTGTCGTAGAGTGTCGCCCGGGGCCGCGCGTCCGTCAAGGGTCGACCGGGCGGATCGGCGAGGATTTCCCGGCGCGTCGCGGCCGGGATTCCGTCTTAACGGGTGGCGGGAAGACGCCGGAGGGATGGCGCGATGGAACTCCTGGACGACCTGCTCGCGGAACTCACGCCCGAGAAGACGGCCGGCTACGACCGGGCCCGGATCCCGGACGAGGTCGACGACCTGCTGCTGCGGCTGGTCGGGAGGCTTCGCCGGGCCGATCCGTCCGAATTGCCGCAGGCGTGGCCGGAGCTGGGCGACCGGGTCGGCATGCTCTGCCTGATCTTCGCCGAGCGGATGGCGGCCCTGACGGTCCGGACGGGCGAGGCCGAGCACGCGCGCTGGGGCCTGGCCGCCGCGGGCGTCGGGGCCCGCCTGATCGACCCGCGCGACGGCATGGTCCGCCTGGCCCTGCTGCACGACGCCCTCGCCCGCATCGGCCGCGACCCCGCGCCGTATTTCAAGGACGCCGAGCCCCTGGCCGGGCCGAGCTTCCTGGAGGACCTCCGCCGGTTCCCCGAGCGAGCCGAGGACGACCGCTCCCTCGCCGCCATGCGCTACGAGGCGGACGCGGACGCCGACGGGTTCCGGTAGGTCCGGCGGTAGTGAGCAAGCCGGGCGAGCCAGCCGTAACGGCGGCGGACGCGGGCGAGGACGTCGGGACGATCGCCGGGCCCTCCGAGGAAAGCATCGGCCGCATGCCTGGCGTATCGCCCCCGCCCCTCGGCCCAGACGACGACGAGTGAGACCGACCGCAAGGCCGTGGGGGTGGGGATCAACAGCTGAACCTCGCGGATCCGGTGCGACCGCGTGCCGCGCCGTCGGACCATCGGGAACCGGAGCGGCGGCGGGACGCGGGACGACTCGACGATCATGCGGACGATCGCCTCGCGTCGCCCCGGGTCGCGGTCGGCGCGGGCGAGGGAGTCGGGCGAGTTTGCGTCGAACAGCCGGTCCAGCAGGCCGGGTGCGAGCATCACCATTCCGGCGACGAACTCGCCGTGCGCCGCGAGGCGGTCGCCCATCCGACCGGCCTGGATCGCAATTGCCTCCATGAGATCGGTCGGCAGGTTCGCGGGCCGACGACCGGGGTCCACGAGCACGCCCAAGAGGATGGCCATGCCGGAGGGTTCGATGAGGGGGAATTCGCCCAGGATCAGGGCCCGGAGCGAGGCCTCGCGAACGACGGCCTCGGCCGCCCCGTCCCCGCACCACGCGGCGAGACGGCCGAACGTCGCGGCGCGGAAGCTCCCCACGTAAGTCCCGAGGAGCTCCAGGACCCGGAGGTGCTTGGCGGCCTCGGTGGCGTCCCCCGAGGACGCCCGGTCGATCAGGCCGACCTCGGCCGCGTCGGCGTCGGTCCGGGCCAGGTCGTAAGCAGCCTCGGCATAACCCCTCCAGAGGGCCTCCGATTCGTCCTCGGGAGCGAAGGGGGCGAGTCGCCCGACCGCATCGAGGATCTGCGAGATCGACTCCTGTGGCGTATCGTCCATAGGCGGCCTCGGTCGATGTATCACACACTGATAACCCCCAGGTTACACTCGGGAGCGAATGCCCGTCATCTCGACGGGTCGGGAGTCGCGGGAGAGGGCCATGGGCCGAACGTCGAGCGGAAAGATCGTCGGGCTGATCAACCCGGGCGGCTCGGGGGGCGTCGAGGTGGGTCGCAGGGAACGCGGCCGGGAGCGCTGGGCCCTCACGTTCACCTTCGTCGCGTGGAAGCCGGCCGGCGGGGAACTCGTCGCCGAACCGCTGCGATGTCGGATGCCGACCTCGGTGCGATCCTTGAAGGGCTGGATGGAGCGACTCCAGCCCTACTCAATCATCGAGGTCGAGGCCGGCCGGAAGGGGAGCGACGGCGCGACGATCCTGAAGCGCATCATCCGGGTCGGGGTCGAGGATGCGGAGCTGGACGGGGTCGCCGCCGCCCAGAAGAAGCCGATCGTCCTCGTCCATCCCGCGCTCGGCCGGTTCAAATACGCCCGGCGGTACGGCTGGTATGAAGGGAAGCTAGGCTGGGACGGCCGGAAGGTCGACGTCTGTCTTTCGTGCGCCGACCCCGAGCGACCCGGCCCCGCGATCGTCGCCGCCGAGCGACTGCATGCGGATCAGGTCGACTGGAAACGCCGCGTCGACGACTTGATGGTCCAGACGATCCTGCCTCGTTGGAACGACGACTGGAGGCCCGAAGAGGAGCCCACGCTCACGCGCGAGGAGTTCCTGTCGAAGGCCGTCCTTGATTCGATCGACGTCGACGGGGAAGGGCGCGTCAGCTTCTGGCATTCCGACGGCGACCTCCTGGGCGGCCATTCGATCGTCGTCCACGGCGACATCGACCGGGGGCCGACGGGCGTCGACATGCCGGGCTGACCGCGGTCGGCTCAGTTCTTCGCGTACGCCCTCACATAGTCCACCGTCATCACCGACGGGTCCGGCGTCCCGTCGATGGGCCAGCCGCCGCCGAGGGCGAGGTCGACGAGGATGTAGAGGGGGCGTTTGGCCTCGGGCGGGGTGGGGTGGCTGCGGAGGGGGCGACCGTCGAAGTAGTAGGTGATCCTGGCGTCGTCGACCATCACGCCGTAGGTGTGGAAGTCGGCCGTCATGTCGGGGACGAGGGCGACGTCGCCGTCGGCCGTGTGGAGTCCGCCGGGGAACCACCAGTGGGTCGTGGCGTGCAGGGCGTGGTCGTTGACGCCGTATTGCTCGACCACGTCCAGCTCGATCCCCGTGGTCGTGGGCGCGTCCTTGGGGTCCTTCAGGCGGTCGACGCTCAGGAGCCAGAAGGCGGGCCATGTGCCGGGGCCCTTGGGGAACTTCGCGCGCATCTCGAAGTAGCCGAGCGCCTGCGAGAAGCCCCGGCCCTTCGGGTCGACCGAGGCCAGCAGGCCCGACCTCCACCGGCCGTCGACCTTCTTCGTCGTGATGCGGAGCAGGCCGTCCTTCACGTCGAACGGGAAGCCCGGCTGCGGGTCGGCGAAGCCGGCGTCGCCGAAGTCGCCCGAGTACGGCGTGTGGGCGATCCAGCGCGTGCCGGGTCCCCAGGCCGAGACGTCCAGGGGGCCGTCGAACTCCTCGGCGAACGTGAGCTTCCAGCCGGTCAAATCCAGGCTGACCGGCGGCAGCGGGGGCGCGGGGGCGTCGGCGCGGACGTCCAGGAAGCCGACTCGGCAGGCGTCGGGCTCGATCATCGCCAGGTTCGACGCCGGGCCCGCCCGGAACGGCTTGCGCCCGCCCCCTTTCTCCGCCGGCTTGCCGCACCAGAAGCCGACCACGACCTCGTAGCGGCCGGGCGGGACCTCCTTCGGCACGACGACCGTGCGGCCGTACTCGACGCGACCCTTCCAGCGGCCGGTGGGGATCGCCGGATCGTGATCGGCCTGGAAGACCATCTGTCCCTGGCCGTTGCGGAAGTGGACGAAGACCGAGCCGTCGACCCCGAGCGGCTCGGCGTCCCAGGCGTAAGCGATGCGCGTGCCGAGGCCGGGCCGGGCGGCCGGGGGGTCGATCGTACAGGCGACGAGCGTCGGCGTGCCGGCGGGGTAGGGGACCGCGACGAGGTCATCGATCCAGAGCGAGCCGCGGCCGTCGGCGACGACGTCCTTGCCGATGTTGAGCCCCAGCCCCTTCGCGGGCCCGCGCCAGGTCCCGTCGTCCAGGCTCCCCCAGTGCTCGCCGCGGACGAGGTCCGGGACGTGCAGGGTCAGCTCGCGCCAGCCAGCGTCGGCCCCCGCCGGGGCCGGGACCTTCGACTGGAAGCACTGGCCGGTCGCGTCGACGAGCCGCACGCCGATCTCGCGGACGCCTCGCACCTTCACCGCCATGCGGAACCGCTCGACGTCCGGGAGGTCCAACCCTTCCAGGTCCCTCCACAGGCCGACGTACGCGCCGCCGCCGCGGAAATCGCCGTCGAGCCGCACCGCCCCCGCGCCGCCGCGCGCGAGCGTCGCGTCCCGCTCCATCGACCCCTTCGCGCCGGGGAACTCCTCGCCGCCGATGAACTTCCAGCCCTTGAGTTCGCCCTCGAAATCGTCGATCGGCATCGCGACGGGGGCCGCGGCCCAGGCCGAGGAAGACGCGAGGAGCACGAGGGCGAGCCGGAGGATTCGCGGCGGATTCATTGGGAGGCATCCGAGATTGGGAGGATCGTTCGACGTCGACCTCGTCCCGGAGTTTGCACCCGGCCGGCGTCGGCCACAAGGCCCCGCCGGCTGGGGCGGGTTCGATGCGGTTCGGCCCGTCGCTTGCATCAGGGATCCCGGCGGGGTGCCGCCCCGCGGAGATTGATCCGGTCCCATCAATCCGGGCGAACGGAGGACGCAGCCATGACCGCTTCCAACAACCATCACGACGATCACGACCACGAGTCCGAATGGGGCCTCTGCAAGGCGTGCAAGTGGTGGCAGCTCGAACCCGAGGCGCACGTCGAGAACCTGACGCTCGGCCTCTGCATCGACGAGGACTTGCAGCCGTACAACCTGCGGGTCTCCGGCCTGAGCGGCTGCAACCACTTCATGCCTGGCAAGCCGGCGCGGGCGGAGGGCTCGGCCGAGGCCCCGCCCCGGGCCAAGGCGATGCGCTGAGCCGGCCCCTCACGGCCTGGGGCCCACCCGGTACAGGTGGACCTGATACCCGTCGAAGCGGTCCGACCACGATCCCGCGGGGGCGTCGAGCATCCTCGATTCGTCGAGGACCTCGACCTTCGCGTCGGCCCGGTCCGCGAGTTGGAACGTCGCCGAGCGCCCGCCCTCGCGCAGCGACGCGGCGAAGACGTAGGCGACGCCGTCGACCCGCTTGACGAGGGTCGCGATCGCGGCCGGCTCGTCGCACTCGACCCGGACGGCCTCGGGCGCGTCGGGGGCGTTCAGGATCGGGGCCAGCTCGCGGATCCGGCTGTTGATCGCGGCGACCTCGCGGGCCACATCCTCGTCGGCCAGCAGCCCGGCCTCGATGAACGTCGGCTTGAACTGGTGGGCGAAGTAGACGATCCCCTTCGCCCCCCGGATCAGGGCCATCCAGACCTCGGCGCGGATCTCGGCTGGGGTCGCCTTGCGGTCCTCGTTGCTGATCCGCGTCGTCTCGATGCAGGCCCAGACCGGCCGGCCTCCGGCCCACTTCCGCAGGCGTTCGACGCCGTGCGGGACGTACCACAGCTTGCCGGCCACCTCGACGTTGTCGTGGCAGGCGGGGTAGATGTCGAACGAGGCGACGTCGCAGCCCTCGACGTACTTCGGGTAGTCCTCGGGGTGGTTCGTGCGCGTCCCCCGGCCGTACCAGCCGTCCCACGCGACCCCCTGGCCCAGGTTCAGCAGGACGGGGCGGTCGGGGTCGGCCGACTTCATCTCGCGATAGCGTGCGACGATCGCCTCGGGCGTCACCGGCGGGCCGTAGCCCTTCCCCTCGCCAAGCGACTGGGCGTTGTCCGGCTCGTCGTCGTGCATCCAGCCGACGATCGTCGGGCGGTCGCGGAACTTCAGCGCCGACCGGCCCTGGCCGGCGATCAGGCGGATCCCGGCCGCGTCGAGCGCATCGAGTTGGGCCTCGGTCGGCCCCCGCCACAGGCCGACGTACAGGTTGATCCCAACGTCGCGATACCGCGTCGCGTTGGCCGTGTCCTGGAGCCACACCGCGACCGGGAAGAAGTCGGGCCGATCGGGGAGGCCCTTCGCGAACCGGGGCTCCTCGCCCCGCGCCCCGATCGTCCACGCCGCCGCGATGAGGAACGCTGCGAACCGCATGGCAAGCCCTCCGATGCACCGTCGATCGTCCGCGTGGATCGTATCGCGGCCCGCGACCCGGGGCATCGGTGCAGTCGCCGTCCTACCGCCCCCGCGACTGCCCCCGCATGAACCGGGCCAGGCGCGATTGCGCCGATTCCCACGATCCCGCCTTGGCCTCGGAGGCGATGCCGCCGAGCGCGTCGAGCGGCCCGCGTTCGAGCTTGCCCGCCTCGTGGAGCGACGTCAGGGTCGCCAGGCAATGGTCGACCCGCGCGGGCTCGCGGAGCGAGACGGCCGTGTACAGGGCGTCGACCGCCTTGAAGGTCGCGGGGTCGGCCCCCATCTGGGCCTCGCCGCAGCCACAGATCAGGGCGGCCCAGAGCAGGGCCGTCGCCGTCGCGATCCGTCGCATCGTCATCTTCGACGTCGTCTCCATCAATAGTCCCCCGAGACGACCTCGCCGCCGTTCCGGGTGGAGATGGCGACCCAGGTGTAGGGGTGGATCGTCTCGCGGACCCAGCGCACGGAGCCGTCCCCCATCAGGACGTTGGAGCCGTCGCCGTCCTCGGAATACATTTCGTCGGTGTGGCCGAACGGGTGGTTCGGGGCGTGGATGATGACCTCGGGGTGGTCGCGGACGTCGGGGCCGCTGTGCGCCCCCACCAGGTTCCCGCCGCTGTTCGGGTCGGACGGCCACCGCGGGCGCTGGGGCGTGCTGGCGAACGGCACCACGCCGACCCACGTCGAGTCGCACAGGATCGACGACTTCTCGCCGATGAACACCGTGTTCGAAAGCCCGTCCGTCACCGAAGCCGGCCGCGTCCGCGAGTTCCGATAGAACGGCCCGTCGATGGCGTGCGGCCCCGGCGCGCCCGGGATCGGCTCGGCGATGTCGAAGTCGTACGAGTACGCCGTCGTCCGCCCCCAGGGCTGGTTGATCCCCGCGTTCGTGACGTAGTGGCTCCGCGAGAAGACGATCCGAGGCGCGAACTCGCCGGCGTCGTTCGGCCCGCCCGAGTCGCCGTTGTCGTACCGATGCAGCGCGAACGGCTCCGACCCGCCCGTCGCCGAGGGGCAGAGGAAGACCGACAGCCGCACCGTCGCCCCCGTCGAGTTGTCCGGTGCCCAGCACGGCAGGTTCGTGTTGAAGCTGGCGTAGACCGTCGCCTGCTCCAGATACGGCAGCACCAGCATCCCCCACGCGAACCCCGGCGTCGTGTTGATGTTGCCGTCGGGATAGCTCACCCCGTACGCCGTCCCCGTCGCCTTCGGGTTCCCGACGTAAGCCGGGGGGAACGCCCCCACCGCCGACTCGTAGTTCGCCAGCGCCAGCCCGATCTGCTTCAGGTTGTTCACGCACTGCGCCCGCCGCGCCGCCCCCCTCGCCGCCTGCACCGCCGGCAGCAGCAGGCTGATCAGCACCGCGATGATGCTGATGACGACCAGCAGCTCGATGAGCGTGAAACCGTCCCTTCGATGCCTCGCCATTTCATCTCCTACGCCTCAAGAGGCGGATTTCATGAATCTCGCGTCACTCGACAACCACAAAACTAATCGACAATCTCTTTCGCGCCAACTCAATTTTTTGATCTATCAAAATCCTGTTTGCCGGCCGTTTCGGGGCCCATCCCCATTACGATGGGGCCGCACGGGCTCCCGTGGTTCCCCGGAAGGAGGCGGATCGATGGTGCGGAAGGGGTTGCCGTTGCTGCTCGCGTTCATGGCGGCCCCCGCGCTCGCCCCGTGGACGCAGGATTCAGGGACGACGGCCCGTCTTCGCGGCGTCTGCGCCGTGGACGACCGCGTCGCGTGGGCGAGCGGGGCGGACGGGACGGTGCTACGGACGACCGACGGCGGCGCGACGTGGACGCGACGGCCCGTCCCCGATTCCGGTGCCCGCGACTTCCGCGACGTCCAGGCGTTCGACGACCGCGATGCTCTTGTGCTGGCGATCGGCCCGGGGGAGGAGTCGCGGATTTATGCGACGGCCGACGGCGGCGCGACGTGGGCCCTGCGGCACGTCAACCGCGACCCCGACGGCTTCCTCGACGCCCTGGCGTTCTGGGACCGCGACCACGGCCTGGCGCTCGGCGACCCCATCGGCGGCCGGTTCGTCGTCCTCGCGACCGACGACGGCGGCGCGACGTGGACGCGCGCGGGCCTGGACATGCCCGAGGCCCTGCCCGGCGAGGGGGCGTTCGCGGCCAGCGGGACGTGCCTGGCCGTGCAGGGCGACCGCCACGCCTGGTTCGGCACCGGCGGCGGCCGGGTCTTCCGCAGCGATGACCGGGGCCGTACCTGGACCGCCCACGCCACGCCCATCCCGGCCGGGAACGGCTCGTCCGGCGTCTTCTCCCTGGCCTTCCGCGACGAGCGCCACGGCGTCGCCGTCGGCGGCGACTACAAGGCCCCCGACGCCCCCGGCCCGCGCGTCGCCCTCACCGCCGACGGCGGCCGGACCTGGGCCGCCCCCGCCGGCCCCGACGCCCGCGGCTACCGATCGGCCGTCGCATATCTCTCCGCAACCTCCCTCATCGCCGTCGGCCCCGCCGGCTCCGACCGCTCCGACAACGGCGGGTCGTCCTGGCACCCCCTCGGCGACGAGGGCTTCCACGCCCTCGCCACGGCCGCCGGCTCGGCCTGGGCCGTCGGCGAGGGAGGGCGCATCGCCCGGCTGCTCCTTGCGCCGGCACCTTGACAGCCGACGCCCAAGATGCGCGAATTGTCGAAGGAATGTTGGAGACTTCGAGGCGGAGGGGAGGGGGCCGATGGCGACGCGGCATGTCGGTCGGATGGCGATGGCGATCGCCGCGGCGTGCTGGGCCGGGGCGGCCTCCGGCGACGACGCGGCGGAACGCGAGGCGTTCTTCGAGGCCAAGGTCCGGCCGATCCTCGTCGCGCGCTGCTACGGCTGCCACTCGGCGCAGGCGGAGAGCCTGAAGGGGAGCCTGGCCGTCGACTCGCTCGAAGGTCTGCTGAAGGGGGGCGACCTGGGCCCGGCCGTCGAGCCCGGCAAGCCCGACGAGTCGCTGCTCATCCAGGCCGTCGCCTACGAGGACGACGCGGTCAAGATGCCGCCGAAGCAGAAGCTCCCGGAGGGCGAGATCGACGTCCTGCGGCGGTGGGTGGCCGGCGGGGCGACGTTCCCGAAGTCCATCGCCGTCGCGCCCGCCGCGCCGGCCCGCGGCTACGACTTCGCCGAGGCCCGCAAGCACTGGGCGTACCGGCCCGTGACGCGCCATGACCCGCCGCCGGTCGCCGACGCCTCGTGGCCGCGGTCGCCGATCGACCCGTTCGTGCTCGCGAAGCTGGAGGCCGCCGGGCTCAGGCCCTCGCCGCCGGCCGACCGCCGCACGCTCCTGCGCCGGGTCTATTACGACCTGATCGGCCTGCCGCCGACCGCCGAGGAGGTCGCCGCGTTCGAGGCCGACCGCTCGGACGACGCCTACGCGAAGGTCGTCGACCGGCTGCTCGTGAGCCCGCGGTACGGCGAGCGCTGGGGCCGGCACTGGCTGGACGTCGCCCGCTACGCCGACACCAAGGACGGCGTGCTCATGTACGGGGACGACCGCGTCCGCCCCTACGCCTACACCTACCGCGACTACGTCGTCCGATCGTTCAACGAGGACGCCCCGTTCGACCGCATGATCCGCGAGCAACTGGCCGCCGACGTCGTCGCGCCGAAGGACGAGCCCTGGCGGCTGGCGGCGATGGGCTTCCTGACGCTCGGCCGCGCGTTCGACAACAACGTCCATGACCAGATCGACGACAAGATCGACGTCGTCTCCCGCGGGCTGCTCGGCCTGACGGTCGCCTGCGCCCGCTGCCACGACCACAAGTACGACCCCATCCCCACCGCCGACTACTACTCGCTCTACGGCGTCTTCGCCGGCGCCGAGGCCCCGCTGGAACTCCCGGCGCTCGACGACCCGGGGAAGACGCCCGACCGCAAGACCTTCGAGGACGCCGCCGCCGCCAAGCGGGCCGAGATCCGCAAGTTCCTCGACGACCAGTACGCCCTCCTGTCCGAAGAGGCCCGCAAGCGGGCCGGCGACTACCTGGAACGCGCCGGGACCACCCCCGCCGATCCGCTGGAAACGGCCGTGTTCTTCATGTCCCTGGCACCCGAAGACCTCCGCCCGCCGATCGTCGCCCGCTGGCGCCGCATGCTCAAGCAACGTGCCGTCCCGGGCGACCCCGTCTTCGGCCCCTGGTCCGAATTGATGAAGCTCGACGACGACGCGATCGCCGCGCAAGTGCCCGCGGTCCTCGCGCGTTGGTCGGGCCGCCTCGGGGTCGGGCCGGATCAGCTCAATCCGCTCGTCGATTCGGCCCTCCGCGCCGCGCCGATCACCAGCCGCGCCGACGTCGCCGGGGCCTACGCCGACCTCCTCCGCCGGGCCTACGAGGAATCGAAGGCCGCCGCGCCCGATCCCGCCGACGCGCCTCGGCGCCAGATCCTGGAGATCGTCGCCGGGCCGGAGAGCCCGTCGTACTTCCCCCGCGGCCAGACGCAGGCGTTCATGTCGCGCGGCGAGAAGGACACGTTCGGCGGCAAGGTCGTCGAGCTGGATCGGATGACCGTGAAGGCCGCCGACCCCGCGCCCCGGGCGATGGTCCTGGTCGATTCCGACGAGCCCTACGCCGCCCGCGTGTTCGTCCGCGGCAACCCCGCGCAGCCGGGCGACGCGGTGCCTCGGCGGTTCCTCCGCATCCTGGCCGGCGATGAGGCCCCGCCGTTCGCCCGAGGCGGCGGCCGGCTCGACCTCGCCGACGCGGTCACCGACCCGAAGAACCCGCTCACCCCGCGCGTGATCGTCAACCGGGCCTGGATGCACCACTTCGGCGAGCCCCTGGTCTCCACCCCCAGCGACTTCGGCGAGCGCAGCACGCCCCCCAACCATCCCGAGCTGCTCGACGACCTCGCCGCGCGGTTCGTCGAGGGGGGCTGGTCGCTCAAGGCGCTGCACCGGATCATCGTCCTCTCCGGCGCCTATCAGCAGGCGAGCGCCGATCGGCCCGACTGCCGCGCGGTCGATCCCGAGAACAAGCTGTTGTGGAAGGCCAACCGCCGCCGGCTGGACTTCGAGGCGATGCGCGACACGATGCTCGCCGTCTCGGGCCGGCTCGACGCGACGATGTACGGCCGGCCGGTCGACGTGGCGAACGACCCGAAGGTCGCGCGGCGGACGGTGTACGGCATGGTCGACCGCCAGGGCCTCCCCGCCGTCTTCCGCGCGTTCGACTTCGCCAGCCCGGACGCCTCGGCCGAGCGCCGGCCGCTCACGACGGTCCCCCAGCAGGCCCTCTTCGGCATGAACGCGCCGCTGGTGGTCGAGCAGGCGAAGGCCCTGGCCGACCGCCCCGAGGTCGCCGGCGGCGACGACGCGGCGGCCGTCGCGGCCCTCTACCGCCTGGCCCTCGGCCGCGCCGCCGAGCCCGACGAGGTCGACATGGCCGGCCGCTTCCTGCAAGCCGCGGCCGGCGGCCCGGCCCCGGCGCTCGCCCCTCGGGCGCAGCTCGCGCAGGTGCTCTTGATCTCGAATGAGATGATGTTCGTCGATTGATCCCCGCATCCTCCCGATCGAGGCCCGCCATGAACGCGGATTTCCGCCGCCCCCTCACCCGCCGCGAGGCCATCCACCAGGCCGGCACCGGCTTCGGGATGTTCGGCCTGGCGGCCCTGCTGCGCGAGTCGGGAATGCTGGGCGGGGCGTCGGCGACGGCCGGCTCGCCCGCGTCGACGCTCAACCCGCTGGCGCCGCGGGCCCCGCAGTTCGCCCCGAAGGCGAAGCGAGTCATCCACATCTACCTCAACGGCGGCCCCAGCCAGGTCGACACCTTCGACCCCAAGCCGATGCTCACGAAGTACGACGGCAGGCCGCTGCCGCAGGGGAACCTCTCCACCGAGCGCAAGACCGGCGCGGCGATGGGCTCGCCGTTCAAATTCCGCAAGTACGGCGAGAGCGGCCTGGAGGTCAGCGAGATCTTCGAGCGCACCGCCGCCCACGCCGACGACCTCTGCGTGATCCGCTCGATGCGGGCGAACACGCCCAATCACGAGCAGTCGATGCGGCTGATGAACTGCGGCGACGAGCGGCTCTCGCGCCCCAGCATGGGCGCCTGGCTGACGTACGGCCTGGGGTCGGAGAACGAGAACCTCCCCGGCTACGTCTCCATGTGCCCCGGCCTCCCCGTCGCCGACGTCTCCAACTGGCGGTCCGCGTTCCTCCCCGGCGTCTACCAGGGGACGTACATCGACACCCGCAAGGAGAAGGCCGAGGAGCTGATCGAGAACATCCGCAACGGCTTCGTCTCCCCGGGCGAGCAGCGCCGGCAGCTCGACCTCCTGGCCGCGATGAATCGCCGCCACCAGGCCGCGCGCGCCGAGGACGACGCGCTCGACGCCCGCATCGCCAGCTTCGAGCTGGCCTACCGGATGCAGATGGAGGCGACCGACGCCTTCGACGTCTCGCGCGAGCCGCTGCACGTCCTGGACATGTACGGCCCCGGCGTGCAGGCCCGCCAACTGCTGATCGCGCGGCGGCTGATCGAGCGCGGCGTCCGGTTCGTGCAGCTGTTCCACGGCGACGTCCAGCCCTGGGACAGCCACGACGCCCTCGCCACCGCCCACCGCGACCTCGGCCGCCAGTGCGATCAGGGGATCGCCGCGCTGCTGACCGACCTGAAGCGGCGCGGCCTGTTCGAAGACACCCTCGTCCTCTGCGGCGGCGAGTTCGGCCGGACGCCTTCGGTGGAGATGGTCAACGGCAAGCCCGGCGGGGGCCGCGACCACAACCACTGGGGCTTCACCGTCTGGCTCGCCGGCGGCGGCGTGAAGGGGGGCCACGTCCACGGCGCGACCGACGACTTCGGCTACAAGGCCGTCCAGGACGTCGTCCACGTCCACGACCTCCACGCCACGATCCTCCACCTCCTCGGCTTCGACCACACCAAGCTCACCTACCGCCACGCCGGCCGCGACTTCCGCCTGACGGACGTCGAGGGGAACGTGGTCAAGGAGATCCTGGCGTGAGCGCCGCGCCGTATAATCGGACGTGACGACCCCAAGGAGGCGACCCATGTCCACGACCCCCGAAAGCCCCCCCAAGACCCTCAAGGACTTCCTCCTCGCCAAGGCCGACGAGTACGGCGTCCGCGATCGGATCCGCCGGCGCAAGGAATGGCTGGACGCCGTCCGACGCCTCTACGAACAGCTCAAGACCTGGATGCGCGAGGCGGATCCGGAAGGGCTCCTGGACGTGGTCCCTTACGAAGTTCAGCGCACTGAGCATGGGCTCGGCACCTTCGACGCCCCCGCCCTCCAGGTCTGCTTCGGCCCGGCGGAGCTATCGATCGAGCCGATGTCCTCGGGCCCCTCGCGCTATCTCTTCGAAGTCGCGACCGGATGCGATCGATCCTACACCGGCGAGATCGCCCCGCGATTCCAGGGGCGCGTCGATATTTCAAACGGCCTGCGCAAGTATAACTTCCTGCGAGAGGCGGCCCGGTCGGAGGTATGGCGGACCTGGGACGGGAAGCGCCTTGAGATCCTCGATCAGGCCCGCTTCGAGGCGATCCTCAAGGAATTGCTCGCGTGATCCGCACCATCGACGACGCACGCAACTGGCACTCCTCGGTGCAGCGCCTCGCCGGCCTGGTGAATCGGCTCGCTCGGCGATATTGGTCGGAAGAATCCGGTTCGAAGACGCTCGCCGAGACAATCCATCGCGACGACGACTTCCGAGAAATGGAGGCCGCCGACCTGGAGCAGCTCGCGAAACGTGTGCTGGAGGACCTGGACGACCTCGCCGTACTCTTGATCTTTTCCGTCTTCGAAGCCCAGGTGCGGGACCTGGCCCTCGAAGGGTTGGAAGAGATTACTCCGACGATCCCCGAGCATCCGGTCCTGGTAAAGGCGATCGACGAAGCCAGGGAGCGGATCGAACACGGGAGCTTCTTTCGCCTCACCGAATCCTACGGCGCGGGACATATCGACCTTCGAACTCAGGTGGATCAGATCCGCCGCTTCCGCAACTGGGTCGCCCACGGAAGGCGAGGCCAGGCGGCCCAAAACGTCACGCCGGAGAGCGCGGCCGATCGGCTCCGACGCTTCCTGCAAGCCCTGGAGCCCCCGCCGCCGGCCGAGTGACCTCCGGTCGGACCACCTCCATCAGAAGCTCGTAAGACCTCAGCCGCGCCTCGTGGTCGAAGATGTGGCCGGAGACGATGATCTCGTCGGGCTCCACGGCGTTGACGAGGGACTGGAGCGGGGCGCGGACGGATTCGGGCGCGCCGACGAGGGAGACGCGGGTCATGCGCGCCACGGCGGCCTTCTCGGCCGGGGACCAGAGGGCCTCGATGTCGTCGACGGGGGGCGGCAGCAATCCGGGCCTCCCGCGCACGAGGTTCAGGATCGCCTGCTGGTGCGAGCTGAAGAGGCGGGCGGCCTCGGCGTCGGTATCCGCGAGGAACGCGTTCACGCCGATCAACGCGTAGGGTTCGGCCAGGGCGTCCGAGGGGACGAAGTCCTCGCGGTAGATCGACAGGGCGTCGAACAGGTGGTCGGGCGCGAAGTGCGAGGCGAAGCCGAACGGCAGGCCCATCTCGGCCGCCAGGCGGGCCCCGAAGTCGCTGGAGCCCAGGATCCAGAGCGGCACCCCCAGGCCCTCGCCGGGGATGGCCCGGACGAGCCGACCGGGCGTCGGCGGGGCGAAGTAGGATTGCAGCTCGCGGACGTCGCGAGGGAAGGCGTCGACCTCCTGGAAGTACCGCCGCAGCGCCCTCGCGGTGGCCTGGTCGCCCCCCGGCGCGCGGCCCAGGGCCAGGTCGATCCGACCGGGGTGCAGCGACGCCAGCGTCCCGAACTGCTCGGCGATCACCAGCGGGGGATGGTTCGGCAGCATGATCCCGCCCGCCCCCACGCGGATCCGCGACGTCCCCGCCGCGACGCGCCCGATCACCACGGCCGTCGCCGCGCTCGCCACGCCGGGGATGTTGTGGTGCTCGGCCACCCAGTACCGCTCATACCCCAGCCGCTCGGCGTGCCGCGCCAGGTCCACCGCGTTCCGGAACGCGTCCGCCGCCGTCCCCCCCTGCACGATCGGGCAGAGGTCCAGCACCGACATCTTCAGGCCGCTCAAGCTCGTCACGCGAAGTCCCCCCGACCGGTCTGTCCGCCGGACGGGGAATTGTAGGAGGCGATGGGCTCGAAGGCGAATCGGTCGACACGTTCAAGGGATGACCATCCGCGCAGCCTTCGACGGCTCGCGCACGAGTTGCCCCCGCATCCACGATTCCGATTCGACGACGGCCGCCGCGCCCGCATCGCCGCCCAGGGCCTCGCCCAGGCGGCGGCGGGAGGCGGCGGCGCAGAGGTTCATGTCGACGGCCTCGAAGGCGGCGACGGCCTCGCGCCAGAGCAAGGCCGCTTCTTCGTCGCGGCCCTCGATCGCGGCCAGCGAGGCGCGGATCATGCGGGCGTAGGCGTCGGGGCAGGGCATCCCCTCGCGGGCCAGGGCGCGGGCGTCGGCCGCGGCGACGGCCAGCAGCCGGTGCCTTTCGGATGTATCGCCCGTCTCGATCGCCGCGGCGATCGCGGCGCGGGCGCGGAGGAACTTCATGGACGTCCGGACGAACTGCACGCGCAGCAGGAGCGATCGCCGCAGGGCCGGCCACGAGGCTTCCAGCAGCCGCCACGCCTCGCGCCCTCGGCCGTCGTACAGCTCGATCTGGACGGCGGCCCAGAGGGCGTCGTTGTGCTGGACGTGGTAGCCCCGGCGCGACCATCGGGCGTTCGTCGCGGCCAGCTCCGCGCGGGCGCGGGCGGGCTCGTCGGCGGCGAGGCGGACGACGGACATCAGGTAGGAGCTGAGGTTCATCGCCGCGTACAGGTCGCCGCGGTCGAGCGCCTGCGCCAGCAGGATCGGCCAGCGGCGCGTCAGCTCGCCCGTCTCGCCCTGGTGGCTGAGGGCCCAGAGCGAGAAGGCGTCGGCCGTGTTCCGCTCCCACGACACGCCCGTACAGCGGTCGCGGAAGGTCGCCTCGGCCTCGTCGCAGCGGGCCTGCGCGACGGCCCATCGCCCCTCCAGGTAGGCCGAGACCCCCTTCGCCAGCGTCACCATGCCCACGGCGTAGGGGTGCTCCACGCGGCGGGCCATCGCTTCGGCCGTGGCCAGCAGGCGCTCGGTCCGACGTCGGTTCGACCCGCCCGTCGAAGCCGCGTGGGCCGCCTCCATCGCCAGCGCCCGCGCCACCCGCGAGGGCTCGCCGGCCGCCAGCGAGAGCAGCAGCCCGCGGGCCTGGAAGTCGGCGCCCCGGATCGTGTCGACGACGCTCAGGCCCACGCCGGCCGACCAGCAGACGTCGATGCGCGCGAGGGCCTCGGGCTCGACGTCGGCCGCGTCGCGCTCGCGGAACCGCAGCCCGCGCAGCCGCAGCAGGGCGCGCCGCCACAGGAGCGACGCCAGGGCGCGGTTCGGCGTCCTCGGCAGGGTCATGCCGACGCGGGCCAGCACGTCCTGGAGGGTCTCCAATCCCTCGTCGACGTGGCCGCTGACGAGGAACTGCATGGCCGCGCGGCGTCGGCGCTCCAGCGCCTCGTCGGCCGACGCCCCCGCCGCGGCGTCCAGGTAGGCCGACGCCGCCTCCACGCCCCGGCCGGCGTTCGCGAGCGCGTCGCCGAGCCTCGCGGAGAGCGTCGCCCTCGAAACATCGTCATGTCGGCCGATCTCGATCGCCTTGCGATAGAGCGCGGCGGCGCGCTCGAAGGCCAGGGCCTCGGCCGCCTCGTCGGCCGCGGCGGCGAAGTAGCCGGCGGCCTTCGCGGGCTCGTCGGCGGCGAGGAAGTGGACGCCCACGACCTCGGGGTCGGCCTCGCCGGACGCCTCCAGCACGGCGGCCAGCCGGCCGTGCTTCGCGCGCGAGACGTCCGGCGCCAGCCGCGCGGCGACGGTCTCGCGGACGCGGTCGTGATACGCCTCCACCTCGTCCGTCTCGGCGCGCCCGGTCCCGCGGACCAGCCTCGCGGCGCGCAGCAGGGCCAGGGCCGAGCGGCCGTCGACCGCCTCGTCGACGCAGCCGTTGAGGTCGACGAGCCGCAGGGGCCGGCCGGAGAGCGCCACGACCTCCAACACCTCGCGGGCGTCGTCGGGGAGGCGCCGCACGCGCGACCAGAGGACGTCGTCCAGGGCGAGCCGGCGGCCGGGGTCGGCGTCGGCCGCGTCCAGGTCGAGCGCGCCGGCCTGGACGTGGCGGACCAGCTCGGCGATGAAGTACGGGCTCCCCCGCGACTCCCGCGCGACGGCCTCCGCCAGCCCGCGATCGCCGTGGAGCAGCGACCCGGCGAGCGCGAGCGCCTCGCCCGGTGCCAGCGGCTCGACGCGCAGCGCGCGGGCGTCGAAGCCCCCGGCGGGCGCGTCGCCGACGCCCAGCGCTCCGGCGCTCGCCAGGGCGCGGAGCAGGGGGCTGGTCGACTCGTCCTCGGTCCGGTAGGTCGCGGCGAAGAGGAGGACGGGCGCGTCGGGAGGCCGCATCACCTCGATCAGCATCGCCGCGCTGTCGGCGTCGCCCCATTGCAGGTCGTCCACCGCCACGATCAGCGCGCCGCGGTCGCCCAGGCGGGCGAGCAATTCCCGCAGCGCGGCGAACGCCCGGCGGCGCAGCTCCTGGAGGTCGGGCGTCTCGCGGCCCCGGCGCGACTCGCGGGCCACGGCCTCCACGCGCCGAAGGCTGGGGAAGACGCGGGCCAGCGAGGCGACGTCGCGGGGCAGGACCGACGCCGCCTCCACCTCCGACATCCGGCCCAGCAGCCGCGCCAGCGCGTCGACCAGGCTGTCGAACGCCTTGTACGGGACCGACTCGCGCTCGTAGCAGCGGCCGGAGAGGACGATCGCGTCGCCCCGCTCCGACTGCTCGTCGAGGAACCCCTGCAACAACGCCGTCTTCCCCGCGCCCGACCCGCCGTGCAGGTAGACCGCGACCGGCCGTCCGCCGCGGACGTCGTCGAGCGCCGCGCGCAGGGCCGCGCGATGGGCGTCGCGGCCGACGAGCGCCACGCCGCGGCCGACGGACGACGGCGGCGACGGCCCCCCCGGCGCGAGCCTCGCCCCGGGCCGCGCGACCTCGGCCGGCGCGCCCAGGCGTTGCAGCACTTGCGGGCCCGTCGGCCGCGCGACGGGGTCCCGCTTCAGCAGGTCGACGCACAGAGACGCCAGGTCGTCGGGGACGTCGGGGGCGAACTCGGCCGGCGAAGGGGCGTCGCGGCGTTGCTTGTCCATCAGCATCAAGATCGCGCCGCCGGCGAACGGGAGGCGGCCGGCGACGGACTCGAACAGCATGACGCCCACGCTGTACCAGTCGCTCGCCGCGGAGACCGGCAGGGCCGCGGCCTGCTCCGGGGCCATGTAAGCGGCCGTCCCCACCAGCTTGTCGTCGCTGCTCTGGTGCCGGCCCTCCTCGTCCTGGTCGGCGGCCAGGCCGAAGTCCAGCAGGACGACGCGGCCGTCGCGCGTGACGATCACGTTGGAGGGCTTGATGTCGCGGTGGAGCTTCCCCGCCGCGTGCAGCGCCGCGACGCCGTCGGCCAGCCGGCGGGTCGCGGCCCGGATCCGGCCGAAGCGGTCGGGGCAGGGTTCGCGGACGTACGCCAGGAAGTCGACGCCCTCCAGCAATTCCATCGTCAGATACCAGTTCTCGCCGTCGCCGATCAGCTCGTACAGCGTGACGAGGTTGGGGTGGACGACGTCGAGCAGCGAGCGGAACTCGTGCTTGAACCGCAGGAGCGCCGCGGCCCCCGCGCGGTTCATGGTCTTCATGGCGATCAGGCGGCGGCCCTTGCGGTCGAACGCCTTGAAGACGGTCCCCATGCCGCCGCTCCCCAGCACGCCGAGCACGTCGTACCCGGCGACCACCGGCAGCCGGGGATCGCGCGGGTCGGGCGGCGCCTCGCCGGTCGTCGCGCCGGAGGAAGGGGTTTCCCGGACGTCCGTCGCGGCGTCGGACGTGGGGCCGTCCCAGGCGTCGGTCTCGCCGCTTCCCGAGGCCGTCGTGAGGGCCACGCTGAACGGCCGGTCGTCGCGCAGGGCCTCGTGGACCTCGAACTGCGCCCGCAGCGCGTCGGCGTGGTCGGGGAAGCGATCCAGGTATTCCTGAAGCGTCGGCGACTCGCCGTCCTCTTCCCGCAGGAGGAGTTCGTTGTACGCCAGGTCGAGCAGGTCGTCGGACGTGACGGAGGGGAGGCCGGCGCGATCCAGGTACGCCTCGACGCGCAGCCGCTCGCCGCGGCGCCAGCGCTCGCGATGGTCCTGCACCAGTCGCGCGACGGCCCCGGTCATTCGAGGCCCAGCTCGTCCGCCACGCGGTCGACGGCGCGCGCGAGGCGTTTGCGCAGGGCCTCGGGGCTGCCGCCCAGGTCGGCGGCGATCTCGGCCCAGTCGCGGCCGGCCTCGCGGCCGTCGAGGATCCGGCGCTCGTCGGGCGAGAGGCGGCGGCGGGCCTCGTCGAGCATCTCGCGGGCGGCGACCTCGCGGCTGGGCGTCGGCAGCGGGCCGGCGACCTCGGCGAAGGCCCCGCCCTCGGACTCGTCCCCCTCGCCGCCGCCGGCCCGGGTGCGGCGGAAGTCGCGACGCTTGGCCCCCTGGGCCTTCACGGCGTTCGCCAGCTTGTTGCGGGTCATGGTCGCCAGCAGTTTCAGGAGCTGATCGGGCGCGTCCAGCTCGTACTGGCCCATCGCCGCACGGACGAAGAAGCTCGCCATGACGGACTGGCAGACGTCCATCGAATCGAGCATGCGGTTCAGCCGGGTGTCGACCAACCGGACCCGCGCGGCGCGGCGGACGGCCGGCTCGTAGCGGCGCACCAGCTCGGCCGCCGCTCCCTCGTCGCCGTTGCGGACGCGGCCGATCAGCGCGCGGAAGCCGTCGGCCTCGGATTCGGGCGTGGACATGGTTCGATCTCCCGTCGTTCCCGACCCATCCTCATCCGTCGATCATGCCGGGGCGGCCCCGACGGGGGAACCTCCCCCTCGGATAATTCCCGCCGAGTTCCCGTCCGGTCGGCCTCGCGACGGTGATAACCCACCGTGCGGGCGTCGAGGACGCCCGGGACCAGTACGAACGACGGCCCGACGATGCGACGGAGGTTCCGATGAAGACGACGCGAATCCTGGCGACGGCCCTGGCCCTGACGATCGGCGGCGCGATGGCGACGGGCGAGGCCAAGGCCCAGTCGGGCGGCCACCGGGGCGGCCACTCGGCGAAGGGCTTCTTCCCCGGCGGCGGCTACGGAGGGGGCGGCTACGGGGGCGGCGGCTGGGGCGGCGGGTTCCCCGGCGGCGGATATCCGGGCGGCGGCTGGGGCTCGCAGCCCTGCTACCCGCCTCGGCCCTACCCGACGCCCTGCCCGCAGCCCTATCCGTCCCCCCGGCCGTATCCGCAGCCGTATCCGTTCCCCGGCGGTGGCTGGGGCGGTGGTTACGGCGGCGGCTGGGGCGGGGGCTACGGCGGCGGTGGTTACGGCTTCAAGAAGTGATCGACCCGTCGACGCCCGGGGGCTCCGCGAGCCGCCCGGGCGTCCGCACGCGCGGCTCGATCAGAGCGGGACGTACTTCTCCAGGTCGACGCTCTCGACCAGGGGCGGCAGTTCCTGGCGGACGTAGTGCGCGTAGTGCGCGGAGTTGTTGTGGGCCTGGAGGGCGTCCTCGTCGTCGTACTGCTCGTAGACGAAGAACTTGCGGGGGTCGGTCGGGCAGCGATGGAACAGGTACATGCGGCAGCCGGGCTCGGACTGCGAGTGCTCCATGAGCCTTCGGAAGCAGTCCGCGGCGCGATCCTCGGAGGCGGGCTTGATGACGAACGTGACGGCGAGGCAGATCATGGGGCGTCCTTTCGCTTCGGCGCGTCAGTTCGCGCGAGGGTCTTCGGGGACGTGGCGGGGGTCGACGAGGGAGTGGACCTCGCGACGGCCGGCGAGCGTCGCGGCCTCCTTCCAGAGGGCGTGGGCGCGGTCGCCGAAGGCGTGCTCGGGCCGCGCGGGCGCGAGCAGCCAGCTCCCCTCGGCCAGCTCGGCTTCGAGCTGGCCGGGGCCCCAGCCGGAGTGGCCGGCGTAGAACAGGGCCCTCCCCTCGGCCGATCCGGCCAGCGACTCCATCGCGGCCAGCTCGGTGGCGACGTACAGGTCGTCGACGACGACGATGTTGGCCAGCGGCCGGCGGTCGTGCAGCGCCATCAGGGAGCCCGAGACGGGCCCCCCGTGGCGGAGCTTCCCCTCGCGGAGGCAGGGCTCCCCGCTGACCCGCCGCCAGACGTCGGTCAGGTCGGAGTCCAGCTCGCGGTTCAGGATCAGGCCCAGCGCCCCGGACTCGCCGTGCGCCGCGATCAGGACGACCGTCCGCGCGAAGTTCGGGTCGGTCAGGCTGGGGGCGGCGATGAGCAGGCGTCCTCGCAGCGATTTCATGGGAGGTTGATCGCGGCACGAGGCCGCGCCGAGGGTCCGGCGGGGGGATCGGCGCGGCGGTCCGACGCCGCGCCTCCGGGGCCCGCCCCGGCGTCCGCTCAACTCAGCCGCTTCAGGAACGACACCCGCCCGGTCGCCACCCATTCGGCGACGAGGATGTTCCCGTCGCGGTCGAAGCAGGCGTCGTGGGGGTGGATGAACTTCCCATCCGGCCACTGGTCCGGCTGGCTCCGGATCTTGAACCCGTCCAGGACCTTCTTCGTCCACTCGGGGTCGTAGCCCAGGTGGGTCAGGACCTTGTCGTCCTTGTCCATCAGGGTGATGCGCGCGTGCAGGTCGGGGACCAGAAGGGTCTCGCCGCGGGTGTCGAAGTGGGCCGGGAACGAGACGTCGTGGTTGTCATGGCCGACATGCTCGCCGTCGAGCGTGAACCGCTGGAGCCGGGCGTTGGCCCGGTCGGCGACCACCAGGGTCGGCGTGCGGCCCGGCCGGTCGTCCAGCCAGAGGCCGTGCGGGGTCCGGAACTGCCCCTCGCCCTCGCCCGTGCCGCCGAACGTCTTCACCCACTTCGCGTCCTTGTCGTACTTGTGGATGTAGTTCGACCCGTAGCCGTCGGCGACGAAGAAGCCGCCGTCGGGCGCGAACGCGACGTTCGTGGGCGCGAAGTTGGCCTTCGGGTCGTCGTAGGCGTGCGACTCCTTCGGGGCCTCCTTGATCCAGACGGGCTCCCCCTTCAGGTCGGTCTTCACGACGAGGTCGACGGGCATCATCATGGCGAGGTACAGGTACTCGACGCCGCCTTCCGTGCGGACGTCGATCCCGTGGCCGCCGCCGTGGAACGCCTTGCCGAACGACCGGACGAACTTCCCCTCCGGGTCGTAGACGGCGATCGTGTCCTGCGCCTCGTCGGGCGACTTCGGCTTCGCGCCGCCGGCGCGGTGGGCGATGTAGATGAAGCCCTGGGAGTCCACGGCGATCCCGTGGGTCTCGAACCAGCGGATGTCGCCGGGGGCCTGGAAGAAGTCGTGATGGCACTCGTAGCGGTGCTCGCCCTCGCCGACGATCGGCCGCTTCGACCCCGACTTGTCGTCGGCGTGGATGAACGGCCCCGCCGCCGAGGCGGCCAGCGCCCCGACCGCCCCGCGCTTGAGGAATTCGCGCCGATCCATGTGACTGCGCCCCCGGTGGATGGAGAGTTGCCGGACGTCGTCCCGATCCCGGCACCATACCACGACGGGACGGCCGGGTGAACGGAGTCGCGGGATTGGGTGGGCCTTTGGAATTCGGCAGTCGGCGTCTTCCCCCCTCGCGGGGGAAGACAGACCGCGAAGCGGTCAGATGAGGGGGACGCGAAGCGCGAGCGCCGTCGGGCTCCGAAGGCCCGCCCGATCGGGCCGCCGCAAAATGCCACGGCCTTCTGACACGTCGTCCCCCTCATCCGGCCCTCCGGGCCACCTTCCCCCGCGAGGGGGGAAGGCCGTTACGATGGCCCCTCGGCTTCCATCGCGAGTCGCCGAAATCTCAAGGCACCCCCACGGTATTCGAAAGAGGAGGGCGGCGGGGCCGAGGGATCTCGACGCCCGCCGCCCGGGGGGTCAGCGGCGATCGGTCGTCCGATCGCGGTCACTTCTTCTCGGCGGCCTCGGCCTTCTTGAAGTCGCCGGCGGTGACGACGGAGAACTTCGCGAAGTCGAGGTACTTCCTCAGCGCGGCGTCCACGGCCGCGGCGTCCAGGGCCTTCACCTTGGACTCGACGTCGGCGTCGAACAGGAGGGTCCGGCCGAGGAACAGGTTCGTGGCGAGCGAGCCGGCGAGCGAGCCGTCCTCGGTCCGGCCGATCTCGCGGCTGCGGAGCCAGCCGTCCTTCGCGGTCTTCAGCTCCTCGGCCTTCACGCCGTCCTTGAGGATGCGCTCGACCTCCTCCTTCACGCCGGCCTCGACCTTGGCGACGTTCGTCGGGTTGTAGATCGCCATGACCATGATCGAGGCCCGGGGGTCCAGCGACGAGGCGTTGAAGTGCGACGCCGCCGAGTACGACAGCCCCCCCTTGCCGCGGAGCCGGTCGGCGATCCGCGACGAGATCGAGCCGCCGCCCAGGATGTAGTTGCCGATCGCCAGCGCGGGGTAGTCGGCCGAGTCGTCCTTCATCGGGAAGACGGAGCCGGCCAGGTACATCGCGTTGGCCTTGTCGGGCGTCTCGATGACCTCGGTCGCCGTCTTCAGGCCCTCCTGATAGGGCCGCTCGATGCGGGCGTAGGGCTTGCCGGACTTCCAGCCCTTGAGGATCTTCTCGAAGGCCGGCAGGACCTCCGAGGGCTCGAAGTCGCCGACCACCGCCAGCTCGCCGACGCTCGCGCCGAGGAACTCGTCGTACAGCGTCTTGACCTGCTCGATCGTCGCGGCCTTGGTCCGCTCGATGCTCTCCTCGGGGGTGGGCGTGTAGCGGACGTCGTCGGCCGGGTACGACGAGAGGAGCCGCTGGAGCCGGTTGGAGGCGAGGACCGTGGGCTCGGTCTTCGACGATTCGAGCTGCGCGAGGCGGCCGGTCTTCTGGACCTCGAACTCGTCGGCCGGCAGGAGCGGCTCGCGGAGGACCTGGCGGACGATCTCCAGCGCGGCGGGGAGGTTCGCCCGCTTGGTCTCCAGGTTGACGGAGAGCGTGCCGGCGCCGCCGCTCACGGAGAGCTGGGCGAAGTTCTTGTCCAGCTCGTCGCGGACCTGCTGCTTGGAGAGGAGCTTGGTCCCGCCGCGGCTCATCAGCCCGCCCAGGAAGTCGGCGGCCGTGGACAGGCCCTTCAGGCTCTCGGCGTCGCCGTAGCGGAGCGTGAGCGTCACGTTGACGGTCTCGCCGCGGGTCTTCTTCGGCAGCAGGGCGACCTTCACCCCCTCGATCTCGCCCGGCCGCTGCACGCGGGCCTCGATCGCCTCGGGCCGGACGTCGAACGTCTCGCCGGCCGACTTGGCCTCGCGGCCCTTGTAGCCGTCGACCAGCTTGGCGACGTCCGGGTTCTCCGGGATCGGCGTCCGCTCGGGCTTCTCCGACGGCGTGAAGTAGCCGACCGTCCGGTTGCTGGGCTCGAAGTACGCCGCGGCCACCCGCTTCACGTCCTCGGGCTTCACCTTCTCCATGCGGTCGCGCGCCAGGAAGTAGAGCCGCCAGTCGCCCTGCGCGGCCCACTCGGACAGCTCCAGCGCGATCGAGTTGGGGTCGGACGCCGACATCTCGAAGTCCTTCAGGTAGCGGCGCACGGCGCGGCCGACCTCCTCGTCCGTCACGCCCTCCTTCGCGACCTTGTCGATCTCGGCGTAGATCACGTCGCGGACCTTCTCCAACTCGGCCCGCTCCTTGGTGTTCACCCGCGCGGCGATCATGAACAGGCCGGGGTCGTGCGACGGCGAGGCGAACGCGAAGACGCTGGCCGCCTTGCGGGTCTCCACCAGGGCCTTGTACAGCCGGCCCGACGGCTGCGACGACAGGACGTCGCTGAGGACCTCCAGCGCCGGGAAGTCGGCCTGCGGGCCCGACGGGACGTGGTACGCCAGGCCGACCACGCCGACGTCGCCCACGCGGCGCAGGGTGACGACGCGCTCGCCGTCCTGCGGCGGCTCCTCGGTGTAGGTCTGCGGCAGCTTGCGGTCGGGCTTGGGCAGGGTGCCGAAGTACTTGGCGACGTACTCCTTCGCCTTCGCCTCGTCGAACTTGCCGGCGATGACGACCATCGCGTTGTCGGGCTGGTAGTACTTCTTGTAGAACTCGCGGAGGTTGTCCACCGGCACGCGCTCGATGTCGGTCCGGTTGCCGATCGTCGACTTGCCGTAGTTGTGCCAGTCGTAGGCGGCCGAGGCGATCCGCTGCATCAGGATCGACATCGGGTTGTTCTCGCCGCGCTCGAACTCGTTGCGGACGACGGAGAACTCGGTCGCCAGGTCCTCGGCCTTGATGGGGCTGTTGACCATGCGGTCGGCCTCCAACCGGACGGCGAACTCCAGGTTGTCGTCCGAGGCCGTGAGGGTCTCGAAGTAGTTGGTGCGGTCGTCGTTGGTGGTGCCGTTGAACTGGGCCCCGCGCTCCTTGAAGACGCCGGGGATGTCCGGGTGGGTGGGGGTCCCCTTGAAGACCATGTGCTCCAGCAGGTGGGCCATGCCGGTCTCGCCGTAGCCCTCGTGCCGCGAGCCGACGAAGACCGTCAGGGCCACCGTCACCTTGGGCTTCGACGGATCCGGGAACAGCAGCACCCGCATGCCGTTCGGGAGGCGGTATTCCGTGATCCCCTCGACCGAGGCGACCTGCTCCAGCTGCGGGGCCCTGGCCTGGGCGGACGCGGCCCCGGACAGGGCGACCATCGCCCCCAGGGCCGCCGCGATCGTCGAGACCGCTCGTCGCGTCGACGTGATTCTCATGCGCGTTCGCTTTCCTTGATGCCTCGAATGACGGGGATTCCGATGTCCTTCGGCTTGCTCCATCCGTGCCGAGTCACGCCCCGGGCCCCGATCGCGCCGCGCCCTCGGGCGGGGCGGGCCCGGACGGCGGCCGCGGGGTGATGACCATCGCGCCGTCCTTGACCTCCAGAGAGGCGATCCGCCTCAGGAAGCCCTTGAACCGGCGATCTTCGTCCGTGTCGTCCTCGTCGTCCTCGTCGTCCTCGTCGTCCAGGACGATGTCCGACCGGGCGAGGATGTCGCGGACCATCGGCGGCAGCTCCTTCCCCTCGGCGAGCATGGAGACGACCTCCAGCTTGACCCGGCCGTCGCGCAGGGCGACCTTCACCTCGGCCTCGCCGTTGAGGTAGCGCCCGCGCGTGAGGCTGAAGTCCTGGAGTTCCGTGAGCGGTATGGAGACCCGGGCCTTCAGGTGGTCGCCGACGATCGAGAGGAAGACGTGGTCCTTCAGCCGCGGCGACTCCTGGATCAGCGCGTTGAGGTCGTCGCCGGAGAGGGACAGCGGCCCGACGGCCTCGCCCGCCTCCACGGCCTTGCGGAACGCCTCGACCCGCGCCACGGCCCGCGCCCGCTCCTCCTCGGAGGTCGCGAGCTTCGGCAGCTCGACCGGGGCGTCGGACGTGTACATGTCGCGGTAGCGGACGATGGTCCGATAGCTCACCAGGGCCGCCAGGGCCAGGGCCAGCATCAGCAGGACCGAGAGGACCACCGCGCCGACGCAGCCGTAGAAGAGGCAGCCGCGGCGGCGGGGCTCGGCGTCGGCGGGCCAGGTCTCCTTGCCGGGGTCGACGCCGTGGAAGTCGGGATCGTAGCTCGCCAAGGGTCCCTCGGGGCGAAAGTCTCGCGGCCGGCCGCGTCCCGATGCGACCCGTCCCCGGCCTCCGGCCGTGTCCCCGATCATCGCCGAACCCGCCCCCGAAGGGAAGGGGGGGCGGCCCCGGCTCAATCGATGATCGGCTGGCTCACGCGGAGGTAGGCCAGGAGGTCGCGGACCTGGTCGTCGGTCAGGTCGTCGAGCAGGCCGTCGGGCATGATGGACGTCTTCGCGGGCTCGATCGCCTCGACGTCCTCGCGGTCGAGCGTGCGCTCCTCGCCGTCGACCGTGCGGAGGACGACGATGCGAGGGTCGGCGTCGACCCGCACGCCCGACAGGACGCGGCCGTCGGCCGTGGCGACGCTGCACGCGGCGTAGCCCTCGCGGATCTCGGCCGAGGGGTCGACCACGGCCAGGAGGAGCGAATCGACGTCGTCCCGGCGGAACGGCGTGAGGTCGGGCCCGACCTTGCCCCCCTTGTTGAACAGCGCGTGGCAGCGCTCGCAGCGCTGCTGGAACAGGGCCCGGCCCGGCTTGGGCGTGCCGCCGCCGCCGCGGGCCAGCTCGGCCAGCCTCGCGATGCGCGCCCGGCGATCCGCCGTCGTCGCCTCGGTCGCCGGGCCGAACAGGCGGTCGGCCAGGGCGTCGACCTTCGGGTCCTTCAGCGACCGCAGCCGCGGCGCGACGTCGCGCGGGATCGATCGGGGGTCGATCCGCCCCGCGGCGGCGGCTTCGAGGAGCGTCGCCGCCCAGGGCCGGCGCGTGGCCAGGAGGTCGCGGGCCGAGGACTGAACGTCGTCCGGGATCGATCCGTAGGTCGCCAGCACGGCGTCGGCGATGGCCGGGTCGTCGTACACCGCGAGCGCCGCCAGGGCCGCGGACCGCAGCGGGTTGATCGGCGACTTCAGCGCCAGGGCCTCGACCGCCGGCCGGCAGGCGTCGACGCGGACCTCGCCCAGCACGCGGAGGTACTGCAACTGCTTCTCACGGTCGCCGTCCGGGTCGGTCAGGACCCGGTTCGCCTCGGCGACGGCCTCGGGCTTCGCCCGCCGCAGGCCCATCACCACGGACGACCCGCCGTGCTTCTCCAGCGCGTCGGCCAGGGCGGGGGGGAGGTTGGCGGTGGACCGACCCTGATACGCGGCCTCCAGCCCGGTCATCAGCCGCTTGACGTCCTCGGGCCCCGGGGCCGCCTCCAGCAGCCCGACGCAACGGTCCAGGTCGACCGGCCCGCCCGCGGCGGCGAAGCGACGCATCAACCGTTCCTGGATCGTGGACCTGCCGACCGCCCCGCCCCAGGCGGCGGGCTTGCGGAATTCCGCCGCCACGGCGTCCGGATCGGTCGTCGCCTTCGCCTCGATCGCCCACCAGATCAGCAGCGGGAGCCGCGGGTCGGCCGCGTCCTCATCGTGCGACATCAGCCCCCGCACGACCGCCAGCGCCTGCGGCGCGGGGAGCCGACGCGCCGACGCGGCGAGCTGGGCGCGGACCTCCACCGACGGCTCGCTCGCGGCGATCTCGGCCAGCGCCTTCGCCACGGCCTCCGTCGCGTCCCCGCCGTCGCAGGCCAGCCGCGCGGCCCATTCCCGGACGGACGGCTCGACGTGCCGCAGCGCCGCCAACGTCGCCGCCTCGTCGAGCCCGCCGACGAGGTGCAGCGCCCACAGCGCCTCCAGCGCCGGCCGCCCCGCCCGCGACGTCATCAGCCGGCGCAGCTCCGGCGCGAGGCCCGAATCCTTGCGGTCGCCGAGCACCCGCAGGGCCGTACGACGCACCCATCGATTGGGATCGTCCAGGCGCTCGACCAGTTCAGGAGACGTGAGGCGGCCCAGGTCGGGGAGCGGCCCGGCGGGCTTCGCGTCGCGGGGCCGGATGCGGTAGACCCGCCCGGTGTCGACGTCGACGAGGCCCTCGTTGTTCTGGGTGTGCGCCAGGTGGCCGTCGTGCCAGTCGGCGACGTACAGGAATCCGTCGGGCCCGAGCGTGACGTCGACCGGCCGGAACCTGGGGTCGTCGGTCGTCATGGCGAACCCCACGTCGCGCGTGCGGAACGTCGAGCCATCGGGGATCAATTCGCTCATGACGACGTGATTGAGCAACGGGGCGACGCCGAACAGCAGGCCGTCGTACTTGCTCGGGAAGCGTCCTCCCTCGTAGACGGCGAAGTCGTGCGTGAACCGCGGCGTCGGGTCGTGCTTCATCGCGGGGAAGTAGCCGAACGCATACGGGTTGGAGAGGGCCCCGTGCTTGTCGAACCCCTTCTGGAGATAGCCCCCCTGGACGTAGTGGAAGCCGCGGGTGTCGCCGCCGTTGTGGCCGGAGAAGAGGCGGCCCCTCGCGTCGATCTCCACGCCGAACGCGTTGCCGCCGCCCTCGGCGAAGACCTCGTAGGCGCGGCGCTCGGGATGATACCGCCAGATGAGCTGGCCCAGCGAGCGGACGGCCCGATCCTCCGGCTCGCCGGGCCTCGCCACGCGGCCCGTCACCGTGCTCCCCTGCGCCGCGTAGATCCAGCCGTCGGGGCCCCAGGTCAGGCTGTTGGCGACGGAGTGCGTGTCCTCCAGGCCGAAGCCTTGCAGCAGGACCTCCGGGTCGCCGTCGGGGACGTCGTCGCGGTCGCGGTCGGGGTAGAACAGGAAGTACGGCGGGTTGAGCACGAACACGCCGCCGCGGCCGACGAGCGACGACGTCGCCAGGTTCAGGCCCTCGACGAACGTCTTGCGGCGGTCGTAGACGCCATCGCCGTCGACGTCCTCGTGGATCGTGATGCGATCCAGACCGCGGACGTGGTTCGGGGGCGGCTGGGGGACCCTGTCGTACGCCACGCGCCAGACGCCGTCGCGGCTGAGCATCTTCAGGCCGGCGGGGTGGGGGTACTCGGCGTACTCGGCCACCCACAGCCGCCCGCGCTCGTCGAAGTTGATGTTCACGGGCTGGCGGATGACGGGATCGGACAGAACGAGGTCGACGGCCAGGTCGTCGGGCGTCTTGAACGACGTCGCCGGCGCGTTCGGTGCGCCGGGTGCGGCGCGGTCGAGGGCCCAGAAGACGGCGTTGCGCAGCAGCCGCCGGAACGACGGGTTCTGGAAGTCGTCGGGGTGCCCGAGCGACGTGTAGAAGACCCGCGACCGCCCCTTGAGGTTGACCCACGCGACGGGCTCCGCCGGATGGCCTTCGATCGATCCCATCAGCAGGGGGATCGTGGTCGGGGCCAGCGGGCTCGCCTTGTAGAGCGAGCCCTTGCTGCGGAAGCCGGCCGTCACGCCGTCCAGGATCGCGTGCCCCTTCGCCTCGGGGGCCAGGTCGATCGTCGGCTCCGCGTCGTTCGCGTGGTGGCCCGTGTAATGGCCGCCGAGGACGTCCGGGTCGAACGTCGGCCATTCCGAGTGGCCGGCCGGGGCCTTGCCGCGGGCGTCGAAGGCGTGGCTCGCCGTGCGGATGCCGACGACCGGCCTCCCGGACTCGACGAAATGCTTGATGATCCTCATATGCTCGTCCGACGGCGCACGTCGGCGGGCGCTGACGAACAGCAGGTCGGCGTCGGCGAGGGCTTCCAGGCCGGGGAAGTCGTGGGGGGACTTCGGGTCGGCGACGACGAACGTGCAGCGCACGCCGTTGGGCTCCAGCTCGGCCTCGGCGAACGCGGGGAGGGTCCGGGCCGTCTCGTACTCGTCGTCCCCGATCAGGAACACGGCGCTCGGGCGGCCGTCGGGCTTGAAGGCGAACGGCGGCAGGCCGGTGATCGCGGTCGAGAGGATCGTGGGGCAGACGAACTTCTCGATGTGCTCGACGACGCGGTTCGTCCCCTCGAAGTGCGCGACGTAGGGCCACCGCCGCGAGTTGTACATGGTGTCGGTGAGGTCGCGGATCAGGACGACGTCCTTGCCGCGCCGCGCCAGGTTGCGGAGGCCGAACGGGCGGCCGAGGACGCACATGTTCGTGTGAACGCCCGTCAGCAGGACGTGGTCGATCCCGCGCGCGGCCAGGAGGTTCCAGACCTCGGCGCCGGAGTCGGTAATCGCGTCCTCGTCCTTGATCTCGACCGCGGGATGCTGCGACTTCCAGGCGATGCGCTCGGCGCAGCGGGGGCCGTCGTCGCAGCCGCCGTCGGATTGGTCGACGGGGTAGACTCCGCGCTCCTCGGCGGGGATCTTGTAGCACCACGATCCGATGTCGTCCGGCAGGTCAGCGGCCTTCGGGGCCGACTTCGCCCGCAGCCGCGCGGGATGATTTTCATAGGTCGCCATGCAGTCGCTGGGGGCGTGGATGATGAACACGCCCTTCTTGCGGGCCTCGGCGACCACGCCGTTCAGGAACGGCGCCAGCTCGCCGACCCGGCGCGAGGCCCCCTGGCACCAGTGCTCGTCCCAGACGTCGCAGACGATCAGCGCCGTCTTCGAGGGGTCGCGCTTCACCGTCGACTGGACGATCTCATAAGTGTTCGGGTCGGCGGCCGACGGGCGTCGCCAGCGGGCGTCGAGGGTCAATGCCGCGTCGTCGGCGAGGGCCGCGCCGGCGGCCGAGGCGAGGGCCAGGGCGAGGAGGATGGGCCGCATCGGGGCCTCCGGGCGAGGGGACTCGGGGCGGGCCCCGCGCGGCGCGCGCGGGCCGTGGCGGAGGAATCGGGATGATTCTCCGCCCCGGCGTGCATCGCGTCAATGATCCTGGCCGTTCCGGACGCTCCCGCGGCCGGCAGGGATCGGGCCGTCAGATCGCGAAGACCTGCACGGAGACGTCCATGTGCGAGAACGCCCCGGCGGGGCCGGACCAGGAGCCGGAGAGGGGGGAAGCCTTCTCGTGATCGCGGGAGACGGCGACGGAGACGTGCTCGGAGCCGGCGAGCTTGGCGTTGGTCGGGTCGAACCCACGCCAGCCGGCGCCGGGGATGTAGACCTCGGTCCAGGCGTGGGTCGCGCCGTGCTGATCCTCGCCCATCTGGATGTAGCCGGTGACGAACCGCGCCGCGAAGCCCAGGTGCCGGGCCGCCTCCATCATCATGACGGCGTAGTCGCGGCAAGACCCCGTCCCCAGCCGCAGCGTCTCGCACGGGACCTGCACGCCGGGCTCCTCGCGGCGGTTGTAGCGGAACGAGCGGTAGACCAGGTCGTTCAGCCCGTTCAGCAGCTCGGCCGTGTGGATCAGCTTCCCCGGCGTGTACAGGTCGCGGAGCCACGCCTGGACCGCCGCGCCGTCGTGGGGGTAGCTGGGGAGGCGGTACGGGACGATCTCCACCTGCTCGGCCGCGTCGTACTGGAACGGATACCATTGCGCCGAGGGGTCGACGGCGCAGTCGATCGGGCCGTCCTCGTACAGGTCGACGTCCACCTCGCTCTCCAGCCGGAGCATGGGCGACGGCTCGTGGAAGGTGAGGAAGGCGATCGAGTTGCCGTAGACGTCGCGGATCCAGCGCACGTCGGCCGCCGGCTCCATCGCGAGCTTCGACCCCGCGATGTGGACGTCGTGCCCCTCGCGCGGCCGCAGCAGGGCCCGGTGCGGCCCGAACTGGACGGGCTCGTGGTAGTGGTATTCCGTCCGATGCACGATCCGGATGCGCTTCATGATCGCCCCCGCGCGACGACGCCCGATGCCGGGGCCCATCATACCACGCGGCCGTCGCGGATCGGGATTTGCTGGAGGAATGCGGGCGGGACGCCTAGAATGCGGCGTCCGCGACAGGGGCCCGAAGCCGGGGGACGACATGGCACAGACGGTCAGCGAGGCGTTCGTCGACACGCTCGTCGCGGCGGGCGTGCGGCGGGTGTACGGCGTGGTGGGGGACTCGCTCAACGGGATCACCGACGTGATCCGCAGGCGCGAGGGGATCGACTGGCTCCACGTCCGCCACGAGGAGGTCGCCGCGTTCGCCGCCGGGGCCGAGGCCCACATCACCGGCGAGCTGGCCGTCTGCGCCGGGAGCTGCGGCCCGGGGAACCTCCACCTCATCAACGGCCTGTACGACTGCCACCGCAGCCGCGTCCCCGTCCTGGCCATCGCGGCGCAGATCCCCACCAGCGAGCTGGGCTCCAACTACTTCCAGGAGACCAACCCGCAGCTCCTGTTCAAGGATTGCAGCCATTATTGCGAGTTCATATCCCAGGCCGAGCACGCCGTGCGCGTCCTGGGGATCGCCATGCGGACCGCCATCGCGAAGAAGGGCGTGGCCGTCGTGGTCATCCCCGGCGACGTCGCCCTCCGCAAGACGAGCGCCGCCCCGGCGTTCCTGGCGCTCGACTACGCCCCCTCGATCGTCCTGCCGCCGGCCGAATCGATCGCCGGGGCCGCCGACCTCCTGAACGGGGCCGACCGCGTGGCGATCCTCGGCGGCGCGGGCTGCGCCGGGGCGCACGACGAGCTGATGCAGGCCGCGGCCCGGCTCAAGGCCCCCGTCGTCCACGCCATGCGCGGCAAGGAGTCCATCGAGCCCGACAACCCGTTCGACGTCGGCATGACGGGCCTGCTGGGGTTCTCGTCCGGCTACCACGCCATGATGAGCTGCGACGCCCTGCTGATGCTGGGGACCGACTTCCCCTACCCGCAGTTCTTCCCGGCCGACGCCAAGGTCGTCCAGGTGGACGTCCGCGGCGAGCAGATCGGCCGCCGGACGCGCGTGGACCTGGGGCTCGTCGGCGGCGTGCGGGAGACCCTCTCCGCCCTCAACCCGCTCCTCCGGGAGAAGCCCGACCGCCGCTACCTGGACGACTGCCTGGAGCACTACGCGACCGCCCGGAAGGAGCTGGACGAGCTGGCCGTCGGCAAGCCCGGCAAGAAGCCGATCCATCCCCAGTACCTGGCGAAGGAGGTCGACGCCCTGGCCGCCGACGACGCCGTCTTCACCTGCGACGTCGGCACGCCGACCATCTGGGCCGCGCGCTATCTCCGCATGAACGGGCGCCGCAACCTGCTGGGCTCGTTCTGCCACGGCTCGATGGCCAACGCGCTGGCGCAGGCCGTGGGCGCGCAGGCGTCGCGGCCGGGGAGGCAGGTGGTGAGCCTCAGCGGCGACGGCGGCCTGGCCATGCTGCTGGGCGACCTGCTAACGCTCCGCCAGTTGAAGCTCCCCGCCAAGGTGGTCGTCTTCAACAACGGCTCGCTCGGCTTCGTGGAGCTGGAGATGAAGGCCGCCGGCCTGCTCCCCTACGGCACCGACCTGGAGAACCCGGACTTCGCGAAGCTCGCCGAATCGGCCGGCATCCTCGGGATCCGCGTCGAGGACCCCGCCGACGTCCGCCCGGCCCTGCAACGCGCCTTCGCCCACGATGGCCCCGCGCTGGTGGACGTGCTGGTCAACCGCCAGGAACTCGCCATGCCGCCGTCCATCTCCGCCGCCCAGGCCCTCGGCTTCAGCCTGTATCTGCTGAAGGCCGTCATCGGCGGCAAGGGGGACGAGGTGGTCGACCTGGCCAGGACGAACTTCCTGCCGCGAGGAAAGTGACCGAACCATCCATGGAACAGCACCCGTCGCCGCGTCCCCTCGTCGAGATCTGCTGCGGCGACCTCCGCTCCGCGCTGGAGGCGGGCAAGGGGGGGGCCGACCGCGTGGAGCTTTGCGACCGCCTGGAAGTCGGCGGCACGACGCCGGGGGCGGGGACGATCGCCGAGGCGTGCCGGTCGCTGGCGATCCCGGTCCACGTCCTGGTCCGCGTCCGCGCCGGCGACTTCGTCCCCGATCGCGCCGAACTCGCCGCGATGCGCGACGATGTGGACGTGGCCCGGAGGCTGGGGGCCTCGGGGGTGGTGCTCGGGATCCTCCGTCGCGACGGGACGATCGACCGCGACGCGACGGCCTCGCTGGTCGACCTGGCGCGGCCGATGAGCGTGACGTTCCACAAGGCGTTCGACCAGACGCCCGACCTCGACGAGGCGCTCGAAACGCTGATCGACCTGGGCGTCGACCGCGTGCTGACCTCGGGCGGCCGGGCGTCGGCCGAGGAGGGGGCGGAGGCGCTCGCGCGGCTGGTCGCGAGGGCCGGCGACCGCATCGGCGTCCTCGTCGCCGGCCGGCTGACGCTCGCGAACCTGGCGGCGGTCGTCCGCCGCACGGGGGCCCGCGAGGTGCATCTCGGCTCCGCGGCCGTCGGCCCGGTCGCCAGCCCTTGCACGTTCCGGCCCGGCGACGGGTCGACGCTCGACTGGTCCGGCGTCCGGGCCGAGAAGGTCCGCGCGGTCATGGAAGCCGTGTCGGGGCTCGCCCGGTCCTGACCGCCGCCGGCCCCGGCCGGCTCAGTGCCCCTCGCCCAGGCTTTGCAGCTCCACCATGTCGCGGTACGGGCCGGCGGCGGCCATCAGCTCCTCGTGGGGGCCGGCCTCGACGACGACCCCGTCTTGCAGGACGAGGATCCGGTCGGCGCTCTTGATGGTGCTGAGGCGGTGGGCGATGACGAACGAGGTCCGGCCTCGCAGCAGCCGGGCGAGGCTCTGCTGGATCAGCCGTTCGCTCTCGCTGTCGAGGTTGCTGGTCGCCTCGTCGAGGATGAAGATGCGAGGGTCGGCGAGGATGGCGCGGGCGATGGCCAGGCGCTGGCGCTGGCCGCCGCTGAGTCGGACGCCGCGCTCGCCGATGACCGTGTCGTAGCCCTCGGGCATGCGCTCGATGAACTCGGCGGCGTTGGCGGCCTCGGCGGCCTCGACGATCCGATCGCGCGAGGCCGAGCGGTCGCCGTAGCTGATGTTGTCGGCGATGGTGCCGTCGAACAGGAAGACGTCCTGCTCCACCACGCCCAGCAGGCGGCGGTAGCTCTCGACGTCGTACTCCGGCAGGGGGACGCCGTCGAGCCGGACGACGCCGAGGGTCGGGTCGTAGAACCGGGCGACGAGGTTGCACAGCGTCGTCTTGCCGGATCCGCTACGGCCCACCAGCGCGATCGTCTCGCCGGGCTCCACGTCCAGGTCCACGTCCCGCAGGACCAGGCGGTCGGATCCGGGGTAGGCGAAGGAGACCCCCTCCAGCGTGATCCGGCCTTCCACGTCGGCCTTGTCCACCCGCCGCGAGCCCTCGCGGCCGGCCATCTCGCGGGGCTCGGCCAGCAGGTCGAGCACGCGGTCGAAGCCGGAGAGGTTGTTCTGGAACTGGGTGACGCTCGTCGCCAGGACGGCCATAGGCTCCAGCAGCATGGTCAGGTAGACCAGGAACATCATCATGTCGCCCAGCGAGAGCTTGCCGGCCAGCACCTGCGAGCCGCCGTAGTACAGCAGCGCCGCGGAGGCCAGCGGGACCAGCAGCTCCCACACCAGCTCCACCACCCGCGAGACCCACCAGACGAACAGCTCCAGGCGGGCCATCATGTGGTTCGAGATCGTGAACCGGGTGGACTCCGACTTCTGACGGCCGAACGCCCGCACCACCCTCATCCCGCCGAAGACCTCGGTCGCCTCGGCGTCGATCTGCTGGCGCTTCTTGCGGACCTCGCGGTAGATCGGCCGGATCCGGCGGTTCCAGAAGCGGTCGGAGACGTAGAGCGCCGGCAGCAGCAGGACGGCCCCGGCCAGCAGCCGCCAGTCGACCCAGGCCAGGACCAGCAGGCCGCCGACGAACTGGACGACGGCCCGCCAGGGGTTGTAGATCATGCTGAAGATCAGCTCGCCGACGCCCCCCGCGTCCTCGCGGAGCAGGCTCGAAGCGCCGCCGGACTTCAGGGCGTAGACCCGGTGCAGCGGCAGCCGCATGGCGTGGTCGTAGACCTTGCGGCGGACGTCGATCTGGACCCGCTTGGTGGTGCGGGTCGCGACCCAACGGCTCCACAGGCCGATGAACGTGGCGACGACCGTCACCGCGGCGACGGTCGCCACCAGCAGCCGGAGCCGGAGCGTCGGATCCTCCGGGATCGGGACCGGCGACCACCGCGCCAGGGCCTCGGGGACGGGCCGGCCCATCAGGACGTAGTCGATGGCGGCCTTGGTCGCGGCGGGGGGGACGAGCTTCAGGACCGTGGCCAGCGACAGGGACAGCAGCGCGAACGCCAGCGCCGCGCGTCGGCCTTGCAGCAGGCGGTACAGCTCGCGGTACAGCTCGGGGAGCGAGCGGTGCCGCAGGGCCGGGTGGTTGCGGTTGCGGTCGTCGTGCGGGGCCTCCTCGGGCTTGCGCCTCAGGGCCTCGCGCTGCGAGCGGAGGAACGATCGGAATCCGCGACGACTGCCGGGCTGATGATGGTGGGTCGGCTGGGGAGGCATCCTGGTCCTTGACGATGCGCCGTGGGGCGTTGATCCTGGGTGGGGCCGCGGGTCGGCCTGCTACCTCTATATATTAGGGCCCGGGCGGCGGACGGCGAGGGGAGATGGGCGGGAAGTTCCGGGGGGCCCTGTTCGGGCTGGCGACGCTGGGGGCCTCCGGGCTGCTGTTCGCGGTCCAGCCGATGGCCGGGAAGATGCTGCTGCCGGCCTTCGGCGGGACCGCCGGGGTCTGGGGGGCGTGCATGCTGTTCTTCCAGGTCGCCCTCCTGGCCGGCTATGGGTATGCGCACCTCTCGACCCGCTTCCTGAAGGTCCGCGACCAGGTGATGGTCCATGCCCTGCTGGCGACGACCGTCCTGGCGACGCGCCCCGGGGCGACGCTCGCCGCGGCCCCGCCGACGTCCGGGTCTTGGGGGCCGGGGCTGTGGGCCTTCGCCGCCCTGGCGACCTCGATCGGGCCGGGCTTCGTGGTCCTCTCGGCCACGTCCCCCCTCCTCCAGCGCTGGTACTCGCGGTCCGGCCGCGACCCCTTCATCCTGTATGCGGCGAGCTGCGCCGGGAACCTCGCTGCGCTGGCGGCGTATCCGCTGCTGATCGAGCCGGCCACGACCCTGAGCTGGCAAGGACGAGCCTGGACGGCCGGGGTCATGCTGTCGACGCTGGCGACGCTGGTCTGCGCCGGCACGTCCCGGCGGGGCGACGACCGATCCGAGCCCGCCACCGGCCTCACGTCCCCCCGCGAACTCCTCGCCTGGGCCGCGCTCGCCTGCGGGCCGGTGGTCTGGCTGCTGGCGCTGACGACGCACGTCACGTCCGAGTTGGCCCCGATGCCGCTCCTCTGGACGGTCCCGCTGGGGCTTTACCTGGCGACGTACATCCTGGCCTTCTCGGGCGTCGGGGATCGCTGGACGGCCCGGCTGGCGCCGGCGTTCCCCTGGCTGGCCGTCGCGCTCGCCCTGGTGCTGGCGGCGGGGTTCGCCCATCTGGCCTGGATCCCGCTGCACCTGTCGGCGTTCTTCGTCGCGGCGCTGACGGCCCACCATCGCCTGGCCCGGCTGCGGCCCGATCCGTCGCGGCTGACGACGTACTACCTGGCCATCGGTGCCGGCGGGGCGATTGGGAGCCTGTTCGTCGCGATCGTGGCCCCCTGGGCCTTCGACCGGATGGTCGAGTACCCGCTCATCCTGTTCGTCGCCGGCCTGGCGACGGCCGCGGGGGCCGGATGGTCGCGGGGGGATCTGGCGATCCCGGCGACGGTGCTGGCGTCCGGCCTCGCCCTGGTCCGCTCGCCGGGCCTGAAGGACTCGGGCTTCGGGGCGATCCTTTTGACCCTGATCGCCGGGCTGGGGGTGCTGGCCGTGTGGCGGGCGCGATCTCGGCCATGGCGGTTCGCGCTGACGATCGGGGCGATCCTGGTCGTCGGGGGGCTCGCGCCCGACCCGGGGGGCGAGGTCGTCCGCCGTAGTCGGAACTTCTTCGGGCCGCTCCGGGTCCTGGTCGACCGGGAGGAGGGCGTCCGCCGCCTGATGCACGGCCGGACCCTGCACGGGCAGCAGAGTTTGGACCCCTCCCGCCGCGAGGAGCCCTCCACCTACTTCGCCCGCTCGGGGCCGGTCGGCGACGTCTTCGCCGCGTTAAAGCTGAAGCCCGACGCCCGGGTGGCGGTGGTCGGCCTGGGGACGGGGACCCTGGCCTGCTACGCCCGGCTCGGCCAGCGCTGGACGTTCTACGAGATCGACGACGCCGTGGTCCGCGTGGCCGAGGACGAGGGCTGCTTCACCTACCTGGCCGACGCCCGCCGTCGCGGGGCCGAGGTGGCGGTGATCGAGGGGGACGCCCGGCTCCGGCTGGCCGACGCCCCGGACGCCGCCCTGGACCTGATCGTCCTGGACGCCTTCAGCTCCGACGCGGTCCCTGTCCACCTGCTGTCTCGCGAGGCGATCGCCCTGTACCGCCGGAAGCTGGCCCCCGGCGGCGTGCTGGCGTTCAACCTCTCCAGCAAGTTCCTGGACCTGCCGCCGCTGATGGCCCGCCAGGCCGCCGACGCCGGCCTGGCCTGCCGCGTCCGCCGGGACCTGTCCGTCCCCGAGCCCGACCTCCGCGCCGGGCGTCGCCCCTCCATCTGGGCCGTCCTCGCCGACCTCCCCGGCCTGCCGCCGAGCTGGGCCGTCCCCTCCCCTCGCGTCGGCGCCTCGCCCTGGACCGACGACTATTCGGACCTGGTCTCGTACCTCATCCTGGGGCGTCGGCCGGCGGCCTCGGTTGGGTCCGTTCGTCAGTCCGAGACGGGCGGCCCCGGGGCTGACGACGAGCCTTAAGTTTTTATTTCAATAGACATTGCATTCGCTCTTGTCGTTGGCTTTGAACGTCGAAGTCGATGTTGTTTTCGACGGCCCTCGCGAAACCCAACGAGGTGCGACGCAAGCCGCTCGGACATGAGGGTTCTGATTCGGGGTGGCGTGGCCTGCCGCAGGCTGGCCACCGATCGCCGCCGCGCCAACGGTCCGACGCCGCACGCATCCAGTTCCCGCGCGCTGGAATTCGGCGAGGACTCTCTCCGTTTCGAGCCCGATCCGCTTCCGACTTGTCAAAGACCTTCTCACTCCGGGATGATCCGCCGTTTCGCCGACCGAATTTCAGCCTTGTCGGATTTCTTGCGACGAAGGCCGCGCACGACCGAGTTGGCAAACCTTGCCAGGCGGGCTACCCTTGAGTCATCTCTCGCAACGAGGAGGATCGCATGGCGACCATGAACGTCTCGCTGCCGGATCAGATGAAGGAATTCGTCGAGGCTCAGGCTCGGCGGGAGGGCTTCGGGACGGTCAGCGAATATCTCCGGATGCTCATCCGAGAGGCGCAGAAGCTGGCGGCGAGGCAGGCCCTCGAGGAGAAGCTTCGTGAAGGGCTGGAAAGCGGCGTCGCACCATCCCTGGAACCGCAGGAGTGGGACGCGATCGAGCGGGAAGGTCTTGAGCTGGCGGCCCAAAGGCGGCGACGCGGGATATGAGCGTTGTTCGTCAGACCTTCCGAGCACGACGCGATCTTGTCGAGACGATCGCCCACCTGGCGGAGCACAGCGAAGACGCCGCCCGTCGGTTCCGCGTGGAGGCGAGGGCGACCTTCGAGCGGCTCGCCTCACTGCCGGGACTCGGGGCTCGATATCGGCCGAATGATCCGGCTTACGCCGACTTGCGCTATGTCCCCGTCTCGAGATTTCGCAACCACATCGTCTTCTTATCGGCCGCGGGCCGGCGGGATCGAGGTCATCCGGGTGTTGTACGGGGCGATGGACCTGGACTCCGTGCTCGCCGAGGAGTTCGGGATCTCCGACGACGACGACCCGAGTGTCTGATTTCGTGAAGACGCCCCGCCGTATGGATCGAAGTAGATTCCGGGCCACGGTTGGCTTAGGATAGGGCCTCCTTGAACGGATGTTGGACATCGCAACACCAACGCCGACCGGCCCCCTCCCGCCGGTCGTGGGGGCCGTCGCCGCATGGGTGCCGTTTCGAGGCGGTGGAGGCGCGGGGCATGGGCGGTCGCGACCCTGATGGTCGCGGTCGCGTCGGCGCGCGCGGGCGAGGGGGACGCGGGCGATCCCGCAACCCAGGCCGAACGGATCCGGTTCTTCGAACAGGAAGTCCGGCCGCTGCTGGTCGCCAAGTGCCAGTCGTGCCACGGCGGCGAGAAGCAGAAGGGGGGCCTGCGGCTGGACTCGCGCGAGGCCCTGACGGCCGGCGGCGAGTCGGGGCCGGTCGTCGAGCCGGGGAAGGTCGACGAGAGCCCGCTGATCGACGCCGTGCGGTATGAGGGGTTGGAGATGCCCCCCGACGGCAAGCTGGCCGACGCCGAGATCGCCGCGCTGTCGCGATGGGTCGCCGAGGGGGCCGTCTGGCCCGGCGGCGACGTCACGGCCGACGCCCCCCGCGCCGCGAAGGTCGAGAAGGCCGACGCCTCGTTCTGGTCGTTCCAGCCGCTGAAAGACGTCGAGCCGCCCGGCCTGGAGGCGTTCGCCGGCACGGCCTGGGGAGCCTGGGCGCGGAACCCGATCGACGCCTTCGTGCTGACGACCCTGGCCGAGAACCGCCTCACGCCCTCGCCCGAAGCCTCGAGGCGCGAGCTGATCCGCCGCGTCACGTTCGACCTGACCGGCCTGCCGCCGGGGCCCGAGGAGGTCGACGCGTTCCTCGCCGACGAGTCCGCGGACGCTTACGAGAAGGTGGTCGACCGCCTGCTGGAGAGCCCGGCCTACGGCGACCGCTGGGGCCGGCACTGGCTGGACGTCGTCCGCTACGCCGAGTCCGACGGCCACAACGCCGACGTCTACCGCCCCCAGGCGTGGCGGTATCGCGACTACGTCGTCCGGTCGTTCAACGCCGACAAGCCGTATGACCGCTTCGTCGCCGAGCAACTGGCCGGCGACGAGCTGGCCCCCGGCGACCCCGACGCGACCGTCGCCACCGGCTTCCTCCGCCTCGGCCCGTATGAGGACAACCAGCGCGACGTGCGCGGGCAGTGGTCGGACATCCTCAACGAGATGACCGACGTGGCCGGCGAGGCGTTCCTCGGCCTGAGCATCGGCTGCGCCCGCTGCCACGACCACAAGTTCGACCCCATCGCCCAGACGGACTACTTCCGCCTCCGCGCCTTCTTCGCCCCCATCCTGCCGCTGGACGACCTGCCGCTGTATGACGCCGCGGCGAAGGAGGAGTACGAGGCCAGGCTCGCCGCCTGGAACGACGCGACGAAGGACGTCCGCGCGAGGCTCGACGAGCTGGAGGCGCCGTATCGCAAGAAGTTGGAATATGACGCCGTGATCAAGTTCACGGCCGACCTGCGGGCGCTCCTGGACCGCCCCGACGCCGAGCTGCCCCCCTACGACCGCCAGATCAAGGCGATGGCCTATCGCCAGGTGGTCGACGACCGCGACGGCCCCATCCCCGCCGCGACCGTCAAGGAGGCCGACCGCGCCCGCTGGAAGGAGCTGAACGACGAGCTGAAGAAGCGGACCGCGAGCAAGCCGGCCCCGCTCCCCGTCGCGCTCGGCGTGAAGGACGTGGGCCCCGAGGCCCCGCCGACGACCGTCGCCGGCTCGCGCAAGGCGACCGGGCCGATCGCGCCCGGCTATCCCTCGGTCGTCGAGCCGACGACGCCCGACATCGCCCCGACGGCGACCTCGACGGGCCGGCGGTCGGCCCTGGCGGCCTGGCTGAACGAGCCCGACAACCCGCTGACGACCCGCGTGATCGTCAACCGCGTCTGGCAGAACCACTTCGGCCGGGGGATCGTGGCGACGTCGAACGACTTCGGCCGGCTGGGCGAGGCCCCGTCGCACCCGGAGCTGCTCGACTGGCTCGCCCGCCGGTTCGTCGCCGACGGCCGCCGGTTCAAGGCGCTCCACCGGCTGATGGTCACGTCGGCCGCGTACCGCCAATCGGCGTTCCGCCCCGAGAGCGAGGCCGAGGAGGCCCGCCTGATCGACCCGGCGAACAGGTATTTGTGGAAGCGACCCGTCCGCCGCCTGGAGGCCGAGGCGATCCGCGACGCCATGCTGGCCGTGACCGGCGAGCTGTCCCCCGCGCGCGGCGGGCCGGCGGCCGACGCGACCTCGCCCCGGCGGTCGGTCGACTGCAAGGTGATCCGCAACCGCCGCGACCCGGTCCTCGACGCATTCGACTCGCCCGACGGCTTCAACAGCGCCGGGCTGCGGAACAGCACCACGACCGTCACCCAGACGCTCCTGCTCATCAACGGCCCCTGGGCTCTGGATCGGGCCAAAGCCTTCGCCGCGAGGCTCGAACGCGACGCCCCCGACGACGATCGCGCCCGCGTCGCCCTGGCCTACCGCCTGGCCCTCGCCCGCGAGCCCGACGCCGACGAGGTCGCCGACGGCGTCGCCTTCCTGGGCCGCGGGGATCGCCGTGAGGCGCTGGCGGATTATTGTCATGTGTTGTTGAATTCGAGCGAATTCTTGTATGTGGATTGAACGGTTTGATCGTCTTCCCCCCTCGCGGGGGAAGACAGACCGCGAAGCGGTCAGATGAGGGGGACGGCGTGCGAGCCGGCCGTCGGGCCGCAAGGCCGGCCCGTTGGGCGGGCCTCCGAGGCCCGACGGGGCCCGTGCTTCGCGTCCCCCTCATCCGGCCCTCCGGGCCACCTTCCCCCGCGAGGGGGGAAGGACGTTCATCGCGGCCGAGAGGCTTCCCGAGGAGACGACGCCATGACCCGCCCCGTCCCCCACGCCACGACGCCGACCTCGCGCCGGGAGTGGCTGCTCCAGGCCGCCGCGGGCTTCGGCGCGCTGCCGCTGCTGGACCTGATGGCGAAGGAGTCGGGGGCGTCGGCCCCGTCGTGGGCGGTCCCCGCCACGGCGAAGAGCTGCATCTTCCTGTTCATGGAAGGCGGCCCGAGCCAGATGGACCTGTTCGACCCCAAGCCGCTGCTGAAGGAGCTGGCGGGGAAGCCGATCCCGCCCAGCTTCAAGCCGGTCATCACGCCGATGGGCGAATTCTACTCGCCGATCCTGCCGTCGCGGCGGACGTGGAAGCAGCACGGCGAGAGCGGCGCGTGGGTCTCCGACTGGCTGCCGCACACGGCCGAGATCGTCGACGACCTGGCCATCGTCCGGTCTTGCTGGGCGGACGGGCTGAACCACGTCAACGGCGTCTGCCAGATGAACACCGGGTCGACCCGCAGCGGCCGGCCCTCGCTGGGGAGCTGGGTGAGCTACGGCCTGGGGACCGAGAACCAGGACCTCCCCGCGTTCGTGGTGCTCCAGGACTACCCCAAGTCGCTGGTGGCCGGCGGCCCGCGCAACTGGGGGACCGGGTTCATGCCGGCGACCCACCAGGGGACCCGCTTCGACGGCGTCGACGTCCCCGTCGCCAACCTCCGCCCCCCCGCGACGATCGCCGGCGGCCGTCAGGAGGCCAAGCTCGCCCTCCTGGACCGGCTCAACCGCCGCCACCAGGACCCCCGCGCCGACCAGACCGAACTCGACGCCCGCATCAAGAGCTACGAGCTGGCCTACCGCATGCAGGCCGAGGCCCCCGACGCCGTCGACCTGTCGCTCGAATCGGCCGAGACGCGAGCCCTCTACGGCATGGACGATCCCGTCACCGAGGGGATGGCCCGCAACTGCCTGCTCGCCCGCCGGCTGGTGGAGCGCGGCGTCCGGTTCGTGCAGATCTACTGCGGCGCGGGATCCAAATGGGACTCGCACCAGGACCTGGAAGGCAACCACGGCCGATGCTGCCGGTCCAGCGACAAGCCCGTCGCCGCGCTCGTCAAGGACCTGAAGCGCCGGGGGCTGCTCGACCAGACGCTGGTGGTCTGGGGGGGCGAGTTCGGCCGCACGCCGATGTCCGAGAAGGGGGACGGCCGCGACCACAACGCCAACGGCTTCACGATGTGGATGGCCGGCGGCGGCATCAAGCCCGGCATCACCCTGGGGGCGACCGACGAGGCCGGCCTGCACGCGATCGAGGACCGCCTGCACGTCCATGACCTCCACGCCACGATCCTCCACGCCCTGGGCGCCGACCACACCCGGCTGATCTACCGCCACCAGGGCCGCCCCGAACGCCCCACCATCAACGAGGGCCAGGTCTGCAAGAAGCTGCTGGCCTGAGCGCCGAATGCGATCGGCCTTGACGCGCCCGACGCTCCGGATGAAGATCCCCGATGGATGAGGTAGGCTCCATCGTCTCGCTTCGGGATGCGCCAGGGAGGGCGTCGCCGTGCTTCGATCCGCAGCCGTTCGAATGGGCCTGGCGCTGCTGGGCGGGCTTGGGTGCTGGGCGTCGTCGGCCTGGGCATCTTCTTACAAGATCACCGACCTGGGCGGCCCCGACGGCCGGCTCGCGTACACCTGGGGGCTGTCGCTCAACAACCGCGGCCAGGTGGCGGGGGCGTGGGCGGAAAACAGGCCGGCGAGCCCTTCGGTCGCGACCGAGTACCACCCGTACTTCTACGACCCGACGCAGGGCGGCAAGGTGACGCTGCCGGCCGTCGTCTCGCCGAGCGGCGACGACCCCGGCGGCTACGACCGGCGCTACGTCGGGTACACCTACACGGGCCTGAACGACGCCGGCCGCGCCGTGACCGACTCCCGCGACGGCGCGATGAGCTTCGACGCCGCCAGCGGCCGGCTCGCCCCGGTCGCCGGGACCGCCGGGTTCCTGTCCGACTCGGGCGCGATGGTCGGCACGAAGCAAGTCGACCCGATCGGCGGCGTGGCGAACTTCGTCCCCGTCTCCTCGCAGGACGGCCGGGTGGAGGAGCTGGGCCTGCCGCCGGGGGCCGTGGGGGCTCAGGTCCAGGCGATCAACGACGTGGGCGACGTCCTCGTCCGCGCCGCGATGTCGCCCGGCGTCTTCAACCGCTATTTCGTCCTGAGCGGCGGCGGGACCTGGACCGACCTGGGGGCCGCCTACGGCACGGCGATCAACGACCGCGGGGTCGTCGCGGGCAACCTGGGATACAGCCCCGAAGGCACGCCCTCGCACGCGGCCCTGATCGCGCCCGACGGGACCGCCACCGACATCGGGGCGCTGCCGGGCGACTCGTACGCCTCCGCCTATGGGATCAACAACCGCGGGGAGGCCGTGGGCCTGTCCTTCCCGGAGAACGCCAACTGGATGTACCGCGGCTTCCTGTACAAGGACGGGAAGATGATCGACCTGAACGACCTGGTCGATCCCGCGAGCGGATGGTCGATCCGGTGGGGGCTGGCGATCAACGACCTCGGCCAGATCCTCGCGCTCGGCGTCTTCGACGACCGGGAGGGGATCGCGCTGCTGACCCCCGACGGCATGGACGCCCCCCCGGCCCCGGCCTTCCCGGACCTGCCCGAGGTGCCCGTCCCCGAGCCGTCGACGCTCCTGGTCTTCGGCGGCCTGGCGCTGGGCGTCGGCCTCGCCCGGAGGGGCCGGCGGGCCTGATCGACGGGGGCGTGCGGATCATCGCCGGCCGTCATGGCCTGGACCTGGGGGTCTCCACCTCGCCCGACCCTCCGGACGATGCTGTCGGGCACGATTTGCATGGGGAAGGGGCGGAAACGAGCCCGTCGTCCCGGCACGGCATGGATGGCCGAGGCTTTATGATTGGCGTCGGCGCGGGGGCTCGGTTAGGATGGTCGCGACGCGGGCCGTCGACGGGCGGCCGATGCGGTCCCTCCCACCTGGATTGCAACGCCTCGGGATGGGGATGAACCCGGCCGGGGCGTCCCCACTCCATCACCATCAGGAGACAGCGCCGTGACCGAGCGACCTTGCGCGAACGACGGGGCCAGCCGGCGGGGGTTCTTGAAGGAGACGGCGGCCGCGGCGGGGGCGGCGGCGCTGGCGGCGTCGTGGACGCCGATGGTCCACGCGGCGGGGAGCGACGTCATCAAGGTCGGGCTCGTCGGCGCCGGCGGGCGCGGCACCGGCGCGGCCGAGCAGGCCCTCACGGCCGACAAGGGGACGCGCCTCGTCGCGATCGGCGACGTCTTCGGCGACCGGATCGAAGAGTCGCTCTCGGCGCTGAAGGGGCTCTCCGTCGGCCCGCAGGTCACGGTCGACAAGGACCACACCTACACCGGGTTCGACGCCTACAAGCAGGTGATCGACCAGGTCGACGTGGTCCTGCTGGCCACCACGCCCCACTTCCGGCCGCTGCACACCGCCTACGCCGTCGAGAAGGGGGTCCATGCGTTCGTCGAGAAGCCGATGGCCGTCGACGGCCCCGGCCTGCGCAAGTTCCTGAAGGCCGTGCAGGACGCCAAGGCGAAGAACGTCGCCATCGTCAACGGCTTCTGCTGGCGGTATCACCCGCCCCGCCGCGCCACGATGCAGCAGGTGTTCGACGGCAAGATCGGCGAGATCCGCGCCATCGAGACGACGTACAACTCGTCGGGCGTGTGGGAGCCCCGCAAGACCCGCGAGCAGTGCAATTCGGACATGGAGTACCAGCTCCGCAACTGGTACTACTACAACTGGCTCTCCGGCGACCACATCGTCGAGCAGGCCATCCACGGCCTGGACACCATGGGCTGGGCCATGGGCGACAAACTCCCCGAGCGCTGCTTCGGCGTGGGCGGCCGGCAGTCGCGCACCGACGGGAAGTACGGCAACATCTACGACCACTTCTCGCTCGTCTACGAGTACGAGAACGGCGTCCGCGGCTATCACCAGTGCCGTCACTGGGTCAACACGGCCAACCGCGTGAAGGACTACATCCTGGGCAGCGAGGGGACGTGCGACGTCTTCGGCAACGCCCTGGCCGGCAAGACGAAGTGGAAGTACGCGAAGGACACCGGCGACAAGAAGACGTACGACATGTACCAGGTGGAGCACGACGAGATGTACGCCGCGCTCCGCGAGGGGAAGATCCTCAACAACGGCGAGCAGGCGGCGAACTCGACGCTGCTGGGCCTGATGGGCCGGGCCGCGGCCTACACCGGCGAGATCATCACGCCGGAGCGGATCCTCGACTCCACCGAGGACCTCAGCCCGCCGTCCTACGCCTTCGGCCCCGACCCGCTGCCGGTCGCGCCGATCCCCGTGCCGGGGTTCACGAAGATCATCTGATCCGGCCCGTCGGCCCCCGCCCGCCCTCGTCGCGGCGGGGGCCGACGCCCGCTTTACGTCGCCGCGCCGGCGCGTTGTAATCCGGGGTGTCTCGAATCGAGTGACGCCCCGCATCGACGCACCAGGAACGGAACGACGCCATGGCCGACACGCCCGAGGGGGCCATCCCGCCCGCGCCCGCCTTCGACCCGGAGGATCCCCCCCCCGCCGAGGTCGTGGCGCCGGCGGCCGAGGCCGCCGCCAGGGCCGAGCCCGTGCCGGCGACGGCCGTGGACCTGCACGTCAAGCTCGGGCCGCTCCAGGACCCCGACGTGAAGCGTCCGCGCGCCGCGCAGGTCTGGGCGTGGGCGATGGCCGGCGGCGGCCTGGCCGGCCTGGCCGCCTGGCTGCTGGGCGAATACGCCCTGGACTGGTTCTCGCCCGAGCTGATCTCGGCCTCCGCCGGGGGCCGGATGGGGGGGCCGGACGCCCCCACGCCCGACACCACGCGGATGGCCGCCGTCAAGAACGCGGCGCTGGCGTTCGGCCTGCTGGGCTCGCTGCTGGGGGGCCTGCTGGGGGTGGCCGGCGGGATGATCCGGCCCTCGCTGCGGGCGGGCCTGGCCGCCGGGCTGGTCGGGGCCGCCCTGGGGATGGCCGCCGGTGCCTCCGCGTCGCTGGGCGTGCTGCCGGTCTACAACCGGATCCTCAACCGCCCGGGGGCGGCGGACGCGGAGGTCCTCTGGGCGATCACCGCGCTGGGCACCGTCTGGGGCGCCGCCGGCGCCGCGGGGGGGGTCGCGTTCGGCCTGGGGATGGGGGGGTGGCGTCGCGCCGCGGCCGGCCTGGTCGGCGGCGCGCTGGGCGGCCTGCTGGGGGCCGTCGCCTTCGAGATGGTCGGCGCGATCGCGTTCCCCCTCGCGGCCACGACCCAGCCGATCTCCGAGTCCCAGGAATCCCGCCTGGTGGCCCGCGCCCTGGTCGCGCTGTTCGTCTCCGCCGGCGTCGCCGCGTTCGTCGCGCCGACGCGGTTCGAGGGGACGCACGAGCATCCGGCCTGAACGGGGCCCTCGGCGGCCTGGCGATCCTCAGGCCGGGTCGGGGTCGTCGGCCGGCTTCGGCCCGCCGCCCCCGACCACGCGCCGGGGGTCGACGAGCGCCCAAAGAACCATGCCGACCAGCGCCAGGCCGACGTAGATCCAGAAGCCGGGCTCCCACTTGGCCCGGCCGGTGCGGCCGGCGTCCTTCATGACGTCCAGGAACCGGCCGAAGAACGCGGGCGAGGCGATGCCGCCGACGTTCCCGATCATGTTCATGAATCCGAACAACGCCCCGACGTGCCGGCCGCTCACCTGCGTCGCCGCGGCCCACCACGACGGCATCTGGACCTGCACGCCGAAGCACGCCGCGGCCACCAGCGCCGTCGACAGCACGGGCGAGTCAACGCAGAGGCTCCCGCCCAGCGCCGCGGCGGCGAGCCCCGCCCCCAGCACGGCCTGGAGCGTCCGCCCCCAGCGCCGGCCGGCGCGGCCCCGGGTCAGGCGGTCGGTCAGCCACCCGCCCAGCAGGCAGCCGACGGCCCCCGTCCCCAGCACGCAGCTGGAGTACCATCCCGAGTCGCTCGCCGAGACCCCGCGGGCCTCCTGGAGGTACTTCGGATACCACGAGATCAGCAGGTTGTAGGTCGCCGCCATCGTCACCATCGCCAGCCCCAGCAGCCAGACGTCGGGCGAGCGCAGGACCAGCCGCCAGGGGATCGGCTCGTGGGCCGGCGAGACGTCCGCGCCGCGGCGACCCTCGGCGATCAGCCGACGCTCGGCCTCGTTGGTCGCGGGGTGGGACTCGGGGTCGTCGCGGAACCACCACCAGAACGCGAAGGCCCAGCCCGCGCCGACCAGCCCGAAGACGGCGAACGTCTTCCGCCAGCCGACGGCGTCCATCAGCCACTGGCTCACGAACGGCGAGAACGTCCCCCCCATCAGCATCGAGGTCGCCACGAACGCCTGGGCCCGCCCGCGGACGGCGTCCGAGAACCAGACCCGCAGCACCCGCGCCGAGTTCGGCAGCGCCCCGGCCTCCCCCGCGCCGAACAGGAAGCGGATCGCCAGCAGGCTCCACAGCCCCCAGGCGAAACCCGTCAGCGCCGTGAAGGCCGACCACCAGACCACGATCCGCGTCAGCACCCCGCGCGACCCGTATCGGTCGCCCCATCGCCCCGTCGGGATCTCGAACAGGACGTAGGAGATGCTGAACGACGCGTAGACCCATCCCATCCAGGAATCGGAGATCCCCAATTCTTTCTGGATGACGGGCCCCGCCTGGCCCATGCAGACGCGGTCCAGGTACAGGACGAACGTCATCGCCGCCAGGAACGCCAGCACGCCGTACCGGACGCGCGTCGGGGATTCGATCGGGACCGTCATCGGCGGGTCGGCTCCTCGGCGAGCGGGGCGGGGCGGGATGGGGATGGATGGCCGGGCGGGCGTCCTTCTCCTCTCGCGGAAGGAGGCGGCCGTCGGCGGAACCGTTCGGCACGAGGCTTGTACAATCTCCGAAGCCCCCTCTCCCGCCGGGAGCGGGCGGCCGCGCAGCGGCGGGTGAGGGTCGTCGGAGCGCGGAGGGCATGTCGGCCGCGTAAGATCCAGGCGGGCCGACGATCGACGTCCTTCTCTCCTTGAGGGAGAAGGTGGCCGAAGGCCGGATGAGGGGTCGACCGCCATGGCGCCCCCTCATCCGAATCGACTTCGAGCCCCGCGACCGTCGGTCGCGCCACCCATCATCCGCCCCTCCGGGGCACCTTCTCCCTCAAGGGGAGAAGGGTTCGTCCGCCCCGCCCGCTCCGAAATCCGACGACCCTCACCCGGCCCTTCGGGCCGCCCTCTCCCGGCGGGAGAGGGGACTGCAAGCGGACCTCGCCAGGCGGCTTCTCCCGCGAGGGGCCGGGTCGTCACTTGCCGCGCGAGGCCGCCTCGGCGCGGGCGCGGGCCAGGACGCTCTCGATGGTCACGGGGCGGCCGTCCTGGCGCTTGCTCTCGTCGGCGGCCTCCATGAAGGCGAAGATTTCCAGCGTCTCCTCCGGCGAGACGGGGGCCTCGCCGCTCTTGAAGAACTTGACGATCTCGGCGACGAGCGGCTGGTAGCCGACGTAGCCGCCGCTCTGGCCGATCCCCTTGGCGCCGAAGACCGTGGCGCCGAAGTCGTGCGGCGCGCCGTCGCGGATGCCGCGGAAGGTGCCGATGCGTCCCCCCTTCCACACGCCCACCGCCAGGTCGGACCCGGGGGTCGTGGTCCTCGACACCGACTCGCAGCCGGTCCCCAGGATGGTGAACAGGGTCTCGACGCCGTGGACGCCGTACCAGAAGAAGTCGGGGACGTGCTCCTCCAGCTCGCACGGGCTGTAGGCGTCGCAGCCGGCCACGTCGCCGAGCTTCCCGGCGCGCATCGCGGCGATGCCCGGCGAGAACCTCAGGGCCGAGCTGGAGAAGACCGGCGTCCCGGTCTCCTTCGCCAGCTCGAAGATCTCGACCGCGTCGGCCAGGCTGCCGGCCACGGGCTTGTCGATGAACATCGGCTTGCGGGCCTTGAACACCGGGCGGGCCTGCTCCAGGTGCGGGCGGCCGTCGACGCTCTCCAGGAAGACGACGTCGACCTTCCCCAGCAGGGCCTCGATCGAGTCGACGACCTCGACGCCGTACTCCTCCTTCAGCGTCTTCGTGTACTCGGGGACGCGGTCGCGGCTGGACGGGACGTCCGGGCTGCCGCCGGGGAACGCGGCCACCACGCGCACGCCGGCGACCTCGGGCGGCGCCTTGGGGTCGTTCAGCAGCTTCGTGAAGGCGACCGCGTGCGAGGTGTCCAGGCCGATGAGCCCCGCCTTCAGGACCTTCTCCGCCGGGGCGGGCTCCTCCGCGGCGGGCGCCGGCGCGGCGAGGAACGGCAGGGTCAGCGCGGCCGACAGGGCGATCCGAACGTTCATGATGCTTCCTTCTGGACCGGTCGAGACGGGATCATCCACGGGCGTGATTATCCCCGGATCGGTCCTCGAAGGCCAGAACCGTTGGGCCCCGGATCGCGGCTCGATTACGATGGGGCGATATCGCGCCCCCCGGGCCGGGACACGTCACCGAGAGGACCGTTCATGCCTCCGCCCCCATCCCTCGCGAGCCGGGCCCGCCTCATCCTGGGCCTCGCCCTGACGGTCGCCGCCCCGGCGACGGCCGGCGAGCCGACAATGACCGTCGAGGTCGACCTCCGCGACCTGCCCAGGCGGCTCGTCCACGCGACCATCGACGTGCCGTGCAAGCCCGGCGAGGAGCTGGCCCTGTGGCATCCCAAGTGGATCCCCGGCACCCACGCCCCCTGCGGCGCCAACGAGCCCGTCGCCGGCCTTCGGGTCTTCGCCGCCGACGGCTCGCCCGTCCCCTGGCGCCGCGACGACCTGGAGCTGTACCGCATCGTCTGCAAGGCCCCCGAGGGGGCGACGTCGCTCCGCGTGAAGCTCGACACGATCACCAACGACGCCGCCATCGAGGCGGCCGGCCACCTCACGTTCGGCGACGCCAGGGTCGGCGTCGTCAACTGGTCCACCTGCATCCTCTATCCCGAGGGCCCGACCGCCGCCGAGACGACCGTCGCCCTCTCGACGCGCCTCCCCGACGGCTGGAAGTACGCCACGGCGCTGAAGACCGAGGCGAACGCCGACGGCCTCGTGCGGTTCAGGCCCGCGTCGCTCGTCGAGGTGATCGACTCGCCGCTGATCGGCGGCGTGCATTTCAGGACGACGAAGCTCGACGCCGGCCCGTACCCGCCGGCGTCCTTCAACCTGGCCGCCGAGTCGTCCGAGGCGCTGGAGCTGCCGCCCGAGACGATCGCCAAATACTCCCGCGTCGTCCGCGAGGCGTGCGCCCTGTTCGGCTCGGCCCACTACGACGCGTTCCAGTTCCTCACCACCCTGAGCGACGAGCTGGGATACCTGGGCCTGGAGCACCTGACGTCCAGCATCAACGGCGTCCGCGAGCGCGACCTGATCGACGACTCCCGCCGCGTGGGATGGGTCGCCAACCTCATCCCCCACGAATACGTCCATTCGTGGTGCGGCAAGTACCGCATCCCGGCCGGCATGGCGACGAAGTCCTACCACGAGCCGATGGCCACCCGGCTCCTGTGGGTCTACGAGGGCCTGACGGAATACCTCGGCGAGGTCGTCATGGTCCGCTCCGGCCTGGTGAGCCCGGACGACTACAAGAGGACGCTGACGCACACGATCGAGGGCCTGATGCACCAGCACGGCCGGCGCTGGCGGCCCCTGGACGACACGGCCGCGGCGACGTCCTTCCTCCGCGCCCCCAGCGCCAACTGGAACGTCCTGCGGCGCGGCCAGGACTACTACATGGAAGGCTGCCTCCTCTGGATGGAGATCGACGCCACGATCCGCGAGAAGACCGCCGGCGCGAAGTCGATCGACGACTTCTGCCAGACGTTCCTCGGCGGGCCGACGAAGCCGGAGAAGATCGACCCGTACACGTTCGAAGACGTCGTGGCCGCCCTGAACGGCGTGGTCGAGCACGACTGGGAGGGGTTCCTCGAAGGGCGGGTCTCGAAGCCGCTGGAGGAACTGCCGCTGGAGTTCGTGAGCAAGCTCGGCTACCGGCTGGAGTACGGGGCGGGCCCGGAGGCGACCTACAAGGGCCGTCGCGGCGGGGGCGGGACGGCCGCGCGGCACTCGCTGGGCCTGGCCTTCGACGCCGACGGCACCATCGCCGACGTCGTCCTCGGCTCGCTCGCCGAGAAGGCCGGCCTCGCGAAGGGCCGCAAGGTCCTGGCGATCAACGACCGCCTCTTCAGCGCCGAGGCCCTCCGCGACGCCCTCACGGCGAGCGTCGAGCGCGGCAAGGTCGACCTGACGCTCGCCGACGGCGACCGCCTGTCCACGCTCTCGCTGGCCTACCGCGACGGCGTCAAGAACCTGGCCCTCGTCCGCGACGACTCCAGGCCCGACGTCCTCGGCGAGATCCTCAAGCCCCGTGATGCGAGCGGCGAGGCCGAGGTCGAGGAGAGGAAGCCCGAGGAGCCCGCGAAGCCCGCCCCGGAGCATCCCAAGGGCTACGTCTCTTGCAAGACGCCCCGGCCCATCGACGTCGACGGCAAGCTCGACGAGGACGCCTGGCGTGCCGCGCCGTGGACCGATGCGTTCGTCGACATCGAGGGCGACCGCAAGCCGCGCCCGCGGTTCGAGACCCGGGTGAAGATGCTCTGGGACGACGAACACCTCTACATCGCCGCGAAGCTCGACGAGCCCCACGTCTGGGGGACGCTGAAGGACCACGACTCGGTCATCTTCCGCGACAACGACTTCGAGGTCTTCATCGACCCCGACGGCGACAACCACGACTATTATGAAATCGAGATCAACGCGCTCGACACCGAGTGGGACCTCTTCCTCCCGAAGCCCTACCGCGACGGCGGCCCGGCCGACAACTCCTGGGAGATCCCCGGCCTGAAGACGGCCGTCGCCGTACAGGGGACGCTCAACGACCCGTCGGACGTCGACGAGGGATGGACGGTCGAGCTGGCCATCCCCTGGAAGGCCCTGGCCGGGCGCGCCGGCCGCCCCGCGCCCCCGAGCGACGGCGACCGGTGGCGCATCAATTTCTCGCGCGTGGAATGGCTCCACGAGGTCGTCGACGGCCGGTATCGGAAGGTCCCCGAGAAGCCCGAGGACAACTGGGTCTGGTCGCCCCAGGGGGTCGTCGACATGCACCGACCCGAGACGTGGGGATATCTCCAGTTCTCCACGCAGCCCCCCGGCGGCGAGCCCGTCGCCTTCCGCCCCGACCACGCGTATCCCGCGAAGCGAAGGCTGATGCAGGTCTACCACGCCCAGAACGCCTACAGGCGGAACAACGGCGCCTGGTCTTCCCGGGTCGAGCCGCTGGACCTCCCCGACGCCCCCGACGGCCTCCCCGAGCCGACCGTCGTCCTCACCCCCGAGGGCTACGAGGCGTCGCTCACCTTCACGCCCGAGGGGGGGGCCGCGGAGACCTGGACCGTGCGGCAGGACTCGCGGCTGGCGCGCAAACCCTGACGGTCCGTCAGTCGGGCAGGGGACGGCCGCGGGTCTCGGGGGCGAACGGGACGACGGCCAGGCCGAGGACGTAGATGAACGACATCAGGATCGCCGCGCGCGAGTACCCTCCCGCCCCGGCCGCCAGCCGCCCCAGCAGGACCGGCGCGGCGGCGGTCAGGTAGCGGGCTATGTTGTAGCAGAAGCCCATTCCCGTCGTGCGCAGGCGGGTGGGGTACAGCTCGGGGAGGTAGACCACGATGACGCCGAAGATCCCGCAGGTGCAGAAGCCCAGCAGCGGCAGCATCCAGTCGACGTCGGCCCCGCGCGACATGCCGCCGAACACCAGCCAGACCGAGGCCATCGCCATCGCGTAGGCGGTCGCGAACGCCTTCCGCCGGCCGAAGCGCACGGCGATCCAGGTGCAGAACGGCGCGCCGAAGAACGAGCCGACGTCCTGCAACAGCGTCCCGCGGCCGACGTGGCGGTCGGCCTCGGCCTTCCATTCGGCGAGCTTCGGGGCCGGGTCGTCGCCCGTCTTCGCGGCCCAGGCGCGGGCCAGGTCGTCGAGGTTCGCGGCCTCGACGGCGACCTCGCGGCGATGCTCCTGGAAGACGACGTCGCGGACGAGCTCCGGCGTGTACAGGCCGATGCTCCACAGGCCGACCTGGCCGACCATCCCCAGCGCCATGCCGATCAGGCTCCGGCGCCGCAGGACGGGATCGGCGAAGATGGCGCGGACGTCGCCCAGCTCGCGGCCGGGCTTCGGGTCGCGGCGGGCCTCGTCGCGGGCGCGGAGCCAGCGGTCGGGCTCGGGGACGCGGAAGCGGATCAGGACCAGCAGGACGCTGGGGATCACGCCGAAGAAGAAGAGGATCCGCCAGCCTTCCCAGCCGCCGACGCGCGACTGCGGGCCGACGAGCAGGCTGAGCGCCGAGCCCAGGATCGCGCCGATCGACGACGCCGCCTGGACCATCCCCAGGGCGATCGGCCGGAAGCGGGCGGGCATCGCCTCGGCGACCAGGGCGACGCCCGCGGCGTACTCGCCGCCGATCCCCATGCCGCAGAGGAAGCGGTAGGCCGCGAACTCGGGCCACGACCGGGCCAGGCCCGAGAGGCCGGTGAACACGGAGTACATCAGGATCGTCAGGGCCATCGTCCGGACGCGGCCGTAGCGGTCGCCGACCAGGCCGAAGACCAGGCCGCCGGTCGCCCAGCCGGCGATGAACAGGGCCGTCGCCCAGCCGGCGAGCGTCGGCAGCGTCGCGGGGTCGGCCCCGGCGGCCAGGTCGCGCAGGGCGGGGGTGCGCGCCAGGATGAACAGGCGCTGGTCCATGGCGTCGAACAGCCATCCCAGCGCGGCGGCCAGCAGGATCCAGCCGTGGGCGCGGGTCAGGCCCAGGCCCGCGGCGTCCGTCTCGGCCCCCTGGGCCGCGCCTCCCGTCGCCACGTCAGTCCGCCAGGCGGCGATAGCCGCCGGCGAAGTAGAGCAGGGGGTCGGCCTCGTCGTAGGCCGCGCCGCCGACGACCTCGCCGAGGAAGATCTCGTGGTCGCCGCCGGGGAGGACGTCGTAGAGCCGGCAGTCGGCGTAGGCCAGGCAGCCGGCGATGACGGGGGCGTCGGTGGCGTCCGTCGTCAGGTCGAGGCCCAGGAAGTCCTTGGGCCCGGGGCGGGCGAAGCGCCGCGAGACCTCCTCCTGGTCGCGGCGGAGGATGTTCACGGCGAAGCAGCGGTTGGCCTTGAGGAACTCCAGCGTCTGCGAACGCCTGTCGACGGCGACGAGGAGCAGGGGGGGATCCAGCGACAGCGACGTCACGGCGTTGGCCGTCAGCCCGTGCATCCCCATCGGGCCCCCCGTCGTGACCACCGTCACGCCGGTCGCGAACCGGCCCATCACCTTGCGCTGGATCAGCGAATCGATCGCCATGAGTCGCCCCTTCGTCCGGCCGAGCCTCGCGGGGCCGTCGCCCCGCGCGACCATTCTACACGAAGTCCGGCCGAATCCGGCGCGCCCGTGTAAGGACGCGGGGCGGCCCTCGTATCGGGAGGCGACGAGGGATCGAAGCCGCGCGAATCGTGCGGAATTCCTGCGTATCATCCAGCGATCCGTGGTATCTTGACGGCTGCGAGGAACGCCATGGCGGACGAGGACGTCGCACCATCTCCCCACGACAGCCGGACCCAGATCATGCCGATCACCGACACGCCGACCAGGGTCTCGATCATCGAGGGCGTCCGGGGCCGCGGCCCCGACCGCTGGGTGGAGTTCTACGCGATCTACAAGCCCATGCTCGTGGGATACTTCCGCAAGCAGGGCCTGTCCGACGGCGACGCCCAGGACATGGTCCAGGAGGTCTTCCTCAAGCTCTGCAAGCGGATCCACACCTACGACCGCGAGCGCACCCGGTTCCGCACCTGGCTGTTCACCGTGGCGCGGAACACGCTGATCGACCGCGCCCGCCGCGACCAGACCCAGCGCCACGCCGTCGACGGCTGGGTCAAGCGGGTGCTGGAGGAGGCCACCGGCGACGAGGAACGGCAGCGGCGGGAGTTCGAACGCTCCCACCACACCCGGATCCTCCAGTACGCCTTCGAGAAGGTGCGCCGGCGCTCCTCCGAGCGCGTCTGGAACTGCTTCGAGATGTCCGTGATCCAGGGAAAGCCGGGGGCCGAGGTCGCCGCCGCGCTGGGGGTCTCGGCGAACGTGGTGTACGTGAACTCGTGGCGGGTCCTCCAGAACGTGAAGGACCTCTGCCGGCGCTACGACGAGGACCTCAAGCATGACCCGGACGACCGCCTGCCCTGACGGGAGCGACCTGCTGGCGCTGGCGACCGAGGGCGTCGCCGCGCCGGCCGTCCGCTCCCACGTCGACGCCTGCCGGTCGTGCCTGCGCAAGCTCCGCCGCCTGAAGGCCGAGGTCGTCCACCTGCGATCCTCCATGGGCCGCCATCTCGGCCCCGCCCCGGCGACCGTCGTCCCGCGATCGGCCGCCGGGGGCGACTGAGCATCACTCGCCGTTCTCCAGCGCGAGGTCCCGGATGAACTCCAGGGCCTCCTCCAGCTCGCAGACGTCCGCGCCCGGCCGCCTCCCGCGCGAGTCCAGCTCGCGCAGGAGCATCAGGTCCTCGAACTCCTCGGACTGCTCCAGCCGCAGCCGCGCGCGGGCCCCGAGCGTCCCCTGCCGATAGGCCAGGGCGTCCATGTGCAGGGCGATCAGCGTCCGCGTGCGGGGCGTGATCGTCCCTTCCAGCGCCTGGAGGCCGGCGGCGACGTGGTCGGACGGGTCGATGGCCTTGCCGACGTCGTGCAGCAGCGCGGCGAGGATGAACTCCTCGTCGTAGCCCCGCTCCTCGCGGGCCAGCTCGAAGACCTGGAGGCTGTGGTACAGCGCATCCCCCTCCGGGTGATATTTGGGGTTCTGTTTCACGCCCTCCAGCGGCCGGAGGAGCAGGCGGTACAGCTCGAAGCGGTCGACGTGATCCTCGACCCGCTCGACCTCGAAATCCAGGTCGACGTCCGGGTCCTCGGCCTTGAGGAACGCCTCCAGCTCGGCGATCGAGGCGCGCTCGATGGCCTTGCCGGTGATGCTGCTCTTGAAGGCGTAGTGGGCCTTGTCCTCCGGGTAGATGGTCAGCTCGAAGGGGAAGCGGTCGTCCAGGTGGACGTGGGTGAAGACCCGCTCCTCGCCGAACTTGACGATCCGCTTGCGCTCGACGTCATAGGCCAGGCCGTGCTCGTCGAGGACGTCGGTGACCAGCGAGAGCGAGTCGCTGAAGACGTGGAGGTCGATGTCGGACCCGCGCCGGACGTGGCCCGTCCAGACGCTGCCGATCAGGCGGGGGCGGAACCGCGCCAGCTTGCGCATCATGCGGAGGGCCTCCAGCCGCATCTCGCGGAGGACGTCCAGGCGCTTGGGCCCCTCGTGCATGCGGGCCAGGGCCTGGATCTGGTCGCGGATCTCGGCGTTGGAGGGGAGGTCGGCCGGGCGGAATCGATGTTCGACCCCGAGCTGCTTGGCGGCCTTGCGCTTGGCGGTGAAGTATTCGGACTCGGATCGCTGGTACATCAACTGGGCGGCCAGGAAGGCGAGCTGGCGCCGGATGCGTTCGTCGGCCATGAGGAAGGTGCGTCGATTGGGCCCATCGAAGCGACGCCGGGCGGTGGGGCCGGAGGCCCCGAGAGGTAGGGTGACGTCCGAAACGACGTCGGCGAGGGGATCATATCCCTCGCCGACGTCGCGGGTCAAGTCCCTGGATGATAGGCCGCGGGGCGAAGGCCCATGAGGCTCGCCCCGCGCCGTTCCACCAATCAAGGAGTCGGCGTGCTCCTCACCAGGAGCGCGGTGATATAGGCGCCCGTGATCGTGGCCGGGGTCAAGACCGACGATTCGATGTACAGGATCGGATCGATCACGTCGCCGGCGGCGAAGAAGCTGCTGTACACGCCGTTGAGCGAGATCATCCGATCGTCGGCCCCGACCGCGAAGGTCAATCCCGTCGCGACGTCGGAACCGTTCACCCGGAGCTTGATGCCGATCGTCGGGCTCGACAATTGAGACCCCGAGAGGAGCAGATCGCCCATCAGGATCAGGCTGTAATTGCCGGTCTCCATGATGGTGAACGAGTCATCCAGGCCGGTGGTAGGGACGTCGTTCTGGCCGAGGACGAGCGGGATCACCATGGCGCCGGCCGAGCCGAATGCGACGTCCACGACGCCGCTCTCGCCCACCGCTCCGGTGGCCCCCGTGGCCCCGTCGGCGCCCGTCGCGCCGGTGGCCCCGTCGGCCCCCGTCGCACCCGTGGGGCCGTCGGCCCCCGTGGCCCCGGTGGCGCCCGTCGCGCCGTCGGCCCCGTCGGCTCCCGTCGCGCCCGTCGCACCATCGGCCCCCGTGGCCCCGGTGGCGCCCGTCGCGCCGTCGGCCCCGGTGGCTCCCGTCGCGCCCGTCGCACCATCGGCCCCCGTGGCCCCGGTGGCGCCCGTCGCGCCATCGGCGCCCGTGGCTCCCGTCGCGCCGTCGCCGCCCGTGGCACCCGTGGCGCCGTCGCCGCCCGTCGCGCCGTCGCCGCCCGTCGCGCCCGTGGCCCCGGTGGCCCCCGCCGCCCCGGTGGCACCGTCAGCCCCCGTCGCACCGGTGGCACCGGTGGCACCATCAGCCCCCGTCGCACCGGTGGCGCCGTCGGCCCCTGTCGCCCCGGTGGCCCCCGTCGCGCCGTCGGCCCCCGTCGCACCGGTGGCGCCGTCGGCCCCCGTGGCGCCCGTGTCGCCCGTGGCTCCCGTCGCCCCGGTGGCTCCCGTGGCCCCGTCCGCACCCGTCGGGCCGGTCGGCCCCGTCGGACCATCCGACGGGCCGGTGGCACCCGTGGCTCCCGTCGCCCCGGTGGCTCCCGTGTCGCCGATCGGGCCCGTGGCGCCCGTGTCGCCGGTGGCGCCCGTGGCCCCGGTGGCACCCATGTCGCCGGTCGCCCCGGTGGCACCCGTGTCGCCGATCGGGCCCGTGTCGCCGGTGGCACCCGTGGCACCCGTGGCCCCGGTGTCGCCCGCGGGGCCGGGTTCGCCTTGGGGTCCGGGGATCCGGATGTAGGTCAGGCCGATGGGCTGGAGCCGGCCGGTCCCGCTGGGTCGAGCCGCCCCCACGCGGGAGTAGGTGACGAAGCGCGGCTGGCCGCTGGCGAAGATTGTGCTCGGGGCGCCTCCTTCGGTCACGGCGCCGAGGGCGACCTTGAAGGTCCGCGAGCTGACGGCGACCGTCTGAGTCTCTTCGAAGAGGATGGTGGTGCGGGACCGGTCGTAGACGCGGAAGGTCAGCGTCACCTCGCCGTTGGCCACGCCGGCGATGCGGCCCCGGAAGGTCACCACGGGCACGGAGCCCGCCGATTCCGCGGCCGTCAAGGCCTGCGGCGTCGCCTGAGGCTGCACGATGTTGAGCCTCTGGACCAGCGCGTGCCGCAGCGCCCAGGGCGGCGTCTGGGATTCGAGGTTCGCCAACTGGGCGATCGGATTGGCGGCGTTCAACACCATCCGCTGTTCCAGGGCGAACTGGAAGGACGCCCTGTACTTGAAGCTCGGCCGCTTCTTCATGCTGATGTCCTCATCGATGCGACGCATTGACCCCATTGACGACGGCGAGACGGATCTATCGGCCAACCCTAGGACGTCCGACGGCGGGGGGAGAACGGCCCCGGCCGCCTGGGGCGGATTTTCCGACGACGTCCGCCGTCGCGCCCGCATTCCTCGCCCTCCCGGTCTCGATCCGGCCCGTCGCGCCTTATGGTCCCCCGGTGGACGCCGAACGGCCTGGCGCCCGCCGGGCGAAACATCGGGAGGATTCGCATGCACGTCCCAGGCTCGACCGTCTGCCTCGGCATGATCGTCAAGAACGAGGCCCCGGTGATCCGCCGCTGCCTGGCGTCGGTCCTGCCGTTCGTCGACTCGTGGGTGATCGCCGACACCGGGTCGACCGACGGCACCCAGGACCTGGTGCGCGAGGCCCTGGCCGACCGGCCGGGCGAGTTGATCGAGCGGCCCTGGGTCGACTTCGCGCACAACCGGAACGAGGTCCTGGAGGCCGCCCGCGGCCGCGCGACGTACACCTTCGTCATCGACGCCGACGAGGTCCTGGCGATCGACCCGGGCTTCTCCCGCCCGCCCCTGACGGCCGACTCCTACGACGCCGAGGTGGAGTACGGCCCCACCCGCTACCACCGCAAGCAGCTCGTGCGCAACGCCCTCCCCTGGCGCTACAAGGGGGTGCTCCACGAGTACCTGACGTGCCCGGAGGCCCGGACCTCGGCCTTCCTCCCCGGCGTCCGCACGGTCGTCAGCCACGACGGGGCGCGGGCGCGCGACCCGCTGACCTACCGCCGCGACGCCCTCCTGCTGGAGCGGGCCCTCCTCGAAGACCCCGACGACGCCCGCAACGTCTTCTACCTGGCCCAGAGCTACCGCGACGCCGGCGACCTCGACCTGGCGATCCGCCACTACCGCCGCCGCGCCACGATGGGGGGCTGGCAGGACGAGGTCTGGTTCTCGCTCCACCAGGTCGCCGTCCTGCGCGGGCGCCGGGGCGACCCCTGGCCGGAGGTCATGGCCGACCACCTGGCCGCCTACCAGTCCGCGCCCCACCGGGCCGAGCCGCTGTACCACGTCGCGATGCACCACCAGCACGCCCGCGACTTCCACACGGCCCAGATCTTCTTCCGCCAGGCCCTGCGGATCCCGACGCCGGCCTCCACCCGCCTGTTCGTCTGGAGGGCGATGTACGACTACCTGCTGGAGATGGAATACGGCGTCTCGCTGTACTACACCGACGACCACGCCGAGGCCGTGGCCGTGGCCGACCGGCTCCTGGCGCGCGGCGGCATGCCCGAGGCGATCGCGGCGCAGGTCGCCCGCAACCGCGACCTGAGCCTCCGGCGGGCCCCGCGGGCCGTCCTCGCCTGAGGGCCGCCGGCGAACCCGGGACCCATCTCGCTCGCCGGAATCTTCGATGAATTCGCTTGCGGACTCTCATCAATCGCCATAAGATCCATCGAAACGTCTACCAAGTCTCGGTCGCCGCCCTCTCGTTCGGAGGGTTCGCCCTATGGTCGCCCCCCCCCCCGTTCGAATTGGGCCCGACGCGTCGCCGCCTGGTCGACGCTCGTGGGGGTCGCCGTGGGCTGCGGCGAGAGTTCTGGGACCGACGAGGGATTGCTGCTCGCGCGGCTGGACCGATCGCGTGCGGCCCGGTCCTTCGCGTCGCAGGCCCATCAGCTTCCCGCGACCCTCGCCCACGGCCAGACGGTCCGCCATCGCTTCGCCCTGACGAACCCCACGGATCGGACGATCCGCCTGCGGAGGGCCGAGGCTTCGAAACCCTGCTGCTCCTCCATCCACCTTGAGTCCGACGTGCTCGCCGCGGGCGGTTCGACGGCCGCCGAGGTCGAATGGAGGGTCGGCCGGGCGACGGGCCGGAAGGCGACCGTCTTCACGATCGAGACCGACTCCGCCGACGATCCGACGATCGTCCTCAAGTTGATCGCCGACCTTCGGGCGGACTGGGAAGTCTCCCCCGCCTACGCTGGGGTGCCGAGGCTTCGCGTCGGCGAGGCGGGGGAGGTTCGCATGACGGTCGTCTCCCGTCGCGATGCGGCCGAGGGGTCAGGCCCGCCCGACGAGATCGAATCGGCCGCCCCCGTCCACGCCCGATTCGTCGAGCCGGCGCGCCCGGCCGTCGCGGTCGTGGAGGGGATCCGGGAAGAGTCGCGGGAGGTGGCGGCGACTCTCGAACCTTCGAACGCGATCGGCGTCCGTCGCGGGACGATCGGATTCCGGTGGAAGGACGGCCGGCGGGAGGCCTGGGACGTCTCCTGGGAGGTGGTGCCGCACGTCCAGGCCCATCCCTCGGCCTTGTTCCTGAGGAGGGGGGAGCCCGCGACGAGGTCGGTCACGGTCCGCTCGGCGGGCGGCCCGATCCGCATCCTCGGCGTGACGGGCCCGTTCCTGGCGGGCCGCCCTCCGACTCCGGACGTCGCGAGCGACGTCCACGAACTCTCGCTCAACCTCCTGGTCCCCCTCGACGCGGACGATGCGGCCCCCGTCGTCCACATCGCGACCGATTCCGAACGGCAGCCCAGCTTGGACGTGTCGGTGGTCCTGGCCCCCGCCCGGGAGAAGGAGGTCGATCGATGAAACGGGGACGTCGCGGCGGCTTCACCCTGATCGAACTCTTGACCACGACCGGGATCCTCTCCATCCTGATCGCGCTGGCGCTCCCGGCCGTCCAGTCCGCCCGCGAGGCCGCCCGACGCTCCACCTGCCTGGGCAACCTCCGCCAGATCGGCATCGCCCTCCAGTCCTACGAAGCGCTTCATCATGCATTTCCGCCGGCCCTGACGTCGCAGAAGCGCCACGACGGGGCGGACGCGACCCCCGGCGTCGATTATTTCGGCAAGTTCTCGTTCCTCTTGCGGCTTCTCCCACACCTGGAGCAATCGCCGGTCTTCGCGGCGATCAACTTCGACGTCGGCTGCGACTTCATGGACGGCCTCGGGACGGGCGAACCCTCCGCCCCATACTCGGGATTCCCGCAGAACACGACCGCCTACACCACGACGCTCGCCGCGTTCCTCTGCCCATCGGACGGGTCGCCGCCGGCGCGGGGGGCCGTCAACTATCGGGGCTGCACCGGCGAGGGGGGTGAGTACATCACCTCGGCCGAATTCCCCGACAGCGCCAACGGCGTCTTCCCGATCTTCGGGCGGGTCTCGTCGGCGCGGATCCCCGACGGCCTGAGCCACACCGTCGCCGTGAGCGAGCGGCTCCGGGGCTCCCTCGCCGCCGGCCCGAGCGCCACGCGGGACGCCTTACCGCTCCAGAGTCTCGCCATGACGGCCGACGACTTCCTGACGGCCTGCCGCATCGCCGCGCGCCCCGACGGGCCGCCGATCTCGTTCACCGGGAACGGCCGGTGGTGGGCGGTCACCGGCCTGGGGATGACGCTCTACTCCCAGACGCAGCCGCCCAACGGCCGCGTCCCCGACTGCCTGATGCTGGCCGGGGCGGCCGTCGGGATGACCACGGCCCGGTCCCACCACCCCGGCGGCGTCCACGCCCTCATGGCAGACGGCTCCACCCGCTTCGTCCTGGACTCCATCGCGCCCCCGACCTGGCGCGCCCTCGGCACCCGCAACGGCCACGAGTTGGCCGATTGAACCCTGGCCTCGGACCTCAAGACCTCGATTCAGGAGCCTTCGAACGCAACTCGCGAAATCGGTCGTCCTGGCGGCGTCGCTCGGGGGCCTGATCGCGGCCTATGCTCTCGATTCCCCCGCCGGCTCGCGGATCTCCGACGCCAGCCTGGCCCGGCTCCACGGGCTCTCCCCTGCACACAGTTCAAGACCCCTGGATGTGTGTTCCGGACAGAACATCGTATTGGGGCAGATCACCGCGGCGCAGTGCCTGGAAGCGGCCACCCCCGGGGCCCAATGTGTGAGCTGCGGGACGGGGCAATCGGTCATCGACCCGCTGACATTTGGCAACAAGCGTTCGACTGAAGCGACTAGGGCCTGTTGACGGTTCGGCCGTAAATCACATGGATTCCAGGATTTGCGGCTAGAGCGGCAGGGTCGCCCCGATGTCATAAGCGTCGTGCCGAGAAGGATTTGCGTCCCCATCCGTCAACACGGCCTAACAGCTGCAGCGTCTACGAGAAATATATAGGGAACTGCTGGCGATCCGGCGTCCCGCCCAACGAGGTATACTACTGCATGGGCATGGCAAATATTGCAACGGATCGATTCTGCACTCAAGGGACCTATCCCAATTTCATCTATCAACACTACTGAGTAGGCCATCTTGGCAGGGTCGGCGGCAATTTCGTCCTTGATGCATCTCGCATTGCGTCGAGCGGCTTGAAACCCAGGCAAACCGCTTCTCTGTCATGGCACTTGCATGGGACGGAAGTGGCTGAGCCGTGATCTCAACAAGCCGGCCGGACGTCTCCCGTTCGACTTGAACGCCCTGATTTCCCAGGAT
>MKTT01000089.1:75264-177203 GCA_001898385.1 Planctomycetales bacterium 71-10
GGGGGGGGGGGGGGGGGGGGGCTAGAAATCCTTCCCCATCAAGAATTCGGTCGCCGCCGGCCCTGATGCGCGGAACATGCAAGCGAGAGGGCTTTCAAAAACCTTGGCGCGGGAGTCGACGATGGTCTTCCCACTTCTCGTCTCGATCGCAATCGTTTCCGCACCGGGGGATCCGGGGAGCGATGCCGGATCCGTCCTGGCGCGGTCCCTGGATAATATCAATAAGATCAAGGACGTCTATTTTCTCTATGAGGGCAAGAAGCGGCTTCTCAACGTGCCGCCCGCCGAGGTCGGCCGTCGGCCGAATCCCTCGACCCGGGACTTCCAGGGGGCGTTCGCCTACCGGCTGGCCGACGACGCCATCGGGTGGGAGATCTACGAGGACGCCCCCGAGACCGACCTCGCCCAGCAGCACCGGATCTACGCCCTGATCGGCAATCAGATGGAGCAGGTGAACGCATTCGCCGACCTCGACGACGGGACCCCGGCGGTCGCCAAGGTCCCGGGGGTCAAATATGTGATCGACATGCCCTACTCCCCGCTCCGGTTCATGCTGTTCTGGCGATTGCTGGACGCATCCCGGGATCCGGCCACCTGGGACTTCCGGGTCATCGGGCCGGAGGAGGCCGAGGGCCATCCCTGCACGGTCGTCGAGATGAACATCCTGGAAGGCGCGATGTTCCCCGATCGGCCCCTCCTCCGGATGTGGCTCGACCCGGAAGCGGGGGGGATGCCGCGCCAGGCCGAGTGGCGGAAGAACGGCCTGACCACCCAGCGGATGAGGATCGAATCCAGGGCCTTCCCGCGCCCGCAAGGCGGCGACGTCTGGTTCCCCGTCCGCGCGACCATCGATTCGTTCTCGCCCGAATTCGGCGAGAGGCCCGGCGATCCCTACTTCCACGAGGAGACGTCCGTCCTCGACGGCTCGCTCAAGTTCGACCAGGGCCTGACGGACAAGGATTTCTCGATCCGGCCGGGCAGCCGGATCTTCTCGGCCTCGAAGGCCCTGGCGAGCGCGAGGCGCTACGAGGCGACGCCCCTGAAGCGCGACGGCGCGAAGGTCGATCCGGCGAGCGTCCGCGAACGGCTGGAGACGCGGCTGGCCGAGGCCGACGCCCAGTCGAAGGAGCTTGAGGCGTCGTCGTCGTCGGCGGAGGTGGATTCGAACCTGAACGCGATCCGGCTCCCGCTGGCGGCGCTCGGATGCGCGGCCGTCGTCGCGGCCGTCGCCTGGAAGATCAAGACGAGGCCGCGTTGAACAGCCGACGCCGATCGCCGACCGCCCGGGCCGCCGCCCTGGCCGCCGCCCTGTTGGGCCTCGGCCTGCTCCTCGCCGCGGGCCGGGCCCCGGGCCGGGCCGAATCGGCCGACGCGACGCCGGATTGCGGCGTCATGGCCCTGTACAACCTCCTGAACGTCTCGGGACGGTCGGCCTCCCTCGAAGACGTGCTCGCCGCCTCGCCGGCCTCCGGAGGGGACGGGCGTTCGATGCTGGAGCTGAAGCGGACGGCGTCGCGCCTGGGCCTGGAACTCGTCGGCCGCCTCGTCGAGGACAGGCGGACGGCGCCGACGTCCCCCTGGATCGCGTACATCGACGACGAGCAGCACGGCCATTACCTCGTCGTCCGGCCGGTCGGGCATACGGGCCGTCTCATCCAGGTCCTCGACGGCCTGGCCCCTCCCCGGGTGGTGGACGCCGCCGACTACTTCTCAAGGCCGGGGTGGACCGGCCTGGTCCTGGTCCCGCGAGGTTGAGATTGGCGCGGCCTCGCGCTCCTCGCCTGCGGCGCCGTCGCCTGCCTCCTGATCTCGCCGAGGATCGCCCGTCGCCCCCCGCGGCCTCGCGATCGACCTTGATTTCCCCGGCCGGCTCCCGCATTGTGGGGGTCCATTCGCATCGGGACGATCGAGGACGGCGGCTCGAAGTCGGCAGGGACGGCGACGTCGCGAGGCCAGGGAGGACGGCTCGGACATGGCGGAAGCCGAAGGGACGACGGGCGGGCCGGCGCGGCCGCGGCGGGGCGACGGCTGGGGGTTCCGGATGACGGCGCTCGCCTGGATCGTCCTGGCGGCGACGCCCCTGTACTTGAACTTCGTCCTGTCGTTCGCCCGGGAGGACGCGAAGAAGCCGGCCGCCGCGGCCGCGCCGGCCGACGCCGTGGACGCGCAGCAGGTGCTCACCGTGGCCCGCGGCGGCTCCAGCGGGGCCGATTCCAACCTGCCGACCGTGGCGCGGATCTACAACGACTCGCAGTGGACCATCCTCACGGCCGTCCTGGCCCTCGCGCTGGCCTCGTACTGGCGGCTGTTCCCGATCGTCTGGCGGGCCGTCCACTCCGGCCTGGCCCCGCACGTGGCGATGCTGGCGGTGATCTTCCTGGTGTGGCTGATCTACGGCGGCCTCTCCAGCATGGGGATGCCCGGCCTGTTCTGGAGCCCCGAGCGCGGCGACCAGTTCATGGCCGGCCTGGGCTCGGCCCTGTTCGTCTTCTGGATGCTCTACCTGGTCTTCGTCAGCGACTACGAGGCGCACGCCGAGGATCCGGAGCATCGGCTCTGGATCCGCCTGGCCCCGGCGCTGGAGGCGTTCCTGCCGCCGTGGCTGGACCGTCTGGTCCCGGCGCGGGCGACGGCCAGCGGCCAGATGATCGGCTTCGTCTTCTTCGCGGCCTCGCCGGCCCTGCTCCTGCTGGCGATGCCGGCCGTCCTGCCGACGATCCGCGCCGGGGCGGTGAAGGACGTCGTGGCGGCGGACTGGCTGCTGGGCCTGGGCGCGGGCGTGGCGGCGGCCGTCCTGGTGGTGACGACCCGCATCCCCACCCGGCTCAACGAGCTGCGCCGGCAGGCGATGCGGCGGGAGTTCGACGCCAGGCACCTGTGGCGGCTGGACGCCGAGCGGCTCGACCCCGGCGGCAACGCCAAGAACATGCTGATCATCGTCGGCCTGCTGTACCTGGCGGCGTGGACCTTCCCGGGCGCGACCCAGCGGCTGTTCCCGCCGGCGTTCTCGCTCTGCATCCTGATGGGGGTCCTGGCGACGTTCGTGGTCTGGCTGGGCGTGCGCGGGCACTGGAAGTCGCGGGCGATCGCAGCCGGGGTCGTCCTGACGCTGGTGGCCGCGTCGGGGATGCTCGACTACGACGTCGTCGTCCGAGACCTCGCCGGCGTCACCCCGGGGTCCCCGAACCTGTACGCGACGCTCGGCGAGCAGTACCGCTACCACCTGAGCCTCAGCGGGTCCATGCCGGCGTCGTACGGCGAGGTCGTGGACCTGGCGGAGTTCCAGAAGTCGCGCAAGCTCGCCGACGGCCGCGCCGACTGGGAGGCCCGCGAGAAGATCCTGGACGCCTGGTCGTCCGGCATGAAGTGGGGCGGCCCCGGGTCGGCGCCCGGCTCCGGGGGCGTGGGCAAGCCCATCGTGGTGGTGGTGACGACCAGCGGCGGGGCCCTCCGCGCCTCGATCTGGACCCAGGCCGTGCTCCGCAGGCTCGACGAGGCGTTCCCCGGCTTCCACCGCCACGTCCGCCTGATCACCGGCGCCTCGGGCGGCATGCTCGGCGCGGCGCGGTACGTCGCCCTGCACGACGAGGACCCGGACGCCCGCAACGTCCTGGCCGCCGGCGGCCGGCACCCGGACTTCCTCGGCCCCATCGCCTGGCAGATCGCCTTCCGCGACTTCCTCCCCAACGCCCTCCTCCCGTTCCCGGTCTACAACCGCGGCGACGTCCTGGAGGACGCCTGGTGCGACTACGCGCCGGAGCTGCGCAAGACCTTCGGGTCGATGGCCGCCCGCGAGCGCGCCGGGACCATCCCTTCCATCGTCTTCTCGCCCATGCTCGTCGAGGACGGCCGCCGCGTCCTGATCGGCAACCTGCCGATGGCCGACCTGACCGTCCACCTCAACGGCGTCCTGCTCGACGAGGGCCGCGACGACCTCATCAGGCGCTACCTGGAGGGGAAGCCCAAGACCAAGGACGGCCGCCTCAAGACCGCGGCCGACGTCGACGACTACGACCTGGAGTACCCGTCGCTCAGCTCGTTCTCGGCGCTGGAGTTCTCCAAGCTGTTCGGCGGGCACGAGGCCCTGGACCATCTCCGGCTGGCCTCGGCCGTCCGGATGAGCGCCACGTTCCCGTTCATCACCTCGGTCGTCGCCCTCCCCACGTTCCCCGCCCGCCACGTCGTCGACGCCGGCTACTACGACAACTACGGCGTGAACCTGGGCGCCGCCTGGATCAACAGCCATCGCGAGTGGCTCCGCCGCAACGCGGCCGGCGTGCTGGTGGTGCAGGTCCGCGCCTTCCGCAACGAGAAGCGGCTGAAGATCCTCGACCAGGAGGTCTACGCCCCCCCCGCCAAGCCCGAGGCCGAGGCGTCCGCCAAGGTGTACGACTGGGTCGCCTGGGGCGTCGGCCTGATCCCCCAGTTCCTCACCCTGCTCAACGACGGCGTCCGCGCCGTCGCCATCCCCGCCCAGGGGGTCGCCATGGCGCGCGAATCCTCCATGTTCTTCCGCAACGACGAGGACCTGGAGTCGCTCCACGAGCTGTTCCGCCGCCTCACCGGCGACGACGCCTTCTTCCGCACCGTCGTCTTCACCTGCGACACCATCCAGGTCGGCCAGGCGGCCCAGAACGTCGAGACCCTCAACTGGTACATCGACCCCGTCGAGTACACCCAGATCGAGCAGAACATGAACCCCCACGACCCGACCACGCAGACCGGCCGCGAGCGCAACCACCTGCGCCTCCAGCGCCTCAAGGAGTGGTGGCGGTCCCGCGGCGGCGTTGCCGAGCCCGACCCCCGCTGAGCGCCGCGCCAGACCGGGCCAGGGACCTCGGGCGGCTCCCGTAGGCTGGGTCGCGACCCAGCCCGCGATACGCGACGCCTCATCCGGGCTGGGTCTCGACCCAGCCTACGAGATCGACCCGTAGCATGAATTGCGACCGCTTGTATCCGGAGATCGCGCCGCGCGGGGCCCGCGTCCCTCCTCAGCGGCTGGACGTCACCCCGACGCGCCGGCACATGGAGAGCAGCAGGCACGTCGAGCACCTCGGCGCGACCCCCGTGCAGACGGACTTGCCGAACGGGACCAGCAGCTCGTTCGTCGCGATCCAGTAGCGGCGGGGGAGGGCCTCCTCCAGCGCCTTCATGGTCTGCTCGGGCGTCCGCGTCGCCACCAGGCCCCAGCGGTTGGCGATGCGATGGACGTGGACGTCGACCGGGACGATCGGCACGCCGAAGGCGACGGCCAGCGTCAGCGCGGCGACCTTCGGCCCGACGCCGCGGAAGGCCGTCAGGCCCTCCATCGTCGCCGGGACCTCGCCGTCGTGGTCGTCTCGGATCCGGCGGGCGATCTCCAGGACGTCGCGCGCCTTGGGCTCGGGGAACGTCGCCGGCCGGATCAGCTCGATCAACCGGGCCTCGCCCAGCGCCAGGACGTCCGCGGGGGCCGGGGCCTCGGCGAACAGCCGCAGGGCGACGGCCAGCGTCGTCTCGTCGCGCGTCCGGGCCGAGATCAGGCTCGCGACGAGCACCTGGAACGGGCTGCCGAACCCGCGGTCGCGGAGGTCGAACACGGCCGCCTTCGGGCGCCCCCGCACCGCCGCCCGCAGCCTGCGGAACGCCTCGTCGGCGTCCCACGGCTCCGTCCCGCCGATCGTCTCGCCGCCCATCGTCCGTCCTCCCCTCGCCCGGGATCGGACGCAAGCGATCGCCGTGCCGAAGCCGACCGGGCGGGGGGCCGGGCGATCAGGTCGCGGACCGCCGCCACTCCACGTAGCGCCGGAGGCCCTCGGCGAATGGGGTCCTCGGCCGGTATCCCAGCTCGGCCTCGGCGCGGGAGACGTCGGCGAAGGTCTGCCGGACGTCGCCGGGCTGCTCGGGCCGGCGGTCGATGATCGGCTCCTGGCCCAGCGCCTCGCCGATCGCCGCGATCATGCTCCGCAGGTCGATCGGGTCGGAGTTGCCGAGGTTGTAGAGGTGATACCCGCGGCAGCGCTCGACCGCCGCGACGACGCCGTCGACGATGTCGCCGACGTAGGTGTAGTCGCGTCGGGTCGAGCCGTCGCCGAACATGGGGACGGGCTCCCCGCGCTCGATCAGGTCGGCGAACTTCGCGATGGCCAGGTCGGGGCGGTTCCGGGGCCCGTAGGCGGTGAAGAACCGGAGGCCGGTGGCGGGGAGGCCGTGCAGGTGGTGGAAGGCGTGCGCCATCAGCTCGCACGCCTTCTTCGACGCGGCGTAGGGGCTGACGGGATGGTCCACCCGGTCGTCCTCGCGGAACGGGGCCGAGTCCCGGTCGCCGTAGACGCTGGAGCTGGAGGCGTAGACGAACCGCGGCCTGGGCTCGATGCGGCACGCGGCCTCCAGCAGGTTCACCGTCCCGGTGACGTTGACCTGCGCGTACAGCGCGGGCTGCTCGATGCTGGGCCGGACCCCGGCGCGGGCCGCGAGGTGGACGATCGCGTCGGGCGCGAGCTCGCGCACCAGGCGGTCGACCGCCTCGGCATCGCGGATGTCGGCCTCGACCAGGCGGAACCGGGGCGACCGCGAGGCCGCGGCCAGGTTGGCGCGCTTGACCTCCGCGGGGTAGTAGGGGTCGAAATTGTCCACGACCGTGACCTGGCCGCCGTCGGCGAGCAGGCGGTCGACCAGGTGCGAGCCGATGAACCCGGCCCCGCCGGTGACCAACGTCTTCATGCGAGCGTCTCCTACCACGCGCGACGGACGCCCTGGTGGCGGGCCGCCGGCCGCTGCCGAGAAAATCGGGATCGTCGGGGCCTTGCGCCCCGCGCGTCGCCCCCGCCCCACCGCAGGGATCGGCGACGACCTTCGACCGTCGCGGGGCGAGGCGGCCCGCCACAGCCCGCAGGTCGCCTCAAGTCAAGGAGTCGGCCCGCGCCGCCTCGCCTCGCCGGGCCTCCAGGGCGGGGAAGATGTCGAGCAGGAACCCCTTGAGGCAGGCCCCCCAGCCCGCGCCCCGGTCGTAGAACCGCGCACGCAGGTCGTCGCCGGCCCGGACCACTTCGTCGTAGCGGCCGGGGTCGTCGATCAGCGATTCGATCGCGTCGGCGTACGCCTCGACGGAGTCGGGCGGGACCAGCACGACGGCCCCGCTCAACTCGGGGGAGCCCAGGCAGCCCGCGGACGTGACGGCGGGGCGCCCCGACAGGATGGTCTCGACGACGACCTTGTTGAACCCCTCCGCGAACACGGTCCTTGTCGGGATCACGACGGCGAAGCTCGCCTGGAACGCCCCCGGCAGGTCCTTCCGGCCGGTGTAGCCCCGGAAGTGGAACGAATCCTCCAGGCCCAGCGCCCGCACCTGCTCCTTCATCTCTTCCAACGCGGAGCCGTCCCCGCACACGTCGAAGACGAGGCCCCGGCGCCCGCGATCGCGGAGCCTCGCGGCGACGTCGACGAGGTCCAGGGCGCCCTTCTCCACCTCGACCCGGCCGACGAAGAGGATGCGCCTCGGGGCCTCGGCCGGGGCGGGGGAGTCGACGAACGTGCCGGGGGGGTAGCTGGGGCAGAAGGTCCGGACCGGCAGGGCGTCGCCGGCCACCTCCCGCAGCTCGCCCACGCTGTCCTCGGAGATGCACATCACGCCCGACGAGCAGCGGCGGAAGTACCAGCCGTTGAGCCTCAGCAGCAGGCCCTGGAGCCCTCGCCGAGGGCGCTCGACGGCCCAGAGCCGGTTGTGGAGCGTGGGGAGGAGCTTCACCCCCAGCAGGCGGAGCGGGGCGAGGAGGAACCAATGGTCCCGGTCGTAGTGGACCACGAGGTCCGCCCGCGAGGCGATGATCGCGGCCAAGAGCCGGGCGTGATAGGCCAGGCTCCCCAGGTAATAGGCCGCGCGCCGTCGGCCGATCCAGGGCGCGGGCCAGTTCTCGATCTCGATCCCGTCGGCCGCGATCTTGTCCCCATCGGGGTAGGTCGTCACGACCTTGGCGGCGAGGCCCAACTCGCGGCAGACGTCGAAGAACTGCCCCGAATAAGTGATCGCCACCTGCCCCGGGTCGTGCTCGCCTTTCAGATAATGTCGATAGGTTCCGACCACGTTCCCGGGGCCCGCGATGTAGAAGATCTTCATACGTTGCAGAGACTCCCACCGTGCCGGGGGCCGCGAGGACTCGTCCGCTTCAGGTCGGGGCCCGCCCGGGCACCCCGGCCCGGCCCGATCGCGATGACCGGCGAGCCTCGCAGCCCGGTCGAGGGTCGCCTCCGCCGGGCCGGGATGGGCCCGGCTCCCCGGCCGTCTTGCACCGGGCCCCGAGCCTGAGGGTCGCGAGCGGCGTCCAGATCGCGCGACGACCTGACGCCCGCGTCGACCGATCCTCCCTTGCGAGGGCGTCCCCGGGCGATCGACCCAGGATATCGGCCCATCGATCCGCGATTCAAGAGAGGAGGGCGGCTTTCATCGCCCGGCGCGCGGGGCCGCAGGCGGGACCTCCCCGCCCGCGACTTCGCCGGGGCGGCGGGCCGTCGATCGGCGTGCGAAGGGCGAAGGGGCGGCCAGGCCCGCCCCGGGATCGATAGCCGGCCTTCGCCGGCCGGTCGTGGCGGGCCGTATCCGTCGCGGTGCGTTTCGTGCTACAGTCGCTCGGCCTCGCGCGGGCGCCGAACTCGCCCTCGGGAGCCCGGACGCGACGTCCAGCGGGCGTGGCCCCGGCGGGCCGCCGTCGACGCCGGCCGCCCCCACCCGAATGGAGATACACCCGATGCAACTCCTCGCAAACTGTCCGATTTGCGGCTCGCAGGCGTGCCGGCATGTCTACTCGGGTCGGACGACCAGGAATCCGGACGACCCGAGTCGTTGGGACTTCTGGCGTTGCTCGACGTGCGATCACGGCTTCCTCAACCCGCAACCCGGGTGGGACGAGCTGGACAAGTACTACAGCTCCAATTACAGCGCCTACGGGAAATCCCACGGGATCGCCGATTCCATGGACGCGACGATCCGCGAGGCTCGGGCCTCGGGGGTCTATCGACACGTCCCCATCCGGCCCGGCCTCCGGATCCTGGACGTGGGGGCGGGCGGGGGGTCCTTCCTCACCGTGGCGAAAGCCCTGGGGGCCCATGTCCGGGGGGTGGAGCCGTCGCCGTTCGGGGCCCAAACCTGCCGCGACAACGGCATCGACGTCTTCGAAGGCACGCTCGAACAGTACGCGGGCGGCGGCGCCGAGGATCGATACGACCTGATCACGTTCTCCCACGTGGTCGAGCACCTCCCCGACCCGGTCGCCACGCTGAAGCTCGCCGCGACGCTCCTGGACGTCGGCGGATACATCTGGCTGGCCGTGCCCAACGGCGCCTGCCGCCTGGCCCGGCGGCTCGAATGGCGCTGGCACAGCACCGACCTCCCCCTGCACCTGCACCACTTCTCGCCCCGGAGCATGCGGGTCATGAGCGAGCGGGCCGGCCTGCCCCTCCGCGACCTCCGGACCTTCTCCTTCCCCCCCGCCGTCCGGGCGTCGATCCTCCTGGAATGGCGGTATCTCTGGAAGGTGCCGCGCAGGCTCAGCGGGGCCCTGCTGACGCAGCGGTTCGTCGAGCGCCAGGCGGCCCGCATGGACGAGAACGAAGCCGGCGAGGCCATCCTCGCGGAATTCGCCCAGCCGGCCGAGGCGACGACTTCGGCGCCCGCCGGCACGGCCCACGCCTGACGCCCCATCATGGCGTGACCGGAACCGGTCCCAAACCCTGCGACGCCGTCCGGCCCTCGACGAGGGGCCGTGACGGCGTCGGCCCATCGAGAACTTCCCGGCCGGCACGCCGGACGACCGGGCTCGAAGCGCCCTCGCGACGATCCGAGGGCCCGCGCGGCGAGGTCGACCGCGACGGCCCCCCCTCGCATCCCCACCCGATCACGGCGCGATCCGCAGGAGCGTCCCCTGGCCCGGCGCGAGCCAGACCCCTTCGCCGCCGAACGCCTCCGTCCGGCCGGAGTAGGCCGAGACCTGCTCCAGCTTCGCCTCCGCCCTCAGCTTCGGGCGGCAGGGGGTCGAGGCCGTGAAGCTCTTGTTGACCACCATGAGGTATCGCGAGCCGTCCTCGTGCGTGGACTCGCCCACCAGCATCGGCCCGTCGATCGCCTCGATGAGCGAGTCGGCCGGGGCCGCCTGGGCGCCCTTCGGGACGTCGCCGAAGTGGTAGACGCGATCGGAGCGCAGCTTCAGGAGCGTCGGCGCGAGCTTCGCCACCTGCAAGTTCACCGTCCGCAGCTTGCCCCAGGTCGGCGTCTCGTTCCCGAACTGGTCGATCGGCCCCAGGCGGTAGTTGCCCCAGCTCGGCGTGAAGTACGTGAAGTAGGCGATCCCGCGCGCCCCGTAGGCCAGCGAAGTGTACACCTGGAACCGGACGTCGGCGTCGGTCGTCTCGCGATAGTTGAAGTGGGCCGAGGTCAGCACGATGTTCCAGAACGGCAGGCCGTGCTCCAGGCCGGCCTTGCGCATCGACTCCAGGTTCGCGAAGTACCCCTCGCGGAGCCCGCCGCCTTCGAACAGGGCGTAGTGGTCGTAGCTCAGCGCCGTGGGCTTGCAGGCCTCGACGAACGCCTTGATGTGCGACTCGTAGTCCGGCGTGCCGAGCTGGTCCGGCTCGGCGTAGTTGGGGAAGAGGTTGATGTACGGCCAGGCCCCGGGGTGGAACTCCTTCACCGCCGCGGCCACCGCCCCCAGCCCCGGGAACATCGCCGCCGACGGCTCGTCGCGCAGCAGGTAGCCGTACACCGCCGGGTGGTCCTTGACCTCCTTCGTCAGCGCCTCGACGTTCGCCCTCGCCGCGGCCGGGTCGACCTTCGTCCAGTCGTAGCCGGCCGTGCGGGGGTCGGACACGATCGCCTTGAGCCCGGCGTCGCGGCAGGCGTCGAGCGCCTTGGGGTCGACGAACCCCGCCACAGTGATGCCGCACGCCCGCATCTTCTGGAGCACCGCCGGGTCGCCCGGCGTGTGCCCCCAGGCCATCAGGGGGAACATCGGCTCCTCGGCCCTCGCCGGGACCGACACCGTCCACAACGCCGCCGCCAGGATCGCGAACCGCCGGACCATCGCTCAAGCCTCCTTCGATGCGGGGAGAGTCCGCCTCGTCGTCGAGACGGACTCGATCCTACCCCGCGCCGGGGACCGAGTCATGGGTGCGGCGTCGCGGCCGGGCTTGGGGCTTCGGCCTCGACGCGGCGCTTGGGCTCGGCGGCTCGTTCCTGACCGCGTCGGATTTCCTCGGTGATCTCGGCGTCGATGATCGCCGCGAGGTCGGCCACCGTCCCGAAATCCCTGGCGAAGACCTGGACGGAGTGATCGATGGAGAGATTCGTGGAGAGCTCGTTCGCGAAGCGCCTGAGGAGCGAGACCGCCGCCTCATGGCCCGCCTGGACGGGCCGGGCCGGGTCGAGTTCCGACCACGAGCGGAGCGCGAGCAGCCCCCAGCCCGCGACGTCGTCCAGGAAGCGGCCCGAGTCGCGATCCAGGCAGGCGGCGTGGGCCTGGACCCGCAAGTCGTCGGCGTCGGCGACCGTGAGGGCCCAGTGGTCGACGCCTCGGAAGAAGTTCAGGACCGTCGCGTCGTCCCGGAAGCCGCGGTCGTATCGCTTCGCGAACGCCCCGTCGTGGTTGTCGATCCCCACGGCGAGGAGCCCGCGGCTCGCCTCCTCCCAGGCCCGGCCTCGCAGGAAGTCGGGCCCGCGCGACTCGCCCACGAGCGCGGCGACGAGCCGATCCTCCTCGTCGAAGACCACCGTCCGCTCGTCCAGGACCAGGACGCACGGCGTCCGCCCGAGCAGCCGCGCCCAGGGGCCGGATATCTTGCCGTAGGTACGACCGCCGGCGACGGCCTCCGTCCATTCGAGGCCCCATTGCCGGAGGCACTTCGACCAGTCGAACGGGCGGACCGTCCGGATCGTCGTGCCGCTGACTTCGAGCGAATGAAGCTCCGGCAGGTCGGGCCCGCCATCGCGCGCCGCGTTGTGGGGCCTGCGGCCGATCGCGAGGCCGACCGTCACAAGCTCCAGATCCTCGGCCCGAAGCTTCAGGAAGCCCGGGGCATCGGGATCGACTTCCGGCTCCCGGCCGCCCATGATCTCGGCGTAGCCCTGGAAGAGGAGCATCCGGGCCAGGTGTTCCAGCCGCGAGGCGTACACCGCCATCCCCGCACGGCGGAAGGTCGCCGCCGGTCGGAATGCGATCAGCCCGCACTTGTCGCGGCCGACGTACGGCAGCGGGAACGCGCCCGGATCGGCCGCCGGGGCCGCCTCGCCGCCGAAGGCCGGGCCGCGGAGCGCCGCCACGCCCGCGGTCAGGGCGAGCAGCGCGGCGGCCGTCGCCAGCCGGAGGCGGCGGGGGGCGGGGCGATCGAATCCACGGTCAGAATCGTGTTCACGCAACATGGCGATCCTCCTGATCAGGGTCCCGCGGCCGGCGAGGAACGCCCTCGCCCAGCCGGGGGGCCGGCCGTCCTGCCTCAAGGCCAGTCGCGAGAGCGCGGCCAGGTAGGCCGCCCCCCCGCCGGCGAGCCGCGCCGCCAGGGCGTCGGCCGCCTGCTCCTGCTGCAACAGCAGCCGCCCGGCGGTCCGGCGGACCATCGGGTGATAGAAGTGCAGCGCCACGGCGGCCCGCGCCAGCAGCGCCGCCGCGTAGTCCCCCCGGGCGACGTGAGCCAGCTCGTGCGCCAGGACCGCCCGCCGCTCGGCCTCGTCCCACGACCGCCAGTCGGCCGGCAGCAGGACCGCGGGCCGAAGCCACCCCGCCGCGGCCGGGCCGGGCAGGTCGCGGGCCTCGCGGACCTCGACCGGCCGGGCGACGCCCAGCGCCGCGGCCAGCTCGTCGCGGAGCGCGATCAGGTCGCGGTCGGACACGGCGTCGGACCGGCGTCGGCAGGAGCGGACCGCCGCGAGCCCGAGGCCGATCCGGACGAGCCCCACGCCGACGCCGGCCGTCGCCAGGGCCGCCAGCACGCCGCCCCAGGGCCGGCAGCGCTCGGCCGGCGCGGACGCCTCGCGGCCGATCCGCTCCCACGCCAGCCCCAGGTCGGCGAGCCGCCACGAGCGGGCGGGGCCGGACGCGGGAGGCCGGGCGGATTCGACCACGGCCCCCGCGACCGCCGTCGGCGGGGACGACCCCCGATCCTCCGCCACCGGCCCCGTCGACTCGCGTCGCAGCCGTCCCGCGGGCCACGTCGCGACGCTCAGCGCGACGACCATCGCCAGCGCGGCCGTCGCCACCCACGCCCCGGCGGCCGGCCCCCGCCGCGACGCCCAGGCGTGGAGCGGCATCGCCGGCGTCAGCACCAGCGCGACCTGCACCGCCAGCCACGTGAACGCGATCCCCAGGTCGTTCATCGCTTCGCCTCCTTCAGGATCTCCTCCAGAACGGCCCGCTCCTCGGCCGTCAGCTTCCGATCGTCGACCAGCGCCTTGAGCAACCGCGCCCGCGACCCGCGGAAGACGCGCGAGACCAGGTCCCCGACCAGACGCCCCGACACCTCCTCGAAAGTCCTCGTCGCCCGGTACACGAACGGCCGCTCCGCGTTGACCTGCTCCAGGAACCCCTTCTCGTGCAGGCCCCGCACCAGGTTCGCGATCGTCGCATACGTCCGCGCCAGGCCGTTCGCCTCCAGCCGGTCGCGGGCCCCGGCCGCCGTCGCCTCGCCCCCCGACCAGAAGACGTGCATCACCTCCAGCTCCCGCTCCGTCAGGTCCCGCGCCGGCGGCCTTGCCATCGACCCCTCCCGAGATGTCGATCGAATTTGAACAACCAAATTTGGTTTCTCAAATTTAACGACCGGGCCGCGGCGGTCAAGACGGGTCCGGATCGCCGACGCCATCGCCGCGCGGGGGTGATGCGTCGTCAGCCCCGGCCGCGTCGGAACGGATGCGAGTCGTCCGGCGTGAAGGCCCGCGCCGCCGCCCGCAGGAGTTCGGCGACCTCGGCGTGCCCGGCCCGCTCGGCATGTTCCGCAGGCGTCACGCCGTTGCCGTCGGCCTTCCCCGGGTCGAAGCCGTGTTCGAGGAGGAGTTGCACCACGTCCAGGCGACCCGCCGCGGCGGCCTCGCCCAGGAGCTTTTCATCGAGGAGCCACCCGCCCGATTTCGACCAGGCGTCCAGGAGGGGCCGAAGGACGCCGAGGTCGCAGCGGGCGAGATGGGAGCGGCAACTGAAGAGGATGCTATCGAGGGTGTGCTCCTCCTTCTCGGCCGTCGCCGACAGTTCCGCGACCAGCTTGGCATCATTCATGAAGACGGCGTCCGTCAAGGTTCGACGGACGCCGCGCTCCAGGAGCAGCCGGACGACGTCGGCATGGCCTTGCTCGGCGGCGTAGGCCATTGGCGTGAACCCGTAAGCGGAGGCGTGGTCGGGGTCGGCCCCGCGGTCCAGGAGCAGGGCGGCGATGTCGACATACCCAGCAGAGGCGGCCACGCAGAGCGCCGTGTAATGGACGTCGTCGTCGGTCCCGTGGACGTCGGCGCCGCGGTCGAGCAGGAACCGCACCATGTCCAGCCGGCCGAACGAGGCCGCGACCATGAGGAAGGGGTACGAATAGCTGAGACCGGCGTCGCCGGAGACGTCGATCGCGGGGTCGGCGTCGAGGAGCCGCCGGGCGAGGTCTACGTCGCCCAGCATCACGGCCTCGCGAAGCCCCAGGCGACCGCCGGCCGCCAGCAACAGGCGCAGGATCTCGGCCGCGGCGTCGCGGCCCGGCCGGCTCGCATGCACCACGGCGCGGGTCGACGGCGTCCAACCTCCCATCGCAACTTGATTGGGGTCGGCCCCGCTCCCCAATAGGAGGCGGACCAGTTCGACGTCATCGTTGCGCACGGCCGTGAACAGGGCGGAATCCCCATGCCCGCGCACGGCCCCGACCGGGGTGCCTCGGCCGATCCCATCGCGGACCGCATCGACGTCGCCTCGGTCGACGGCCTCCCACCACGCCCGCCACAACGCGATGCGACGTGGGTAGTTCGGATCGAGGGCGGGTTTGAGGCCCAGGAACACGGCCTCGACCTCCGTCGCCAGCCCGATCCCCAGCAGCGAGACGTGAAGATGCACGCCGCCCGATCGGCCGGAGTCGACCCCTTGGTCCAGGACCTCGCTCGACTCATACCGGACGCGGCCTTCGACCGACGGCGTCTCGGGCTCCATGACGCAGGCGAGCGCCGCGCCCAGGTCGACGTGCAGTCGATACAACGCCCCCTCATCGGCCTTGGTCCGACGCGCTGGGAATGTGGCCAGGGGTTCGTACGGCTCCGCGTCAAGGTCCAGCACCACGAGGGCGTCGGGCCGCGTCCGCGCCTCGGCCAGGGTGCGAAACGCCTGATAGGTCGAGTTGGGAGAGCAATACTTGGCCGCCCACTTCCTCTGTCCGTTCTCGTGCGGCAGGTCAACGTCCGTGACGTCGGACATGGGTCGTCCCTCGCGGAAGAATCGCGCCGACTTTCCGAAATCCTGGAATCCCGGGCCGTCCGCCGCGGAACGTAGGGATGACGGAAGGTCCCAACGCTCCTTGACAACCCGCCAGGATCGAGACCCGGCCCCGCGGGCGATAGGCCGTCGCGCGGAGCCGGATGGAGGAAGGTCCCGCCGATACGGCTCGTCTCCCGAGTCGGAAGAAGCACGCTGGAAGTCCCCTCTCCCGCCGGGAGAGGGTAGCCGCGCAGCGGCGGGTGAGGGTCGTCGGACTTCGGAGGGCATGCCGGACGCGCGATCCATGAGCAGGCCGATGTCGACGGCCTTCTCCCCTTGAGGGATAAGGTGGCCGAAGGCCGGACGAGGGGTCAACCGCCGTCGCATCCCCGGACCGGCCCTCCCCGTAGGCTGGGTCGAGACCCGGCCCGGAGGAGGCGTCGCATATCCCGGGCTGGGTCTCGACCCAGCCTACGAGGCTTGAAGTCCCGGGCATCGGATCGCGCCCCCCTCATCCGCCCCTCCGGGGCACCTTCTCCCACGAGGGGAGAAGGGGGGATTCATGCTCGCACTCCCACGTTTTTGACGCAGCACCTCAAGGGGAGAAGGGTCCGATCGCCGAGGCCGCCTCGAACTCCGACGACCCTCACCCGGCCCTGCGGGCCGCCCTCTCCCGGCGGGAGAGGGGACGTCGGACGCTCCATCGCCGACGGCAGCCTGATCCCTCGAAGGAAGAAAGGCGTGCGATAGCTGCCGGGGAGGAGAGCGAACAGCTTTCGTTCGAATTCGACGAGCGAACCCAAACCTAAAATCCCGCAAACACCAACCTCCAAAAGACTTAAAAACCGCAAGCGGGAAGCCGCCTTCCCGCGAACTAACCCATTCGAAGCCGGCGCTCAGAGGCCCTCGACCTCCCAGCCGTGGCGGTAGGTCTTGCGGACGAAGGCGTTGGCCTCGGGGACGTTGAGGACCTTCATCGCGGCGGGGTCCCATTCCAGGGACGTCTGCGGGAAGCGGGTGGCGAGGCAGCCGAGGAGGACCATCTCCGTGAGCGGGCCGGCGAACGCGAACGGGGCGGAGGTCTTCCCCTCGCCGCGGCAGGCGTCGACGAACTGGACGTAGTGGTCGGCCCCGCCGGGTTCGGGGAGCTTCGTCTCCTTGAACTTCTCGTCGGGGAGGAGGATCGGCCGGTCGATGTACGGCGAGTAGAGGACGCCGTCGGTGCCGATGTAGATCGACCCCTGGCCCGACAGCTCATGCTTGCCCAGCAGCGCCTTGACCTCCTCGGGCGGGCGGCTGGCGCCGTTGTACCAGTGGAGCGAGAGTTCCTCGGTGGTGAACGGGGTCTGCGGGAAGATGTAGTGGACGTGGACGTCCAGGCTCCACGAGTCCGCGCCGGGGGCCTCGCCCAGCGAGACGATCGACTTGGGCTTGGTCAGCCCGGTCGATTCGAAGACGGGGTCGAGGATGTGGCAGCCCATGTCGCCGAACGTGCCGGTGCCGAAGTCGAGCCGCTTCCGCCAGTTGCCGGGGTGATAATAGCCTTCCAGGTAGGGCCGCTCGGCCGCGACGCCCAGCCAGCCGTCCCAGTCCAGGCCGGACGGGACGGGGTCGGATCGGTCGGGGCGGGGGTTGCGGTCGCCCCAGTCCTTGCCGCTCCAACTGTGGACCTCCTTCACCTTGCCGATCGCCCCCGAATGGATCGTCGCGACCACCTGCCGGTGGACCGGGTGCGAGTGGATCTGGATGCCCATCTGGGTGACGAGCTTCGGGTCGGCCGCCGCGACCTCGGTGAGCCGGCGGGCCTCGTAGATCGTCTGCGTCAGCGGCTTTTGGGTGTAGACGTGCAGCCCCCGCTTCATGGCGCTCATGGTGATCGGGGCGTGCATGTGGTCGGGGGTCGAGACGTTGACCGAGTCCAGCCCCTTCTCCTCGTCGAGCAGCTTCCGCCAGTCCTGGTAGACCTTCACCTCCGGGAACAGCTTCTTGATCTCGCCGACGCGGGAGAGGTCGACCTCGGCCACGGCGACCAGCTTGAAGTGCGGGCTCGCCGCCAGGCTCTGGACGTCCGCGAGCGCCATCCCCGAGGCCCCGAAGCTGGCGTGCCGGACCGTCTCCGAGGGCGCGGCGAGCGCGTGACGCCGGAGGACGGCCGGGGCGGCGAAGGCGGCGGCCAGCCCCTTCAGGGCGGCGCGACGGTTCATCTGGTGGGCGGGCATCGACATCTCTCCGATCTCGGGGTGGGGCGGGGGGGCGGGGCCGCGCGACGTCGATCAAACGCGCAGGAACGTCTTCGTCCGATACAGGTGATAGAGGAACAGCCACTTGACCGCGAGCGTGCCGGTCGCCGCGACGATGGGGACGATGGGCTCGCTCAGCAGCTTGAGCGTGCCGCCGAGGAAGTAGTCGCGGATCGTCGCGAACGGGATGATCGCCCCGGCCATGTAGATCGTGATGGCGTTCATGCCGATCACCACGAAGAAGAACGACCAGCCGCGGAGCTTCCAGACATCGATGATCAGGTAGAACAGCCCCAGCAGCATCAGGCTGAAGCCGCCGGCGACCAGGACGAACGAGCTGGTCCACAGGTTCTTGATGATCGGGAAGGCGTGCCCCCAGCCGTAGCCCGCCGCGACGGCCGCGGCCCCCGCGCCCAGCAGGCCGACGGCCTTGACCCCGGGCTTCCGGCCCGAGAGGAGCCACTCGCCGGCCAGGACCCCCAGCAGGGCCGTGGCGACGGCCGGGATGGTGGAGAGGATCCCCTCGTTGTCGCCGTAGCCGTAGTAGCTCTTCAGGATCCGCCCCGGCAGGACGTGGCGGTCGACCCAGCCGGAGAGGTTCGTCTCCTTGCTGTAGTCGCCGCGGATCCCGGTCTCGGGCGCGGGCGCCAGGCCCAGCAAGGCCCAGTAGCCCAGCAGGATCGCCAGGACGACGACCGCCTGCGTGCGCGTCCTCGTGAACATATAGATCACCGCCGCGATCCCGTAGCAGATCGCGATCCGCTGGAGCACGCCGACGTACCGCAGGTTGGCGAAGTCCCACTTCAGCGCGCCGTTGTAGATGAATGCCAGCGCCAGCAGGAGGGCCACGCGGCGGGCGGTGCGGATGAGGGCGTACTTCCGCGGGTGCTCGCCGGTCTGGTACTTCTTCAGCGAGAACGGGATCACCGCGCCGACGACGAACAGGAAGAGGGGGAAGATGAGGTCGTAGAAGCGGAAGCCCTCCCAATCGACGTGCTCGAACTGCTCGCCGATGGTCGCGGCCTCGGGCGTGCCCCACCACTTGCAAAGGGCCCGCGCCAGGGCGTCGCCGCCCATGATCCAGAACATGTCGAAGCCGCGGAGGGCGTCGATGGAGACGAGCCGCTCGGGCTTCGGCGGGGGCCCGGGCGACGGGGCGGCCTCGGCCGGCGGCGTCGGCTCGGCTCCATCCGCGGGCCCCTCGTGGAAGTCGTCGGCGATCGGCCCATTCTCGATGTCTGGCATGATTCCCCCGTCGTCGGGCGTCGGTCGTCCTCGGCGGCGCCGATTCTAACCCGACGGCGGGGGCGAGTCGATCGGTCGGGTCACTTCGCCGCGGTCGGGAAGTCGGCCGGGACGGGCGTCGTGACCGCGCCGGTGGCCGCCCACTCGGCCGAGCGGACGATCAGCGCGAGGAAGTCGGGCGACTTCACGGCGCCGACGTCCTCGCCGTGGACGTGGCCCATGACGTTGGTCACGACGCGGCCCTTGCCGAACGGGACGGTCCAGAGCATCGGCTCGTTCGTCCCGGTCCCCCCCTTGGCCTTGTCGGAGTAGGCGGTGGCCAGCACGTCCATGTCCTTCGCCGGCCCGCGCTGGCCGTGATACAGCTCGTCGACCGCGTGGGTCCACTCGGCCGGCAGCCCCTTGGTGATGGGGTGGGACGGGTTGCGGACGACGACCGGGAAGGCGTGCCGCGGCCCGTGGCCGGAGCCGGGACCCTCGCCCCTGGGCGTACGGACGACCTTGCCCGAGTCGTCCACGGTGATCCGGTCGCCGAAGCCCGGGTCGCGCCAGCCCAGGCCGATCATCTCGTTGTACGCCGGCCAGTCCTGGAAGGCGTTGTTGGCCGCGTGCATGACCACCAGCCCGCCCCCCCCGGCGACGTACTCCTCCAGCGCCTTGCGGACCGGGGCCGGCCAGGGATCGCCGTTGTAGTTGGTCAGGACGACGTCGAACTTCTTGAACTCCGGCCGGAACGCCTCCCACTCCGACGCGGGGGCCTTGGCCGGCGGCGTCGTCACCACCGACGCCGCGAACCGCCCCGACTTCTCCAACTCGCCCTTCAGGATCGGCGTGGTCGTCTGCCAGGCGTGGTTGTTCTGGCCCTCGACGATCAGGACCTTCAGCTTCTCCGCCGCCCCGGCCCCGGCCGCCATCGCCAGGAACGCCGCCCCGAACGCCGCCCGCATCCCCGTCATCCGTCGCATGCCGCCGCCTCCCCTGTTGTCGGGAACGTTCAACTCCGAAACGCCCCCAGGATACATCGCCGGCCGCCCGGCACAACCGCCCGGCGGCGGGAGCCGGCGGGCCGTGGGCCTCCGGGCCGGCCTCGCCCGCCCCGCGGCGGGGCGCTGATTTCGGGAAACACGACGCCGCACATCGTTCCCATGAACTTGTTAAAACACGCACGGAACGACATCGTCCATATGCGATCACATCCGAACCTTCTTCGGCCACCTCCCCGCAGACAAGGAGAGCGCACGATGACCAGCAATCGCATCGCCCCGCACCTGGCCGGCTTGATCGTCATGCTCGCGGCGACGACGGGCGTCCACGCCGCCCCGGTCCTGTGGGTGGACTGGACGGGCGGGACGCCGGGGGCGAACGGCTCGGCGCAGGGCGTCCTCACGGTGGACGGGGAGACGGTCGACGTGACCTACACGGGCCAGATCCAGTTCCTCCAGACCGGGGCGCCCGGGGAGACGAATTACTTCATCCCGTCCGCCCCGTACGTCAGCGCGACCGTCGACGACGCCCCCGGGACCTCGGACATCATCGCCCTGTCCACGGCCACGTCGCACACCCTGACCTTCTCGAAGGCCGTCAAGGACCTGCTGTTCGCCGTGGTCAGCCTGAACGGCAACGGCTACAGGTTCGACTCGGACTTCGAGATCCTGAGCATGGGGCAGGGCTACTGGGGGAACGGGACGCTCACCAAGGACACCTCCACGCCCGGGGAGTACCTGTTGAACGGGTCGGGCGAGCCTCACGGCGTGGTCGAGTTCACCGCGAACGTCACCTCGATCACCTGGACCAGCCTGACGAACGAGAACTGGAACGGGTTCACGATCGGCGTCCGCGGCCTGGCCGCCGTCCCCGAGCCCTCCTCGCTGGTAATGGCCGGCGTGGCCGCGGCGGCCGTCGCGGGCGCCACGATCCGTCGCCGCTCGAAGTGACGTCGGCGCGACGCTCGCCGCCGAACGACGGCGCCCCGGCCTCCCTGCATGGGGGGGACCGGGGCGCCGTCTCGCGTCGGCCGCCGGGTCACTTCGAATCCCGCGTCAGCTCGAACGTGGTGTGCTCCTTCCGGGTCCCGCCCTGCGTGAATTGCCAGTCGGCCTTCACGAGCGAGTCGGACTCGAAGCTCAGGACCAGGCCGCTGATGTAGCCGTCCTTGGCCGGGTCGATGTTCGAGCCGCCGTCGAAGACGAAGACCAGCCGCTCGGGCTTCGACGCCCCCCGGTCCAGCTTCAGCCGGGGCTGGTTCTGGGCGGGGCAGTAGTGGGTCATCTTCAGGTCGTCGCCGTCCAGGTGATAGACCGAGAGCATCTCCATCTTCGTCCCGGGCCCGGAGACCTCCACCAGGGCCGACCCCGCCCCCGTCACCTTGTACTGCACCCGATCCCACCCGGGTTCCTTCTCGCCCGTCGGGTCGCACCCCTCGCCCTCGTGCTTCCACTCCCCCTTGAGCGTCTTGAGGCGGTCGAACGCCGCCCGGGCCGTCACCGCGCCCCCCTTGGCCGACTCGTCCCCCGCGCCCAGCGCGGTGGCGACGAGGCTCACGGTCAGGACCGTCACATTGAAAGCGAAGAGCCGCCGCATGAGTATCCCCCTATAATCCGTTCGGGTTGAGCCGCCGTCCGACCCTCCTGGTCGCCGCCCCGGTCGTTCCAACGCCGGCGTCGACGAAACTTATATCGCCAGTGTACGGGCGTCAAGTTTAATCGAGAGATCGAAAAATGGCCCAGTTGAACATGTCGTTCGAGCACGGTCAGCCCTGGGAGGCCGCGAGGGCGAACTTCGAGGCGGCGATCGAGCGGGCGAGGGAGGAGCACGGCCGATGGGTCCATGCGGTGGAGTGGTCCGAGGACCGGACGGCGGCCGCGCTGTCGGGCCCTTCGTACCGGGTGGTCCTGGAGTTGGACCCCACGCATGTGCGCGCGACGGGGCGGATCCCCCTGGCGATGAAGCTGATGGAGCCGGCCGTGCGACGATTCGTGGAGCGTACGCTCCGGGATCAGCGGGGAGGGTCGGCCTGATCGGCCGGGTCGGTCGCGGCGCGGACGTGCTCGGCGACCTCGTCGGCCGACAGGGCCCGGTCGTAGACGGCGACCTCGTCCAGCAGCCCTTCGAAGCTCTCGGCGTGCTCGCGGCGGTCGCCGAGGGTGAAGGTCGATGGGGCACCCTTCGGCGCGGGGTCGGAATCGGCCTCGGTTTCCAGGTCCAGGACGCCGTCGAGATAGACGAGCACGCGACGCCCCTGGCGGACGAAGGCCAGGTGATGCCACGTCTTGGCCGCGACGTCGGCCTTGCCGATCGCCGGCGGGGTGGACGAACTCGCCGCCCCGCCGTGGGCGAAGGCGAGGCGATTGGGAGGGACGCCCTCGGTCGCGCCGGTGATCGCGACCGAGTCGCCGGCGACGCCGCCCCGGCCGCGTTCGAACAGCACGCCGGCGACGGGCCGGCCGGCCGGTTCGAGGCCGTTCCAGAACCAGAGGTCGACGGAGTAGACCTCGGGCGACGCGGCGAAGTCGGCCGTCAGCGAGCCGCCGGCCAAGTGCGAGGCGCGGTCGATCCGGCCGTCGGGGGCGCGGAAGCCGGGCAGGGGGGGGCCTGGCAGGAACAGGGCGACGCCCCCGCGACGGGTCGCCGGGCGCTCGCGCCCGGTGGCGTCGAGCGCCTCGACGCCGTCCATCTCGTCCAGCCGCCAGAAGGCCGCGGGGCGGGCGGCGAGGACGACCTCGGCGTAGCGCGTCGACGGGGCCCGCTCGCGGAGGCGGGGGCGGCCGGCCACCCGCTCCAGCAGGCCGAGGACGGCCTCGACGATCTTCGGCTCCGCCTGGACCTCCAGCCCGGCGGTGCGCGCGGGCCAGGTGGTGTAGCCGCCGAGCGCGTGCTGCTCGGGCGGGGGGATGTAGCCCTCGGCGCCGTTGGCCAGCTCGACGTTCATCGTGGTCGGCAGCGGGCTGCGGGCCTTCAGCTTCAGCCCGGTGAGGGCGTAGACCTCGTCGGGGATGGCGGTGATCCCCAGGTCTCCCACGCGGATCGCCTGGAGCTTCAGCGTCCGCTCGGGCTCGTCGTGGAGGAAGACCGCCTCCGCGGGGTAGACCTCGCCGATGGACTTCGGCGGCCGGTCGCCCATCGCGGCGACGATCGGGCGGGCCCAGGCCAGCCGCTCCGGGCTCGGCGTGCGGCGGCCGAGGGTCAGGGTCGCCTCGGCCATGGCCAGCGCCGGCTTGCGCTCGTAGGTCTTGATGGACTTGTAGGCCCTGAAGGCCGACTCCGCGACCTGCTCGGCGTAGGCGTCCAGGCCGGGGTCGGCCCTGGGCTTGCCGTAGTCCATCCACTGCTGGTCGCCGCTGGTCCCCTGCGACATGATGCAGGCCGGCGCGGGGCCCTCGGGGGCGACCTTCTTCGCCAGGGCCGTCGCGAACCGGCCGTAGTAGTCGGCCGAGACGGGCTGCGAGCCGAAGTAGTGCATGGAGTAGTTGGCCAGCACGGCGATCGGCCGGCCGCCGGGCTCGCGGATCACCAGGACGGTGAGCCCCGTGTCGGACGGGCCGGACGGGGCGATGACGTCGGGGTTGACGTGGCCCGGGTGCATGTTGGCCCGGACGGTCCTGTCGCCGAACGGGTCCTCGATGATCCGGTCGGGCCGGCGGATCCAGCGCCGGGTGTGGGTGTGCTCGGGGTCGTCGACCGCCCCCCAGCCGACCTCGGCCGGGGCCAGGGCCGCGGCGGCCTTCTCGATCGCCTCGGCGATCTTGCCGGGGAGGAACGTCGCATAGGCCGGGTCGACGGGGGTCCCCAGGGCCCCCATGCACGACGCGGCCGTGTGGGTGTGCGTCGCCGAGATCAGCATCCGGTCGACGGGGATCCCGGTCGCCTTCGACGCCCTCGCCTTGGCGTCGTCGATCAGCTCGCGCGGCATCATGCAACTGTCGACGACGACGATCGCCAGCCGGGTCGGGCCGTCGTCCAGCACCACGCAGCGGGCGTGGAGCGGGTCGCGGTTCTCGTTCGCGATCGCCTGGAGGAAGCCGCCGTTGACGATCACGGGGAACGTCGTCGGCGAGACGTCCACCACGGCCGCCCCCGCGCGGAGGCCCGCGGCCTCCTCGGCGTCCGCGGCGGGGCCGCCCAGCATCGTCGCGGCCAGGGCGAGCAGACCTCGGATCGTCGTCTTCATCAAGCGGTCCTCTCCCATCGAGGCGTCCATCCGGATCAGTCGATCGACTCGCCCAGCTCCCGCAGCCGCGCCGCCAGCCGCTCGGCCCGCAGGCGCTCGGCCTCGGCCTTGCTCTCGGCCGCCTCGGCGCGGCGGGCTTCGGCCTCGGCGCGGCGAGCCTCGACATCGGCGCGACGACGTTCTTCCAGCTTCTGCCGGCGTTCGGCGAGCTTCTGCCGGCGTTGGTCCAGGGCCTCTTCGCGCGCCTCCAGGGCGGTGCTGAACGGGGTGCCGTCGGGGTGATGGATGGTCAACCCTTCGGGCCCATCCGGCTCGAACCGGATCCCCAGCAGGGGGCTGATCCAGCCCCGGACGTCCACCACCTCCTCCAGCCGGCCGTCGCGACGGATCCACCCCTGGAGCGAGCGGGCGTCGGGGTCGAAGAAGTAGTATTCTTGGACGCCGCGATCCTCGTAGAAGTGGAACTTCCACTCCATCTCGGCGACGGTGTTGCCAGGCGAGCGGACCTCGAAGACGACGTGCGGCGGCACGCCCCCCTCGCGCCACTGCATGTACGACCCTCGCTCCCCCTTGGGACGGCCGAAGACGACCATCGCGTCCGGTGCCGTGCGCACCTGCTGCGAGCCCTCCTGGGCGTACCAGAGCAGGTTCCCCGCCACGAAGACGTCGGGTCGGTCGCGGAACAGGAACTCCAGGCCCTCGACGATCGTGCAGATCCATCGGAATTGGACCGTGTTGTCGGACATCGGCTCGCCGTCGTCGTCGGGGTACAGGATCGCGTCGTCGATCTCTCGCACGATGGAAGTCTTCATGGCTCGGCCTCCTCCCGCGTCTCAGTCGATCGACTCGCCCAGCTCCCGCAGCCGCGCCGCCAGCCGCTCGGCCCGGCGTTCGGCCGCGCGGGCGCGATCTTCGGCCTCGGCGGCGGCCTCCTGCATCTCCAGAGCGGTGCGGAAGGGGGAGCCGTCGGGGTGGTAGAGCTTGAGGCCCTCGGGGCCCTCGCCGGGGACGAAGCGGACGCCCAGCCGGGGGCTGACCCAGCCGTCCAGGTCGACGACCTCCTGGAGCCGGCCGTCGCGGCGGATCCACCCCTGGAGGAGTCCCTCATCCGGGTCGTAGACGTAATATTCTTCGACGCCGAGGTCGTCGTAGCGCCGGAACTTGCGCGTCATCTCGAAGATGCGGTTGTTCGGCGAGAGGACCTCGAAGACGACCTGCGGGGCGACGCCCCCCTCTTCCCACTGGCGATACGACCCGCGGTCCCCCTTCGGCCGGCCGAAGGCGACCAACGCGTCGGGGGCGATCCTCGCCTTGGGGTTCCCCTCCTCGTAATACCAGAGGAGGTCGCCGGCGACGAACACGTCGGGCCGGTCCCGGAACAGGTATTCCAAACCCTCCTTGATGAGGACGATCCATCGGAATTGGACCGTGTTGTCGGACATCGGCTCTCCGTCGCTGTCGGGGTAGAGGGCCTGGTCCTGCCGGGGCTTCAGGGTCGTGCTCATGGGTCGCGTCCGCCTGGCGTTCCGGGTTTCGCCTCCAGCCCGCGCCGCCAGTATCGCGTGGAAGCGCGTACAGATCAAGCGGCGAAGCGCCCTCGCGGGCCTGGGGGATGGAATCCCGCTCTCTCGGCGGACTACGATAGCGGCGTGGCGAGGCGAGTCGGGGCCGTGCGGGAAAGGGGCGATTCGTGACGGCATTCTGGATCGTGGCCGGGGTGGTTTCGCTCGCCCTGGCCTACCTGGCGTGGACCTACAACCGGCTCGTGAGCCTGAACCGCCGGGCCGACGGGGCGTGGAGCGACGTCGACGTCCAGCTCAAGCGGCGGTGGGACCTGGTGCCGGCCCTGGTGGAGACCGTCAAGGGCTACGCCCGGCACGAGTCCAACGTCCTGGAGGACGTCGTCAAGGCCCGAACCGAGGCGACCCGCGCGGCGAACGTCCCCGAGCGGGGCGCGACCGAGCTGGGGCTCTCCGGCGCGGTCGGCCGGCTGTTCGCCGTGGCCGAGTCCTACCCCGACCTCAAGGCCGGGGACAACTTCCGGGAGCTGCACCGGGCCCTGGTGGACGTCGAGGACCACGTCCAGTACGCCCGGCGCTACTACAACGCGGTGGTCCGCGACCTGAACACGCTGATCGAGGGCTTCCCGTCGTCGCTGGCGGCGTCCGCCGCGGGGTTCGCGCCCCGGCCCTTCTTCCAGATCGACGAAGGCGAGCGATCCGCCCCCCGCGTGACCTTCGACGCCCCGCCCCCGTCGCCGGCCTCTCCCGAGGCGGGGGAGGCGCGCCCTTGAACGCCCCCAGGAACCGCGCGGCCTGGCTCGCGATCGCCCTGGCGATCGGAGCGGCGATGCGCCCGCCCGCGGCGAAGGCCCTCGGGGACGACGGCTGGGCGATCTCCAACTTCGACGTCGACGTGGCCGTCCGGCCCGACGCCGGCCTGGACGTCGTCGAGACGGTCGACGCCGACTTCGCCATCCCCAAGCACGGCATCCTCCGCGAGATCCCCGTGCGCTACGCCGTGGGGATGCACCAGTACGCCCTGCGGTTCCGCCTCCAGGGGGTCGACGACGGCCGCGGCTCGCAGTGGCCGGCGTCGGTGTCCTACGAATCGAACCTGGTGAAGATCCGGATCGGCGACCCCGACCGCGTGGTCCGCGGCCGGCAGCGGTATCGGATCCGGTACCACGTCCAGCGGGCCATCCTGTGGGAAGGGAACCAGGCGTGGGCCGACGGCGGCCGGGCGGTCCTGCGCTGGAACGCGACCGGGACGGAATGGCAGGTCCCCATCGACCATTCTCGGGTGACGGTCCACCTCCCGCGCGACCTCGACGACGCCCAGCTCTCGTACGACGCCTGGGTCGGCCGCTATGGGGCCGTCGGCCGCGACTTCCGCAAGCGCCGCGTGGACGCCCGGACCATCGAGTACGAGACCGGCCCGCTCCGGGCCCGCGAGGGGATCACCGTCGAGGTCGTCATGCCCGCCGACGCCGCGGCGCGGCCGGGACTCGGCCGGAAGCTGGGATGGTGGCTGGTCGACAACTTCCCCTACGCCGTCTTCCCGATCACGGCCGCCCTCTGCCTCCTCGCCTGGTTCGCGAAGGGCCGCGACCACCCCGGCCTGGGGACGATCGTCGTCGGCTACGAGCCGCCCGACTCCCTGACGCCGGCCGAGGTCGGCACGCTGGTCGACGAGCGGGTCGACCTGAAGGACATCTCGGCCTCGATCATCGACCTGGCCGTCCGCGGCTACCTCCGGATCGAGGCCCAGGAGCGCGGCGGCTGGTTCTCGACCGGGACCGACTACCGCTTCGTGAAGCTGCGCGACCCGCAGGGGCTCAGGCCGTTCGAGAGGCTGCTGTTCAACCGGGTCTTCCAGGGGGATGCGGACTCGGTCCTTCTGAGCGACCTCCAGGAGAAGTTCTACCCGATCCTCCCGATCGTGAAGGACGAGCTGTACGGGACGCTGAGCCGGGCCAGGTATTTCGACGGCAACCCGGAGACCGTCCGGACGGGGTTCCTGGCGGCCGGCCTGGTGCTCGTCGCGGCGGCGACGGCCCTGGCGGCGATGGTCCAGCTCGCGCTGATCGACCGGATCTTCCTCGCGCCGGTGGTGATCGCCGGGGCGCTGTCGGCGGCGGCCGTCGTGGCGACGAGCCGGTACATGTCGCGGAAGACGCGGAAGGGGCGGATCGCCTGGGAGAAGATCGCCGGCCTGGAGGAGTACATCCGGAGGGCCGAGGTGGACGACCTCCGCGACCAGGAGCGCCGGGGGGTCTTCGAGCGGCTGCTCCCCTACGCGATCATCTTCGGGCTGTCGGACCGCTGGGGCAAGGCGTTCGCCGACCTGTACCGCAAGCCCCCGGACTGGTATCGCCCCGCCGCGGGCGACGACTTCTCGACCTGGGTCCTCATCAACGACATGGACCGTTCCATGTGGATGATGAACCGGACGTTCCCCACCCAGCCCCGAGCCCAGGTCTCGACCGGCTCCGGCCGCGGGGGAGGCTACTCCTGGTCGTCGGGGGGCTTCGGCGGGGGGGGCTCGTCCGGCGGCGGCTTCGGCGGGGGCGGCGGGTCGTCGTGGTGAGGCCGACCGGAGTCATCGGGCCGGCGGCCACATCCGGGCGAACCGCTTCGAAGCGCCCGAGAGGATCGGCCGGCCGTGCCCGAAGACGGCGACCTCGAAGTCGAGGGCCGACAGCCTCGCCAGGCTGCGCCGGCCCTCGGACAGGTCCTCGTACATCGGGCTGAGGGCCAGGCCGAAGGCGTTCGCCGCGGCGTCGGCGGCGATCAGGACGCCGCCGCGCCCGGGCCAATGGAGCGCGATCTGCCCGGCGCAGTGGCCCGGGACGTGGATCGCGCGGAGGCCGCCGGGGAGCGCGTCGCCGTCGGCGACCTCGTGCTCGACGGCCGTCGGCTCGACCTCCGTCGGCGCGTCGGGGAGGAGGAACCGGCAGACGAGCCGGTTGAGCAGGCCGGGCGCGGGCGAGAGCGGCCGGAGGGCCCGGCCCTCGCGCACCATCGCGGCGTCGACCGGGTGCATGAAGGCCGGCGCGGAGGTCGCGCGCTTCAGCTCGGCGAGGCCGCCGGAGTGGTCGCTGTGGCAATGCGTGACCAGGATCCGGCGGACGTCGGCCGGGGCCCGGCCGAGGGAGCGGATCGCCTCCAGGATCGTCGCGTGGCCGCCCGGCATGCCCGTGTCGATCAGCGTCAGGCCGTCGCCGTCGTCGAGGATGAAGGCGTTGACGTAGCGGATCGGCACCTGCCACAGGCCGGGGACGACGGATCGGACGCTCATGACGGATGCCCCGGGCCGGATGATCTCCCCACGCGCCGCCATTATATACCCGAGTGACGCGCGAGGGGGATTCCGGCCGGGGCGTCGGCCGCGGTCAGGCCGGGCGTCGGGCGCGGAGGCGTGCGACGCCGAGGAGGGTCGCCGCGGCCAGGCCGGCCATCGCGAGCGAGGACGGCTCGGGGACGCTGGTGATCTGGAGCGTGGCCGGGGCCGCCGCCCCGTTGCCCGCGAGGAACGCGCCGCTGGAGAACTCGACCACCCCCTTGGGCGTCACCGGGTTCACCGGCACGGTGACCTTGTGCTGCCAGCGGTCGCCCGGCTGGCCGCCGAACGAATCGGTGCCGTTGTAGGGCCCGAAGGGCCCGGCGTAGGGGGTCCCCGCCGGGCCGGTGAAGGTGTACTTGCCCGTGCTGGTCCCCTTCTTGGTCGTCGGGTCGATGGCGTATTCGATGTCGCCCTTGACCGTGTAATCCTTGCCGCCCAGGGTGACCTTCTCCTCGATCTTGCCCGTGGGATCCCCCTCCCACTCGGCCGACCCTACGGACGACCAGCTCATGGCCCCCAGGCTGCCGGTCGCCGTCCAGGTCGCGATGCGCGTGACGGCGTCGTAGACGCCGCTCATGCTCAGCGCGATGGCCTCGCCGAGGTAGGAATTGCCCGGGTCCGTGATGTAGGAGAACTCTCCCGTGGACGTGTCGAGGTTGGCCGTGAGATGGATGACGGCCCCGTCGTCCGGACCGAACAGGAATCCGATGAACAGGCCCTGGTTCGCCTGGGCCTCCATCAGCGTCTCGTGCATGTCGTCGTAGATGGTGAAGTCCGCCCGCGCGAGGGTCGCCCAGGGCCCGACGACGACGGCCGCGATGACGAGCGTGAGTCCGAGCTTGCGTCCCATACCCCCCCCTTTCGGGCCCCGTCGCCGCCCCACGCGGGGCGACGCGTACGGGGCCCGCCGTGGCACCCCGATCCCATCGCCAAGATCCACATCCGAAGGCCGCGCAATGCTCGTCTCGCGCGGGCTCTCCCGTCAAGAAATAAATCGATCTTTTATGCACTTAGACGAAATCCGTCGATCGTTCCGAATCAACCTCGAACCATCACCGAGAATCGACGACCATTTTCGTTCTCGACCGACGAGTCCCGAGCACGACCCGCCGACGGGCGGCACCCCTCCGGGGATCGCCTCGACGCGTATACTAGCTGGATGGGCTGGGGCGGGCGGGGCGGACGGGACGCCCCCGCGAGAGAACCGGCTCGACGTCGAGCGGAGGAGCGTGATGGGATACCTGGGGCCGATCCTCGTCCTGGGGCTGTCGATCAGCCTGGCGACGTTCCTGATCATGTGGAACTTCCGGGGCCGCGGCTTCGGGGAACTGCTGCCGTGGCGGAAGACCGGCGGACGTTGACGCGGCGACGGCCTGCGTCGGTCGGCGCGATCGCGCCGGCGGGCCGAGGCCGCCGGCCCGACGACGGCCTCATGCGCCCCGGGGCGGACGCCGATCTCGATAGGGCGTCCGATGGGAACCGCTCGGGAGGCCCGGCCGAGGCGACGGTCCGATGGAAGGGATCGATGCAGTCCCCGAGGCGAGCGGGCGCGGCCCGCGCCTCCGCGTCGCGCTCGACATCCTGAGTTGGGCGCTCGCCGCCGCCGGCCTGGCCCTCTGGCTGCGGGCCGGCCCGAACGCCCGGTTCTGGCCCTGGCTCGGGCTGGCCCTCCCCGCGATCCGATGGACGCTGAACGCCGGGTATCGGCGACGCCTGCGGTCATGGGCCGTCGCCGCCCGGCGCGAGGCCGAAGAGTGGGGGCGGGGAGGCCCGGCGATCCCCTGGCGGGCGGCCGTGGCGTTCGTCGCGGCCCCGTTCTTCCTGTTCGAGGCCTCCAACGGCGGGACGCTGGGGACGTTCGACACCCGGCCCGTGACGCCGACGGCCGTCAGCCTGATCCGCGACGGCGACGTCGACCTCCGCGAGTTCGAGGGCCTGCGCCCGCCGCTGCTCCGCACCCGGGACGGCGTGCGATGCTACAGCTTCCAGGAGGTCGGCGGCCGGATCGTGTCGGCTTATCCCTCGGGGATGGTCCCGTTCGCCGTGCTGGCGGCCTTGCCGGCGCGGGCGATGGGGGCCGACCTGGACTCGGCCGCGACGCTCCGGTATCTGGAGAAGGCGACGGCCTCGGCGGTGGCGGCGCTGGCGTTGGGGCTGGCCTTCCTGGTCGCCTCGCGGCTGGCGACGGCCCGAGGCGGCGCGGCGACGGCCCTGCTGCTGGCGACCGGCAGCGGGTTCCTCACGAACGTCGGCCTGGGCCTCTGGCAGCACGGCGGGGTGGTCGTCTGGCTGCTGGCCGCGCTGCTCGTCGAGTGCGCCCGCGACGGCCGCCCCGGCCGCCGGGCCACGGCCTTCCAGGGGTTCGCCCTGGCGCAGATGGTCGCCTGCCGGCCGACGGCCGGCCTGCTGGCGGCGCTGTTCGGCCTGTGGGCCCTGGCCCGCTCGCCGAGGCGGGGCCTGTGGCTGGGCGCGTGCGGGGCGATGGGGCTGGCCCCCTGGCTGGGCTTCCACGCCTGGATCTACCACGACCTCCGCGGCCCGGCGACGATCCACGCCCACGCCGGGACGGCGGGATACTGGTCGTTCTTCGCCGCATGGCCGATGCTGGGGGTCCTGTTCAGCCCGGCCCGGGGGCTCTTCGTCTACCAGCCGTGGGCCGTGCTGGCGGTCGTCGGCGTCGCGGCCTGGGCCCGACACGGCTTCCGGCGCCCCTCCGGCGACGTCGGCCCGCCGGGGTGGCGGGCGTTCTGCCTGGCGGCCGTCGTGCTGCACGTCGTCCTGATCGCGGCGTGGTGGGAGTGGGCCGGCGGCTACTGCTACGGCTCACGGCTGATGATCGACGCCCTGCCGCCGCTGGCCCTGCTGGCGGCCCCCGTCGCCGCCGCCCTGGCGCGGACCCGCCGCGGCGTCGCGACGCTCGCCGCGCTGGCGCTGCTGGGGTTCGCGATCCACGTCCCCTGCATCGCCTTCGAGGCCCATCGCTGGAACCTCGAACGGCCGCGCGACCTCTGGAGCTGGTCGCACGCCCCGTTCTTCTACCGGGCGACGGGCCCGGGGGCCCCGCCCGAGTTCGCCCTCGGCGATCAGAACGTCCAGCGGTAGACCGCGTACAGGCAGGCGATCACCCCGACGATGATCCACCACGGCTTGCGTTCATAGGGGGCGTCCTCGCGGGAGATGTACGACCCGCAGCGCGGGCAGCGCTCCGAGTCCTCCAGGATCTCGCGGCCGCAGTACGGGCAGGGGGCGAGGCCGTCGTCGCCCTCGTCGACCGGCTCGTCGTCGTCCCAGTCGTCGTCGGGGTCGTCGTCCCAGCGGGGCATGGAGGCGGGTCCTGGCTCAATAATTGGGCGGCGGGGGATCGGGCGCGACCGGGAGCCAAGGCGCCTGGGCGGCCTTCGCGTACTTCTCGACGAGTTGTTCCTGATACTCGGCCAGCCGGCGGAAGACGTCGACGTTCTGGGGGTCCAGGCTGGGCCGCGGCGGATTGCGGCCGAGGTTGGCGTGGTAGTCGGCCAGGCCCTTCCGATAGAAGTCGGCCGATCGGCTCGCCGCCCGCGACTTCTCATGCAACAACCTGGCCTCGTTGCCGACCCGGGAGATCCGCATCCCGAAGCCGAGGAGGAGCGCCAGGTAGGCCGTCAGGATCATCAAGGTCCGCATGCCGAAGCGGGCGTCCCGGGGCGAGGGCTTCGGGTCGCCCCGTCGCTGTCCCAGGCCGAAGCCGAAACCCGCCCCGAGGAGAGGGAGGAGGACCAGGCCGCCCGACAGGGTCCCGCCCACGAAGGGCCAGCCGCGGACGGCGAAATCGACGGCCGCAGCCGCCAGCGCCGCGACCACGCCGCCGCCGAAGCCCGTCCAGACGGACGTCCGAAGGCGGCGGAGCCGCGCCTCGCATGCCTCATCCGAGACGGGTCCGGTCGCGTAGTAGCCCTCCGGAATACCGATGCCCCGGGCCCGCGTCCGCGTCTCCGGGTTGCGATGGCTCATCCAGCCGACCACGGCCCCCAGGATCGGGTAGCCGACCAGGACCGACGGCCAGGAGAGATCGAACAGGCCGTCCCGGCCGCGATTCAGGACGAATTCGACCACCAGGACCACGCATCCCCCCAGCGCCATGCTCGCCGCCCCGACCATCACCGCGCGGGCGAGCGAGGCGGTTCGCGGCGGGGGATCGACGGTCGCGGTCGTAGGGGATTCGTCGCGATGCTCCAAGGGATGGCTCCCTCGACCGGCCGGCCAGTCGTCGGTTCGGAACGGAGTCGGCGGGCGTCGCCGCGGCAAGCCCCGCCGTCGGGGCTCAAGGCAACGGCCCCGCCCCCATGAATCCGTCGTCGGAATAGTGAAAAGCGATGGAGTCTACCGCCTTCTTGGTCTTACCGTCGATCAACTTGTAGATCGCCATGTATCCGAGGTGATATCCCGAGGCGGTCTCGGCCTCGAACACGAGCGCCTCGCACTGCCGGACCGCGGTCATGCCGCGGGTCATGCCGCGATTGAGATAGTCGGCGAAGAAGCGATCGGCCCGCCTGTGGACGCGACGCCGATCCGCCCAGACGCGGGCCTCGCCGATCAGGCCGTCCGTCGAAGTCTTGATACGGTCGGAAGCCTCGACGGGATCGCCGAATACGTCGTCGTCATCGTCCTCATCGGGCTCTTCGAGGCGGCTGTCGAACGCCTCGAATTGCAGCTTTCGCCGTGCGCCGGCGATCAGGCGGCCGGAGCGGAGCATCCAGTCGACGGCCGACAGCAGGTCGGGGCCGGCCTCGAAAACCTCGCATTGCTGGCGAGGGAGGACGAACAGGCGATCGCGGCGAGACGGGTGGAAGACCAGTTGGTCGCCGTTGAGCGTGTCGCCGATGCATACGCATTCCACCGCTCGCGCCTTAGGTAGGAGAGGGGGACCTTCGTCCCAGAACCAGTACTGGGCGCGCTCTCGTCTCCAGGCGTCCACTTCCTTGTCGATACGCCAGGGCGGGTGGATCCGGATGAAGTCGGAAAGATAGCCCTCGCCGAGCCGCGTGACGTAATCGATGTAGCCGTCGGGGAACGTGATCCAGAGCTTCGCCTCCAGCGCCTCCACTTCCTCCGCCGAGGCGGTGACCAAGGGCCCCTTCACGACCTTTACATCTTCGGGCTTCACGGTTCGGCTCCTTCTGGGAAGCCCGTCGAGGCGGGGCCGGCCGACGTCAGGATCGGCCGCCCCCCCTTCGGGGTCACTTGGTGGCGTTGGCCGTCACGCCCGGCCAGTCGTCGGTGCGGAACGGGGTGAGGGGGAGGCCCACCGCGCTGTACATGTTGCAGACCGGGTTGTCGGCCCAGGCGTAGCGGACGGCCTCGGGCTGGGCGACCTGGTCGGACCAGACTTCGACCTTGTCGGGGCCGATCACCTTGGCCTGAGCGTTCACGAATTTCTTGTCCGCGCCGGCGATCGTGAAGCCGCGGGGCTCGTTGACGTCGAAGGGGCGGAAGCCGCCGTCGACGTGGTCGAAGGTGAGGACGACCTTGCCGTCCTTCTTCTCCATCGCCTTGTAGGTGGGGCTCTGGCAGGGGACGTTCACGCCGTAGTCGCGGGCGAGCGCCCAGCGGGCGAGCCTCATGCCGACGTCCTGCTTGTTCTTGGGGTGGATGTCCTTCCCCTCGCCGATGTCGATGATGACGGCCTCGCCGGTGTTGGGGAGGCGGCCCATGGTCATCGTCTGGGCCTCGCGCAGCTCGGCCCACGCGCTGTCGGCGGGCTCGGGCTTCTCGGCCATGAAGTCGGCGAGCTGGACCCAGTAGAACGGGAAGTTCCCCAGGCCCCAGAGCTTGCGCCAGGTCTCGATCATCAGCGGGAACATATCTCGATACTGGTACGCGCGGCCGGCGTTGGTCTCGCCCTGGTACCAGATGGCGCCCTTGATGCCGTAGCCGATGGTCGGGAGCAAGACGCCGTTGAAGATGTTGCCGGGGCGGGCGTTCCCCTTCATCAGCCCGTCGGGATCCTCGTGCGGCTTGGGGCCGGGCTTGCCCTCGGCCTTCGCCTTGGCCTTGGCGTCCTCATACGCCTTCTTGGCGGCGTCGTAGCCCTTCTCTCGCTCCTCCCAGGCGGCGAGGAGGTCCTTGTACTTGGGGTCCGCGGCGAGGGTCTCGCGGGGGATCCAGGCCTCGCAGGCCGAGCCGCCCCAGGCGTCGTTGATGAGGCCCACGGGGACGCCGAGGGTCTGGTGGAGCTGGCGGCCGAAGAAGTAGCCGACGGCCGAGAACGGCCCGACCGTCTGCGGCGAGCAGGGCTTCCACTCGCCCTTGAAGTCCTTCTGCGGCTCCTGCGTGCCGACCTGCGGGACGGAGATCAGCCGGATGTTCGGGTAGTTCGCCGCGGCGATCTCCAGGTCGGCGTGCGTGGAGGAGCCGACCGACCACTGCATATTCGACTGGCCGGAGCAGACCCAGACCTCGCCGACGAGGACGTCCTTGAAGGTCAGCGTATTCTTGCCCGTCACGACCATCTCGAACGGCCCGCCGGCCGCGACCGGCTCCAGGGAGACGCTCCACGCGCCGTCGCCGTCGGCCTTGGTGGTCCGGGCCTGGCCGTGGAACTCGACCTTCACGTCCTCGCCCGGCTCGGCCCAGCCCCAGACGTGGACCTTCAGGTCGCGCTGGAGGACCATGTGGTCGCCGAAGATCGCCGGCAACTTCACGTCCGCCCGCGCCGTCCCGCTCCCCAGGGCCGCCAGCCCCGCCAGCAGCCCGGCCGCCGCCCGGAGGCTCGTCGTTCGCAGCATCGTCCCGCCCCTCGCCTCAACGCGTCAAAAATACTCGATGCGACGCCGGGGCCACGACGCCCCCGGCTCCGGCCTGCACTATACGACGCCCCGGGGCCCGGATGAAGAGGCCGGCGGCCCCGGCCGTCGGCTTCGTTCGTCGCCGAACGCCGCACGCACACCGCAACGCAAGAGCTTCGCAGAAAACGACTTGGCCTCGGTTTTCGATTGGCTTCGATCGTCGAAGTCGATTCGATCGCGAGCGTCGTCACCGCCCGGGGGCGGCGTCCACGGGCCTTCCCCGTTCGCGTCGCCCCTTCGAGCGAGGGGGCGGCGTGCGCGAGGGGCGACCGGACCGGGCGCGTCGGCCGCGACGCGCCTTCGATGCCCTCCGGATTGTCAAAGATCGGTCGACCCCCTCGTCTGGATATGGTCGCGAGGATCGATCGCGGGATTTCAGGAATCCGAGGGACCGTCGAAGGTCGTCGCGAGGCGGGAACGACCGCGGGGCCGCGCCCGAGGTCGGGCGCGGCCCCGCGTGATGGGGAGGCCACGGGCGCGGGATGGAATCAGAAGGCGTCGGACGAGACGATCTCGCCGCCGGCGCGGGTGCCGACGGCCAGCCAGCTCTGGTAGTCGATCGTGTCCTTCACGAACCGGACCGAGCCGTCGAGGAGCAGCACGTTCACGCCGCCGGGGTGGTTCGAGGAGGCGGCGATGATCGAGTCGCCGTTGCGGTTCGGGCCGGTGTTGCCGTCGAGGGCGCACGACTTCTGGTTCGGGGTGGCGATGTGGTGGTAGCCGCCGCCGCGGGCGGCGTCGCCCTGGATCCAGCGCTCGCCCTTGTAGTCCCAGGTGCGGACGGTCCCCTTCTCGCGGCAGGCCTGGAAGAGGAGGAAGTTGTTGTTCGCTTTGTCGGCGTAGTCGCGGATGCCCATATCGTTGTTCTCGGACCGGTAGAGCATGTGGCGGCCGTCCTTGCTGCCGGGGCCGATGCCGGTGCCGGTCCCCTTGAGGACCTCGCTGAAGATGGCGGTGTTGCTCGTCCCGTCGGTGACGGCGGCCAGCGTGACCATCTTGTTCAGGCCGCCGTCGGTCCCCAGCCACCACGACGGGCCGTCGGACGCCCAGTTGTTGTAGTAGCGGTTGCGGCCCAGGTTGTTGGCGTAGCTGGCCGCCACCTGGTCGTCCCAGCCGGCGTTGCCGTCGGACGGGCAGATGTAGGCCGCGACCCGCGTATGGCCGACCGTCCAGTTCTCCATCCGGCCCCCGTCGACGTAGGACGAGAGGACGACGTTGCAGGCGTTGTACAGGGCCTGCTGCTCGAAGAATGGCAGCAGCCGCAGCTTCATCGAGAAGTGGGCGTCGTAGTAGTCGTTGCCGGGCCACGGGCTCAGGCCCGTCGGCGCCAGCACGCCGTTGGAGGACTCGTAGTTCTGCACCGCCAGGCCGATCTGCTTCAGGTTGTTCACGCACTGCGACCGCCGGGCCGCCTCGCGGGCGGACTGGACGGCGGGCAGCAGCAGGGCGATCAGGACGGCGATGATGGCGATCACGACGAGGAGTTCGATCAGCGTGAAGGCGCGACGCATATAACCAGACATGAGAGGGCGTCCTTGTGTCAGGATGGCGCGAAGATCAGAGGACGGAGGGAGACGGCGAGGCGGCCCGCCCGAGGGGTCGCGTGGCGTGGCGGCGAGCGGACGCCGGGCGGAATCGCCCCGGCACCCGCATCACGACTTGCGGGCCTTGCGGAAGGCCGCCTCCTCCTCCAACTGGCGCTTGCGCGCCTCCTCCTGCGACTTCGGGGCGTTCGGGTCGTTCGTCCCGGCCGCGCCGATGCCGGCCTTGGCGTCGCCCGTCCTGTCCGGATCGTCGGGGGTGCAACCGACGGGGAACGAGGCCGCCATGACGAGGACGGCCGATGCGAGGAGCGATCGTGAGCGGTTCATTGCAGAGAGGTTCTCCCGGCCGGCCGCGATCCCGCTCCCACCGAGGCCGGCGGGCGCGCGCCCTGGCACGGGCCGCGAGCCGGGCCATGCGGGCGATGAGTCATCGGGCTGGCGAATCCGAAGGGGCGGGACCGGCGGGGGCGGAGGATGCTGCCGCCCCGACGATGGCTCGCCGGGGGGTCTGCGATGAGGCCCCATGGCCGGACGTGCTCTATTGTCGACGACCCGAAATTTCTGTCAAGACAGTCACAATCAATAAGACAGACTTAATCACCCCAATAGAACGGCCAGCCCAAGCGATAAAATTACTGGAATCCACATATTTAACATATTAAAATTGTCAATCACACACAGAGCATCTCCGTTCACCACCACACGTTGGGAGGATCCGCCGGGCGTCGTAGCCGCGTCGCCCGAAGCCCCGCGTCTCACGGCGGCATGGGGCGACGCGGTCGGGATTCCCGACGAAAAAAAGAGACCCGCCGCCGGCCTCTCGCGCGGGGCGAGGGGTCGGGCGGGGGTCTCCGAAGGTCGCGTCGGTCTCGTCGTCGGCGCTCGTTACCGCTCCGGGGCGGGGCGGGTGACGGGGGCGGCGGCCTTGGCGCGGGGCCGGGGGGCGACGGCGGGGCGGTCGGCCGGGTCGACGACCTCGGTCGCGGCCTGGACGGCGAGCTGGTCGACGACGCGGGTGACGCCGACGGTGTCGGCGGCCAGCTCGACGGCCCGCTTCTTGGCCTCCTCGCTGGGGACGGACCCGCGCAGGGTGGCGATCCCCTGGGCCTCGACGGTGAGCTGGATGGGGCTGGATTCCAGCATCTTGTCCCAGTGGATGCGGCCGTAGACGCGGGCCTCGACGCTCATGTCGTTGACCCGGGCGCGGGTGTTCTCGAACGACTCGCGGACCGCCTCGCCGGTCCGCTTCAGGCCGCGTTCCAGGCCCTCCCGGAGGTTCCGCCCGGCCTGGTCGAGCTTCTCGCCGGCGCGCTCGATGGGCCCGGGCTCCTGCTGGGCGTGGGCCGTCGCGAGGACCATCGCCGCCACCACGGCCGCCGCGCCGAATCGCTTGATGCCGCTCATCCGATGCGCTCCTTTCGCGAATCTGATTCGTCTCGGGCCGAGGGCCCGTCGCACTCCATCACGGGCAAGAAGCATACCAGGCGGGCGACGTCCCGAAAAACCCCGGGGCCCGGGTCTCGACGTCGGGGCCACTGGACGGGAGGCCGCCGCGAGGGCAGAGTAAGGAGGAGCCCCGATCGCGGGCCGCACCTCGACGATTGACGACCTTTCATCAAACCCGGCGCGAAGGCCGCCGATCGAAGCCGCGCCGAGGCCCGGACGGCGGGGGGATCCCATGGGCGACGCACCCGAAGCAGACGCGCCGGCCGAGGGCCGCGAGAAGTTGCAGCTCCGGTACGGCGAGGAGGGTGGGGAAGGGCCGCTGCTGGTGTTCCACCCGCTGATCGCCTGCCTGCTGGCGGGGGCCGCGGCGGGGCTGGCGGCGTTCGCCCTCGGCGAGTCGACCTACGGGGCGTTCGAGGCCGCGGGGGTCTCGCGGCGGTTCCAGGGGATCATCTCCGACCTGCCGACGCCCGCCGCGCGGGACGCGGCGATGGCCCGGGGCGCGGCGACCGCCTACGCCGGGCTGGGGGGCCTGCTGGGCCTGTTCCAGGGGCTGGCCGCGGGGCTGATCCGCGGCGACGCCCGGCGCGGCGCCCGGGGCGGGGCCGCGGGCCTGGTCCTGGGGACGATCGCCGGCGGGCTCCTCTCCCTGGGCGTCCTCCCCGGGGCCCTGAAGTTCCGCGACCGCTCCTCGATCGACCCGATCCTGATCGGGACGGCGACCCAGGCCCTCATCTGGGGGCCGATCGCCGCCGCGGCCGGGGCCGCCTTCGGGTTCGCCCTGGGCGGGATCAAGCTCGCGCCCCGGTTCGCCGCGTTCGCCCTCGGCGGCGCCCTGGTCGCCACGCTGGTCTACGGCGCGGCCGGCGCGGCGCTCTTCCCGCTGGCCGAGACCGACCGCCCCCTGGCCGCCCAGCGCGGCGCGCGCCTCCTGGCCCATATGCTCGTCGCGCTCGGCGCGGGGGCCGCCGTCGGCCTGGCGCTGACGGGCCGGGACCGACGCCCCGGGCGCTGGCCGTGGGAGGAGCGGAAGGCGCCCGACGACGCCGGGCCGGCTACGCCAGCAGCTTCTTGACCACCTCGCCGTGGACGTCGGTGAGGCGGAACTGGCGGCCCTGGGACTTGAACGTCAGCCGGGTGTGGTCGAAGCCCAGCAGGTGGAGGAGGGTGGCCTGGAGGTCGTGGACATGCACCCCGTCCTCGACGACGTGGAAGCCCAGGTCGTCGGTCCGGCCGATCGTCTGGCCCCCCTTGATCCCGCCGCCGGCCATCCACATCGTGAACGCCTGGGGGTGGTGGTCGCGGCCCATGCTGCGGCCGAGCGCGGCGTTGGACTCGACCATCGGCGTCCGGCCGAACTCGCCGCCCCAGACGACCAGGGTGTCTTCCAGCAACCCGCGCTGCTTGAGGTCCATGACCAGGGCGGCGGCGCCGCGATCGGTCAGGCCGCACTGGCCCTTCAGGCCGCCGGCGACGTCGGAGTGGTGGTCCCAGCCCTCGTGGAACAGGTTGACGAACCGGACCCCGCGCTCGACCAGGCGGCGGGCGAGCAGGCAGTTCAGGGCGAACGAGGGCTTGCCCGGCTCGGCCCCGTACATGGCCAGGGTGGCGGGCGACTCGTCGGAGAGGTCCATCAGCTCCGGGGCGCTGGCCTGCATGCGGAAGGCCATCTCGTAGGCGTTGATGCGGGTGGCGATCTCGGGGTCGCCCACCGCGCCGAGGTGGTCGCGGTTGAGGTCGCGGATCAGGTCGAGCGTGTCGCGGTCGAACGCGCGGTCGACGCCCGCCGGGCTGGCGACGTCGAGGATCGGGTCCCCCTTCGACCGGAACGGGACGCCCTGGAACGACGTGGGGAGGAAGCCGCTGGACCAGAGCGACGCGCCGCCGCTGAGGCCGCTCCCCGACGAGAAGACGACGAACCCGGGGAGGTCGGCCGACTCGCTCCCCAGGCCGTAGACGGCCCAGGAGCCGATGCTGGGCCGGCCGGGGAACGGGGAGCCGGTCTCCAGGAAGATCTGCGCCGGGGCGTGGTTGAACTGGTCGGTGTGCATCGACTTGACGATGGCGACGTCGTCCACCACCTTCGCCAGGTGCGGCAGCATCTCGGACAGCTCGGCGCCGCATTCGCCGTGGCGGGAGAAGCGGTATCGCGACGACATCAGGCTGGCGTCGGGCCGGATGAAGGCGTAGCGCTGGTCCTTGACCACGTCGGCCGGGATCGGCTTGCCGTCGTGCTTGGTCAGCTCGGGCTTGGGGTCGAACAGGTCGAGCTGGCTGGGGGCGCCGGCCATGAACAGGAAGATGACCCGCTTCGCCTTGGGCTCGAAGTGGGGCGCCCGGGGCGCGAGCGGGTCGGCCGTGGCGGCGAGGTCGGCCGCGCGCGATCGCCCCTGCATCAGCATCGACGCCAGCGCGATCTTGCCGACGCCCACGCCGCAGTCGCGGAAGAAGTGCCGCCGCGTCCGCGCGAGGTTCCACGCCGCGACTCGGTCGAGATGGGGGTTGCGTGACATCGTGCGGCACCTCCTTCGATCGGGCCGGCGGGCGAATCCCGCCGTCCTATCCATTATCGCAGCCCGCGGCCGATCCGACCACGGCGAAGCGGGCCTCGTGCTCCAGGAGCCGCCGCTTGCAATCCAGCCCGCCGGCGTACCCCGTGAGCGCGCCGCCCGCGCCGACGACGCGGTGGCACGGGACGACGATGGAGATCGGGTTGCATCCGTTCGCGGCGCCGACCGCCCGGCTCGCCGACGGCCGCCCGATCCGCCGCGCCAGCTCGCCGTAGCTAATGCGATCGCCGAACGGGATCTCCCGGAGCGCCGCCCAGACGGCGCGCTGGAAATCCGTCCCGCGGGGGGCCAGCGGGAGGTCGAACGGTCGGGTTTCGCCGTCGAAGTAGGCGGCGAGCTGGGCCGTCGCCTCCCGGAACGGGGCGGGGTCGCATCGCCACGACGGGTCGGGCCGCGGGTCGTCCCGGTGCCCCTCCGTGTAGAGGCCGGTGAGGGCCCGGCCGTCGGAGACGAGCAGCAGCGCCCCGACGGGGCTGGGCAGGGTCGTGTACCAGGTGGACGGGGTCATCGTATCTTCCTCCAATTGAAGTCCCCTCTCCCGCCGGGAGAGGGCGGCCGCGCAACGGCGGGTGAGGGTCGCCGGGGTGCCGAGGGCACGTCGGCGCGCGATCCCTGAGCAGGCCGATGACGAGGGCCTTCTCCAGGGTGCTCCGTCGGAAACATCGGAGCGGGAGCATGAATCCTCCCTTCTCCCCTCGTGGGAGAAGGTGCCCCGGAGGGGCGGATGAGGGGGGCGCGACCGAGAGCCGTAGACGTCAAAGTCCACGCCGGCCGCGAGGAGCGACGGCGGTCGCCCCCTCATCCGGCCTTCGGCCACCTTCTCCCACGAGGGGAGAAGGATGCTTGTCGCCACCCTTCTCCGATGTTTCCGACGGAGCACCTCGCTCGTTCCTCCCCGCACTCGAACGGTCGGCCGATCGTCGCCACAGGTGCATCGCCGCGTAGGCGCGCCAGGGCCGCCAGGGCTCGGCCGCGGCGAGGGCCTCGGCGGGCGAGCGCGTCCCCAGGGCTTTCCGCAAAACGAGGTCGTGGTGGGGGAAGGCGTCGGGCCGGCCCCAGGCCCGCATGGCGATGTAATCGGCGGTCCAGGGGCCGATGCCCGGGATCGTCATGAGCCGTTCCGGGTCGGGGCCGGGCTCCAGGGAGACGTCCCCGTCGCGGACCGCCGCGGCGAGGGCCCGCAGGCACTCCGCGCGGGAGCGGACCAGGCCGATCGCGGCCAGCTCGTCCAGGGTCACGGCGGCGACCCGCTCGGGCGAGGGGGTGAGCCGGTCCAGCTCCGGGAACGGCGTCTCGATCGGCTCGCCGAACGCGTAGGCGAACCGGCTGGCGAGCGTCGTCGCCCCGCGCACCGAGACCTGCTGCCCCAGCACGGCGCGGACGGCCAGCTCGAAGGGATCGAACGCGCCGGGGACGCGCAGGCCGGGCGTGCGCCGGACGTCCTCGCGCAACCGGCCGTCGCGGGCCAGGTGGTCGTCGATCGCGTCGGGGGCGGCGTCGAGGTCGAACAGGCGGCGGAGCCGGGCCAGCAGGGAGGGCAGCCCGCGGGCCGCGGCGATCGGCAGGTCGACGGTGAGCGCATGGCGGCGCGGCGACGGCTCGACGCGGATCCAGCCGCCGACGCCGCCGACGCTCACGGTCCGCAGGTAGGCGTCCGCCGTCACCCGCTCGACCCCCGCGACGGCCCGGGCCCGCAGGAAGTCGAGCAGGGCGTCCCAGGCGAACGGCGGGCGGTGGGCGAGGGTCAGTCGGATCCGCCCGTCCGGGGCCGTGCGGCCGGCCGACTTGCGGAGGTCGCCGGGCGTGAGGCGGTAGCGCGAGCGGAACAGGGCGTTGAACCGCCGGACGCTGGCGAAGCCGCTGGAGAACGCCACGTCGATGATCGGCAGCGACGTGTCGGTCAGGAGCCGCTTGGCCAGCAGCAGGCGATGCGTCTGGGCCAGCTCCACCGGCGAGACGCCCAGCTCGCGCCGGATCGCCCGGCGGAGGTGCCGCGGGCCCACGCCCAGCTCGCGGGCCAGGGCGTCGAGCCCGCGCCCGTCCATCGCCCCGGCCGCGATCCGCGACGCGGCGAGCCGGGCCGTCCGGCCGACGGCGTCCACCGGCGCGGCGCCCGGCGCCAGCTCGGGCCGGCAGCGACGGCAGGGGCGGAAGCCCTCCCGCTCGGCCGCCGCCGCCACCGGGTAGAACCGGCAGCGTTCGCGGCCGGGCGTCCGCGCCGGGCAGATCGGCCGGCAGTAGACCCCGGTCGACGTGACCCCGACGAAGAACACCCCGTCGAAGCGCGGGTCGCGGGCGGACAGGGCCCGATAGCAGAGGTCCGGTTCGAGTTCCATGGCCGAATCTTAGCGTCGGCTCGCCCCGAGTCTGGCCGTTTTCGGACCCGGGGGCGACGAATCTCGGATCAGCCCACGAGGGGCGATTTCTCCCCCCAAGACCCGCCGAAGACGAACTCCGCGAGCGGCTTCCGGCCCTTGGGCGTGAGGTCGCGGGAGCGGAGGTTCTCGCGGAGCGAGGCGGGGTCGCCGAGGTATCCGATCGCGATGCCGGTCAGCGGCTGGACGCCCTCGGGGACGTGGAACAGCTCGCGGACGCGGTCGGGGAGGATGCCGATCATCTGGTGGGCGTGCAGCCCCAGCGCGATCGCCTGGAGGGCCATCTGGGCGCTCGCCGAGCCCAGGTCGTGCTCGGCCGCCGCGTTCCGCTTGCCGTTGTACTTGTGGTTCAGGCTCGTGCAGCCGATCGCCAGAACCGGCGCCGCGCCGGCCCACGCCCGATTCCCCTCGACGAGGCAGGAGAACACCTTCTCATACGACTCCGGGTCGGCCCTGGTCGCGACGATGTACGACCAGGGCTGCTCGTTGTACGACGAGGCGGCCCAGCGCGCGGCCTCGAACAGCGACCGCAGGTCCTCGTCGGCGACGGGGCGGTCGGCGAAGGCGTAGGGGCTCCAGCGGTGGGCGATCAGGTAGGCGATCGGGTGGTCGGGCTTCGCCCGTCGGATCTCTTCGGGGTTCATGCAGGGCTCCGATACGTCGAACGGCGTGCGAGGGGTGCCTTCATGCGGGCGGCGCGCCGGCTCACTCCTTCGTCACGGCCTCGTCCAGGTTCAGCAGCACGCGGGCGACGGCCGTCCAGGAGGCCAGCTCGGCGGGGTCGACGCCCTCGGGGGCGGCGAGCAGGGGCGACGGCGGGCTCGCGACCTTCGCGCCGGCCACCAGGGCGGCGTCGAGGCCGCCGTCGCGGAAGCGGGCGAGCTGGGCGTCGCGGAAGGCCAGCACGCGGGCCCGCTCGTCGTCGCGAGGGGGGCGGCCGAGGACCAGGAGGAAGCCGCGGTCGACGCGGGCCTCGGGCGCGGCCGCCTCGCGGACGATCCGACGGCCGAGCGCCTGGGCGGCCTCCACGAAGACGACGTCGTTGAGCAGCGTGAGGGCCTGGAGCGGCGTGTTCGACCGCTCCCGGCGCGTGCAGGCGACGTCGGGCGAGGGGGCGTCCATCGTGGCGAACGCGGCGAACGGGGCGGTGCGCTTCAGGAACGTGTAGAGGCCGCGGCGGTAGCGGTCGGCGCCGACGCTGGGCGTCCACGCCTCCTGGCCGTAGGCCAGCGCCGTGGCCCCGTCGGGCTGGGGCGGCTTCACGCTCGGCCCGGCGAAGCGGTCGTCGAGCAGGCCGGCCGAGGCCAGGGCGATGTCGCGGATCGTCTCCGCGCCGACGCGGAACCGCGGCCCGCGCGCCAGCAGCGCGTTCCTGGGGTCGCGGGCGACCTGGTCCGGCGTCGCCTGGCTCGACTGCCGGTAGGTCGCGCTGGTGACGATCAGCCGGTGCATGGCCTTCAGGCTCCAGCCGCGGCGGGGGAACTCGGTGGCCAGCCAGTCGAGCAATTCGGGGTGCGTCGGCTTCTCGCCCTGCGTGCCGAAGTCCTCGGGCGTCGTCACCAGGCCGCGGCCGAAATACGCCTGCCAGAGCTGGTTCATCACCACGCGGCCGACCAGCGGGTTGTCGCCCGCGACCAGCCACCGGGCGAACGTCAGCCGGTTGCGCGGGGCGTCGGAGGGCAGGGGGTGCAGCACGGCCGGGACGCCGGGCTCGACGGGTTCGGCCGGCTTGAGGAACTCGCCGCGCTTGTGGATGCGGGTGGTCCGCGCGTGCTCCGGGTCGCGCTCGCGCATGACCATCGTCGTCGCGAACCTCGGCTTCGAGGCGCGAAGCTCGTCGATCGGCTTGCGGGCCTCGGCCAGTTCCGGGGCGACCGACAGGTAATAGCTCGCGAGCGCCTGGGCTTGGTCGGCCGAGCGGTGCGGGGGCTCGACGAGCAGGACTTCCTCGATCTCCGCCGGGACGCCCGAGGCCGCGACGGGGCGGGCGTCGGCGACGGAGAGGCGGAACCGGCCGATGGTCGTCTGGTGGATGAACTCCTGGTGGAGCGTCAGGCGGATCTCGGTCGGGCGGCCGTCCAGGTCCTCGGCCAGCTCGAAGACGGCGGCGTGCGGCTTGCCGACGCCCCCGGCGACGCTCCAGCCGGTGTCGGTCACGCCGTCGACGGCCAGCGCGGCGGAGCGATCCTTGGCGGCGTAGTCCTCGGTGACGCGGGCGAACTTGATCGGCCGGGGGGGCTCGGTCGAGCCCTCGGGGCGGGCCGTCGCCTCCACCTCGGTCAGCAGGAAGTCGCCCACCTGGAACAGCGGCGCGCGGCCGGGGCCGTTCTCGGGCAGGCTGGGGTCGGGGAGGACCTCCAGGCGGATCGCGGTCGCCTTTAGGTCGACCTTGAGGTCCACCTCGTACACGTCGTTGTTCGGCTTGTCGCCCGAGACCAGGACCGAGCCGTCGGGCCGGACGGTCATCGTCGCATTCTTGCGCGAGGCGACCTTGACGGGGGGCGCGACGGTCCAGCGGACGGGGTGGATGGACTTCTCCCACGCCTCCATCTTCGCCTTCAGCGAGTCCGGGCCCTCGGCCGGGTAGCGGGAGGGGAGGGCGGCCTCCATCTCGCGGGCCTTCGCCTCGATCGCCTCGCGACGGGCGGCGACGGCCGGGTCGGGGAGGTCGACCTCGGGCTCGTCGGCGTTGTCGAGGAACGCGAACAGTTGGTAATACTCGCGCTGGGTGATCGGGTCGTACTTGTGCGTGTGGCACTGGGCGCACTGGACGGTCAGCCCGAGCCAGGTCGTGCCGGTGGTGGCGACGCGGTCGACGACGGCGTTGAAGCGGAACTCCTCGACGTCGATGCCCCCTTCCTCGTTGATCATCGTGTTGCGGTGGAAGCCGGTCGCCGTGAGCTGGTCGGGGGTCGGATTCGGCAGCAGGTCGCCGGCGATCTGCTCGACGGTGAAGCGGTCGAAGGGCATGTCGGCGTTGAGGGCGCGGACGACCCAGTCGCGGAAGGGCCAGATGGAGCGCTCGCGGTCCTTCTCGTAGCCGTTGGTGTCGGCGTAGCGGGCGCGGTCGAGCCAGTGGCGGGCCCAGAGTTCGCCGTGCCGGGGCGAGTCCAGCAGGCGGTCGACCAGGCGCTCGTAGGCGTCGGCCCGGTCGTCGGCGAGGAACGCGTCGACCTCCTCGGGCGTCGGCGGCAGGCCGACCAGGTCCAGGCTCAGGCGGCGGATCAGGGTGCGGCGGTCGGCCTCGGGCGACGGCTCCAGACCCTCCTGATCCAGCCGGGCCAGGACGAAGGCGTCGATGGGGTTGCGGGCCGCGCCGGCGTGGGCGACGGCCGGGATCGCCGGGGGCTTCGGGGGGATGAACGACCAGTGGTCGGGGGCGTCGGGCTGGGCCGGCTTCGTCGCGCCGGCCCACTTCGCGCCGGCGTCGATCCAGGCGCGGAGGACGCCGACCTCCTCGGCGGTGAGGGGGTCGCCGGAGCCGTCGGGGGGCATGGCCGAACCTTCATCCACCCGCGCGACGGCCTGGATCAGGAGGCTCTCGGCCGAGTCGCCGGGGACGATGACCGGGCCGGAGTCGCCGCCGGCCATGGCCTTGGCCTCGTCGTGGAGCGAGAGCCCCGCCTGGTGCTTCTTCGCCCCGTGGCAGCGGAGGCAGCTCCGCTCCAGCAGCGGGGCGACGTCGCGCGCGAAATCGACCTCGCGAGTCGCCGCCGGCGGCAGCTCGACGGGCTCGTCGCCCCTCGACGCCGAGGTCGCCGCCAAGGCCGCCAGCACGCCCCATCCCAACTTCAAGCCGCATCGACGCATCATGGTTCCCCTCCGTCTGATGCTCGATTATCCCAACCGGGGGCGGAAAAGGCGACCCAGCCCTCGCGACGGGGGATTTCGGACTGGACTCGGGGGCGATTCCGTGCAGAATGCCGGCCGCCATGTCTGATCCCTATCCGTGACGATACGGAACGATCGGCGCGGGGCCGGGGCAAGGAAGCCCGCGGGCCCGGGGCGCCGGTCCTGATCGCCCCCGGTCCGTCGACTGCACCTGGGCGGCAACCCGACGAGCAAGGAGGTTCGCCGTGACGCCGAATCCCCAGGGGCGGCCTCACTTCGCCGATCCCCCGGGCCGCCAGCCGGCCCGCACCTGGAGGCGCGACGCGCCCGGGGTGGACGCGACGTGGGAAGGCCCCCCGCCGTTCCTCTCGGTCGTGATCCCCGCGAAGGACGAGGCCGAGGGCCTCCCCCGGCTGCTGGCCGAGGTCGCCGCGGCCCTGCGCCCGCTCTGCGGCCGGGACGAGCCGCGGGAGTCGCGCCTGGGCGGCTTCGAGGTGGTCTTGGTCGACGACGGCTCGGCCGACGACACGCCCCGCGTGCTCCGCGACCTGGAGGTCGACTTCCCCGAGCTGCGGCCGATCCGCCTGCGCGAGAACGTCGGCCAGTCGGCCGCGACCGCGGCGGGCCTCCGCGCCGCGCGGGGGGCCTGGGTCGCCACGCTGGACGCCGACCTCCAGAACGACCCGGCCGACCTGGCGGCCCTCTGGCGGACGCTCCCCGGCCACGACGCCGCCCTGGGCTGGCGCCGCGAGCGCCGCGACAAGTGGAGCCGCCGCGTGGTCAGCCGATGGGCGAACCGGGTCCGCAACGCGGTCCTGGGCCAGTCGATCCGCGACACCGGCTGCTCGGTCCGGATCTTCCGCCGCGACCTGGCCCTGCGACTGCCGCTGTTCCGCGGCTCGCACCGGTTCCTGGGCCCGCTGCTGCTCCGCGAGGGGGCGAGCGTGGTGCAGATCCCGGTGAGCCACCGCGCACGGCCGCACGGGACGTCGCACTACAACTTCCGGAACCGCTCGTTCCGCGTGGTCGTCGACCTGCTGGGCGTCGCCTGGCTGATGCGCCGGCCGCTGCGGTACGAGGCCGTCGAGCCCGGCTGGGACGGACCGGCCTCGGGGGCGGGCGCGGGCCGCGAGCGTGCCTTGGCGGGCGGGGCCCGATGACCATGCGACTCCTCGCCACCCCCGGCTTCTGGCTGGTCGTCGGCTTCGCGGGCCAGGGCCTGTTCACGCTCCGCTTCGTCGTGCAATGGCTGGCCTCGGAGCGCTCGGGCCGGGTCGTGGTGCCGGCGTCGTTCTGGTGGCTGAGCATCCTCGGCGCGGTCGCGCTCCTCTCCTACGCGATCTCGCGCCGGGATCCCGTGATCGCCCTGGGCCAGTCGATGGGGGTCGTCGTCTACATCCGGAACCTGATGCTGGAGAAGGGGGGCGGCACGGACCCCGCGGCTCCCGAGCCCGCCCCCGCGATCCCCGCGCCCCACTTCGACGCCGAGCCGGCGCGGGCGGGCCTGGGCCGATGAGATCACCCGAAGGATGGGGAGAGAGGTCGATGTTCGCGTTCCTGAGGAGAGAGGACCGGGCCGCCCGCCGCCGCCCCCCCGCACGCTTCGGGTCGCCCGAGGCGCTGGAGGACCGGCTGGCGCTGAGCGCGACGGCCTCGGCCGTCGTCCTGGAGTCGGCCACCACGGCCGACTCGCGCTCGGTGGAGGTCCGCTACAAGGCCGACGCCACGTCGACGGCCCGGCCGCTGACCTTCGGCGTCTACCGCTCGGCCGACGCGACGTTCGACGCGTCCGACGAGGCGGTCGCGTCCTACGCCGCCCCGATCGCCGATCGCACGCCCGGGTCGCACGACCTGACGATCCCGATCCCCGACGGCCTGCCCATCGACGTCGCCCGGCCTTACGTCCTGGTGGTCGCCAACCCCGACGCCGCCGGCGCGAGCGACCCGGGCCGCGTCGCCTCGTTCCGCAAGTTCTCGATCGCCGTCGTCGCCCACGGCGGCATCATCAACACGAGCTGGACCTACGGCTCCCCCTGGCAGCTCCAGATCGCCCGCCTGATGCAGGATGCCGGCTACGACGCCGTCATCCCCTTCAACTGGATCGCCGAGAGCCACCAGCCGGGCCACGCCGCGCCCCAGGGATTGCGCGTCGTCAACCAGATCCAGGACCTGCTGGACAAGCTCCCCGACGATACGATCGTCGACCTCCACCTGGTGGGCCACAGCCAGGGCGCGCTGGTGAACACGATCGCCCTCATGAAGCTCGACGAGGACGCGCCGGCGCAGCTCCGAGGAGGCTGGATCAAGGACACGCTCCTGGATCCCCACGCGGCCAACAACTACGTCCCGGGGCAGATGAGCACGTCCAAGTCGCCGGTCGGCATCCTCGCCCGGATGATCGTCACGGGCTACCAGGCGAGGGCCAAGGATCCGACCGTCTCCATCCCCCCCAACGTGGACGAGGCCGAGGTCTTCTACCAGCACACCAAGATCCAGGACGTCCACAAGATCCAGGCCAGCGGCTACAACCTCTGGGGCCAGGTCCCGGTCCCCAGCCAGGGTGCCGCGCCCGTCCACTACTACAACCTGACGCAGACCAGCGCGACCCACAGCGGGGCGACCGGCGTCCAATTCTGGTACCGGAACTTCGTGGCGACCACGCTCGCCGACGGGGCGCCCCTGGTGGAGGAGCTGCGGCTCGACGGCTCGCTCACCAACGCGACGCCCACGCCCTGGACGCCGGAGACCGACCGCGCCGCGCGGACCGTGGAGAACTGGGGCCCGGACCTGGTCGTGCAGGGCGACCGCCCGACCTTCTCCGGCACCGCCGCGCCGGGCGCGACCGTCCGCGTCTACGTCGGCCCCACGTCCGACCTGACGAAGGTGCGCCCGCTCGACGTGGCCACGGCCGACGCCTCCGGGAACTGGAGCGTCGCGGCCGATCGGGACCTCGCCGACGGCCGCTACCGCGCCGTGGCGATGGCCTACTCGCCCGACCACCACACCCGCCCCGCCTACGCCGTCGTCTCCATGGCCCCGATGGGCCGCTTCTGGATCGGCGGCGATCCGCGGGCGTGAGTCACACGGTCCCGGCGGCCGGCGAGGCTCCGACGCCGAACCAGGCCGGGAGCGAGCGCCCCCCTGCCTCGACGTCCTCATCCGTCCAGCAGCCCCCCACCGGGCGGAACGCCAGGACCAGGCCCGTCTCGACGCCGCGCGATTCCAGGAGCCCCTCCCAGGCCGTCGCGACGTGACGGAGGTTGTCGCCGAACCACCGTTCCTCGGGCGTCGAGGAACGGCCGCCGATCCCCAGGAGCAGTCGATCCGGGCGCAGCCTCGGCCTCAGCGCCGACAAGGCCGGCCCGCCCAGGAAGGCGACGTCGATCGAATCCGAGAGCGCGGTCGCGGCCTCGACGCCGAGCCTCGACGTGAAGTGCAAGGCGCCGGCGGTCGTCCAGGGGTCGACGAATCGGACGAACGCGACGACGGGCGGGGCCTCGGCGTGACGTTCCAGGGCGTCGGCCAGGGCGAGCATGCTCGACACCGCCGCCGGGTCCTCGACGCGCGGCCCGTCGCCTCGATCCAGGGCGGAAGCCGACCAGCCCGCGACGAGCCGCTCGACCTCCCGCGCGAGCGGCCCGGCGACCTTGGCCATCGTGATCCACGTCACGCCCACGGGCGGGGCCTCCTCGGTCGGGCGCGACTCAATGGTCCGTCCCGGCGGCCTTCGCCGGGAGCTTCAGCAGCTCGCCGCGGTCGGCGACGACCTTCTTGAGCCACTCGGGCGAGTAGCCGGGGGCCTTGGGCTCGCCGAGGTTGTCCTTCTGGTAGGCGTCGACGTGCTTCGTCAGGATCGACTCGGCCAGGCGCCGCCAGTCGCGGATGACCTTGTCGGCGGTGGTGACGGAGTAGTTGGTGAGGAACGTCCGCGCCAGGGCGGGGTCGGCCTGGGCGAGCTTGGCGGCCGTCTCCTCGATGATCGGCTGCATCTTCAGGAGCGATTCCTCCGCCGCCGCCTGGGCCTTCCGAATGTCCGGGTAGACGCGCGACCAGCGGTCGTAGGCCAGGTTGGAGACGAGGTTCGTCACCCACCAGGCGGAATCCCATGAGAACTTCTGGTAGTCTCCATCCGTGTACGCCGCGGGGAGGGCGTCGATGGAGCAGTACAGCGGCGTGAAGCACGAGGTCGAGGCGTCGTCGGGCGTGAACCACGTCACGCCGCCGACCGCGTCGGGCATGCCCTTGCGCATCTGGTTGACGATCACGAAGCCGGCCTGCTGGGTGGAGATCGGCCGCTCCCACAGGTAGTCGCGGCCGTCGACCCGGAACCCCAGGTCGCGGGCCCGCAGCGGGCTGCCGAACGGGCCGGCGTCGACCCCCTGGGTCATGTCGTAGGGCGTCCCTTCGTAATGGTCGCGCATCAGGGCCATCAGGTCGGCGACGCCGAGCGGCCTGTCGGGCTTGATGAACAGCGGGTAGTCCTCGCAGCCGTCCGCGCCGCGGAACCAGGCGTCGGAGAAGTTCGCCGACGGCGCCGACCGCCGGTAGACGCTCCACACCCGCCCGGCGCAGGCCCGGCGGGCGGACGGGCCGTGGTCGGGATGGTAGGCGTCGCGATAGCTGAAGGGCTTGCCGGAATCCGGGTTGTAGTAGCCGCGGTCGACGGCGAACTGGACCACGTCGGGCGAATGCATCCAGTTCTCGGGGTCGTCGGTCGGGAACGTGGTGATCCGGCTCATATTGGCGTGGGCCGTGATGCAGCCGTCGGGGACGCGGGCCGCGACCCAGACGATCCCCTTCGACCCCGGCCCCTTGCCGATCAGTTCCATCAGCCACGCTTCGTCCTTGTCGGCGATGGAGAAGCTCTCGCCGGAGCTGGCGTAGCCGTACTCGCGGCAGAGCGAGTCGACCAGGCCGATCGCCTCGCGGGCCGTCCTCGCGCGCTGGAGGACCAGGAGCATCAGGCCGTCGTAGTCGAGGAGGCCGTCCGGGTTCACCAGCTCGACCCGGCCGCCGGTGGTGGTCTCGGTCAGCGAGACCTGGTTCTCGTTCATGAGGTTGACGACCGTGTACGTCCGCTCGGCCTGCTTCACCTGGCCGCGGACCTCGTCGTCCTCCCACGCCTTCACGTCCACCATCGTCCCCGACGCGTGCGTCCCGCCCGCCACGCGCAGGAGCTTCGGCATGAACGGGGCGTCGGCCGAGTAGGTCACGAAGACCGAGCCGTCGCGCGACGCCCCCCGGCTCACCAGGATGCTCGTGCAGGCCGTCGCCGTCGCGACGCCCGAGGCCAGCGCGGCGCAGGCCGCCGCGGCGCGGAAGAACCATCGATCCCGGATCATCTCGACCTCCGCCGTCCCGACACCTTCCGAAGCCGCCTTGAGAGGAGCCTTCGAAGATAGGACGGCGGAGGGCCCGGAGCAATCCCGGGGCGCGGGTCACTTCGCCAGGGCCACGTCCTTCGCCTTCGCCTTCGCCGGCGTCTCGATCGTCCGGTACTGGTCGGCGAACTCGGTGATCTCGATCACGCGGCCGGCGGGGACGTTGCGGAAGGTCTGGGTGGTCTTGGTGGCGGGCCAGTAGATCTCGACCAGCGCGGCGGCGTCGGCGTCGGCCAGGCCGATGGTCTCCTCGAGGGGGTTGGCGCCGAAGCTGCTGTTGGCGCCGACGGTCCGGTGGACCGTCAGCGGCTTGTCGCCGGCGGCGACGACCTTGATCCGCGCGCCGACGGCCGAGCGGTTGGACTTCGAGCCGACGAGCTTGATCGTCAGCGACTTCCGGCCCTGGCCCGGGTTGCGGAACAGGATGTTGTGGTAGCGGTCGCCGTCGACGGCGCCGCCCATCTGGGCGTAGATGTCGACGTCGCCGTCGCGGTCGTAGTCGCCGCAGGCGATGGCGTGGCCCTTCTGGAGGTGCCCGGTCCCGGAGGAGCCGGTGATCTCGGCGAACCGCTCGCCGGCCACGTTCTTGAACATCCGGTTGGGGATCAGGGTGGCGAAGCTGGGCTCGCCGGTGCCGAGGTAGAAGTCGAGGAAGCCGTCGTTGTCGAAGTCGGCGAAGTTGCTCCCCATCGCGGCGAAGCACATGTCGAGCCCGGCCTTGCGGGTCACGTCGACGAACCGCTTCCCCCCCTCGTTGTGGTACAGGCGGTTCGGGTAGCGGCCGTGCGGGCGGCCGAGCAGGCCCTTGACGACGTCGCCCAGCGAGCGGTCGTAGCAGTTTGCGAAGATATCCTCATACCCGTCGTTGTCGTAGTCGAACGCCCAGCAGGAGAACCCGGTCATCGGCCCGCGCACGCCCATCTCCTCGGTGGCGTCGACGAACCGGCCGCCGTCGTTGCGGAACAGGGCGGAGAGGCCGGACAGGTAGTTGGCGAAGAGGTCCGGGTCGCCGTCGTTGTCGAAGTCGACCCAGCAGGCGCCCTTGCAGAAAGTCCGCGCGGGGTCGAACAGGCCGGCCTCCTTCGTGACGTCCCGGAACGTGCCGTCGCCCTCGTTGCGGTAGAGCTTGTTCGTGGCCCGCTCCTCGCAGACGAAGAGGTCGAGGTCGCCGTCGTTGTCGTAGTCGGCCCAGGCCGCGGAGTTGGAGTTCATGGGGGCGGCCAGGCCGGCGGCCTCGGTGACGTCCCGGAACGTGCCGTCGCCGGCGTTGCGCAGGAGCGAGGGCCGCATCGGGTGCTGGAGCCACGCTCCGCGGGGGATGAAGACGTCGACCAGGCCGTCGTTGTCGTAGTCGGCCTGGCGGCAGAAGAGGCCGCCGTACTGGTCGCCGACGCCGGCCGACTCGCTCAGCTCCTCGAACGAGCCGTCGCCCTTGTTGCGGTAGTAGCCGGCGGGGCCCTTGGGGTCGAACGTGGTGACGAACAGGTCGAGCAGGCCGTCGCCGTCGAAGTCCTCCAGGATCGCGCCGCCCGCCTGGTCGAACCGGTTCACGCCGGCGTCGGCGCCCACGTCGCGGAACCGGCCGATGTCGAACTCCGACTTCACGTAGGGGGACAGGTCGAGCAGGAACCGCGGGTCGACCTTCGCGGGATACTCGCCCAGCGTCATGTGGGCGATGTTCAGCAGCCACTTCGCCTCCAGGTCGTCCGGGAACTTCTCCAGCAGCTCCGTGAAGAAGCCGACCGCGGCCGTGGAACCGGCGCGGTTGGTGTGCTGGGCGGCCTCGGAGATCGGCAGGATGCACGAGCTCTCGCCGCGGCACATGATGCAGTTGTCGTTCTCGCCCTTGCGTAGGGCCGACACCCCCTGGAAGAAGATCAGCGTGGGGAGCGTCCGCACGGCCACGCCGTCGTTCGCCTCGGCCAGGTCGCGGACCCTGGCCAGGACGTCGGCCGCGGCGGCCGGGTCGCCGTTCGCCTGGTGGAGCATCGCGCGGGAGATCGCGAACGGGACCTTCGACTCCGGCGGGAGCCGGTTCGCGGCCTCGTCCTTGTCCATCGCCACGAGCGCCCGCTTGCCGGCGTCCATCCACTTCTCGCGGATCGCCGGCGACTGCGCCGCCGGATCCCACGGCTCAACCGACTGGGTCAGCAGCGCGAAGCCGCTGGTGTCGATCGGCGCCCGCTTCTGGTACGCCAGGGCCTTGTCCACCAGCGGCCTCGAAGGCGCGGCGGGCAGCAGGGCCCTGGCCCCCGCGACCGCCGCCCCCACCGTCGCCGCCCCGATCAGCACCGTCGCCGCCACGCCCTTGCGCCGACGCCCCGCCTCTTCCGTCCGCATCGCCCACCTCATTGATAAATGCGCAATTGCGCAAGTGAAATCGTATGTAATTTTTCACCTATATGCGCGGGGCGGACCGCCCCGCTCGCGCGGAGTCGCGCGGGTGCGTTGATTTCGGACCGACGGTCGACGCGGGCGGGCCGGCGCCCTGTTCGCGACGAGGCGGCCCGCGGCCTCGTCGCCGGCGATCGATGGGGATCGGCGGCGGGAGGGGCGATCGGCCTCGCGCGACGGGTCGGTCCCCGCGCCGCCGGGGCGCGACGTCGTCGCGCCGGCCGGGGCGGGCCGGGGTGGGGCCGTTCGTCGGCGTCTCAGGTCAGGCGGCCGGGCGTCGCGGGGGGCGTTCGACGTCGGCCGGGTCGGGGGAGGGCGCGGCGGGCGGCCCGTCGCCGGGGGCGAGGGGCCGCCCGGTGCGGTCGCGCCGGCAGGCGGCGGAGGCGTCGCACCAGAGTTCGCGCCAGACGTCGGGCGCGATCAGGACGGGGGCCATCGGCGTGCCCGGCCCGTCCGAGCACATGGGCCCGGAGCAGGGGGGGATGCGGCCCGGGGGGGGCGCGTCGTCCCCCGTCAGCTCGTCCAGCCCGATCGCGCGGGAGTGCTCCCCGGGGTGGACCCGGGACGAGCAGCCGGCCTGGGCCGGCCGGGGCGCGAGCGCGAGCATCGCGGCCAGCGCGACGAGGGTCGCGGGCGCGAGTCGCATCGGGGATGGACGACTTCGTCGGGTCATGTCGGGTCGTCACGGGCCGCGGAATGCGCACGCGCACGATGGGAGACGGTATGATGATACATGCCGATCGCTCCCTTTCAAGTCGGGATCGCCTAATCGGATCGAGGGATTCGCATCGATGGGGGGCGCGCCGAGTTCATGAACCAGGACGAATGGGCCGACGGGGAGGGCGGGGCGGGATCGCTGGAGGACCTCGCGCTGGAGGCGATCGCGGCGGGGCCTCCGGGCGGATCGGGCGAGGACGCCGGGCCGGTCGAGTCGCTCGCGGAGCGGGCCGCGCGCCTGCGCCTGGACGTCCCCGCGCGGCTGCGGCTGTTCCAGTCGGCCTGCCGATGGGTCCACGCGGGGCACGCGCGGGGGCGGATCTTCGGCGACCTGGCGCCCGCGCGCCTGGGTGCGACCGAGGCCGGCGAAACGGCCGAGATCCCGGCCGGCGACGAGTCGCCCGACGCGTTGGACGCCTGGACGAGCCCCGAGCGGGTCCTCGGCGAGCCCCCCACGACGGCCGCCGACGTCTACGCGCTGGGGGCGATCCTGTACGAGCTGCTGGCGGATCGGCCGCCGATCGCCGTCGACCCGGCCGACCCCGACGCGGCGGCGCTGGCGATCACCGAGCGGGCCCCGGAGCGGCCGAGCCGCGCCGCGCCGGCCGATCGCCGCCGGGCGATCGGGGCGGACCTGGACGCGATCGTGCTGGAGGCGCTGCGGAAGGAGCCGGAACGGCGGTACGCCTCGGCCGCGGCCCTGGCGGACGACCTCGACGCCTACCTCGCCGGCCTGCCGGTCCGCGCCGGGAGGACGTCGGAGTGGGGCCGCCTCGCGCGGTTCGCGCGGCGGCGCCCCTGGGCGCCGACGGCCCTCGCGGGGGCCTTCGTCGCGGCGATCGCCTGGGGCGCGTGGGAGGCCCGCGAGGCGCGGTCCCTGCGCCGCGGGCGCGAACGCCTGGCCGTCGCCGCCGGCGCGGCCGGCGACGCGCTCGCCGCGGCCGTCGACCGCCTGGCCGACGACGCGGCCGAGGACGACCCCGCGACGCTCCGCCGCGAGATCCTGGCCGGCGCCCGGGCCTACTATGAAGGCGTCGACGACTCGCCGGCCCGCGTCGCGCGGATCGCGGCGGTCGACCGCGCGCTGGGGCGGAAGGCCGAGGCCGTGGCGGGCTATCGCGACGCGATCGACCGCTGGAAGCGCCTGGCCGGCGACCGCCTGGGCGACGCGGCGCTCGCGGAGAGCCTGGCGGACGCCCGCGCCGGGCTGGCCCTGGCCCTGGCCCCCGGCGCCGCCGGGCCCGACGCCGACGCCGCGCTGGAGAGCCTGGCCGCCGCGGGGGAGACGTACCTGGCCCTGGCCGGCCGCGAGCCCGGCGAGCCCCGCCACCGCCGCCGCCTGGCCCGCGTCTTCGGCCGTCGCGCCGAGATCGAGCGGAAGCTGAGGCGCGACCGCCCGGCCCTCGCCTCGGCGCGGCAGGAGGTCGCGCTGCTGGAGGAACTGCGCCTGATCGAGCCCGACCGCGCCGAGGACCGCATCGAGCTGGCCTCGGCCTACGGCCTGCTCGGCCGGCTGCTGGCGGCCCGCGACGAGGGCGCGGAGGCCCCCGCGATGGCCCTGGACCGCGCCATCGGCCTGCTCGACGGCGTGACCGGCCCCCTGAAGGACTCGCCCCGCGTCGCGTTCGACGCGGCGGCCCGGCTGGTGGACCTGGCCGAGGTCCAGTTCGCCGACGGCTCGATCGTCCCCGCGACGAATTCGCTGGCCCGCGCCTCGAAGATCCTGGAGGACCTGTCGGCGAAGCACCCGGCCGTCGCCTCCTACCGCGGCCAGCTGGCCGCGGCGTACAACCTCGACGTGGAGATGCTTCGGGGCCGCGGGAGGCGCGACGAGGCGAAAGCGCGGGCGGACCGGGCGCGGGCGATCCTCGAACGCCTGGTCGTCGAGCGTCCCGACGAGCCGCGGTACGTCGCCGCGCTGGCGACCTCGCGACAGCTCCTCGGCCGGCTGCTGGCCCAGGAGGGGAAGGCGGCCGAGGCGCTGAAGTCCTTCCGAAGCGCCGCCGACTCGCTCGAAGGGATGAAGGAGGCCGACCGCACCGGGGCCGACGCCTACGCCCTGGCGTGCGACCTGTCGCTCGGCCTGTCGCTCATCGGCGTGAAGGACGGCGGCAAGCCCATCGCCGACGCCGACGACCCCGCATTGACGCCCGCCGACCGGTCCCGCCGCGACCTCTACGCCCGCCGCGCCGTGGAAGTGCTGCGGCAGGCCGTCGCCAAGGGCTACGACGCCCCCGACCTCTACCGCCGCGACCCCGCCCTCGACCCGCTCCGCCCCCGCGAGGACTTCAAGAAGCTCCTCGAAGAAATCCTGGCGAAGGGCGCCGGCAACCCCTGAGCCTCAACGCTCCGCTCGCCGGATCCCCAGCTTGGCGTCGATGTCTTGCTGGGTCGCGGTCGCGGTCGCCCTGGCCAGATACAGGATGATAAGGGTGTTCAAGGATATCAACAGGATAGACCGCGCGACTTCGGCCATCCAATCCCAGGGGGCGGGGAGGCCGACGTCATGCGGTCGGACGTAAACCCCGACCATCATCGCGGTCCATACGAACAAGGCCCGGCGGTCGACGCCGGGCGCGGCGTAAGCCCAGCAGATGAGGCCCGCCAGGATCGCGATGGTTCCCAGCCCGCCCAGCAGGCGCTCGACGCCCCCGATCCAGGGATGGCCGGGGGCGAATTCCCCGAGGACGATGGCAAGGCCCCGGAGCGCGAAGAGCGCCATCGCCGCGATCACGGATCGTCTCATCCACGATTGGCATCGGGTCGCGGCCCCGTGCGAAGGGGCGTCAGGGGCGGGCTGCGGCTCTGCAACGGCGACCATGGACCACCTCTCGACCATCGACCGCGCCCGTCCGACCGTTCGGAACTCATCCTATCCGATCGTGCCGGACGCGACCAGGCGGGCGTCAGCGGCCGCCGCTGACGAAGTGGTTGTGCATGCCGACGCCGATCCAGACGGCGGCGGCCGTGCTGAGGGCCAGGGCGGCGGCGCCGATGCGGCGGGTGCGCTTGATCTGCCACCACATGATGATGCCGGAGATGCCCCAGAAGACCATCAAGAAGGCCATGCAGTCCACGATGAACGCCCAGATCCAGCGCTGGCCGAACTCCGACGGATAGCCGTGGATCAGGTGCAGGCGGAGGAGGAAGCGGCGGGTGGTCAGCTCGGCCTGCGAGGCGGCGTCGCCGACCTCGCGGCCGGAGACGGACCCGTTCAGGGCGTTGTAGGTGACGAGCCAGGGCTTCCCCTCGGCCTCCATCTGGAACGACACCGGGGCGAGGCGGACCTCCGAGACCTCGGGCGAGGCCAGGCCGATCTTCGCCAGCACGCCGGGCAGCGCCTCGCGGATCGGCCCGAGGGCCAGGCCCTCGACGGTCAGGCCCATGGTCGCGAACGGGGCCGTCGGGCTCTCTCCGCCGCCGGGGCCGCGACGCATGCCGCCCCCCATCCCCTCGCCCCCCCCGGGCCCGCCCTCGCCACGCCCCGGGCCGCCCTCGCCGCGGCCTCGACGCATGCCGCCTTCGGCCCCGGGGTCGCCTTCGCCGCGGCCCTCGCCGCGACCGCGGCCCATGCCCTCGCCGCGCGGGCCTTCGCCCCCTTCGCCGCGACCCGTGCCCCTGCCGCGCGGACCGCCCTGGCCTTCACCGCCCTCGCCGCGACCGCCCGGGCCGCCGCGACCGCCGGCCTGGACGCCGGGGCCTCCCTCGGCGTTCTGGAGTTGGGCCGGCGTGAGGGCGCGGACCAGTCCGCCGTCGGGCTGCAGGGAGACCGAATAGGTCTTGCCGTCGCCCGCCTTGACGTTCGCGGAGACGCCCCCGCGCTCGAACCGGGCGGCGTCGGGCTTGATGAGGGTGTACTTCGCGCCCCCCTCCGACCGGGCGTTGAGCGCCGCGACCACCTTCGCGGCGATGTCCGGGGCCGTCGGCACGCCCTCCAGCGCCGTCCCCTTCATCGCGTCCTTGCCGAACTGGAGGAAGGTCTGGTCGGAGAACGCCGTCGGGTGGTTGAACAAGAACGCCGTGACCCCGTAGAGCAGCACCCACGGATAGAGGAGCAGGCCGGCGTACAGGTGCGACCGCCGGGTGAGCATCATCAGGTCGCGGCCCCAGGCCCGCGACTTCGGCGCCGCCTCCTCCTCGGCCTTCGCCGCCGCTCGCGCCGCCGCCTCCCGCGCCATCGCCAGCGCCGGGCTGACCTTCGCGGCCGGCTTCTTCGGCCCGGCCCTCTCCAACACCTCTTCCACGATCTCCGTCACGTCTTCGACGGCCTGGCTTTCATCGCGGAACGATTGATCCATGGGGATTTCTCGGGGGAAGGATGCCGGGAGGAAGGATGCGCCGCCCGACCCGGGGGGAGGATGTCCGGGTCCATGGACGACGACGGAAGGCTTTCGCACCTGAGACTCAATCTCAACTCGGATGAATATAGCGTCCGACGCCGGCCGGGTCAACGAACTTCGGCGCGAAGGGTATAGCTCTCGAATCTGGAGGGAGCGAACCTTCACGGTGGTCCGGGCGGCCCGCCCGGACCACCCTTCCCCCGAGGAACGGAGTGAAATTCAGGAAACCGAGCCCCTCGGCGCGAATGGGCGCGGCTCGCCTGGTGGTGAACTACGAAGAACGCCGGGCGTCGGGCCCGGCGTTCTTCGGATATGCAGGGGCGATGACGGCTCCCGGTCGGGCTCAGTGGCCGGAGCCGTGGGCGTGGCCCGCGCCGTGGGCGGCGTGGGCGTTGCGGAACAGGGGGTGGGACGGGTCGCCGGCGGCGGCGACGTAGGCGATGAGGTCGAGGATCTCCTCGCGGGTCAGCTTGTCGAGCAGGCCCTTGGGCATGAGGGAGGTCTTCGACTTCACCCGGTCGGCGACGTCGGCCTTGGCGATCGTGCGCGGCACGGCGCTGGCGAGGGGGTTCTCGACGACCTGGATCGCGTCGCCCGTCTCCCCGACGATCAGGCCGGTGACGGCCTGGCCGGACTCCAGCTCGATCGCATAAGAGGTGAATTTCTCGTTGATGACCGCCGAGGGGTCCAGGACGTTCTTGAGCAGGTCGGCCGGATTCTGCTTCGGTTCGAGCTTGGCCAGGTCCGGGCCGAACTCCTGGCCGACGCCGCCGAGCTTGTGGCACGACGCGCACGACGCGAGCTGGAACAACTGCCGCCCGTTCTGGAACGAGCGGCCGGCGTCGGCGTCGAGCTGGGCGAGCGACGCCTTCAGGTCGTCGAAGGTCCACTCGGTCCGCGGCCGGGTCGACTTCAGCAGCTCGTCGGCGATCGGCGTCGGGTGGGCGGCGAGGTACGCCTCGGGCGAGGCCAGGTACTCGTCCAGGTCCTCCACGACGTAGAGCGCCCCGTACATCCGGCGCCAGTGGCCGGGGTAGGTGCAGACGTAGGGGAGGACGCCCGGGGTCGTCGGCGCGGTGAAGGCGATGCGCTCGACCTCGCGGGGCTGGAGCAGCTTGCTCGCCAGCAGGATCTTGTCCGAGGGCGGGACGTACTGCCGCTTCATCGCGTCGGGCTGGAGGCCGGTCTTCTCGGCCAGTTCGCCGACCTCTTCGAGCGCCCCGGCCTGGGTGACGACGAAGTTGTGCGGCATCACGTCGACGTTCTCGAAGACGAACTCGACGGGCTTGCCGGCCTGGACGACGATCCGGTCGACGTCGTACCGCATCTGCTCCAGCACCGTGCCGATCCGGATGGCGCGGACGCCCAGGTCGCCCAGGGCCTTGCGGACCGTCTTCGCTCGGTCGCCCGGGAGGCGGGAGGCGACCAGGTCGCCGAGCTGGAGCGCGTCGAGCGCCGCGGGGGAGCGTCGCTCGGCGACGGGGACCTTGGCGACGTCGGCGAGCAGGGCGTCGGCCAGCGGCTCCAGGGCGTCGTCGGGCCACGAGGACGCCGGCAGCTTCTGGATCGCGGCGACCGCGGCGCGGCGGTCGACCGGCTCGCCCTCGCGGACGAACTTCGCCAGGGCGCGGAAGGCGTCGGCCTCGCGGCCGCGCATGGTGGTCAGGGCCTCCATCGCGGCCCGGCGGACCAGGCCCGCGGGGCCGTCGCCGGCGTACTCGAAGCGGGCCGAGGCCTCGGGCGCGGGGTTGTCGGCCTTGCGGTCGACGACCTGGCGCGAGGCGTCGAGCACGGACAGCTCATAGCCGCGGAGGCGGCGGCCCAGCTCGCCCTCGGTCCGGTTGTGGACGACGATCGCCTCGATGGGGTGCTCGGCGCCCAGGTCGACCTCCCACCAGGGGGCGTCGGTCTGCTCCTCGGTGTGGGTCTGGCCGCCCGCGCCGTACGCGCCGGACGTGTTGCCGTCGATGGCGCGGGACGCCTCGCCGCCGTTGGACGTGTTCTTCTGGGTCGCCTTGCCGCCGCGGGCCAGGTTGCGACCCTCGCCGATCACCTCGACCTCGGCCAGCGTGAGCGTCCCCCGGCGCGGGAGGGCGATCCGCACGAACCGGCCGAGCGTCCCCTTGCCGCCCGAGCCGGTCAGGCCGGCGGGGAGGGCGTCCAGCAGCGGCTCGACCTTCGGGTACAGGCCGGAGCGGACGATCGGGTCGCGGATCAGCGGGGCCGCGGCGAGGAAGTCGCGGAGCGCGGGGACGGAGCGGGAGGCCAGGCCCCACGCGGCGTCGGCCGAGCCGTCGGCGGCGACGATCGCCGCGTAGCCGATGCGGCGGGCGATCGGCGACTTGCCGGCGGTCGCCAGGGCCTCGGCCTCCTTGCGGACGTCGGCCAGTTCGGCGCGGTCGCGCTCGCCCAGCAGGCGGGCCAGCTCCATCGCCACGGCGTCGGCGACGGCCGCCGCGCCCTCGGCGTCGCGGGCCGTCAGGTCCTCCACCAGCACGCGGGCCGGCGACTTGCCGACCAGGCCGGCGAGGTCCGCCAGCGCCTTGCGGCGGTCGTCCTCGGAAGCGCCGGGGCGGAACAGGATCTCGCGCAGCACGGGGGCCGTGCGCGTCATCTTCAGCAGGTCTTCGGTCGCCGCGCGGTCGAGGAAGTACCGCGCCGCGGCGTCGCTGCGGAACTCGATCGTGCGGCCCTCGCGCAGGGCCTTCTTGACGGCCGGCTCCAGCGCCCGGAGGGTCTCGCCGCGGGCGTAGTCCAGGTAGTAGTCGGTGGGGCTCTCGGCCGTCGTCAGGGCGACGTCCAGCGCGTCGGGCTCGTCGAAGAAGCTGGCGGCGCGGACGACCTCCAGCCGGACGCGCGGGTGTTCGTCGCGGGCCAGCTTGCGGAGGATCTCCAGCGCGTCGGGCACCCGGTCGCGCCAGCAGCAGAGGACGCGCACCGCGGCGGCGCGGGCGCGGGCGTCGGAGGCCGTGAGGCAGCGCTTCAGCAGGTCCAGGTCGACCACGTCATACGTCTGGTGGACCCACAGGGCTTCCAGGACGTGGTGTTCGAAGTCGGCGTCCTTCGGGTCGAGCTTCGCGACCCAGTCGGCCAGGGCGGGGACGACCTCGGCAGAGGGGCGGGCGCACAGCTCGGCCTTGGCCCGGTAGCGGACGCGGTCCTCGGTCGACTTCAGCAGCTCCAGCAGCTCGGCGACCGGGCGGCCGGCGATGGCCGCGGGGGTCGCGAGGGGCCGGCCCTCGTGCGTCACCCGGTAGACGCGGCCGTGGACGGCGTCGCGGCTCGGGTCGCGGAGGTTGTGCTGCATGTGGCCGATCAGCGGGTTGTGCCAGTCCAGGAAGTAGATCGCGCCGTCGGGGCCGGTCTCGATGTCCGCCGGCCGGAAGTTGGGGTCGGACGAGAAGACGATGGGCTCCTGCTCGACGGCCGTGAAGCCGGAGCCGTCGTCCTGGTACCTGTAGCGGTGGATCCCCTGGAAGCCGATCACGTTGGCCACCAGCAGGTCCCCCTGCCAGTCGTCGGGGAAGTGGGTGCTGGAGAGGATCTCGGTCCCGGCGCAGGGGCGGGTGCGCTGCTGGAAATACGGCTTCATCGGCCGGTGCTTCTCGGGGAAGTCCAGGTGGCCGGAGAAGGCGGCGGCGAAGTAGTTGACGTTGCCGGTGCCGTCGGTGACGAAGTCCTGGCCCCAGCGGTCGAAGACGTGGCCGTGGGGGTTGGCGAACCCGTAGGTGACGTGGACGTCGATCTTCTGCGACCGCGGCTCATACCGGAAGACGCCGGCGTTGGCCAGGCGGACGGGCGGGCCGAACGGGGTCTCGATCTGCGAGTGGTGGAACGTCCCCTCCTGGAAGTAGACGTCGCCGCCGGGGCCGACGCGGAAGCTGTTGGACGTGTGGTGGGTGTCGGCCGAGTCGACGCCGCTGAGCACGCGGACGCGCGTGTCCGCCTTGTCGTCGCCGTCCGTGTCCTTCAGCAGCATGATGTCCGGCGCCTGGGCGACCAGCACGCCCTGGGGGACGATCTCGAAGCCGGTGGGGCAGTGCAGGTCGTCGACGAAGGTGGTCTGCTTGTCGGCCTTGCCGTCGCCGTCGGTGTCTTCCAGGATGATGATCTTGTCGTTGCGGGGCGACTTGGGCCGGTAGTGCGGGTAGGTCGGCCAGCAGGCGACCCACAGGCGCCCCTTGGCGTCGAAGGTCATCTGCACGGGCTTGGCCAGGTCCGGGAACTGCTCCTCGGACGCGAACAGGTTCACCTTCAGGCCCTTGCCGGGGGTCATCTTGGCGATGGCCTCCTCGCCGCCCAGGTAGAGGTGCTCGCCGTTGGGGCCGGCGCCCGGCTTGTTGGTGACGACCGGGATGAACCGCGGCGTGTTGGCGTCGTCGACCGCGCCGGGGTTCTCGCCGGCGGCGATGGCCCAGATCCGCTTGTCGCGGTTGGCCGTCATGACGTCCAGGACTTCCATCTCGCGCTGGGCGACGACGCGGTTGGTCTGGTTCTCCACGAACGCCAGGTCGGCCCGGCCGCCGTAGATGGAGTAGCCGTCGACGGTCCGGTAGCGGTTGAACCAGGCGTCGGACTTGTCCAGCACGGCCTGGCGGAGCTTCTCGAACCGGGCGGGGTCGCGCCGCTGGACGTCGCCGAAGAGGGCCCGCTCGACGGCCTCAGCGACGGCCTTGTCCCCCTCGGACGTCAGGTGGATGCCGTTGATGGTCAGCGGCTTCTCGGCCTTGGCGTAGAGCTTCTGGGTGGGGTGGAACAGGTCGATGAAGCGGACGCCGCGGGCCTCGGCCAGCTCGGCCATGACGGCGGTGATCCGTTCGAGCCGGACGTTCGCCTCCTTGCCGTCGGGGAGCGACGGGTCGTGGCGGTCCTCGAAAGCGATCGGCGAGAACAGCACGAGCTTGGGCGCCGACTCGCCGTTGTACTTCTGGGCGAGCGTGTGCTTGATGAAGGCGTCGAGGTCGGCGCGGAACTGGGCCAGGCCGCCGTACGACTCGTTGTAGCCGAAGAACGCGCAGACGACGTCGGTCCGGTTCTTCGCCAGCCACTCGTCGGGCTCGCCGAACGCGGCCGAGCGGAGCCGGATGGTCAGCTCGTCGCCCGAGAACGCCAGGTTGCGGATCGTCAGGCGGTGGTCGGGGAACCGGCTGTGGACGGTCGCCTCCAGCCAGCCGGTGTGCTGCATGCGATCGGCCAGGGTGTTGCCGATGACGCTGATGTGCGCGCCCTTCGGCAGTTCCAGGCTGGGGTCCGGCAGCCGCCCGTCCCGGGCCAGGCCGACCGGGGCCGCCGCCGACAGGGCCCAGGCCGCGATCGCCCCGACCGCGACCCTCCACGCCCCGATCGACCGCCCGCGTCGCCGCGTCCCGAAGTGCGGGAGAACGTCCATCTTGCCCATCCCCAATACCCGCGCGTACGGCCGGCCGCCCGCCGGGACCGTCCAGGGTCCCGCGAACCGTGCAGACGCCGCCGCCCCTCGCGCGAACCCCTATTGTCGATCGCATCCAGGCCGATTTCAATCAAGAAGCCAACTCCCGATGCCTCCTGCCCCGTTTCACCGGCATGCGCGCCGCCATCCCCCATCCCGGACGGCCGATCCTTGACCGGCCGGCCGACCCTCGTCATGCTCTCCGCGGAGGCATGACCTTTGTCGGACGGCGCAAGGAGGGGACCATGACGCGACGATGGCGGGCGGCGGCGTTCGGATTCCTGGCGATCCTGGCGGGCGCGGGCGAGGCGAGGGCCCAGCCCGCGGTGAAAGTCGAGGGCCGCGTCCTCGACGCCGACAGCAAGCCGGCCGCTGGCGCGGAGGTCGCCACGTTCTGGGGCGCGGACGAGAAGACCGGCGACCTGAAGGCGTTCAGCGGCGTCAAGACCGACGCCGACGGCCGGTTCGCGCTCAAGGAGGAGGTCTACGGGCCCTCGCTCGCCCTGGCCGCCTACGACGCCGGCCGCAAGAACGCCGGCCTGGCCGTCGTGCCGAAGGACGCGCTGGACAAGCCCGTGGAGATCCGCCTGGCCCCGGCCGTGCGCGTCCACGGCAAGCTCGACAGCAAGGAGCTGGGCCACGCGCCGCCGTGGGCCAACATCTACATGTATCTCCCGGACAAGCAGAACCGGATCCTGCAACGCGGGGGGAAGCAGGCGGAGTTCTCCTTCGTCGTCCCGGCGGGCGAATACCTGCTGAACGCGTACGGCCAGGACGTCCGGGGCGTCAAGAAGCCCCTGACCCTCAAGCCCGACGAGCCCGACGTCGACCTGGGGACGATCGACCTCCCCGCGCAGGCCCTGGCGCTGCTGAAGGGGAAGCCGATGCCCGCGTGGACGCTGGCCGACGCCCGGGGCGTGAAGAAGGACGTGACCATCGCCGACTTCCGCGGCAAGTGGGTCCTCATCGACGTCTGGGGCTACTGGTGCGGCCCGTGCGTCCGCCAGCTCGGCGAGCTGATCGACTTCTACGAGGAGCACGAGGCCGACCGCGACAAGTTCGAGATCCTCGCCCTCCACGACGGCTCGGTGAAGGACCTCGTCGAGATGGACGCGAAGACCGAGGCGACGAAGACGTCCATCTGGCGCGGTCGCGACCTGCCGTTCCCGGTCCTCCTGGACGCCGGCCCCGGCGGCGAGGAGGGTGCCGGCCACGGCGCGACGGTCGACGCCCTCCAGATCCAGGCGTTCCCCACGTCCCTCCTCGTCGACCCGGACGGCATCCTCGTCGGCGAGACGAACGCGGAGATGCTGGCGAAGAAGCTGCCACCGATCCCGATGGCCCGCCGCGTCCCCCGGGCGCTCGACCGCTTCGTCGCCCTCGGCGTGAGCCCGAATCCCCTGGACAAGGCGATGGAGTTCCTCTCCCGCGCGGGCGACGTCCCCATCATCCTCGACGAGGAATCCTTGAAGGCGGCCGGTGTGGAGCCCGACGACAAGACCTGGCTGAAGCTCGGGGCCGGGCTCTCGCTGCGGAGCTGGCTCGGCCTGACGCTCGACGCCCTGGGCCTGGACGTGAAGCCGGCCGACGACGGCCTGCACGTCGTCAAGGCCGAGGGACCTCGCGAGCAGTCGCCGGTCCAGCAGGCGACGAACCGCGCCCTCGCCGAGAAGCTGTCGAAGCCCGGCTCGTTCTCGATCGAGGACGCCGAGCTGGAGGACGTCCCCGGCATCCTGGAGGAACTGACCGGCGAGAGCTTCGTCCTCGACCCCGTCGCCCTCAAGGCCGGCCGCCTCGACCCGCACGCCCGCGTCTCCGGCAAGGTGCAGGACGCGCCGCTGGACAGGGCGATCGAAGACCTCCTGAAGCCGATCGGCGTCCGATTCGACATCCGGGATGAGGCGGTGATCTTCACGAAGTGAGGCCGAAGCCGGGCGCTGGGCGCGTCGTCATCGCATCAGGAACGCCCTCGCCCGGTCCCGGATCGCTTCCCATTCGGGGTGATCGCGGAAGCTCGCGTTGCTCCAGAAGTCCTCTTCGAACGCCTCGCCCCCGAAACTCTTCCGGGCCAGGGCGGACTCGATCTCCCGCGCCGCCTGGACGATCGCGAGGCCCGCGGCCTCCGGATACTTCGCCAGGATGCAGTCGACGAGGTAGTGGTGAAGGTCCTCCGCCAGGTCCTCTCCGATGGCGATCTCGCCGCCGCCGCCGACCCGGGAGATCGTATGTTCGGGGTCGTCCGCGAACGCCCCGAGGACGGACGTCAACTCGCGGAACCACCATAAGTCGCATTCTTCGATCTCGATCGGCATGCCTCAACCCTCCCGGGTGCTGGACGGCCATCGTACAATCGGCCGCGTCGCCGACGTCAGCCGAATCCCGGGGCCGCCCACCTTGACCCAGCTCCTCCCCGACCTCAAGACCCGCCGCCGCAGCCCCGAGGTCATGGACCAGCCCGGCCTGGACCCGGCCGAGCACGCGCGGGCGCTGGAGGCGCTGCGGCGCGTCAACCTGTTCAGCGCCACAGTGCGGGCGACATGGCCGCGGATCCGGGCGTTCGCGAACGACCGAGCCGCCCCCCTGCGGCTGCTGGACGTCGCGTGCGGCGGCGGCGACTTCGCGGCGAGGATCGCTCGGAGGGCCCGGAGCGAGGGGGTGGCGCTGGAGGTCTCCGGCTGCGACATGAGCGAGTTCGCCGTCGCCCACGCGACGGAGCACGCACGGCGGTCGGGGGTCCCGGCGAGCTTCTTCCGGCACGACGTCCTGGCGCAGCCGTTCCCGGAGGGGTTCGACGTCCTCACCTGCTCGCTGTTCCTCCATCACCTGGACGAGCCCGAGGCCGTCGGCCTGCTGCGGGCGATGAAGGCCGCCGGCAAGCTCCTGCTGGTGGACGACCTGGAGCGCGGGCGGGCGGGCTGGCTGCTGGCGTACGCCGGGATCCGCATCCTGTCGCGGTCGGCCGTGGCGCACGTCGACGGCCCGCTGTCCGTCGAGGGCGCGTTCACGCGCGACGAGGCCCGCACGCTCGCCGAGGCCGCCGGCTGGGAGCGGCCCGAGGCCGTCGGCCGCTTCCCCTGCCGGTTCCTGCTGGCAGAGGGGCGATGACCGGCGATTACGACGCCGTGGTCGTCGGCGCGGGGCCGGCCGGCTCGACGGCGGCGCGAGAGCTCGCGCGTCGGGGGCTCCGCGCCCTGCTCGTCGACCGCGCGCACTTCCCCCGCCCCAAGGTCTGCGGCTGCTGCCTGAACCCGCGGGCCCTGGCGACGCTCGATCGGGCGGGCCTGGGCGCGCTCCCCGCGAGCCTGGGGGCCGTGCCGCTGGCCGGCCTGGAGCTGGCGGCCGGGCGTCGTCGCGCGACGCTCCACCACCCGCTCGGCGTCGCCCTCTCGCGCGACGCCCTCGACGCCGCGCTGGTCGACGCGGCGGTCGCCGCCGGGGCCGAGTTCCTGCCGAGGGCGTCGGCGACGCTCGCGCCGGGGGGGATCCGGCTGAAGGTCGGCGACGGCTCGCGCGACGTCCGCGCGCGGTTCGTCGTCTCGGCGACGGGCCTGGGCGACGGCCTGTTCCCGGCCGACGACCGCGCGACGCCCTCGCCGCGTTCGAAGGTCGGCGCGGGGACGATCCTCGACGCCGCGCCGGCCGGCTACGCCCCCGGCCGGATCTTCATGGCGTGCGGGGCGGGGGGGTACGTCGGGCTCGTCGTGCTGGAGGACGGCCGGCTGGACGTCGCCGCGGCGCTCGACCCGGCCGCCGTCCGCGCGGCCGGCGGCCCCGGCGCACTCGCCGCGAGGATCCTGGCGGGCACGCGCCTGCCCGACGTCCCCGGGCTGGCCGACGCCCGCTGGCGGGGGACGCCGGCGCTCTCGCGGTCGCCGGGGCGGGTGGCGGAGGGGACCGTCTTCCGCGTCGGCGACTCGGCCGGCTACGTCGAACCCTTCACCGGCGAGGGGATGGCCTGGGCCCTCGCGGGCGGCGAGGCCCTGGCCGCCATCCTGGCCGAAGACCCCGACCCCGCCGGGCGCTGGGCGCGCGAGCATCGTCGGATCGTCCGGGATCGTCAGTTCGCCTGCCGGGCCGTCGCGAGGGTCCTGCGCTCGCCCGCGATGACGTCGGTCATGGCCGCGGCCCTGGAAATCCGGCCCGGCCTGGCCCGGCCGTTGCTGTCGGCCATGCATCGAGATTAGAGTCGACCCCAACCGCGAGGCCCCCTCATGCACGTCGAACTCCTGGGGATCGGCACGGCGACGCCGCCGCTGAGAATCGACCGGTCGGAGTCGATCGACGCCGCGCGGGCGCTGTGCGCGGAGGACGACGACCACGGCGAGCTGCTGGCGAGCCTGTATCGCCAGTCGGGCGTGGACGCGCGGCACGTCGTCTACCGGCCGGAGGAGTTCCGGCGGATCGTCTACGGCGAGGGGGACTGCAACACCCCGTTCGTCGCGAAGGGCGTCGGCGACCCCGGCCCGTCGACGGCCGTCCGCATGGAGCGGTTCGAGGCCGAGGCCCTGCCGCTGGCCGAGGAGGCGAGCCGCGTCGCGCTGGGGCGGTCGGGCGTCGACCCCGGATCGATCACGCACCTGGTGACGGTCTCCTGCACGGGGCTCGCCGCGCCGGGGGTGGACCTGGGGCTGATGGGACGGCTGGGGCTCTCCCCGACGGTCGAGCGCACGCACGTCGGCTTCATGGGCTGCCATGGCGCGCTGAACGGGCTGCGCGTGGCGCGGGGCCTGATCGCGGCCGAGCCCGGGGCGCGCGTCCTGCTCTGCTCGGTCGAGCTGTGCAGCCTCCATTATTCCTACGGCTGGAACCCGCGGCGGATGGTCGGCAACGCCCTGTTCGCCGACGGGGCCGCGGCCGTCGTCCTGGGGCCGCCTTCAGCTCGCCCCGCCTGGCGGCTGGCGGCGAACGGCGCGTGCCTGTTCCCGGGCTCCGAGGGGGCGATGGCCTGGCACGTCCGCGACCACGGCTTCGAGATGGTCCTCTCCACGCGCGTCCCGGGGCTGATCCAGAAGCACGTCGGCCCCTGGCTGGAATCGTGGCTGTCGCGATCGGGCCTGGCGGTCGCCGACGTGAGATCGTGGGCCGTCCACCCCGGCGGCCCCCGGGTCCTCGCGTGCGTGACCGAGGCCCTGGGCCTGCCGGCCGAATCCGTCGCGACCTCGCGTTCCGTCCTGGCCCGCTACGGCAACATGTCGTCCGCCACCGTCCTGTTCATCCTCGACGAGTTGTCCCGCGCCGACGCCCCCCGGCCGTGCGTCGCCCTGGGCTTCGGCCCCGGACTGGCGGCGGAGGGGGCGCTGTTTCGTTGATGGCGGTCCTCACAAGCCACGCCCTCCACCGTTGAACATGGATGATTGCTGGACTACTGTAGAAACGGGCACCATGGTCAAGTCCGAACGATGAGGTGTGTGTGGTCTGGGTCCTGTTCTCCATGGCGGCCGTTTTCGCCTCCCTCGGCCTGCTGTGTTACATGGCCGTTGAGTTCTCCTGGAAGAGCGTGGGGGCGTACTTCTCAACCGCCTGGTTGAAGCCCACTCTCTCGATACTCAAGTGGCTGTCCGGCACCGTCGCCGTCCTTGCGAAGAGTATCGAAACTTCGGATCAACAGCTCGCGACCTGGACCGCGTACATCGTCCTGGCGGGTCTGCTCCTCTGGGAACTTGTCGACAACCGAAGCTCGATAAAGAGGGACGCTGACAAGAAGTCCGCCGAAGAAGCCTCAAAGGAACGCGACGCCGCCTATGAGTTGGTGAGGGATCAGGGCTACCTGAGGACGAAACTGCTGGTGTCGCTCGGTGAACTCGTCGCCCACAAGAAACAACGGGCCCTGGGCACCCTGGGTCGGATCTCGGAAGGAGCGTTCTCGCGGGATATCCGAGGGGCTCATCTCGCAGGCCTATCGCCGCACGATCAGAGGCTGCTCATCCTCCAAACCCTCACGTCTTTCCTGCATGAGTTGCTGCCTCGTTGCGAGGAAAGCGAGAGGCAAAACTTCCGAGTGGGATTCTACGTAGAAAAAGAGGGGAGGATGGAGCCCGTAGAATCCTGGGATCATCGCCGGAAGGCCCGGCAGTTCTTGACATCTTACGAACGGGTCCCCGACAAATTCCGACTCTCATGCGAGAATAAAGCGGCCTACGCGGTGCAATGCGTCAAGCAGCGAAAGCTGTTGATCGTGCCGGATTGCCTGGATGACGGGACCTACTACTTCCCGGAACAGGCGGGTTATTTGAAATCCCTGATCGCTTTCCCGATCATAGATTTCGTCAGGGCCAAGCAACCCATCGCAGCCTCAATCGTGGTCGACACAAATGTGGAAGGATTCTTCAGCGAAGAAGACCGACCTACGATCGAAAGCTACATGGAACAGTTCGCCCTCCAGCTCGATCTCGAAGCCGTGGCTGAAATGCTCCTGACGACTTCCGGAGTCTCCTCCAGTGGCAAAAAAGGACACAGAAAGCAAAAACCTGGCTAAAGCTTACGACGCCCTCAAGGAATCGATCCGACGGGCCGCCGACAAGGAAATTCGGCGCTTCAACCAGGCCGTCGAGGCGAGTTCTCCCAAGAATTCTCCCAAGAAGACGATCCCCAGCCCCCAGGTCGACCCGAAGATGTAACTCGCCTCGACTTCGGTCAACCGCCATTCGCCAGCCGCTCGCGACGCCAGGCGAAGTACGCCTCCAGGGCCTCCAGCTTGGGGAGGTTGGGGACGGGACGGGCGGAGGGGGCGGGGGCGGCGTCGAGGTGGAGGCACTTCGGGTCGGCGATGGAGAAGGGGGGCCACTCCGGGAGGCCGGGACGGTTGGGGTCGCCGGACTTCGCGAACTGGACCCAGTAGTCGGACATCAGCTCGGACGCGGCCAGGTCCTCCGCGCCAGGCCGGCCGAAGAAGCCGCCCAGCAGGCTGAGGTTGCGGAAGACGAACGGGATCTCCGCCGCGTGCGACGCCCCGTGCGAGCCCGGGGCGTGGCGGTCGAAGTAGTAGACGTACGCCCGGTTCGTCCCCTTCTCGGCCTGGAGCCGCGCCCAGGCCCAGGCGTTCCACGCGAAGATGGCGTCGCGGAAGAGTTCTTTCGAGGCCCGGAACGCCTCGTCGGCCGTCGCGTGGGGGTAGGCGGCCAGGATCGCGCCGGCGAGGTCGCCGTAGCCGTCGCGGACGGTCGCCTCGAACGCCTCGGGCGTGGTGGCCGGGCCGGGGCGGACGAACAGGGCGCCCTCGTCGGAGTTGGTGCCGATCAGGACGGGCGTGTCGTTGAACGCCCCGGCGCGGTAGCGCTCGTACTGGTCGCCGGGGATGACGTCGCCGTCGACGACCGGCCACCACCATCGCGTCTCCTTGAGGAACTCCGACGGCGGCAGCGCCCGCGCGGCGGCGAGGTCCGCGGCCCCCAGCTTCGCAAGGAACCTCGCCCCCTCGGCCTCGGCGAGCTTCAGCGGGCGGACGGTCTGCCCCCCCTCGTCGGCGAGCCGCGGCGGCGCGAACGAGCCGCCGCTCTGCGCGATGGCCCGGTGGAACAGCCCCTTCGCCCGCGGCGAGGCCGCCAGCATGCTCACCGAGATCGCCCCGGCCGACTCGCCGAACGCCGTGACGTTCCCCGGGTCGCCGCCGAACGCCTCGATGTTGTCGCGGATCCACTCCAGCCCGGCGACCTGGTCGCGGAGCCCGTAGTTCCCCGAGACGCCGCCGGACTCGGTGCCCAGCCCGGGATGGGCGAGGAACCCGAGCGCCCCGACGCGGTACGCGATCGAGACGACGACCACCCCCTTCTCGGCCAGCTTCGCGCCGTCGTAGGCCGGCGTGCCGGTCGACCCGATCATGAACCCGCCGCCGTAGATCCAGGCCATGACCGGCAGCTTCTCGCCGGGCCCCTTCGCGGGCGTCCAGACGTTGAGGTAGAGGCAGTCCTCGCTGAAGTTCGGCGGCGCGCCGGTGGCCAGCGCGAACAGCGCGTTCTGCACCGGCCCCGGCGCGAACGCCTTCGCCGGCCGCACCCCCTCCCACGCCCTCGCCGGCCGCGGCGCCCGCCACCGCAGGTCGCCGACCGGCGACTCCGCGAACGGGATCCCCAGGAACGCCCGCACGCCGCTCGCCTTCGTCGTCCCCTCGACCGTCCCCGATCGGGTCTCCACCCGCTCCCCCGCCGCGACCGTCATCGTCGCCGCCAACGCCCATCCCGCCGCCGCGATCCACGTCCCTTCACGTCGCATGGCCGTCTCCTCAACCTACCCTCAGCTATCCAGCACACCGTCGTCATCCTACCAACGCCCACGGCGGGCTTTTACTTCAGGCCGAACAAAGAACTCAGCCACTAAACCCAAAACACAAATAATAAAAACATGTTTTAATAATTAATTCAGATTACACAAAACACTTAAAGCATATCGCACGCCGGCACGGCGTATCTTCGTCATCAAACCTCCTGTATCCTTGCCATAATCCCCCCAGGCCACTTTTCAAACAGTTCCCCCCCCAGGATCTGGGCCACGGAGTGCCTTCGATTCGCAAAGACGACTTTGCCCATGACTACACCACCGACCCACCGGACTGGCCTCTTCCTGCTCTCATTCCAGATCGAAGGGCTGTGCAACGCCCTACGCCAAATTGTACCGACGGGGATGCCGCTAGGCCCAAAGACGATCGCCGTCGCCCGACGAATGAAGAATGCGTTTGACAGCATCGCTTCCGGTCCCCCCGTGGAGGGTCTTCCCGATATCGATGAGGAAACGTCGGCAGTTGATGTATTAACACTCGTGGAGGTTCTCAACTCGACTTTACTGGCTTTCCTCTCGCCCGAAGAGGCCGAAGATCGTCGATCCATCTTTGGCTTCGGACCTCCCCCGGAGTCATGATCCCCAGGTATTTGTAGCGGCTATCTGTGGCGACGCGACTAAGGATCGGCGAAGAGTCGCAGGTAAGGAGGCGAATGATAAATCCCCTACAGTCGACGCCAGTGCATGCGACCACAGGCGCGCTTCTCGAAATGCGGCCTCTCAATCCTGAACGATTTGCGCCCATCGCCGATGGAATTGAGCGAAGAGTCTCCATAATGCCCACCCAGACCAGAAAGCAGCACTGGGAAGGCGTCTATTCCACAAAGGCCGCGGACGCCGTCAGTTGGCATCAGGACATCCCCCGCCTGTCGCTGGAGTTGATCCGCGACGCGCTCCCGCCCGCGGGGGGCCGCATCGTGGACGTCGGCGGCGGGGCCTCGACGCTCGTCGACAACCTCCTCGCACTCGCCCCGGCGCGGCTGGCGGTGCTCGACATATCCGCGACGGCGCTCGACAAGGCGAGGGCCCGGCTGGGCGATCGGGCGGCGGGGGTCGAGTGGATCGTCGCGGACGTCGCCGCGGCCCCGGACCTCGGCGCGTTCGACGTCTGGCACGACCGCGCCGTCTTCCACTTCCTGACCGACCCCGACGATCGCCGCCGCTACGTCGAGCTGGCCGAGAGGACCATCCCCGCCGGGGGCCGGGCCGTCGTCGCCGCCTTCGCCGACGACGGCCCGGCCCGTTGCAGCGACCTCGACGTCCGCCGCTACAACGCCGCGACGATGTCCGCCGAGCTGGGCCCCGGCTTCGCCCTCGTCCGCGAGGCGGCCGAACGCCATGTCACCCCCTGGGGGGCGGGGCAATCCTTCTTCTACGGCGTGTTCGAACGCCGTTGAGCCGGCCCCCCGGCGAACCGAACGCGTCGGAGACGCCGCCATGACCAGGACCCGGATCGCGATCATCCTCACCGGTGCCGGGGCGGGCCTCGCCGTCAGGCGAGGCGTCGCGAAAAATCGGAATCGTGAAATCCGGACGGCCGGCCCGGCGACTGTAGCGAGGTGGAGGGGTCCCGATCCCTCGAATCTTTGGCAACTCGATTTGCAGTCTGCAAGGCGCGAGCGATGCCCCATGCCTCGCCCGCAGGCCGGCGCGAGTCGGCAGCCTTGCCCTCGTCGTGCTCCGTCCAAACTCGGGGAGCGAGCCCATATCCCCCTTCTCCCCTCGTGGGAGAAGGTGCCCCGGAGGGGCGGATGAGGGAGACGACGAGCGAGACGACCGCCGGGATCCCACGCCGGTCGGGCGGGCCATCGAACGCCGACGGTGCCCGTGCTTCGCGTCCCCCTCATCTGACCGCTTCGCGGTCTGTCTTCCCCCGCGAGGGGGGAAGACCGTCATCGGCACGCATCGCCATGTTTTCGACGAAGCGCTCCTGTCGGCCCCCGAAGGCCGGCGGACGACGCGAAACCTTGAACGAAAACGACGAGCGAAGCCAAAGCCCAATAAACGATAACCTAATTTCAAACCATGACTTACGACGCAAAACCAGGAAGCCGGATTCCCACGAACGGACCCAACCTCGCGGCTCTCCGGAATCTCGACCGACCCGTCCCACGGCCGGAAGTTCGCCGGATCCGTCGACGCCCCGTAGGATGACCGGCATGGAGGGGTGCGCATGACGGATGGCACGAAGACCTTGGCCGGGGTGGCTTGCGGCGTGGGGGCGGGGGCGTTGTGGGGGCTGGTGTTCCTGGCCCCGGAACTCGTGGGCGAGTTCGGGCCGTTGCCGATCACCATCGGCCGTTACCTGTTCTACGGCGTCCTCTCCCTGGGCCTGATCGCCCCGCGATGGCGAGGGCTCGCCCGCCGGCTCACGCGACGGGAATGGCTGGCCCTGGCCTGGCTGGCCCTGGCCGGCAACACGCTCTACTATCTGCTGCTATCGGCGGCGGTGCAGACGGGGGGGATCGCCATGACGTCGCTCGTCATCGGATTCCTGCCCGTCGCCGTCACGATCGTGGGGAGTCGAGACGATGGCGCAGTGCCGCTGGGACGCCTGCTGCCGTCGATCGCCCTGTGCGCGGCGGGGGCCGTGTGCATCGGATGGCAGGCGCTGGGCGGACCGGAGTCCGGCCGGTCCGGCTCGCAGGCCGTCGGCCTCCTGTGCGCGATCGGGGCCCTCGCGTCCTGGACGACCTACGCCGTGGGGAACAGCCGATGGCTCGCCCGCCTCGACCACGTCTCGGCCCACGACTGGAACCTGCTGACGGGCGTGGTCACCGGGGCCCAGGCGTCGGCCCTGATCCCCGCGGCCCTCGCGCTCGGCGAGGGCCGCCACGACGCCGCCGCGTGGGGTCGGCTCGCCGTCGTCGCCGCGGGCGTGGCGGTGCTGGCCTCGATCCTCGGCAACCTGCTCTGGAACAAGATGAGCCGGCTGCTCCCCCTCACGCTCGTCGGCCAGATGATCCTGTTCGAAACCCTGTTCGCGCTGATCTACGGATTCCTCTGGGAACGTCGCCTCCCGACCGCCCTGGAGGGCGCGGCCTTCGTCCTGGTCGTCCTCAGCGTCACGTCCTGCATCTTCGCGCACCGGAAGGCCGAGGCCCTCGGGGCGCACGCCTGACGCGACGCGGCCGGCGGAGTATTCCGCTCGTCGGCCTTCTCAGCGGTCGTCATAATTGGGATACGTTCGCAAAGAGATCCCGACGATTTCGGAGGCCTCCACCGTGCCGCCGACCTATGCCGCCATCCTGCGCGACGGGAAGCTCGACTGGGGCGACGAGGGCCCGCCGCCCCTGCCGCCGGGGGCCGTCCCCGTCCACGTCACCCTCCTGACGTCCCGCCCTCCGAAGGCCGACGGTCGGGCGATGGCCGCGGCGCTCGAAGCGATCGCGGCGGCCGGCGGCCCGTCGAACCTCGAAGACCCGGTCGAATGGCAGCGGCAGGTCCGCTCCGATCGCCAACTCCCCGGCCGGGACGGATGATGCTCGACAGCAATCTCATCATCTACGCCGCCCGCCCGGAATACCCCGGCCTTCGCCGGCTCATCGCCGAACGCGCGCCGGCCGTCTCCGCGGTGAGCGTCGTCGAAGTCCCGGACTACCATAAGCTGTCGACGGCGGAGCGGGCGCACTTCGAGGCGTTCTTCGCGACGGCCGAGGTCTTGCCCCTGGACGAGGCGGTGGTGACGCGGGCCGTGTCCTTGCGACAGTCGCGAAGGATGACCCTGGGCGACGCCCTCATCGCGGCCACCGCCTTGGTGTTCGGTCGCGAGCTCCTGACGCACAACTTGAAGGATTTCGCCGGCATCCCTGGGCTGACGGCGTCGGATCCGATCGCCCACGGAGATCCGGCCCAGGTCCGCTAAGAATCTCCCCCCTTTTCGGGCTTCCTCGCCGGCCGGATCGGCATCGGGTCGGCGGCGTTCGTGTCGCGTTCGGGGGGCTTGTCGCTCCCCGGCGGGGGTTGATCGGGGGCCTCGGCGATGACGCCCTCGTCGGCGGGCTCCCAGCGCTGGGCGCTGGCGCCGGTCATGTTCTCGGCGTCGGTCTTCTCGGGGGTCGGCATCGGGTCGGCTCCGGGCGAGGGTCGCATGTCGGGATTCGCCCGCCTGCGTCGCGATTCGCATGCCGCGCCTTGCCGGGGCCGGAAACCTCCGCTACACTCCTGTTAAACAATTTCCCGACAGGATGGTCGTAGGCGAGGCGCACGGACATGATGACGCTCTGGGGGCCGCGGGGCGGCGGGCGGTATTGCGACAGGGTCTCGCGGCGGTCGTTCCTCCGGGTCGGCGGCCTGGCGATGGGGGGGCTGTCGCTGCCGCAACTGCTGGCGGCGCAGGGGAGGGGGGCGACGGCCGACAACCACAAGTCGGTCATCATGATCTACCTGACGGGCGGCCTGGCCCATCAGGACACCGTCGACCCCAAGCCCGACGCCCCCGACGGCGTCCGCGGCGAGTTCAAGCCGATCGCCACGGCCCTCCCCGGCGTCTTCCTCAGCGAGACCATGCCGCGCACGGCCGCGGCTATGGACAAGGTCGCCATCATCCGGTCGCTGGTCGGCCAGATCGACGAGCATTCCAGCTTCCAGAGCATGACCGGCTTCCCCATGGTCGTCTCCCAGCGCGAGGGGAGGCCGCACTTCGGGTCGATCGCCGCCAAGGTGCAGGGGCCGGTGAACTCGGTGGTGCCGCCGTTCGTGGACCTCGCCCCGGTGATGCAGCACCGGCCGTACAACACGCCCAACGCCGGGATGCTCGGCCAGCCGTTCAAGGGCGCGCGGATGGAGGGGGACGACCTCGCCCTGCTGCAGCCGCCGCAGGGCGTCGCCCCCGATCGGTTCGTGGGGCGTCGCGACCTCCTCGGCCAGTTCGACGCCTTCCGGCGCTCGGTCGACGGCGCGGCGGTCGACGGCATGGGGTCGTGCTACAAGCAGGCGTTCGACGTCCTGACCTCCGACGCCCTGGCGAGGGCCCTGGACGTGGAGCAGGAGGACCCCCGCCTCCGCGCCCGCTACGGGATCGGCTCGCCCAAGCACCTGGGCGACGGCGGCCCGATGTGGAACGACCAGTTCCTCGTCGCCCGCCGGCTCGTCGAGGCCGGCGCCCGCTGCGTGACCCTGTCGTACGGCTTCTGGGACACCCACGGCGACAACTTCAACCACCTGCGCCGGGTCATGCCCGTGCTCGACCAGGGGGTCTCGGCCCTGGTGGAAGACCTGCACCAGCGCGGGCTGGATCGGGATTGCACGCTGGTGGTCTGGGGCGAGTTCGGCCGGACGCCGAAGATTAACGCGACCGCCGGCCGCGACCACTGGGCCCCGGTGAACTCGGCGATCCTCGCGGGCGGCGGGATGAAGGTGGGCCAGGTCATCGGCTCCACCGACAAGATCGGCGGCCACGCCGCCAGCCGCCCCGTCCACTACCGCGACGTCCTGGCCACCGTCTACCACAACCTCGGGATCGACCCGCACACCTTCCTCTACGACAAGTCCAACCGCCCGATCTCCATCCTGCCGCCGGAGAACGAGCCGATCGCCGAGCTGATCTGACGGGGGCGGGACGCCGCCCGGCGCGATTCGGTCATAAGATGTGGGCATGAGGAGCGTACCCTTGAGGAAAGATCCGGTGCCTCGCCTCGGGGATGGCCGCGCGAAGGTTCGGCGCGGCGACGATCGCCGGGGGGCCGCCTCAGGAGTCCCCCCATGCCCGACGCCAACACCCTGAACGCGCTGATGCTGCTCGACCGCTCCGGCTCGATGGAGTCGCGCTGGGCGGAGGCGCTGGGCGCGGTCAACGCCTATGTGAAGGCCCTCGGCGAGGCGGACGTCACCCTCGCGACCTTCGACGGCATGGGCGGCCTGAAGTTCGAGGTGATCCGCGACCGCGTCGCCTCGGCGGCGTGGAAGGACGTGACCCCCGCCGAGGCCGCGCCCCGGGGCATGACCCCGCTGTACGACGCCTTCGCCCGGATCGTCGCCCTGGCCGACGCCGCCGCCCGCGAGAAGACCGTCGTCATCGTCATGACCGACGGTGCCGAGAACGCCAGCCGCGAGGTCTCCGGGAAGGACGCGCGCGCGATCGTCGATCGCTGCCGGTCCAAGGGCTGGCAGGTCGTCTTCCTCGGCGCCGACTTCGACGCCTTCGGGGAGGCCGCCGAGATCGGCGTGGCGATGACCGGCACGCTCAACGTCAGGACGGGCCGCTACGAAGCCGCCTTCCGCAAGCTAGCCCAACGCACCCGGACGTTCGCCGACTCCGCGGAGCCGTCGCCGATCGAGTTCACCCAGGAAGACCGCGACGAGGCGGCCGGGGAGTGACGCCGCCCCGCCCCCTCACTCGTCGCCCGACGGCCCGTACATCCCGGGGACCGGCACGTCGTTGAGCCGCAGGTAGACGCACAGGTGCGCCCGGTGGTGGATCAGGTGGTTGACGACGAACGACCGGATCATCGCGGCGCGGGGCATGCTGAAGACCTCGGCGCCCGCCTGGGCCAGCGTCCAAGTCGCGCCCATGTCCTCGTCCTTCGCCGCGGCGATCGCCTCGCGGGCCGCCGCGACGTTGCGGTCGAAGGATTCCAGGACCTCCTCGGTGCTCCCGGACCTCGGCGTCTTGTAGGGCTCGCCGCCGACCGGGGCGATGTCGAGGACCGTCTTCGTCAGCACCTCGACGGCCCAGCGGGGGATCTCGGCGAGATGGTCGGCGTTCCAGCCGATCGTGTTCGACTTCGGGTGCGCCCGCCAGTCCAGCCTGTCGTCCGGGATCCGCTCCAGCACCTTGCGGGTGTTCGCCATCTCCTGGTCGAACTCGGGCAGGAGGGTTTCCGCGTAGCTCATGACCGTCTCCTCGGGACCTGAGGGGTCATCAATCCGGGGGGATTGAAACCGACGGCCCTCATCCTGTCAACGCCCGTCCACCATCCCTTGAAACGGAAACCGACGATCGCGGGCGATCCGCCTTGTCGGGACCGGGGCGAACCTGCCACGCTGGCGGGGCGTCGAGTCGGCGGGACATCGCGGGTCGTGCGACGGAAGGGGACCATGGATCGGCTGGAGAAGGACTCGCAGCGCCGGGGGATGCGGCGCGAATTGGGGCCGATGCTCCGGCTGGCGGGGCCGGTGGTCTCGGCGGAGCTGGGGTGGATGGCGATGGGGATCGTCGACACGATCTTCGTCGGCCGGCTCGGCGCGGAGGCGATCGGCGCGGTCAGCCTGGGGAACGCGCTGTACTTCGCGGTCGCGATCTTCGGGATGGGGCTCCTGCTGGGGCTGGACGCGCTGGTCTCGCAGGCCCACGGCGCCGGCGACCGGCGCGAGTGCCACGACTGGCTGGTGCAGGGGCTGTACCTCACCGCGATCGCCTGCCCGGCGTCGATGCTGCTGCTCTGGGCGGTGGACGCGAACTCGGGCCGCCTGGGGCTCAACGCGGTCGTCCTGGAGCAGGCCCGGCCGTTCCTGCGGGCGATGACCTGGGGGACGCCGGCGCTGTTCGTCTACGCGGCGTTCCGGCGCTATCTCCAGGGGATGGGGATGGTGAAGCCGGTGATGGCGGCGCTGCTGTCGGCGAACGTGGTGAACGCGCTGATGGACTGGATCTTCGTCTACGGCAAGCTCGGCGCGCCGGCGATGGGCGTGGCCGGGTCGGGATGGGCGACGACGATCTCGCGGTGCTACATGGCGGGGTTCCTGGTCGTCTTCACCCTGATCCATGACATGCGGACGGGCCGGGGCCTGATCGGGGCGAGCCTGGCGCCGAGGCTGGCGGCGATCGGGAGGTTGTTCGCGATCGGGCTGCCGGCGGCGATGCACATCCTGCTGGAGGTCGGCGTCTTCGCGCTGGCGACCTCGCTGGCGGGGACGCTGGACGCGACCTCGCTGGCGGCGCACCACGTCGTGCTGGACGTGGCGAGCGTGACGTTCATGATCCCGCTGGGCCTGGCGAACGCCGGGGCGATCCGCGTGGGCCAGGCGATCGGCCGGGGCGAGCCCGCGGCGGCCTCGCGCGCCGGCTGGACGGCCCTGGCCCTGGGCGCCGCCTTCATGGCGACGGCCGGCGTCCTCATGGTGGCGTTCCCCCGGCCGCTCTCGGCCCTGTTCACGGACGACGCCGGGGTGATCGCCCTGGCCTCTCGGCTGATGCTCCTGGCCGCGGCGTTCCAGCTCTTCGACGGCCTGCAAGGCGTGGCCACCGGGGCCCTCCGCGGCGCGGGCGACACCCGCACGGCCATGATCTGCACCCTGGTCAGCTACTGGCTCGTGGGCCTCCCCCTGGGCTGGTACCTGTGCTTCAACGAGGGACGCGGGGTGGACGGCCTCTGGGTCGGCCTGGCCCTGGGCCTCCTCGTCGCCGGCCTGGCCCTCCTCCGCGCCTGGTCCCGCACGGCCGCCGCCCTGACCCGCGGCGAGTTCCGCATGGCCGGCGCGGGGGTGGGGCACTGACCCCCGCGCCGGGGCCCGTCACTTCGCGCCCGCGGCGTCGTCGAGGGTCAGTTGGACTTCCGGGAAATGCTCGCGGGTCCAGGCGATGAGTTGCGCGATCTTCTTGGACCGATCGGACGATCGGGCGAATTCACGATTCAGGCGCTCGACGTCCTGGATCGCCGCCTCGACGGCCTCCTCGGCCCGGCGAATCGCGCCCTGGAGGTCGGCGATCCTGGCCGCCGAACGCGGCCCCGATCGTTGTTCATCCTCCTGGCGGGCTTTCTCCAACAGTGATTCCAAGGAATCGACTTCGCGTCGGCGTTGCTCGACGATCCGCTCGCCGTCCTCGAACATGGACCGCCGGTCCTGGATCTCGTCCTGCATCTCCAGGAGCCGGGCCAGGAGGATGCGAGCGGGCTTCGCAGATGCATCGACCTCGTTCTTCGACACGACCGCCCGCTGGTGCAGGGCCAGGGTGTTCTTGTAGTCCAGGTGGGCGTTGATGAGCTGGGCCTCGATCTCCCGCAACCCCCGGGGGTCCGGGATCGACCGGCCCTCCCCGTCGCGATCGGGCCCGGCGTCGGGCGACGGTCGGGATGGGGGCGGGGGCGACGGGGCCGTCGCCGCCCGGTTCGCCAGCATCGCGGCGATGCGGTCGATCTTGGCCTCCAGGTCGTCCAGCCGCCGCTCGACCCGTTCGGGGCCGGGCTTCTCCTCGGCCACGGCGGGCGGCGGCCCCGGAGGTTTTTCCTGGCCGGCGGGTGCCAGGCCCCCCGACGCGACGGCGAATGCGCCGGCGGACAGCCCGACCGAGGCGAGGCCGATTCCGAGCAGCTTCCACGGTGATGGCGACATCGTCGAGATTACTCCCTGGGCCAGGGCCGCGGCGGGCCACGATGTGAGGTCGAGGATCCGGGAGAAGGAGGCGAGGCCGACGAATCGGCTCGCGGCGGCGGCCGTCTCCGCGACGAGCGAGGCGGGCGCGAGCGGGGCGGACGCGACGTCGAGGCGGATCGCGGCCAGGCAGGCGGGCGCGTCGAAGCCCCGCCGCGACAGCCGATCGCGGAGGATCTCGCGCGCCCTGGCCGTGCGGCTGCGCACCGTCCCCGGCGGCCAGCCCAGCTCGGCGGCGGCCTGGTCGTACGTCCGGCCGTCCAGGTGGCAGAGGACCAGCGGGGCCCGATACTTCTCCGGCAGCCGCGACAGCTCGCGGTCGAGAGCCTCCAGCGCGTCGTCCGCGGGCCTCTCGGGCGCGGAGGCGGCCTCGTCGAGGTGATCGGCCCCCGCCTCGCGGGCCCGACGCCTCAGCACGTCCGACCGGGCGCGGGTCGCCACGCGACGGGCCACGCCGTACAGCCAGCTCGACAGGGCGTCGCCGTCGCGCAGGCCGCCCCCCTTCCGGGCCAGGACCAGGAACGTCGCCTGGAATGCGTCGTCCACGTCGGCCGGCTCGCGGAGGTAGCGCCGGCAGAGCGCCAGCACGAGCGGCCCGTGGCGCTCGACGATCGCCCCGAAGGCCGACTCGTCGCGATCGACCCGGAACCGCTCCAGCAGCCGCGCATCCCCGGGCGGGTCGACCCCGTCCCGGAGCAGCCGCTCCACGTCCTTCTCCGCCCGTCGCCGCGATCCCAACATGCCGCCTCGCCCCTCCTCCCACGGAGGTTACTGCACCGAGGCGGCCGATAGGTCCGGAATTCTGGGGGACGAGGGATTTCGCCGCGGGGACGGCTCAAGCCGCTCCCTTGAACCAGATCCCGGGCGGGACCGAAGCTCGCAACTCGCGAGCGCTCCGGGCCTCGAAGGGCCTGGGGTCGTCCGACGGAGGCGAGGCGAGCCGGGCCTCATAAACCTCGCGGTTCCGACGGGCCCGCTCGTTCGACGGATCCAGCCGGACGGCCTCCTCGAACGCCTCCCGGACCATGTCGGGCGGGAACCTCAATTCCGCGCGGGCGATGGCGATCCATTCGGACAGCTCGCTCCGGGTGGAGTCGGGACCATCGAACTTCAGGGCGTCCGCGGCGAACTGGAGGCATTCCCGGAATCGCCCCTCGCGGAAGCGATGATGAGCCAGGAAGTAGTACGGCCAGATGTAGTCGACGCCGACGCGGACGGCCCGCTCCAGGTCGCCGACTTCGCCCGGTCGCGATCCATACCTCAGCCCCCCCCGCGCCGCCAGGAGCAGGGCGTTGTCGGGATCGATGGCCAGCCCTCGGGTGTAGGCTTCGGCCGCCGCATGGGTCTCGCCCAGACTCTCGCGATTGAGCCCCAGGAAGAGGTAGCCGTGACGACGAAACCTGGCGTCCAGCGACGAGTCCGCCTCGGTGGATCGACCCAGGACCCGTTCCAGAATCTCCGCGAACCTACGGTAATCTGCGACTGTGCACGACTCCACGGAACGACCTGCCGCGCCGATCGAACTGACGATCAAGCTCAGCGGTTGCGACTCGGCCTCGTCCAGGGCGCGATCGATCTCCGGCCGCACCCTCGCCGGGTCGGCCTGCGCGACATAGGAGGCGAAGTAATGCGTGTGGGCAGGCTCCAGCCGATGCGCCCGCTCGAAGAACAGTGCCGCCGACTCCCGATCCCCGGCGTCCCGCCAGACGGTCCCCCTCAGGAACGCCAGGAGCGGAGGCGAGATGTACTTCGCCCACCGTCGTAGCAGCGCCAACGCCCGGTCCCAATCGCCGCGCTCGCGGGCCTCGTAGAATTCGTTCAGCTTCGATTGAGCTTGGGGGTTCATCGGCAGGGCTTCGGACGGAGGCTCGATGAGGGTGTCCAAATCCCCCGACAGGCCGGCGGCTCGCGTCTTTTCGATCTCGGACAGGGCATACCACGGCCCGTCGGACGCCTCGCGGATCTCATCGGCCTCGGGAGATTCCTCGCGACCCTCCGCGGCCAGGTGGTGGAGTTCGCGCACGCTCCTCGCGAATTCCGTGTACGCCGGGGAGAGGGTCCAGGGTTTGGGGTTCATGATCAAGCCTCGTCCTCGACCCAGTTCGACCGGGTCGCCGCCAGGGCCGCCTGGTAATCGGCCAGCGGCATCGTCTCGGAGGGAGCGACTCCGTGGGTCTTCGAATCCGGAACCAGGATCAATTGGTCCGCGAAAGCTGCTCGCTCGAACGGTCCATCCCCGAATCGGAAGAAAAACCGGCTGTTCGGCGCTGTCGCACCGTAGACCTTATCTTTCACAGACGCTTGGGGATCATGTTGATGTTCATCGCCCGCCAGTGCGGATTGACGGACATCCCCTTGTCGTTGGCCAGGGCGATGCCGTCAGCATCGACGTCGACGTCAGCACCCACCCGCACGCCAAGCCCGCTGCCCGACTGCTCCACGACAGGCAGACCATCCTCAGCCTTCCGCATCAGACGATAAACCCGCGGCATACCGACGGCTCCAGTCCCATTCGAGGATCGACCTCACGCCATTATACCAGTCACGACACCGCCGCCGGATGCGACGTCGGCACGACGCGGACGACGACGGACTTGGACGACGGGGTGAGGCTGCGGGGGTCGACGTCGTCGCAGGCGATGAGGGGATTGGTCTCGGGGTAGTAGGCGGCGGCGGAGCCCTCGGGGATGTCGTGGACGACGACGGCGAAGCGCGGGCAGACGCGGTCGACGCCCGCGTGCTCGCCGATCAGGTCGACGACCTGGCGGTCGACCAGGCCCAGGCGCGCCACGTCGGCGGCGTTCATGAAGACGACGCGGCGGGCGTGGTAGACGCCGCGGTAGCGGTCGTCGTATCCGTAGATGGTCGTGTTGAACTGGTCGTGGCTGCGGATCGTCGCCAGCAGCAGGCGGTCGGGGGCGGGGCGGGGATCCGCGGGGATGGCGTGGGTCATGAACCGGGCCTTGCCCGTCTTCGTCACGAACCGACGCTCCGCCGCCGGGTTGATGAGCGTGAAGCCGCCGGGCCGGCGCACCCGCTCGTTGTAGTCGTGGAAGCCGGGGACCGCCCGCTCGATCAGGTCGCGGATCCGGTCGTAGTCGGCGGCCAGGGCGTCCCAGTCGACGGGGTCGGCCGGGCCGAGCGTCGCCTTCGCCATCCGCGCCACGATCCAGGGCTCGCTGCGGAGCATCGACGAGCCCGGGTTCAGGACGCCGTGCGAGGCGTGGATCACGGACATCGAGTCCTCCACCGTCACGAACTGGTCGCCGGTCGCCTGGCGGTCGATCTCGGTGCGGCCGAGGCAGGGGAGGATGAGCGACTCGCGGCCGTGGGTCAGGTGGCCGCGGTTCAGCTTGGTGGCCACATAGGCCGTCAGCCGGCACCGCGACATCGCCTCGGCCGTGTACTCGGTGTCGGGCGAGGCGACCGGGAAGTTGCCCCCCATCGCGAAGAAGACGCCCACCTTCCCCTCGTGCATCGCCCTGATCGCCTCGACCACGCTGTAGCCGTGCTCGCGGGGCGGTTCGAAGCCGAAGGCGTCGCGGAGCCGGTCCAGGAACGCGGCGGCCGGGCGTTCGAAGATCCCCATCGTCCGGTCGCCCTGCACGTTGCTGTGCCCGCGCACCGGGCATCCCCCCGCGCCGGGGCGGCCCATGTTCCCGCGCAGGAGGAGGAAGTTCCCGATCGACTGCACGTTGGCCACGCCCCAGCGATGCTGGGTCACCCCCATCCCCCAGCAGGCGATGACGCGATCGGCCTTGATGTAGACGTCGGCCGCCTCTCGGATCGCCCCGCGCGGGACGCCCGACGACGCGAGGATCTCATCCCAAGGCGTCGCCGCCAGGTCGGCCGCGAACTCGTCGAAGCCCGACGTGTGATCCCGGATGAACGGCAGGTCGATCACCTGGCCGGGGTTGCGGGCCTCGGCCTCCAGAACCTCCTTCATGATCCCCTTCAGCAGCGCGACGTCGCCGCCGACCTTCACCGCGATGTACTGCGAGGCGATCGGCGTCCCGCCGCGGAGGATGTCCATCGGGTGCTGCGGGTGCGCGAACCGCTCCAGCCCGCGCTCGCGCAGGGGATTGACCGCCACGATCTTGCAGCCGCGCTTCGCGGCGTTGGCCAGCGTGGAGAGCATCCGAGGGTGGTTCGTCCCCGGGTTGTGGCCGAACGAGAAGATGGCGTCGACCAGCTCGAAATCGTCCAGCGTCACCATCCCCTTGCCGACGCCCAGCTGCTCCTGGAGCCCGAAGCTCGTCGACTCGTGGCACATGTTCGAGCAGTCGGGCAGGTTGTTGGTGCCGAACCGCCTCGCGAACAACTGATAAAGGAACGCGGCCTCGTTGCTCGTCCGCCCGGACGTGTAGAAGACGGCGTCGTTCGGCGACCCCAGCGCCTTCAGCTCGCGGGCGATCAGGTCGAAGGCGTCGTCCCAGGAGATCGGCGCGTAGTGGGTCGCGCCGGGGGCCAGGTGCATGGGATGCGTCAGCCGGCCCTGGTTCTCCAGCCAGTGGTCGTCCTTCGCCCGCAACTGCTCGACGGACCACTTGCGGAAGAACTCGGGGCGGACCTTCCAGACGGTGGCCTCGGCGGAGACGGCCTTCACGCCGTTCTCGCAGAACTCGAACGTCTCGCGGCGGTCCTCGCCGGACTCGGTCCACGCGCAGCTCGGGCAGTCGAACCCCTTGATCTGGTTGATCTTCAGGAACATGTTCGCCGACCGCAGCGGCCCCATCTGGGGGAGCGACATCGACATCGAATGGACGATCGCCCCCATCCCCGCCGCGGCGTGGTCGTACGGGCGGACGTCGACCTCCGCCAGCTCGACGGGGGGGCGGGGGGCGGGGGCCGCCGACGCCTGATCGACCGTCTCCGGGGGCGACTGCTCGCGGTCCGACATCGGCGCTCTCCTATCGATCGGCCCCCGGGGCGATGCGCCCGGGGTGGGAATAGATGTTGAAGCGATCGCCGCGGAGGAAGCCGACCAGGGTGATCCCCAACCGGTCCGCGACCGAGATCGCCAGGCTCGACGGCGCGGAGACGGCGCAGACGATCGGCGCGCCCGCCGCGGCCGCCTTCTGGAGGATCTCGAAGCTCGTGCGGCCGGAGACCATCAGGATCCGGCCCGAGAGGGGCAGCTCGCCGTCCAGGAACGCCCGGCCGACGACCTTGTCGACCGCGTTGTGCCGGCCGACGTCCTCGCGCACGGCCAGCAGCCCGCCGCCCGCGTCGAACAGCCCGGCCGCGTGCAGGCCCCCGGTGCGGTCGAACGCCCGCTGCGCGGCGCGCAGGGCCCCCGGCAGGCCCAGGATCGTCGCGCGGTCGACCGTCGGCCCGGCCTCGACGGGCCCGCAGCGCACCGCGACCTGGTCGAGCGTCGCCTTGCCGCAGACGCCGCAGCTCGACGTCGCGAAAAAGTTCCGCCGCAGCGACGAGCCGTCGAACGGCCGCGCGATCGCGACGTGCGCCACGCCCCCGCGGGCCCAGCAGTCGGCCTCGACCACCGCGTCGTCCGGCCCGATCAGCCCCTCCGTGCGGAGGAACCCCACGGCCAGCTCCAGGTCGGCGCCGGGCGTGCGCATCGTCACGGCGACGCTCGCCGGCCCCTGGCCCGGGCCCGAAGCCCGGATCTCCAACGGCTCCTCGACGGCCACCCAGTCGAAGTCGTCCGTCGCGCCGGCCGGGCCGTCGACCCGGACGCCCACGCGCCCCACCTCCCGCGCGGGATGGGTCGCGACGCGACGCCGGGCGTCCGTCAGGCTCGGTCGTGCTTCGCCCATGATCGCTCCGAGACCGACCGCCGGGCCCCCTCCCGGCGAGGAATCTCCGCGCGGGCCGGGGGACCCGTACCTCATCGCGGTTGGCAGCGACCTGGAATCTTAGGGGACCCGACACGGCCGAGGCAACCATCCTCCACCGGCGGAGCGGGCCCTCGAGCATCGGCGCCGGCGAGCGGCCCGTCGACCGTCCGGATCCCAAGGCCCTCCGCCGGCCGGCTGTACATCTCGAAGCGAAGGCGGCCCCCGACGCCGTCGGGACCTCGCCCCGCTTCCTCCATCGGGAGGCGTCAAGCTCGTCGGACGAGGATCCGCCTGGGATCGGCCGAACTCAATTGGACGAGCCCCCCGGCCTGGCTCCATCGCCAGAGCCCGAAGGAGCCGAAGTCGAGGAAGGCCGACGAGTCGCCCGCCGTCGCGAACTCCTGGACGTCCGCGGAACTCAGGCGCTGATAGCCGAGGGCCGCGGACCATCGCCAGAAGCCGGACTGGCCGAAGTCGATATAGAGGAACCCATCGATCGACGTCGACATCTGCCCCGGATCGGCGGCGTTGATCTTCGCGAAGCCCGCCCCGGCGTTCCAGGTCCACAGCCCGAAGGCCCCATAGTCGACGAACAGCGATCCGTCGACGCCGGGCTCGACGGCCTCCGGGTCGGCGATGTTGAGCAGTTGGAAACGCGCCGAAGCCGACCAGCGCCAGAGGCCGGAGGGGCCGAAGTCGAGGTAGACGTAGCCGTCCCGGGCGGCCTTCATCCCCTCCGGATTCGCCCCGTTGAGCTGACGAAATCCGCCGGCCGAGGTCCACGACCAGAAGCCGAACGGCCCGTAATCGACGTACAGGACGCCGCCGGGCCCCACGGCGAGGTTCTCGGCGTTCGCATCGTTGATCTTCCTGTAGCCGGCCGTCGTCGACCACGACCAGAGCCCCTGGCCGCCGAAGTCCAGGAAGAGGCTGCCCCCGCCAGCATCGACCATCGTCTCCGGGGCGGCCGTATTCAACTGGGCGTATCCCGCGTCCGCCGACCACGACCAGAGGCCCGACGGGCCGAAGTCGAGGTAGAGCGAATCGCTGTTCACGAGCGATCCCCCAGCGGGGACGACCTTGAAGATCACCCGATAGGTCCCCTCGATCGACTTGCCGGTCGCCGCCCTCACACCCTGGCCGCCGAGGCTGTAAGATCCGTTGGTGTTGGCCGAGATCCCGACGTAATACACCCCGTCGACGGCCCGCTTGTTCGGCTCGAAGGAGAACGAATCGTCGACCTTCCTGCTCTGATTCGGCGCGCCTCCCGCGAAATTCGGGCCGATGATCCGGATCGAGCCGCGGAGTCCTCCTTCGCGATCCGTCGCATTCCAGTTCGTGTCGAGCAAGGTCACGATCAGCCGGTCCCCCGCCTGGAGCCGGATGGCGTAAAGGTCGACGTCGTCGTCGCCCGGGCTCTCGATCTCGCTCGTGTAGCCGCAGCTCGACAGGTAGTTCCTGTCGAGGACGAACGCCCGGGAAGCCTCGGCCCCCCCCAGCTCCGGAACGGGGACCGGCGCGCAGACGGCGTCTCCGGCCATCGCGATCCGGCTCTCGCAGGCTTCGACCCGGGGACGAAAGCTCGAACGATCACGTCGCCTTAAGAAGGTCCCCATCCGATTCGCGATATTCATCATCGACGCCGGCCCCCGCCTTTGGATTCGACCGAATTTCGAACGGGCATTCCTTTCAGAGACGAACAAGACGACCTCGCCCGACCAAGCTAGGGGACGTCCCGCATGCTGTCAAGCGGCGCGGAAACCGCGCGAGATCGCGGCCGTCTTCGCCCCCTCCGCCGGCCGCTCGTCCCCGCGCGAGATTTTCCGGCGATTCCAACGGTGTCGGATCGCCTCGGGCGTCGATCGGCCTACAATACGGTTCTCGGACGTCTGCCGCAGGTCGTCGCGTCGCCGATGGCCCGCCGCTTGCAATGAGTCCGCCGAGGGGCCCGCCGGCTCCGCCCGGCCGCATCGACCGCATCGCCTTGCACCGAGGACCGCCCGCGATGAGCAACCCGCGCCCCAAGGATCCCACGCCGGACGGCCCGGACCTCGACCTAGAGACCGACTCGCGGTTCCCCTCCGGGCCGTGGGTCGGCTACTTCCTCCAGAAGGAGCTGCCCCCCGGCAAGCACGGGATGGAGCTGCGCCTGACGTTCCGCCGCGGCGTCGTCACGGGCGAGGGCCGCGACCTCATCGGCGAGTTCATCATCCGGGGCAAGTACCAGGTCGAGGACGGCAAGTGCTGGTGGACCAAGCGGTTCGTCGGCAAGCATGACGTCGCCTACCAGGGCTACAACGAGGGCAAGGGCATCTGGGGCGTCTGGGAGATCCCTCCCTCGTGGAAGGGGGGCTTCTACATCTGGCCCGAGGCCATGGGCGACCCGACGAAGCGCAGGCTCCACGAGTCCATCGAGGAGCCCTTCAACGACTTCATCGAGGCCGACGCCCCCGCCGTCGAGCTGGTCGCCGCCGCCGACGCCGAGCCCCAGGCCGAAGAACCGCTGGCGTGAGCGGCCCCGTCGCCGGACGCCGGCTCGCCCCCGTGCAACGGCTGCTCGGCCTCGCCGGGCCGACGCTCCTCGCCCTGGACGTCGCGGCCCTCGCGGGGTTCCTCGTCCGCGACCGCGCCGCCTGGCTCGCGCTGCTGATGTACCTCCCGCTCGCCCCGCCGGGCCTGGCCTCGGCGGGGCTCGACCTCGCGCGTCGGGGCCGGGGGGCGAGGGGGCCGCGGTTCGCCCTCACGGCCATCGGCCTGGCGGCGACCGCCTGCTCCTGTTCCGAAATGATCGGCCTCGGGCCGACGGCCTCGGCCCCGGGCGGCGAGACGATCCGCCTGCTCCACTGGAACGTCCTGTGGGGCGGCCGACCGAGCACCGACGCGAGCTGGACCTCCATCGAGGACGACATCCTCCGCCGCGCCCCCGACGTCGTCATCCTCAGCGAGGCCCCGCCCGACGCCCGGCTCGACTCTCTGACCCGACGTCTGGGGCCGGACTGGACCTCGACGCGGCTGGAGCACGCCCCGGGATCCGCTTACTGGTACAAGCTCGTCGCCCTGTCGCGCTGGCCGGTGCGCGACGGCCGCCCCGTCCCGATCCGCAACGGCGCGGCCCTGGACGTCCGCATCGACCGCCCCGGCCGCCCGTTGCGAATCCTGGTCGTGGACGGTCAGAGCCGGCCGACGCAGCTCCGCACGCCGATGCTGGAAGACGTCGCTGCGGCCTGCCGCCGCGCCGCGGACGAGGGCGAGCCTTACGACGCCCTCGCCGGCGACTTCAACGCCGTCGCCCGCAGCCTGGGCTTCGACGCGATCCGGTCCGCGGCCGGCGGCTACGAGGCGGCCTCGCGATCCGCCGCCGGCTGGCGCGGCACCTGGCCCATGCCCCTGCCGATCTACGACATCGACCACGTCTGGGTCCGCTCCCCCCTTCGCGTCCTGCGCTGCGACCTCTTCGCAAACCTCGCCTGCGACCACCGCGGCCAGCTCGTCCTCCTCGCGCCGCCGCCCGCCGCCCCATCAGACGTCGTCGGCCAGTAGCTCCCCGGGGCGTCGGCGACAAAACGTCCGAACCGTCCGAAATCGACGGGCGAAACGTTCTCCAAAAAACTACTGCTCCCCTCTATCCATGCCCCTACCCGTCCGATATACCAACAGACATCAAGGAACAGGCGAACCCTTGACAGACAAGGCTTCGCCGGAGCCCGTGCCTCGGAACCTCAACGATCGTGCGACGGCCCGGCGTCGAAGACGACCGCCGGACCACCCGCCGCCCGGAGGACCCCTCTCCATGGCCCCCGAAACGTCCGATCCCCGCCGCTGGTACGCCCACACGCTGGAGGGCCACGGCCCCGAGCACTGGCAAGACCTGATCGTCCACCTCCGTGAAGTGGCCCGGATGGCCTCCGACTTCGCCGCCGCCTTCGGCTCCTCCGAGTGGGCGTCCCTCGCCGGCATGCTCCACGACCTGGGGAAGTATGCGGAGGATTTCCAGGATTACCTCCTCAGCTTCCGAGACGACGCGGAGGTGCTGGACGCCTCCATCCTCGACGCCTCGGCCCGAGGGCCGAACCACCCTCGCGTCGACCACTCGTCGGCGGGGGCGGTGCGTGTGTATGAGTTGTGCGACGGTCGAATCGCGCAGAACGGCGATATGCCGTCGGCCGAGGCCGCCCTCGCGATGGTCATCGCGGGTCATCACGCGGGCCTCCCCGCCAGGCAGAAGGACGATGGCTCCTTCGTCGACCTCCGCTTGAAGAAGGCCGAGAAGCAGGCCCGCCTCGACGCGGCCCGTCGCAACGGCAAGCCCGAGATCGATGAGCCGATGGGGCTCAAGCCGCCCGCGATCCCGGCGATGTTCGCACGACAGCCGATCGCCTACGGGAAGGGGCAGGATGCGAAGAAGGACGAATGGTGCTTGCGATACGAATTCTGGACCCGCATGCTCTTCTCGTGTCTGATCGACGCCGACCGCCTCAACACCGAGGAGTTCGAGAGCCTAGCCCGCGCCGAGGAACGCAAGGCGTCTCGCGCCGAGGACGTCGGCCTCCAGACGCTGCTGGACCGGTTGAACCAGCATCTTGAGGGCGTCGCCGGCAAGGCGCGAGGCCGACTGGAGAATCTCTCGGCCGAGGCTCGTCCCGGGGCCGAGGCCGTGCTCGGCATGCGCGCCGACGTGCTGGCCGACTGCCGCAAGGCCGCCGAGGGCGACCCGGGCCGATACTCGCTGACCGTCCCGACCGGCGGCGGCAAGACCCTGGCGGCGCTGGCGTTCGCGCTCCGACACGCGATCAAGAACGACCTCCGCCGGGTGATCGTCGTCATCCCGTTCACGAGCATCATCGACCAGACGGTTCGCGTCTATGAGGATGCATTCCGGGACCTGAAGCGCGCCCTGATCGAGCACCACAGCAACATCGACCCGACGCGGGAGACGGTCCACAACCGCCTGGCCTCCGAGAACTGGGACGCGCCGGTGGTCGTGACGACCAGCGTGCAGTTCTTCGAGAGCCTGTTCGCCGACCGCGGGACCGCCGCGCGGAAGCTGCACAACATCGCCGGGAGCGTCGTCGTCTTCGACGAGGTCCAGTCGCTCCCGCACGGCCTGCGCGAGCCGATCTTCGACGCGCTGAACCGTTTGGTCGACGACTACGGCGTCTCGATCCTCTGCTGCACGGCGACGCAGCCCGTGCTCGATATGGACACGGCCAACCGCCAGGCGTTCCCGCACCTGGCCGGCGTCCGCGAGGTCGTCTCCGATCCCTGCCGCCTGTTCGAAATCGTCAAGCCCCGCGTCACGGCCGACTTCTCACGCGCGACCGCCCCCGTCTCCTGGGAGGCGATCGCCGCCGAGTTGAAATCCGACGAAAACCGCCGCTCGCTGGCGATCGTCGAGCGTCGCGACGACGCCCGCGACCTCTGGGAACAGTTGAAGGACCAGAGGCCCTATCACCTCTCCGCCCTGATGTGCGCCGAGCACCGCCGCAAGATCCTGGCCGAGATCGCCGAGGCGATGAGGGATCCGACCCGCGACTGCCGGGTCGTCAGCACGACGCTGATCGAGGCGGGCGTCGACCTGGACTTCCCGGTCGTCTACCGCGTCCTCGGCGGCGTGGATGCGCTCGCCCAGGCCGCCGGTCGTTGCAATCGCTCCGGCGCCCTGACCGACGCCCAGAAACGCCCGATTCCCGGCCGCCTGATCGTCTTCCTGCCCCCCACCGACGCGCCCCGCGGCCTCGACGTCGGCCGGAAGACCACCTCGGGGATGCTGAACGACCCCAGCCTCGAACGCCTCGACCTGTTCGATCCGACGACCTATCGGATCTACTTCAAGCGATATCTGATGAACAGGAACGTCGACGAGCGGGACGTCATGAGGGCCCGCAAGGACCGCGATTTCCCCGAGATCGCCAGGCGCTTCAAGATGATCGACGACCAGGGCCAGGTCGCCGTGATCGTGCCTTACGGGGACGCCGAGAAGCGTGTCCAGAGCTATCGCGACTATCCCTGCCTCACCACGCTGCGGGCGCTCCAGCCCTACGTCGTCAACATCTCGCAGCGGCAGTTCTGCGGACTCGTGAAGGGGGGCGTGATCGAGACGATCAACGATCAGGTCCACTGGGTCGTCCGCGGCCCCAAGCAGTACGACGAGCACTTCGGCCTGATCGTCGACGGCGTCGCCGCCTATGACCCGAAGGACCTGTGGTGCGGCGAGTAATCCGCCAAGGGCATGGTCCGTCCACCGCCCGCCGCTTCGGTCGACCTCAAGAAGCCGACGACGGCCGGCGGGGACGAATCCTTAAAAGGCCGAACCGAGTAAACATCGGACCACACACCGCACCTCGATCGATGCAGCAAAACATGGGCGAACTCATGACCGGATCAATCGAAGCAAGTCCCTGGCGTCCCGACAGCTTACGACGAACGGGCCGAGTGAATTTTCGGATTTCTTATGTGAGTGTCGATGAGATTCCGGGACCCACGTTGTACTTGTAACTGAGACGAGCGACGGCGATTCGGAGAGAGGAGGGTCCCGATGTCGACGATGCAGTTCCAGGCCGAGGTCTTCCCTTCGTCGTTGCGGGAGTTACTCGGACTTGCACGGGTGCAAGACGTCGTCTTCGGCAGCATTCGGAGGCAGTTGGAATCGTTCGAGCTGGGTCGTCGATCTCAGCGGGCGATCGATGAAGACGCGAGGGAATTGCTCCAGGATGTCATGCTGAGAGCGCTGACGAAAGAATCGACCTTTCGTCCGGAGGATGGGGGGGTCGGCTGGCTGCTAATGATGGCCCATCGACTGGTCTGCACCCGATGCCGCCGGCTCCGCAGGAAAGAACGATGCGGCGACGGGCTGTTCGATTTGATCGCCGACCTGATCCCGACTCCGACCATCGAGGATAGGAGTTGGGTCTGGGAGGTCGTGGACGGGCTGCCGTCGACCTACAGCGAGGTCCTGCGGCTCCGCTACGACTGCGAGATGACCCCCGCGTCCATCGCCGCGAGCCTGGGACTCGCAGACGTAAGGACCGTGTCGGATCGCCTGTATCGGGCCAAGGCACTCTTCCGGGAAGCGGTCATGACCACCCGCCCGGAAGGTATTGAGGTCCGTGGGTTGAAACTTATGTGAGTGTCGCCGCGCGATCCCCGCCGCGCCGCAGGCCCGGCGGGGGGACGCAGGTTCGCATTCGGCATCAAAGTGAGGTAGTGAACATGAAATTACCAGGGAGCGAGACGACGTACCGCGTCCGGCTCCGCGGCGAGTGGGCGTGCTTCACGAGACCTGAGCTCAAGACCGAGCGCGTGACGTACCACGTCATCACGCCGTCGGCGGCGAGGGGCGCGGTGGAGGCCGTGTTGTGGAAGCCGGCGATCCGCTGGCACGTCCGGCGCATCGCCGTGCTGAGCCCGTTCAAGTTCGCGACGATCAAGCGCAACGAAGTGTCCAAGGTCGTCCCCGTCCGCAACGCCCGCGCCATGATGCGGGGCGAGGACGTGCCCGACTACTTCGCCGACGAGGACCGCTCCCAGCGCAACGCCCTGGTGCTGCGCGACGTCGACTATCACGTCGACGTCGCCTTCACCATGACCCGCCGGGCCGGGCCGGAGGACAACCCTCTGAAGTTCGACGAGATGTTCCGGCGTCGGCTGGAGAAGGGCCAGTACCACATGGCCCCGTACCTCGGCTGCCGCGAGTTCCCCGCGATCGTCGAGCCCGCCCGCGACGACGATCCCACGCCGATCGACGTGAGCATGGACCTCGGCCGCATGCTCCTCGACATGGACTTCGGCCGTCCCAACCGGCCCGTCTTCTTCAACGCCGTGATGACGAAGGGCGTCATCGAAGTCGCCCCCATGCCCCGTCGCGAAGACGGCCGGGAGGCGTCATGATCCTCAAGGAACTCGCCGACCTCGCCCGCCGCGACGGCCTCCTCGAAGACCCCGACTTCGAACCCAAGCCCGTCCGGTGGGTCGTCAACCTCGGCCGGGGGGGGAAGTTCCTGAACGTGACCGAGACGATGGGGACGGATGCGAAAGGCAAACCGCGCCCCCAGGTCGCCCAGGTCCCCATCTCCAGGGCGAGGACGAGCGGATCGGTCGCCTGCTTCCTGGTCGACAAGCCCGAATACGCCCTGGGCTACGACCCCGACGACAACCCCCGGAAGGTCGCCAAGCTCGACTTCCACCGCCAGTTGTTCCGCGAGTTCGCCGAGAGCGCCCTCGAACCCTCGTCGAACGACCCGGGGCTCAAGGCGCTCGTCGCCTTCCTGGGCGACGACGCGGCCGTCGCGAAGGCCGTCGAGGAGATCCGCGGCAAGGCCGCCTCCAACGACATGGTGGCGTTCTGCTACATCGCTGGCGAGGATGCCGAGCGGATCCACGACCGGCCGGCCGTGCGAAGCGCCTGGAAGACGATGCGAGGTTCGGCCGGGAAGAAGGCCGAGGATCAACCATCCTGCATCGTCTGCGGCCGGGCGTCGGCCCCCGCCGAGAATCTGCCGCTCATCAAGAGGATCCCCGGCGGATCGACCGGGGGGATCGCCCTGGTGTCGGCCAACGCCGCCGCCTTCGAATCCTTCGGCCTCACGATCGACGACAGCGCCCCCATCTGTCAGCCCTGCGCCGACGCCTTCGGCAAGGGGATGAGCCGGCTGTTCCACCCGGAGTACACCGCCCCGGGCGGCGGGACGCTCCCTCGCCGGATGTTCCGCCTCTCCGAGGACACCGCCGCCGTCTACTGGTCGTCGGGGGCGAAGGAGCACCAGTTCGTGAACGAGTTCGGCGAAATCGACTACGCCGATGCCGAAAAGGCCGCGCCGTTCTTCGCCGCCGCTGCGAAGGGGAAGGATCTGCCCACGGACGATCCCACGCCGTTCTACGCCCTGATCGTCACGGGCGGTCAGGGGAGGGCGACGCTGCGTGGCTACTACCAGTCGACCGTGGGGGAGGTCGCGAGGCACGCCCGGCAGTACCTGGACGATATCCGGATCGTCCGCCGCTACCCGAATTCGCCCGAATATCCCGCCCTGTCGTGGCTGGTCCGCTCGCTCGCGGCGCAGGGCAAGTCGGAGAACGTCGACGCCGACCTCGCCGGCCGGCTGTTCCTGACGATCCTCGACGGCTCGCCATTCCCTCGCGAGGTCCTCGCCGCGGCCGTCCGCCGGATCCGCTCCGAGCGCGAGGACTCGCGCGGCGGCAAGCACTCGCGCGAACGCCTCGCCCTGATCCGCGCCACGCTGAACCGGTGGGTTCGGCGTGGCGACCCGCGAATCAAGCTCCCCATCCAGAAGGAGGTATCCGAAGTGCTCGACGTCGAATGCACGAACAACGCGTACTGCCTCGGCCGGCTGTTCGCCGCCCTGGAGAAGATCCAGGCCGATGCCATCGGCAAGCCCAACGCCACGATCACCGACCGCTTCTACGGCGCCGCGTCGGCCACGCCGGTCGTCGTCTTCGCCCCGCTGCTCCGCAAGGCGCAGCACCACGTCGCGAAGTTCGAGGAAGGGCTCCAGACCTATTGGGGCAAGACCATCCAGTCCATCCTCGCCCTCCTCAAGCCGGCCGATGCATTCCCATCGACGATGACGCTGGAGGAGCAGGGCCTCTTCGCCCTCGGCTACTACCACCAGCGGGCGGCGCTCTATCAGGGCAAGCCCGCGGAAAAGACCGCCGAGACCCCGGCCTCTGAGTGACCATCGCCCGAATCAACGTCCACGAATCAGGAGCCTCTCGATCATGGCCAGCGACGCCGCTCTCCTCGACAAGCGCTACGAGTTCGTCCTCTTCTTCGACGTTCAAGACGGCAACCCCAACGGCGACCCCGACGCCGGCAACGCCCCCCGCGTGGATCCCGAGACGGGCCAGGGGCTCGTCACCGACGTCTGCCTCAAGCGCAAGGTCCGCAACTTCGTCCAGCTCACCCAGGCCGAGGGCGTCGGCGAGGACGCCGCCCCCAAAGCCGGGTTCGAGATCTACGTCAAGGAGAAGGGGATCCTCGCCCTCCGCCAGAAGCGGGCCTATGAGGCCCTCAAGCTCCAGCCCGACAACAAGCCGTCGACGGTCAAGGAAACTCGCGCCTGGATGTGCAAGACGTTCTTCGACGTCCGCGCCTTCGGGGCCGTCATGAGCACCGGCAAGGCGGGCGACGAAGACGTCGAGGAGAAGGCGGAGAAGAAAGAGAAGGCCGAGGCCGACAAGAAGGAGAAGAAGAAGCCCGCCGCCGGCGCGCAGAAGCTCTGGAACTGCGGCCAGGTCCGCGGCCCGATCCAGCTCTCGTTCGCCCGGTCGGTCGAGCCGATCCTGGCGCTGGAGCACGCGATCACCCGCGTCGCCCTGACCAACGCCTCGGACACCACCCGCGGCCAGGAGGTCGGCGGCGAGGAGGCCAGCAGCGGCCAGATCGGCCGCAAGTCGACGATCCCCTACGGGCTCTACCGCGCCCACGGCTTCGTCTCGCCGTACCTCGCCCGCGACACCGGGTTCACGAAGGCCGACCTGGAGCTGTTCTGGCAGGCCCTCGTCAACATGTTCGACCACGACCGCTCGGCCTCGCGCGGGCTCATGGCGGCGCGTCGGCTGATCGTCTTCGAGCACGACTCGGCCCTCGGGTCCGCCCCGGCCCACAAGCTGTTCGACAAGGTCGCGTGCAACCGCAAGGACGCCGACTCGAAGAAGCCGGCGCGGTCGTTCGATGACTACGTCGTGACCGTCGACGAGGCCCCGGTCGCCGGCGTGACGGTCCACGAGCGGATCTGATCCCGCAACCCGCCGCCCGCGGCCGGGCGCCGAGCAGCCCGGCCGCGGCGACGTCCTCGAAGGGGAGGGCAGGGGATGGAGGTCGACGATTTGGTGCCGCTCTCGGGGCTGCAACACCTGATCTTCTGCGAGCGCCAGTTCGCGTTGATCCACGTCGAGCAGGTCTGGGACGAGAACGCGCTGACGGTCTCGGGCAAGTTGCTGCACGAGCGGGCCGACCTGCCGGGGGTTTCCGAGCGGGCCGGGGTCCGCACGGCGCGGGCGATGGCGCTGAAGTCGGACGCCCTGGGGCTCTCGGGCAAGGCCGACGTGGTGGAGTTCCATCGCGAGGAGGCCGCCGACGGCGCCGTCGCCTGGCGGCCTTTCCCGGTCGAGTACAAGCACGGCCGGCCCAAGTCCAACGGGGCCGACGAGGTCCAGCTCTGCGCCCAGGCGATGTGCCTGGAGGAGATGCTCGGCCTCGACGTCCCCCGCGGGGCCCTCTTCTACGGCAAGACCCGGCGTCGCAAGCCGGTCGAGTTCACCCCGGCGCTGCGGGCCCGCGTCGAGGCCGCCGCCCGGCGCTGCCGCGAGCTGATCGACGCCCGCGAGACGCCCCGCGTCGCCCGCCACAAGGGCTGCGACAAGTGCTCGCTGCTGGAGACCTGCCTCCCCGACGTCACCGCCGCGCCGGCCGTCGCGGCGCCCCCACGCCTCGCCGAGTGGCCCGCGGAGAAAACCTGACATGAGCACCTATCGCAACACCCTGTACGTCACCACGCCGGGCGCCTACCTGGCGAAGGACGGCGAGAACGTCGCCGTGCGGGTCGAGCGCGAGACCCGGCTGTCGGTCCCGATGCACCACCTCGCCGGCGTGGTCTGCCTCGGCCCGATCTCGGCCAGCCCGGAGCTGATGGCCGCCTGCCTGGAACGCGGCATCGGCGTGTCGTTCCTGGACATGAACGGCCGCTTCCTGGCGCGAGTGGAGGGGGAGGCGTCGGGGAACGTCCTGCTCCGCCGCCGCCAGTACCGCCTGGCCGACGACCCGGCGGCGACGGCCGCGCTGGCCCGGTCGTTCGTGATCGGCAAGGTCTCCAACGCCAGGGCGCTGCTGGTGCGCTCGACCCGCGAGCAGCCCGACCCGCCGCCGGCCCTGCGCGAGGCGTCGGCGAGGCTGGCCGAACGGCTGTCGGACCTGGAACGCCTGGGGGCGACGACCGCCGACTCGGTGCGCGGCCACGAGGGGGGCGCCGCCGCGACCTACTTCGGGGCCTTCGGGTCGATGATCCGCTCGCCCGACCCGGCCTTCCGCTTCGCGACGCGGACCCGACGCCCGCCCCGCGACCCGGTCAACGCGATGCTCTCGTTCGTCTACGCCCTGCTCCGCCACGACTGCCAGTCGGCCCTGGCGGCCGTGGGCCTGGACCCGGGCGTGGGCTACCTGCACGTCGACCGCCCCGGCCGGCCGGGCCTGGCGCTCGACCTGATGGAGGAGTTCCGCCCCGCCCTGGCCGACCGCCTGGTCCTCGCCCTGATCAACCGCGGCCAGGTCTCGCCACGGGACTTCGTCCGCGACGAGGCCGGCGGCGTCTCGATGTCCGGCGACGCGAGGAAGACGGTCGTGGTCGCCTATCAGGAGCGCAAGCAGGCGTCCGTGACGCACCCGACGACGGGCGAGGCGACGACCTACGGCCTGACGCCGCACATCCAGGCCCGGCTCCTGGCCAGGGCGATCCGCGGCGACCTCGAAACCTACCCACCCTTCCTGGTCAGGTGACCCGCGCGCGAGGCCGCGATGTACATGCTCATCTGCTACGACGTCTCCACCCTGACGCCGGAGGGCCGCCGTCGCCTGCGCAAGGTGGCCCGCCTGTGCAAGGACTACGGCCAGAGGGTGCAGAAGTCGGTGTTCGAGTGCGACCTCGGCGACGTCCAATGGGCGACCCTCCGCCCCGCGCTGCTGTCCACATTCAACCCCGACGAAGACAGCCTGCGCTTCTACAACCTGGGCGAAGACCCGACCCGACGCGTCGAACACCACGGCGTCCGCCCCTCCATCGACTTCGAGGGCCCTCTGAT
>MKTT01000090.1:0-1689 GCA_001898385.1 Planctomycetales bacterium 71-10
CCCACCGATCCGGTCGTGCTGACGGCGGCCGACGTGCTGGACGGCGGCGACGTCCTGCCCGGCTTCCGCCTCCCCCTCGCCGAGTGGTTCGAACAGGCCGAGCGCGACGGCCCGGCTCGTTGACGTGCGATACCGCCTCCGGAGGATCCGTCATGTCCGTTTCGACCCGGCCTGAATCTGGACGAACGAGCGGCGGACGCCCTGCCTGGAGCGTCGCGGAACTCCTGCACCATTTGGGCGACGTCCCGGCCGATCGAGTCCGCCTCGTGCCGACCCCCGGCCTGGCCTCGGAACGCGACCTGATCGCCGCGAACGAAGCGGGCGACGGCCTTTTCGAACTGGTCGACGGCGTCCTCGTGGAGAAGGCGATGGGGTTCGAAGAGTCGCGCTGGGCCTACGTCCTGGGGCTCTACATCGGGATTTTCCTCCAGAGTCACGACCTGGGGGCGGTGGTCGGCGCGGACGGGATGGTCAAGCTGGCCTCGGGCTTGGTCCGGCTGCCGGACCTGTCGTTCATCTCGTGGGCCCGCTACCCCCGCGGCCGTCGCCGTCGCGGGACGGCCCCCGCCGTGGTGCCGGACCTGGCGGTGGAGATCCTGAGCCGGTCGAACACGAAGCGGGAGATGGAGCGGAAGCTGGGCGAGTATTTCGCGGCGGGCGTGCGGCTGGCGTGGGTCGTCGACCCGAGGCGGCGCGAGGTGCGGGTCTTCACGTCGCCCACCGATCCGGTCGTGCTGACGGCGGCCGACGTGCTGGACGGCGGCGACGTCCTGCCCGGCTTCCGCCTCCCCCTCGCCGAGTGGTTCGAACAGGCTGAGCGCGATGGCCCGGCGGGCCGGTGAAGCATCCTGGAAAGTCGCTAAAACGAGACGCCGTTGAGCATTTCTTGCCGTGGCGTGTATGATGCGGGCGGAACGTCCGTATAAGCGCGGTCGCGTGATCGAATTCGCGCACGTCTTTCGCCCCGCCCGGACGTCGAACCCGCATCGAGGAGTCCGCGACATGCCGCCTCCCGATCGTCCCCCGCGCCCGCCGGTCGAACGCTTCGGGACGTTGATCGAGAGCGAGGACGAGATCCGCCAGGCGATCGCCGCCAACCTCGGCGGCCGACCGGCCGCGCCTCCGGCCCCGCAGCCGGCGGCCCCCGCGCCTCCGGCTTCTGAGGCCGCCCCCCCCGCCGGCTCGGCGAGGCCGTTCCGGCCCACGGCCCGGCCCCCGGTCGCCTTGCTGACCGTCTTCGACGACGGCCGGTCCGACGGCGAGACGATCCGGATCCGCAGCCCGAAGTTCGTGATCGGCCGCACGGAAGGGGACCTGACGATCCCGATCGACGGCCGGATCTCGTCGCGACACGTCGAGATCGCCCTCCAGGCGGTCAACGGGGCCCAACGATGGGTCGTCGCCGACCTCCAGAGCCGGCACGGGCTGTTTGTCCGCGTCAGCCGTGCGGCGCTCTCGGACGGGGCCGAATTCCTGGTCGGCGGCGGGCGGTATCAGTTCCTGGCACCCTCCTCGCCCGAAGCGGGGGAGACCCAGGACCACCCCGCGAGCGGCCCGCCCGGCGACTTCGGCCGGACGCAGCCCTGGGCCGACGGCGGCCCGCCGGTCGGGATGCCGACCCTGGTCGAGCTGGTGCAGGAGGGGACCGCGGGCCGGACACCCCTCATCAAGCCCGAATACTGGATCGGC
>MKTT01000090.1:1702-84508 GCA_001898385.1 Planctomycetales bacterium 71-10
GCGAACGGCCTCTGGGTCCGCATGGCGCGGATCGTCGTCGACGCCCCGGTGCGGTTCCAGATCGGCGAGCAGCGCTTCCAGATCAAGGTGACGTGAGGCGACGCCATGTCCACCGGCCCGTCCCGACATCCGAACGATCAGACCCTGGCCGAGTACCGGCTGGGGACGCTCGACGCCATGTTCCGCGAGTCGGTCGAGGCCCACCTCGCCGGGTGCGAGGAATGTCGGCGCCGGGCCGCGTCGCCCCTCCCGGGCTCCGGCTCGGGGACGTCGGGGGGCTTCGCGTCCTCGGTGGTCGACCGCGTCGCCGCGCCCACGCCGACGCCCGACTCCATGCCGCCCGAGCTGGCCGAGCACCCGGACTATCGGGTGATCCGCGAGCTGGGCCGCGGCGGGATGGGCGTGGTCTACCTGGCCGAGAACCGGCTTATGGGGCGCAAGGAGGTGCTCAAGGTCGTCGGTGCCCACCTGGTCCGGAAGAAGAACGTCCTGGAGCGATTCCTCCGCGAGATCCGCGCCGCCGCCCAGCTCCGGCACCCGAACATCGTGGCGGCCCACGCGGCGTCGCGCCTGGGCGAGGGCCTCGTCTTCTCGATGGAGTACGTCGAGGGCTACGACCTGGCCAGGCTGGTGGAGAGCAAGGGGCCGCTGGACGTCGCGCTCGCCTGCAACTTCATCCACCAGGCCGCGATGGGGCTCCAGCACGCCCACGGCCGCGGGATGGTCCACCGCGACGTCAAGCCCAGCAACCTGATGGTGACCCGCGAGGGGAAGCGGCCGGTCCTCAAGATCCTGGACTTCGGCCTGGCCAAGGTGACGAGCGAGGCCGAGGTCGACGGCGGCCTGACCCGCGAGGGCCAGATGCTCGGCACGCCCCACTACGTCGCCCCCGAGCAGACGACCGACGCCCAGAAGGCCGACATCCGGGCCGACGTCTACAGCCTGGGCTGCACGCTCTACTGCCTCCTCGCCGGCCGCCCCCCGTTCGACGCCGGCAGCCTCTACGAGCTGCTCCAGGCGCACCACTCGAAGGACCCGAGGCCGCTCTCCGAGATCCGGCCAGACGTCCCCCCGGCGCTCGCCGCCGTGGTCGCGAAGATGATGGCCAAGGCCCCGGACGCCCGCCACCAGACGCCCGGCGAGGTCGCCGCGGACCTCGCGCCGTTCTTCAAGCCGACGGCCAGGTCTTCGGCGGGCGTCGACGCCGCGACGACGACCCCGGCGGACCCCGGGCCGCCCGATTCGACGAATCCCGGACCGGCCTCTGACGATCCGAGCCCCGGATCCGAACGGCGACGATGGCGGGTCGCGGCGGCCGTCGCGGCGTCGCTCCTCGCCGTCCTCGCGCCCGCGGCCTGGCTCGCCACCCGACCCTCGCCGGCGCCGGCGGAGCCCTCCACGCCCCCGCCGCAGGCTTCCGCTTCGCTCCCGGCCCCGCAGGACCCGACCGCCGACGCCGCGAAGCCCTCGGCCGAGGAGGATGACGAAGGCGAGCCCGGGGCGGAGCCGGATCGAGCCCGGGGAGGGCCCTTCGCAAAAAAAGGGCCTGGGGCGCGGCCCGGAAACGAGCCGTCCGCCCCGGAGTCGCCAAGGCCGCCCGCCCCGGCGGTCGATCCTGAGACGATCGTCGAGGCCGACGGCCTCGGGATGACGACCGACGTATGAGTCCTCTCGACCTCGAACGAAGGCGGCGATCGATGCGGACGACGATCTTCCTGGCGGCATGCCTGGGGCTCGGTTGGTGCGGCGACGCCCGCGCCCAGTGGCTGTTCATGACCGGCGGCTCGACGGTCGAGGGGGACTACCTCCGCGGCCTGGGCGTCGCCGCCTGGGGCGTCGGGCTCGGCGAGAAATACTCCGCGGAGGCCCGCTCCATCGACACCGACACCTGGATTCGGTTCAACGAGTACGTCTCCGCCGTCCTGGAGCGCGAGAACGAGCGCAACGCCGCCCACCGCCGCGCCCAGCAGGAGCGACGGCTCGTCCACCACGCCGCCATCCAGAAGCGCCTCCGCGAGAATCCCGAGGGCCGCGACGTGGACGACGGCGACGCCCTCAACGCCCTGCTGAAGGACATGAACAGCGGCCTCATCCAGGAGTCGAGCCACAAATACCCGGAGATCGCGCTGTCCGTCGACGAGGTCCGCCGCATCCCGTTCAAGCTGGCCTCGGTCGGCACCCAGAGCTTCTCCATGCGGCGGCTCGTCCTCAAGCAGCGCGGCAAGTGGCCGCTGGCCTTCCAGGACCATCGCTTCGACGTCGCGCTCCGCTCCTACCACGACGCGCTGGAAACGGTCCTGGAACAAGGGGTCGCGGGCGCGGCGCAGATCGCGGCCATCGACAAGCTCGCGGGCAAGGTCGACCACTTGGAGGAGGTGCTGGGGCAGGCGTTCGCCGGCCGCCCGCAGGACCGCCGCAACCTGGAGGGGAGCCGTCGCATCCGCGAGCTGAAGGGGACGGTCGAGATGCTCAAGACGCACAAGGTCCAGGTCGCCCTGAAGGACCTGGACCAGTACGCCGGCACGACCGTCAACGACCTCCGCGCCTACATGCGCGACCACGAGATCCAGTTCGCCGCGGCGACCAACGAGGACGAGCGGGCCCTCATCCGCGGGTTGTACGATAAGCTGAAGCTGCACTACGAGATGGTCAAGGACGGCTCGGCCCGCGACGGGCAGCACTGACGAGCCGCCTCGGGGAGTCCGCTTGTGCCCAGGAATCTCGGGGTCGCCGCCGCGGCCGTCGTCTACGTCGTCGCCTCCTGCACGATCGTCTCGGCCCTCGGTCGCGCCCATCGCGGGTCCCTGAAGGCCCGCGCCGAGCCCGAGGCGCACGCCGCGGTCGCCGTCGATCCCCCCAAGCCCGCGCCGGGTCGCGAATCGGAACCCGCTCCGCCCGTCCCGGTCGCGGTCGCCCCGGCTCCCTCGCCGCCGCGATCGGAGCCGCCTCCAATGCCCGCGCCGCCCCCGCCGGCCGTCGAGGCCAGGGTCGAGCCGATTCCGCCGCTCGCCCCTTCGCCGGCCCCGGCGAGGCCCGCGGCGGGCCCTGCCGAACTGTCGGTCCTGGAGCAGCTCGACCCGTTCTTCAAGACCCCCGCGGCGAAGGAGAAGTGGAACCTGGACGAGATCGACCTCGCGGCCGAAAGGCGCCTGGGCGATCGCCTCAACGCCATGGTCATGCTCCCGAAGCTCAACCGCCTCTACTGGAATGAGGCGATGCAGACGAGGCTCGAAGAGGCCGCTTCGCCGGTCCTGGAGGGGCGGGCCCGCAAGGACCTGAAGTATGAATTCCACGTCCTCGACGACGACCTGTTCAACGCCTTCTCCCACCCCGGCGGCCACGTCTACGTCACACGCGGCCTGATGAACGGGATCAGCGAGGACCAGGACTACGCCCTCCAGTTCATCCTGGCCCACGAGATCGCCCACGTCGACCAGGGCCACGCCATCCGGGCACTCCGCGACCCCGCCCTCAAGGCCCTCCCCTATGGGACTTTGGAGCTGTTCTGCCTCTTCATCTTCCCGGCGGGCTACGGTGAGAAGTTCGAGTTCGACGCCGACGACTGGGCCTACCGGCAGTCGCAGCGGCTCGCGATGTCGCGGCACGAGACCCAGGGTTTCCTGTCCATCCTCACCCGCTACGCCGCCGCCAACGGCTTCCCCCTGGGCGCGAAGTCGATCGACAAGGACGCGCCGATCCCCCTGTTCGACCTCCACATCCGGACCCACCCCCCGGCGCGCGAACGCCTGAAGCGGATCAAGGAGAAGCTGGATCAGGCCGTCAAGGAGGACGGCTGAGCCGGTGCCCCGTCCGGCCGCCGCGTCGCCGCGAGCACCGCGAGGCCGAAGGCCCCGAGCGCCAGCGCGGCGCAGTCGGCCGGCAGGCCCATGCGGTCGGTCGCCGCGGGGAAGTAGCGCTCGGCCGGTCCGCCGCCCTCGCCCGACGGGCCCGCGAGCATCAGGCCCTCGAACGCCCACCGCACCGGGGAGATCCCCAACGCGGGCCGGACGGCGGCCGGCAGGTCCGAGGCCGCCGGCGCGAAGCCGCCGAGCAGCCCGGCCGCCACGACCAGGCCCGCGACGGTCGCCGACCGCGCCCGCCGCGATCCCGGCACCAGCCGGGACGCCGCGAACGAAACCGCCGCACCGGCCATCACCGCCAGGAACACCACCGCGACCGCGGCGACGCCCCGGCCCTGGACGCCACCGAGCCCGCGGACCGGGAGCCACAGGAACGCGGCCTGCACCAGGCCCAGGGTCGCGACGGCCCCGGCCGTGCGCCAGCCCGCCGGGTCGCGGCCGATCCCGGTCGGCGGCCGGAGGATCGCCGCGGCCAGGGCGTCGACCGCGCCGACGGCCATGGCCGCGATGGCCAGCGCGAACAGCCGGGCGGGCCCGGCCGGGGCCGCCAGCGGGGCCATCGCGGCGGCCAACGTCCCCGCGATCAGCACCGCCACGGCCGGCGCGATCGGGCTCGCCGTCGGCCCCCCCCGCCACTCGAAGGAATCGACGACGGCGGGCCGCCATGAGGCGTCGCTCAGGCGGAACGGGGCCGAGCCCAGCGACAGGATCGAGCCCGGCCCCAGCGCCGTCGGCTCGGCGATCCGACGCCCGTCGACGTAGGTCCCGTTCGACGAGCCGAGGTCTTCCACGAAGATGCCTTCGCCCGAGCGCAAGAGCCGAGCGTGGCGCGACGACACCGTCGGCAGGTCGATCACCAGGTCGTTCCCGGCGACGCGGCCGATGACCATGGCGTCGCCGGTGAAGTCCAGGAGGCGCGGATCCTCCGCGGCCGGCCCGTCGGCGAGCCGCTCCAGGAGCGGGCCCACGTCGAGCCGATGGCTCCCCAGGTGGACCGCGTCCGCGGCGGTGACGACGACCCGCGCGGGGCCTTCGAGCCGCGTCCCGTTGACGTACGTCCCGTTGCGCGAGCCCAGGTCTTCCAGGAAGGCGGCGTCCCCCTCGCGCGACAGCCGGCAGTGCCGGCCCGACACGGAGGGGACGGTCAGGACCACGTCGCAGTCCGCGCTCGATCCGACGGTCAGCGTGCTCGGCATGGGCGGCTCGTCCTCGCGTGCGATCGGCCGGCGACATCGCGCCGCGGCCGGCCCGGAGCGTCGATCATAGCCGACCGTCCGGGCCGGCGGGATGGCCTCGCCGGGATTGGCCGGCTCAGGGCGTCGGTCCTTCGGGCTTGGCCGCCTTCCAGCCGGCCAGCGCCCGCGCCGTCAGGGCCTTGAGCGCCTCGGCGTGGGCGGGGTCGTCGGCCACGTTGCGGTCCTCGCCCGGGTCGGACTGGTGGTCGTACAGCTCGACGGCCTCGACCTGCGACGGCTCGTCCCGCTTCACCCAGCGAGTGAGGCGATAGCGGTCGGTCCGCATCGTGTAGCCCATCAGGCCCTGCGGCCCGCGCGGGTACTGGCTGAAGGCCGCCGGCTTCCACGCGAGGTCGGGCGAGCGGAGCAGGGGGGCGAAGCTCGTCCCCTCCAGCTCCTTCGGTGGCGTCAGGCCGGCGAGGTCCGCGAGCGTCGGATAGACGTCGACGAACTCCACGAGCCCCTTCGGATGCACGCCGGCCGGCGCGCCGGGGGCGGACACGATCAGCGGGACGCGCGTGTCCAGCTCGACGTTGGAGTGCTTGCACCACGTCCCATACTCGCCCAGCTTCCAGCCGTGATCGCCCCAGAAGACGACGATGGTGCTCTCGCGCAGGCCGAGCCGGTCCAGCTCGTCCAGCACCTTGCCGACCTGGGCGTCCATGTAGCTGATCGCCGCGTAATAGCCGTGCTTCAGCGCCCGCGCCGCGTCGTCGGGGATCGGCCCTTTCTTGGGCATGCCGACGTAGCCGCGAAGCTCGCCGCTGTCGAGCAGCGAATACTCGGGGGCCCCGTCGGGCCGCTTCGGGTTCGAGGCGAGTTCGATCGTCGCCGGGTCGTACAGGTCCCAGTATTTCTTGGGGGCGACGAACGGCAGGTGCGGGCGGGCGAAGCCGACGCCCAGGAAGAACGGCCCGCCGCGATCCTTGACGTCGCGGAGGGCGGCGACCGCCTTGGCCGCGACCTTGCCGTCGAGGAACGTCTCGTCGGGGACGTCGGCCGCCTCATAGGCCGGGCCCTTCGCAGCGCGGTTCAGGGCCTTGCCCTGCTTGCCGGCGGCCTTCGCCTTCGCGGCCCCCTGCTGGCGGAGCTGGCGGTTCTCGGCGAGGCCGTACTGCTGCGCCTGCGCGGTCTCCCAGGGGACCGACCACGAGCGCGGGTCGTCGAAGCCGGGGTGATACAGCTTGCCGATCCCGCGGGTGAAGTAGCCGTTCTGCTTGAAGAACTGCGGCAGCGTGACGGCGTCGGGCAGGGCGTCGCGGAAGTGCGTCACCAGGTCGTACACCTTCGTCGAGTCGGGCCGCATCCCCGTCAGGATGCTCGACCGCGACGGCGAGCAGACCGCCTGCTGGCAGTACGCCCGCTCGAAGGTGGCCCCCCGCGCCGCGAGCCTGTCGATGTTCGGCGTCTTCACGTAGCCCTTGCCGTACGCGCCGAACTCCGGCCGCAGGTCGTCCACGGCCAGGAACAGGACGTTGGGGCGGGACTTCGGCGGCTCCTCGCCGCGCGCCGTCGGGAGCCAGCAGAGGGCGGCGGTCGTCAGGGCCGCGATCGCTCGGACCGATCGATTCATCCGTCAATCCTCGTCGAGTGTCGGGGATGGGAGACCCTGATGAAACCCCGGCCGCGCCGGGACGGATCGTGGCGCGGCCGGAAATCCCGCCTCGGCCTCACTCGTCCCATGCGGCGCGGTAGTTGAACCGATCGTTCGGCGCGGCGTCGCCGTGGAGCGTGAACGCCGACGCCTCGCCGCCGATGGGGACGTTGTCGACCCACTTGAAGTCGATCGCGACCCGCTTCCGGTCGGCCGCCCCCAGCACGCCCCGCGGCACGGCCAACTCCAACTCGTTCCCTTCGAAGGCGATCGCGGCGGCGACCTCGGTCGGTTCGCGCGTGCCGTCGGGCTTCAGCCGCTCGACGGTCGCCATCCCTTCGTCCGGCTTGCCGCCGTTGACGACGACGTCGTAGCCCAGCCAGCCCGTCTTCGGGTTGGCGTCGACGTCCAGCAGCAGGACCATCCAGTCCCCGGCGCGAGGGGCGAGAGGCTCCTTCGTCTTGACGTAGAAGGAGACGAACTCGGGCGAGTGCGCGACCTTGGCGACCGTCAGGTCGTTGCGGCCCGTCTCGTCGACGAAGGCGGGCTCGCCCTTCCAGCCGGCGTGGTCGCGGCGCGCGGGGTCGCCGATCGTGTCGCGGAACTCGGGCCCGGCGGCCTTCCAGTCGCCGAACGCGCCGTCGACGCGCACCCGCGCCGGCTTCACGTCGGGCGCGGTGCGGGCCCCCTTGTAGCGCCGGACCTCGGACGCGAGCTGGTAGAAGTAGGCGTCGCCGAAGCCCCCCTTCATGGGCTCCAGGTCGCGGCTGTACTCGGGGGAGTACTGGTCGACGAAGAACGTCCCGCCCGGCTTGAGGCGGACGCCCCCCATGCTCATCTCTCCCTTCTTGTCGATGAACCGCTGGGCGATCCATTCGTTCCAGCCGGTGACGAAGACGAACGGCGGGTCGACCTCGCGGGCCCGCTTCCACTGCTCGGCGAAGTAGAGGCCCGCCTCGGTCCGGCGTTCGTCCGGCGGGGGCTGCTGGCCGTCGTGGAAGCTGCGGCCGATGTTGCTGATGGGATGCTCGGCCGCGCACACGACGATCTGTTCGGGCTTGTCGGGCGACTCGTGCCAGCCGGGCGTCTGCGGGGTGTGGTCGAGCCAGGGCCACTTGTCGCGGCCGTCGCCGAACCACTTCTGGTCCTTGGTCCAGGCCCAGGAGTGGCGGATCGTGAAGAAGTTTTTGATCTCGTCGCCCAGGCCGTCGGGCGGCGTCAGGATCAGCGGCTTGCCGCCCCACAGGAACCAGTGGTCGCGGGCCTTGCCGGGCTTGTAGAAGGTTTTGTAGATGTGCTCGACCGTCTTCGCGCTCGCCGAGTTGGCCAGGAACGAAATCTTCGGCGTCTTCTGGCCGGACGCCTTCACGTCGTCCAGGACCTTGAGGATCGCGTCGCGGACGGGGTCGTAAGTCAGCGCGTTGGTGACGTCGAAGAACCAGACGTCCACGCCCGCGTCGGTGAGCATTTGGACGTGCTTGCGGATGACGTACGGGTCGTCGTCGCGGTAGTGGCCGAACAGGGGCTCGCCCCAGTGGTGGAACGAACCCGGCGGGCCGAACTTCGGGTCGTCCGGGTTCGCGGCCAGGATCTTCGAAAGGTCGTAGACCGGGTTCTGCCCCTCGCTCCACAGGAAGTAGAAGACGCCGACCGTCTTGTCGGCCTTCGGCGGCCCGACCTCGCCGCCCCCCGGCACGGCGCGGCCGAGGCCGTCGGTCGCGACCCAGGTGTCGGCCATGACGTCCCACGCCGGTTCCTCCGCGCGCAAGGTCGTCGAACACAGGGCCAGGGCGATCGCGGCGAGCAGGGCGGTTGGTCTCATGGCGGGCCTTCGCGAGCGGGGTGGAGGGAGGGAGCGTCCGGCCGCACTGTAGCCGCCGCGTCGCCCCGGCTCAAGCCTCGGCCCGGCTCACGCATCCAGGCCGAACCGCGTTTCAAGCTCCCGGATCAACTCGGCGCGGCGACGGGCGTCGGGCATGGGACGGGCGCTCGGCGGCGGGAGGTCGTCGTGAGTCCGGCCGTCCAGCTCGCGGCCGGTCCTGTGCTTGCGGACGCCGCCCCACTGCTTGAAGAAGAATCGGACGCCCGTCTCCGCGCAGCGGTCGCGGAGGGCGCGGACCCAGTCCGGGTCCATCGGCCGGGCGCCGTGGCCGCTCTCGCCGCCGACGATCATCCAGCGGACGCCGTCCAGGTCGATCGGGCCCAGGTCTTCCAGCAGCGGCTCGACGGACAGGAACCGCACGGCGGCCGGGGCGGCGCGGAGGTGGTCGACGCGCGGCAGGCCGTGGCGACGGTCCTCCACGCTCACGCCCCACCAGATATGCGGGGATTCCGCCAGGTCGCGGAGCCCGCCCGAGAGCGCCTCGGCCAGCCGCTCGGAGCGCTTGGTCAACACCTGGTAGGTGTGCCAGTCGGCGACGCGCATCACTTCGGCCACGTCGCGGACGTACTCGTCGGGTACGTCCTTGTGGAACAGGTCGCTCATCGAGTTGACGAAGACCATGCGCGGCCTGGACCACCGGAGCGGGTCCAGCAGCTTGTGCGGGACCGTGCGGAGGTCGAAGCCGCGCTCGTACGGGTGGCCGGGGACGCCGCGGAAGCGCTCGGCGAAGGTCTCGGCGTAGCAATGCTTGCACCCGGGGGTGATCTTGGTGCAGCCGCGCACCGGGTTCCAGGTGGCGTCGGTCCATTCGATCCGGGTGTTGTCGCTCACGGGCCCCCTCCGTCGACCATTGTACGCATCGACGGGTGAACACGGCGACAGTGGTCTTGCCGGGGGGGCGGGGGAGTCATACACTGGGTTTCATCACGATGGATCGCCGACCGCGGACGGTTGGGGAGCGAGGCATGACCTTCCAGTTCGCGGTCCTCGGCAGCGGCTCGAAGGGGAACGCCGCGCTCTTCCGCCACCGCCTCGGTGGGGCCGGGATCCTGATCGACGCGGGGCTGGGCGTGCGCTCGCTGTCGGACCGGCTGGCGGGCGTCGGCTCGTGCTGGTCGCATCTGGCGGCCGTCGTCCTCACGCACACGCACGGCGATCACGTCGACACCAGCGTCTTCCGCCGGATGTCGCGCGAGGGGATCCCCCTCTACTGCCACGAGGCGCATCGGGCCCACCTCGCCGCGGATCCGGGATTCGTCCTGCTCGACGCCCTGGGCCTGGTCCGCTGCTACGAGGACCGGCCGTTCATGGCCCCCAGCGGCTTCCGCGTCGAGCCCGTCACCGCCTGGCACGACGGCGGCCCGACGTTCGGCTTCCGGCTGGAGGCCGGCGCCGGCGGCAAGCGCCGCGGGGTCTCGGTGGGCTACCTGACCGACACCGGCACCTGGGACGACTCCACCGCCGAGGCCCTGGCCGACGTCGAGATCCTGGGCGTCGAGTTCAACCACGACGTGACGTTGCAGAAGACGTCCGGCCGCCACCCCGCGCTGATCGCGAGGAACCTGGGCGATCGCGGCCACCTATCGAACCGGCAGGGGGCCGAGCTGGTCGCGTCGATTCTGGCGAGGTCGCGGCGCGACCGGGTGAGCCATCTCGTCCTGCTGCACCTCAGCGACCAGTGCAACCGCCCCGAGATCGCGCTGCGGGAGGCCGGCGAGGCCGTCCGCGAGAGCGGCCGGCAGGTGCTGATCCACGCGGCCCGGCAGTCGCCCGCCCATCCCGACCTGGCGTTCGGGCCGTCGCGGGCCGCGACCTGGACGGCCCACGCGGGCGCCGGTGCGCGGTCGCGCCGGGCGAAAGGGCGGCGGGTCCACGCGGAGTCCTGCGGCATCCTGCCGGGGTTCATCCTGGAAAGTTCGTGACCGTCGCCGACCGACGGCCGGAGTGCGCCCGTGAGCGACTACTTCCTGAGCGACGTCCACCTGCGCGAAGACCGGCCGGAGCGGGGCCGCCGCCTCCTCCGCTTCCTCGGCCGCCTCGACCCGGCCGCCGACCGACTGCTGATCGCCGGCGACCTCTGCGACTTCTGGATGGGCTCGCGCACTCCCCCCGCCAGGCTGGCCCGCGACGAGGCCCTCGCCGCGCTAGCCGCCTTCCGTCGGGCCGGCGGGGCGCTGTCGATCCTCGCCGGCAATCATGACCAGTGGTTGATGGACTTCTACGCGGACGCCCTCGGGGCCGAGATCGTCTCGGAACCGCTCGACGTGGAGAGCCACGGCGTCCGGATCCACGTCGTCCACGGCCACCTGCTGGGCGCCCGGAAGAAGTGGAAGGCGCTGATGGAGTCTCGCGAGTTCTTCCGGGCGTTCGGCGCGATGCCCCGCGCGGCCGCCTGGCCGCTCGACGCCGTGCTCCAGGCGAAGAACCGCCGCGGGCTCCAGGACGACGAGCAGCGCCACCTGGCGGTCTATCGCGACTACGCCGCGGCCCTCCCGGACTCGGTGGACGTCGCGATCTTCGGCCACGTCCACCGCGCCGTCGACCACCCGGGCCGGCCCCGGCTGATCGTCCTCGGCGGCTGGCAGAACCGATCGAGCTTCCTGAAGGTCGACCAGAACGGGCCGATCCATCACGTCGAGGGGGACGACGCCGAGGACGCCCCCGCCAGCCCGACCCACGAGCCGAGCCACGCCTTCCCATGAAATTCGACCACCACCTGCACACGTCTCGCCTCTCGCCCGACAGCATCATGGATCCCGGAGCGATGGTCGCCAGGGCCCGCGAGATCGGCCTCGACGGCGTCGTCATCACCGAGCACGATCGCCAGTGGGCCGCCGACGACCTGGCCGACCTGGCCGCCCAGGCCGGGGGCCTGAAGGTCTTCTCCGGCGTGGAAGTCTCGGCCCGCGAGGGGCATTTCCTCGTCTACGGCCTGCCGGACCTGTCCGACGTGGGGCCGGGGATCCGCGTGGGCGAGCTGCTGAAGGTGGTGGAGCGTCGGGGGGCCGCGATCGTCGCCGCCCACCCGTTCCGCTGGCTCCAGCCGTTCGACGAGATCGTGGCGAATCACGGCCCGGCGTTCCACGGCGTCGAGTTCGTCAGCAATAACGTCACCGCGGAGACGCGGGCCCAGGCCGACGCTCTGCTCGCCGCCTCCCCCATGCCGCGCACCGGCTCCAGCGACGCCCACGACGTGGAGACCCTCGGCTGCTACTACAGCGAGGTCGAGGGCCGCATCGAGACGATCGCCGACTTCGTCGCCGCCCTGCGCCGGGGGGCCGTCCGCCCGGCGCATCGGCCCGGGGCCCGGCTCACCGCCGGGCCCGTCTGACCGGCGGGGCCGGCGCTTCGGTGGTGCGGCGGAGTTCCCAGTAGGTCTTCAGGCGTCCGGCGGCCTCGTCGCGGACCGATTTCATCACGGCCTCGAGGTCGGCGCGGAACGCCGCGATCTCCTCGGGCTTCGGCTTGCGTCGGCCGAACTCCGAGGCCAGCGGGACGAGCCGGCGATAGGCCGCGCGGGTCGGCTCCCGGTCGAGGGCCGGGGCCAGCGACGTCATCGCCGGGGCCAGCGCCCGCGGGTCGCCCACGCCCCGGGTCGCCCACGCGCGGACGGCGATCAGGGTGCGATAGGCCGCGTTGTCGGCCTCGACCCGACGTTGCAGCGTCGCCAGCCCGCGCGCGCCGGCCTCGCGCCGGTCCGACCGCGCCTGGGCGGCCACCCCCGCGGCCAGCACCAGGAGCCACGCCGCGCCGAAGGCCCAGGCTCGCGGGCCACCGCGGCCGGCGAACAGCCGGCGGTGGAACAGGCCGATCGGCAGGCCCGCGATCGCCCCGCCGGCGTGGCCCCAGTTGTCGATGTACCGCGGGAACGCCAGCCCGAGCGCCCCGGTGATCGCCAGCGCCTTGAGCATCTGCCATGTCAGCTCGCGGTCCCCTTCCGCCCGCGACCTCCACCCTGCCGTCGCGCAAAGGCCGATCAGCCCCATGATGACCACGGAGCCGCCCCCGGAATGGACCGTCGGGCTCGCGCCGATGGCCGTCCGGGCGATCACGGACAGGATGTTGCCGCCGACGCCGGTGATCCCGTAGATCGACACCAGGGCCCACGGCCCGTACCACGACTCCAGCAGCGTCCCCAGCAGGTAGAACGCGAACAGGTTCATCCCGATGTGGATGACGCTGTAATGCACGAAGTTGCACGTGATCAACCGCCAGTATTCGCCGGCGGCCAGGTCGTTCAGCGTCAGGTCGCCGAAACGCCGCCCGTCGCCCATCCCGGTGAGCAGGATCTGCCAGGCCGTCGCCGAGGGCGTGTCCCGGAGCCGGAGCGCCACCATCGCGGCGAAGACCAATAGCCAGCTCGCGCTGAACAGGACCGTGGCCGGGAAGTCGCGGAATTCCTTGGCGATGACGCGGAGATTCATGCAGGGCTCGCGGACGGGGACCGCCCGAGGAGACCGTCGCCCGGGCCGGCGATCATTCTACTCGGCCGCACGGCGCGGCGTCAGAAGGCCGCGAGCAGCCGGGCCCGACGATCCTCCCACTCCGCGTCGTCGAGCGCCGGGGCCAGCCCGGCCGTCGCGATCGGCGTTTCGAAGGAGACCCACGTCTTGCAGCCGAGCTGGTCCGGCGTGGGGACGATCGGCGTCGCCTCGGGTCGCGTCCAGATGCGTACGCCCAGCGCCCACAGCCCGGGGCGGCGGTAGTGGAACCGCTTGCGGACGGTCTCGTCCGTCCAGACGTGGAACGGTTCGAGCGCGTCCAGGTCTCCCTCGCGCTCGATCAGGTGGATGGAGTCGACCACGGCCAGCGACCGGATCGGGACGACCGCCGGGTCGGTGGGCGGGGCCGTCGGGATCTCGACGCGCAACCCCTGCTGCGACTCGTGCAGCCGGGTGGGGTAGAGCCAGAAGGCGCGATGTTCGGGCGTGAAGACGCCGCCGTCCTCGGCGATCCCCCCTTTGCGGAGGATCAAGGTCTGCTCGCCCGTGGCCAGCGCCGCGCAGACGCCGGCCCATTCCTTGAAGCCGACGTCGCAGGCCGGGGGGAGTTCGCTCATAGCTCAGCCTCGTCCTTGGGCGTGCGGGTCATCAGGTCGACGACCGCGACCCGCGGGGGCTTGCCCTCGAAGAGGACCTGGTGCAGCTCGTGCGTGATGGGCATGTCGACGCCCAGCTTCGCGGCGAGGGCGTGGACGCTCCGGATGGTGGGGACGCCCTCGGAGACGTTCGCCATGTCGGCCAGCACGTCCGCCAGCGCCTCGCCTCGGCCGACACGCAGGCCGACCTCGCGGTTGCGGCCGAACGGGCTGAAGCAGGTGGTGACGACGTCCCCCACCCCGGCCAGGCCGTAGAACGTCTCGATCCGGCCCCCGAGCTTCACCCCCATGCGGGCGATCTCGACCAGCCCGCGGGTGAGGAGGGCGGCCTTGGCGTTGTCGCCGATCTTCAGGCCGTCGCAGACCCCCGCGGCGATCCCCAGGATGTTCTTCAGCGCCCCGGCGACCTCCGCGCCGACGGCGTCGGCGTTGCGGTAGATGCGGAACGTCGGATGGCTGAACTGCGCCTGCACGGCCTCGCACAGCGAGGCCGACGGTCCGGCGACGACCAGCGAGGCCGGCAGCCCCTTCGCCAGCTCCTCGGCGTGGCTGGGGCCGGTGAGGACGGCCGTCTCGCGCGGGCCGAGCGCCTCGGCGATGATCTGCGTCGGCCGGGCGAACGTCCCGAACTCGATCCCCTTCACGACGCTGAGCGCCGGGATCCCGGCCGGCGCGACCGCCGCCAGCGGCGCGAGCGTCGCGCGGAGGTAGGACGTCGGGACCGAGGCCACGATCACGTCGGCGCGGTCCAGCGCCTCGGCCGGGTCGCCGGTGATCCGGATCTCCGTCGGGATCTCGACCCCTGGCAGGTGTCGCGCGTTGCGGCGGGTCTCGGCCATCGCGCGGGCGCGGTCGGGCTCGCGGACCCAGAGGCGGGCCTCGGCCCCGGACCGCGCCAGGACCATCGCCATCGCCGTCCCCATGCCGCCGCCGCCCAGGACGGCCACGCGTCGCATGTCAGGACTCCCCTTCATACGCGCGGTCGAGCAGGTCGACGGGGTGGACGACCTCGATCGGCAACCCCTTCTCGCGGGCCTGCCGCGCGATCTGGAGCGTGCAGCCGATGTTCCCGCTGGCGACGATTGTCGCGCCGGTGGCCTCGATGTTCGCCAACTTGCGGCGGCCGAGGCGCTGCGACATCTCGGGCTCGGTCAGGTTGTACGTCCCGGCGGCGCCGCAGCACAGTTCACCCTCGGCCAGCGGCACCAGCTCCAGGCCCGGGATCATCGCCAGCAGTTGCCGCGGCTGGCTGCGGATCTGCTGGGCGTGGCAGAGGTGGCAGGCGTCGTGGTACGTCACCTTCATCGGGACCGCGTGCGCCGGCGGGATCGGCCCGAGGGCCGCCAGGAACTCGGACACGTCCTTGACCTTCGCCGCGAACCGGGCGCCGCGCTCTCGCTCCTCGGGCGGCAGGATGTGGCCGTAGTCCTTGAACATCGCCCCGCAGCCCGCCGCGTTGACGACGATCGCGTCGAGGTTCTCGAAGTCGAACGCGTTCATATTCTGACGCGCGAGTTCCAGAGCCGGGGCCTCGGCGCCGGAATGGTAGTGGATCGCGCCGCAGCACGCCTGCCCGCGGGCGACGACGACCTCGCAGCCGTTGCGCCGGAGGACGCGCGCGGTGGCCCCGGTGGTCTGGGGGGTCATCACGTCGGTCACGCAGCCGAGGAACAGGCCGACGCGGGCGCGCTTCGGGCCGATCGCCGGCAGGATCTCGGGCAGGTTCGACGCCGGTTGCAGCGTCGGGACCATCGCCGCCATGTTGCGGAGCGTCGGCGGCAGGAGCTTCAGGAGGCCGCTGCGCTCCACCAGCTTCATCAGCCCCAGCTTCTGGAGCCCGCGCACCGGCAGCAGCGCCGCGCGGACGCGGCCGGCGTAGGGGAACAGGTGGTGGAGGACGACCTTCTGGATGAGGCTCAGGCCCTTACCGGCCGGCGCGTCGCGGACCATCTCGATCTTGAACGGCTCGATCAGCTTGCCGTACTGGACGCCGGAGGGGCAGGCGGTCTCGCAGGCGCGGCAGTCCAGGCAGAGTTCCAGGTGCTTGCGGACCTCGGGCCCGACGCCGAGCCGGCCGTCGACCACGGATCGCATCAGGTAGATGCGACCGCGGGGGCCGTTGTTCTCGTCGCCCGTCTCGACGTAGGTGGGGCAGCTCGCCGTGCAGAGGCCGCAGTGGATGCACTGCTGGAACAGCGGGTAGGCGATGCGGTCGGCCAGCCACGCCAGGTCGACCCCCGGCTCGGCGACGGGCGGGTCGATCGGTCGCACGTTCATGTGTTCGGCCTTTTCCATCGTTCAGCCCTCGCCCGCGAAGCGGCCCGGGTTCATCAGACCGTTCGGGTCGAGCGCCGCCTTGATCTTCCGGCCGAGGGCCCAGTCGCCGCGGGGCTCGCCCCAGACGCGGAGCCGGGGCTTCCACGCGGTCGGGCAGCGGGCGACGACCAGGTTGCCGCCGTCGCGCACGGCCGCGGCCCGCGCGGCGTCGACGGCCTCGGCCGCCTCGCCCTCGGTCCACTCGCCGAGCCCTCGCATGCGGACCACGCCGTTGCCCGCGTGGGCCTGCGACGCCCAGCGTCCGGGCCTCAGCCCGGCGAGGAACGCCGCGATCCGCGAGGGCCGCAGGCTGGCGGTGCAGGCCAGCGGGGCGTCGTCGGCCTGGAAGGCCGCCAGGGCCGACCAGAGCGGCGCGGACGCCTCGTCCCGGAGCACGTCGAAGTCGACGCCGGCCTCGCGCCGGAACCGATCGACCTGCCAGGCGACCGAATCGGCGTCGTCCTCGACGCCCACGATCAGCGTCCAGGAGCCCCCCTTGAGGCCGACGGGCCCGCCGAGCGCCTGCGACGCCGACGGATCCAGGATCTCGATCGCCGTCGGCCGGACCGACGACGTGTTGAACGCCGCGACCCTCGCGTCGAGCGGCTCCGGCCGGTCGGCGGTCAGCCAGATCAGCGCGGAGGCCGCGGGCCTGGGCCGGACCTTGAGGGTCGCCTGGGTGATGATCCCCAGCGAGCCGAGCGAGCCGGTCAGGAGCTTGGGGAAGTCATACCCGGCGACGTTCTTCACGACCCGGCCGCCCCCCTTCACCTCGACGCCCGCCGCGGTCACGAACGAGACGCCGATGATCGAGTCCCGCGGCCGTCCCAGCCCGAGCCGCCTCGGCCCGCAGACGCCCGTCGCGAGCGCCCCGCCGACCGTCGCCCGGTCGGCCCGGGGCACTTCGAACAGCAGGCGCTGGTTGTGCTCGTCGAGGATCGCCTGGAGGGCCGCGACGGTCATCCCGGCGCGGACGGTGATGGTCATGTCGGCGTGGGGGTAGTCGACGACGTCGGCCAGGGCCGTGAGGTCGACCGCCGCGCCGGGCCGGGCCGGCGGCAGGCCGAAGTCGAGGCCCGTGCGGCCCCCCTGCGGGTAGACGGCGCCCCCCGCGGCGGCCTCGGCCTTCACGACCTCGCACAGCTCGGCGACGGTCGTCGGCCGATGGACGGCGGCGGCGTATCGGCCGTCGCCCAGCGGCCCCGCGCCGGGGGCGTCGGGCCAGGCGGATCGGTCGTCGACGTTCACGACCCGCCCCCCGCCTCGGGGCCTTCGGGGCTGAGGATCCGCTCGACCATCCCCTGCACGGCGCGGATCGCGGCGACGGTGGGCTCGTCGAACGCGCCGGGGTAGGCTTCCGTCAGCAGGACCTGGGGCTCCAGCGCCAGCCGGTAGAGGGCGTAAGCCAGGCGACGGTCCAGGCCGGCGGCCCCGCGATTCTCCTCGTCGAGCGCCCGCAGGGCGTCCAGCAGCTCGACGGCCACGGCCGCGGGGACGGGCTCGCCGCGGCGCAGGCGGGGGAGGAAGCCCGACGGGTCGCCGTCGTCCGGGCCGACGTGTTTCCAGGCGATGTCCAAGGCGCGGGGCTCCGGGGGGGATGCGTCGGCGACGACGGGCTCGCGCCGGGGGCCGGTCTCCAGGCGGATCGTCAGGGGCGACGCCGGGTCGGCGACCGCGGGGGCGGACCCGTCCCAGTCGTCCATCGCGGGGAGCTGAACCAGCGGCACCACCACGTCGCCGGCTTCGTCGCCGGGGCCGTGCTCGGCGTGCCGGTCGTGCCACTCGGCGAGGTAGCCCGGGTCGCCGGCGATCGCCGCCAGCCCCTTCAGCGGGCCCCGCTTCGCTTCCACCTCCGCCATCTGCCGTCGCGTCCGCTCCTCCTCCAGCGATCGCGCCAGCAGCAGCGCGCAGAACTCCTGCATGGTGGGCACTTCGTACCGGTCGGCCAGCTCCTGCGCCAGGTCCAGGAGGCTGCCGGGGAGGTAGAGCGTCAGGCGGTGGACCTCGTCTTCATAGCCCGGGAGCTTGTGATCGCCCGAGCGGAAGACGGGGGGCAGCCGCCGCCACCGCGAGTATCTGTTCCTGTCGCCCACGACCGAGCCTCCCCAGCGCGGCCGTTACGGCGACCGAGCCGCGGGGCCACTGCCCAGAGTCTACCATCTTACGCGGGGCAATGGGACGTGCGAAGGCTGGGGAGGTCGCAAGCCGGATCGGCCCGCTCAGATCGCGACGGGGAAGCCCTGGAGCTTCGGCTTCGGCGTCTCCGCGTCCGAGCCGATCAGCTCGATCGACTCGCCGTGCAGCCGGTAGGTCTCCTCGACGTAATCGCCCATCAAGGTCAGGAACCCCGTCGTGCTGAGCTCCGGCTGCATGCGGATGGTGACCTTCCACGCGCCGGGCTTGATCGGCTCGACGCCGACGACCTCGGCCCGCCAGCCCGAGTTCCAGGCGACCGGATGATCGTCGTAATGGGGGAACCAGTCGAAGTGCTCCGTGCGGGCGACGGGGGCCGGGTCGGCCTTGGAGAACAGCCGCGTGAACCTTTCCTGGGCCATTTCCGACTCGTAGGGGAGGTCCTTGGCCGGGAAGACCTTGACGCCCGAAGGTGCCAGCCGTTCGGCCAACGGCCTGGGGCCGGGGGAAAACGTTCCGCCCCCTCCGATGCCGCCTATGCCCGCGCTCAATCCTATCGGCGGGGGGTCGGGCGGGAGGCACCTGGGCAGCATCGCCAGCCCGCGCCGGGCCGTCGACGCTCGCAACTCGATGCCGGTCTCGCCGGGGGCCCCGCCGTGGATGTGGATGCGGATCGGCGGCAGCGGGTCGAATCGGGGCGCCTCCTCGGCTCGGGAGGCCGACGGGGCGAGGGTCGTCAAGCACGCGGCCCACCCTATCCAGACGCGCATCGGGATCGCCTCCCCAGGACCAAGGAATACCCAGGCGCGACAGGCTCCCATGGATCGGCGATTCCATCAAGGTCAGGGGCGACCGCGAGCACTCGTCCGCGGCTCACGCCGGGGCGCGGCGGCCCGGGGAGGTGCGCTCGATGCAGTGGCCGCCGACGGGGATCTTCTTGGCGGGGCTGCAACGGTTGTCGGGGTTCAGGGCGTCGTGGACGGCGGTCATCGCGGCGAGGTCGTCGGGCGTGAACAGCTTGGGCATCATGGCCAGCTTCTCCACGCCGATGCCGTGCTCGCCGGTGACGCTGCCCCCCAGGCGGATGCACTCGTCGAGGATCTCGTGGCTGGCCTGCAACGCCCGCTTCACCTGGTCGGGGTCCTGCTCGTCGAACAGGATGATGGGGTGGAGGTTGCCGTCGCCCGCGTGGAAGACGTTGGCGATGCGGATGTTGGTCCGCTCCGAGACGCCTTCCATGAACCGGAGGATGTGGGGCAGGGCGGTGCGCGGGACGACGCCGTCCTGGGTGCAGAACGTCGGGCTGACGCGGCCGATGGCGCCGAAGGCCATCTTGCGGGCCTTCCAGATGGCCTTGTACTCGGGCTCCTCGCGCGTCCGCCAGCCGATGGCCTTGTCGATCGTCCCGCCGTGGGCCTGGACGATCTCGGAGATGGCCTGGGCCTCGTGGTCGAGCGCCGCGTCGACGCCGTCGACCTCGATGATGAGGACGGCCCCGGCCTCGACGGGGAAACCGAAATGGAACGCGGCCTCGACGGCCCGGATCATGAGGTTGTCGATCATCTCCAGCGCCGCGGGGACGATCCCGGCGGCCACGATGCCGGAGACGGCCTCGACCGAATCCTCGACCGTCGGGAAGACCGCCAGCAGCGTCCGCCCGGCCTCGGGATCGCGGCAGAGGCCGACGATCACCTTCGTGACGATGCCGAACGTCCCCTCGCTGCCGACGAGCAGCCCGGTCAGGTCGAACCCCGGCTGATCCTCGACGACGCCGCCGATCTGGACGACCTCGCCCTCGGGCGTGACCAGCTCCACGCCGCGGACGTGGTTGATCGTCACGCCGTACTTGAGCGTGTGCGGCCCGCCGGCGTTGGTCGCGACGTTCCCGCCGATGGTGCAGGCGGTCTGGCTCGACGGGTCGGGGGCGAAGTGGACGCCGGTGCCGGCCAGCGCCCGCGTGAGCCAGACGTTGACCACGCCGGCCTCGACGATCGCGTAGCGGTCGCGTGCGTTGATCTCGACGATCCGCTTCATGCGGGTCAGGCTGATCATCACCCCGCCGCCGATGGGCAGCGTCCCGCCCGCCAGGCTGGTCCCCGCCCCCCGCGGCACGAACGGGACGTCGTGCTGGTTGCAGAGCTTCACGACCTCCACGACCTGCTCCGTGGAAGTCGGGAAGACCACCACGTCCGGCACGGCCTTCTCGATGACGTAGCCGTCGCACTCGTAGACGACCAGCTCGTCGCGGCGGTGGAGGACGCCGTCCTCGCCCAGGAGGGCGGCGAGTTCGCGGACGAGGGGGATAGTGGTCGGGGCTGCCGTCGCCGTCATTGCTGGTCATCCTCTCGGGCCGGACGCCCCCGCTCGCGCGGGGCCGCGGTGGGCGTGCTCATCGTGGATTCTACCCGACGTCCGCGTCGGCTCGCAGGCCATTCGTCGACGCCGCCCGACGACCCGGCCGCCCTCCGAGAAATCCTGTCGATCGGCCTCCGGCGCTGGTATCCTAATCGGCCATACGGGCGGGCGTGCCACGACGCCGGCCCCCAATCGCGGGTCGACGTACCGAGGGCGGATCATGGCGGGATCGTCGGAGATGGCGGCGCTGATGGCGGTGATCGCCGAGCGCAAGGCGCAGGCGTCGGGCAAGCCGTCGTACGTCAAGAAGCTGATGGACGGAGGCGTCGCGGCGATCGGGGCCAAGATCGTCGAGGAGGCGGCGGAGGTCGTCGAGGCCGGCGACGAGCCGGGCGACGCGGGCCGCGAGCACCTCGTCAAGGAGGTCGCCGACCTGGTCTTCCACGCGGCCGTGATGCTCGGCTACCGCGACCTGACGTGGGACGCCGTGGAGGCCGAGCTGGCCCGCCGCGCGGGCGTCAGCGGCCTGGTCGAGAAGGCCTCGCGCCCGCCCAAGCCTTGACGCCCCGAGCCCGCCCGATCCACCGACCCGAGGTCCCCGAGCTGGAGAATCGCATGGTGCTGGAAGACGTTCGTCGCCGCGGGGCGGTGCTGGCCGCGTGCGCGGCCTGGGCGCTGGCCTCGGCCGCGGCCCACGCGCAGGAGGCCGCCGCGCCGCACTGGATCTGGCGGCCCGGCGTGGAGGGGCGCAACGCCCCGGCCGAGACGTGCTATTTCCGCAAGACGGTGCTGGTGAAGGAGCCGTCGCGGCTGGCGCTGTTCGCCGCGGCCGACAACGCCTTCGAACTGTTCCTGGACGGCAAGAAGATCGCCGCCGGCGAGGACTGGCAGAACCCGGCGAAGGTCGAGATGAAGGTCGAGACCGGCCGCCACGTCCTGGCGGCCCGGGCGTCCAACGAGGCCCCCGGCCTGGCCGGCTTCCTGGTCTCCGGCGGGGTCCTGCCGTTGGGCCAGGGCGCGCCCGTCCACACGAACCAGTCGTGGAAGGTGGCGACCGCGGTCCCCGCCGGCGACGCCTGGAAGGGGCTCGACTTCGACGACTCCGCCTGGCCCGCCCCGGCCGACTTCGGCGAGTTCGGCGTCGAGCCCTGGGGCAAGCTGGCGCAGGGCCTCGGCGACGCCGCCGACCGCTTCAAGCCCGCCGAGGGCTTCGCCGTCGAGACCGCCGCGCCCCACGCGGTCAGCGGCTCTGTCGTCGCCTTCACCTTCGACCCCGACGGCGCCCCCTGCGTCTCGGTCGAGCGCGGGCCGATCGCCCGCCTGGTCGACGCCGACAGGGACGGCCAGTACGAGTCCGCCGCCGTGATCGCGTCGGCCGTGACCAACTGCCAGGGTCTCCACTTCTACAAGGACGTGCTGTTCGCCGTCGGCAAGGGCCCGGAGGGCGACGGCGTCCACCGCCTGACCGACGAGGACAAGGACGGAGTCTTCGAGAAGGCCGAGCTGATCCGCGGCGTCGACGGCGGCATGGGCGAGCACGGCCCGCACGCGATCATGGTCGGCCCCGACGGCCGGCTGTACTACAACAGCGGCAACCACTCGCACCTGAAGGCCCCGATCGACCCCGCCAGCCCGCTGAACGTCATGTACGAGGGCGAGCTGCTCCCCCACATGAACGACTCGCGCGGGCACGCCGCCGGCATCATGGCCCCGGGCGGCGAGATCTACCGCAGCGACGACATGGGGAAGACCTGGAAGCGGATCGTCGGCGGCTACCGCAACCAGTACGACTTCGCGTTCAACAGCAAGGCCGAGCTGTTCACGTTCGACAGCGACATGGAGTGGGACATCGGCGTCCCCTGGTATCGCCCCGTCCGCGTCAACCACAGCCCCATCGGCGGCGAACTCGGCTGGCGCAACGGCTCGGCCGACTGGCCGGAATACTACTTCGACAGCCTCCCCGCCACCGTGGATTTGGGCCGCGGCAGCCCGACCGGCGTGACGTTCTACCAGGGCTCGCAGTTCCCCGAGGAGTACCGCGACCGGTTCTTCATCTGCGACTGGTCGCAGGGCCGCATCCTGGCCGTCGACCTGAAGCCCGAGGGCTCGTCGTTCCGCGGCCGGGCGAAGGAGATGGTCACCGGCCAGCCGCTCAACTGCACCGACATCGAGGCCGGCCCCGACGGCTGCGTCTACTTCTCGACCGGCGGGCGCGGCACGCAGGGGGGGCTGTTCCGCCTGAAGTCCACCGCGACCGCGTCGCCGAAGCCCGCGCCGGCCGACTGGCTCGCCGCGGCGCTCGACGTCGAGTCCCCGCTGTCCAGCTTCGCCCGCAAGCAGGTCGAGGCGATCAAGGCCGCCAACGCCGACGCCTGGGCCGGTAAGCTCGAAGAGGCCGCGCGCGACGCCTCCGGCCGTACGACCCCCGCGCGGCGGGTGCGGGCGCTCGACGTCCTCTCCGTCCACGGCCCCGCGCCGTCGGAGGCCCTGCTCATCGCCCTGGCGACCGACCCCGAGGCCGACGTCCGCGCCCGGGCGGTCTCGCTGCTGGGCTACCACCCGACCGACGCCTCCCGCGCCGTGCTGACGGCCGCGCTGGCCGACAAGGACGCTTTCGTCCGCCGCCACGCCTGCGAGTCGCTGATGCAGCAGCCGGCCGAGGCGATCCCCGTCCCCGCCCTGCTGCCGCTGCTGGGCGAGCCCGACCGATTCTTGCGCTCGGCCGCCCGCACGGCGATCGAGCACGCCGGCCCCGGCCGGTTCCGCGACGCCCTGCTCGCCGTCGACGGCCCCCGCGCGAAGCTGGATGCGATGCTCGCCCTGGCCCGCGCGACCACGCTCGACCAGGCGGCCCAGGACGACCTCTTCGACCGCGAATTGGTCCTCCTGCGCGAGACGCTCGACCCGGCGTTGCAGCTCGACCTGCTGCGGCTGATCCAGGTGACGTACCTGCTCGGCCCCCGCAAGGCCGAGGCGCCCGTCTCGGCCGACTTCAAGGCCCGGCTGCTGGCGATGCACTCCGCCAAGGTCGACTCGCCGCTCAACCGCGAGGTCTCCAAGCTCCTCGCGTACCTCGACGAGCCGGCGGCCGTCGCCGCGCTGCTGGACCACCAGGACGCCGTGGCCGACACGGTCTCGCAGATCCACGACGCCTACTGCCTGCGGGCGATCAGGTCCGGCTGGACGCCCGAGACGAAGTCGCGGTTCTGGGCCTGGTTCGACCGCGCCTGCACCTGGGACGGCGGCTACAGCTACCTCGGATTCCTCGACATGATGGCCCGCGAGTGGCTGGCCGTCCTGACCCCCGAGGAGCGCGAAAGCCTGCTGGCGCAGGGCGAGAAGCACCCGTTCCCGACCCGCGTCCTGGCCCGCGAGCTGGACGCCCAGGCGGACCCGAAGGCCGTCGCCGCGCTGGCGGGGCTGTACGGCCGGCTGGTGGCCGAGAAGGTCGCCGGCCCGCACGCCGACGACCTGAAGTCGACGATCCTGGAGAAGCTGGGCCGCAGCCCCGGCGAGGAGGCCCGCGCGGCGCTCCGCTCGCTGCTGGAGGCCGACCCCGCCAGCCGCGACCGCCTCATCCGCGCCCTGGCCGAGCGGCCCTCGAAGGACGACCTGCCCATCCTCGCCTCGGCCCTCGACTCGAAGGACGAGAACACGCTGAGGCTGGTCCTGCACGCCGTCGGCCGGATCCGCGAGGTCCCCGAGGGGGCCGAGGCGCCCGCCGCGCTGATCCGGCTGGCCCGCCGCTCGCCGCCGACGCTCCAGATGGCCGTCCGCCAGATCGCCCGCCGCTGGGTGGGCCGGCCCGCGAAGGAGGACACGGCCTCCTTCGAGGACGAGGTCGCCTTCTGGGATCGGGCCTATCGGGAGAAGCACCCGAACGGCCCGGCCACGACCGAGGCCGTCGCCGCCGCGGCGAAGTCGCGCGACCTGGCCGACCTCGTCAAGAACGTCCTCCAGGCCGACGTGATGAAGGCGGCCTCCGCCGAGCGCGGGAAGGCCGTGATCGCCAAGATCCGCTGCCTGGACTGCCACAAGTTCGGCGACAAGGGCCAGGGCCTCGGCCCCGACCTGTCGACGGTCAACAGCCGGTTCCAGCCGGCCGACATCCTCGACTCGATCGTCTCGCCGTCGAAGGTGATCTCCGACCAGTACAAGCCGATCACCGTGGCGACCGACGACGGCCGGGTCCTGGCCGGCATGCCGGTGGTCAACGACGGCCCGACGCTGGTCCTCCTGCTGTCCGACGGCTCCAAGGTCACGATCCCCAAGGACGAGATCGCGGAGGAGAAGGCGTCGACGACCTCGGTCATGCCCGAGGGCCTGCTCGACCCGCTCTCCTACCAGGAGATCGCCGACCTGATCGCCCTGTTCGAGTCCGTCCCGCGCGTGGCCTCGCCCGAGCAGGCGGCGGCCAAGCCGTAAACCGGCCCCTGCAACCTCACCCGTCGCGCCGCCGCCTCGTCGGGGCGGCCGGCGCGGCGATGTGGGGGCGGGGGACGCCGGGGTGGCGCTCCTTCGCGGTCGCCACGTCGGCGAGCAGGCCCAGCAGCCGGCGGCGGTAGACGGGGAGGGCGTACGACTCGGCCCGCTCGCGGGCGTGCGCCGGGTCGTGGGGACGGCCTTCGGCCTCCCAGGCGTCGAGGGCCGCGGCGAGGGCGTCGGTGGTCGGCTCGGGGTAGAGCCGGCCGCACGCCGCGGGGACGGTCTCGGCCGCGCCGCCGCGATCCAGCGCGATCACGGCCGAGCCGCAGCCCAGGGCCTCGACGGGGACGATGCCGAAGTCTTCCTCGCCCGGGAACAGCAGGGCGCGGCAGCGTCGGTAGTGGTCGCGGATCACGTCGTCCGGCTGCCAGCCGAGGAACGTGGTCTCGGGGCCGGCCTCGGCCTCCAGCCGCTCGCGGTCCGGCCCCGCGCCGATGACCACCAGCTTGCGCCCCGTCCGGCGGCACGCGGCGATCGACTGGTCCACGCGCTTGTACGGCACCAGGGCGGAGACGACGAGGTAGAAGTCCTCGCGCGCCGAGGCCGGGTCGGGCCGGTAGTAGTCGGTGTCGACGGGGGGCTCGATGACGGTGCTGTCGCGGTGGTAGCACTCGGCGATGCGCCCTCGGATCGTCTCCGAGATGGCGACGAAGTGGCTGACGCGCGCGGCGGTGGATCGGTCCCATTCCCGGAGCCGGTCCAGCAGCGTGCGCGCGGCGGCGCGGCGGATCGGCCGGTCGGACCAGCTTTGGAGGTAGGCGTCGCGGCCCTGCCAGGCGTAGCGCATGGGGGTGAAGCAGTAGCAGACGTGCGGCACGCCGGCCGGCACGCGCACGGACTTCGCGACGCAGTGGCTCAGGCTGACGACGAGGTCGACGTTCTTGAGCCGCCACGTCGCCGCCGCCGCCGGCATGATCGGCAGGAACTGGCGGTAGTAGCGGAAGACCCCCGGCACCCTCTGCAACGGCGACGTCCGGATCGCCATCGCCTCGATCGCCGGGCTGGTCGACCCCTTGCGGTGGATCAGCGTGTACAGCCGCGCCGACGGGAAGGCCCGGCAGAGGACTTCCAGGCACTTCTCGCCCCCGCGCAGGCCGGTGAGCCAGTCGTGGACCAGGGCGATCCGCAGGCCGGCCAGGGCCGCGGGGACGGCGTCCGGGGGATTCGTCGCGAGGCCCAGGCCCCCCGCGTCGGCCGTCCGCTCTCGGATGCTGGCGTCCATGCCGGCCCCCTTCGATGACGTGTTCGCGATGGTCGGACGCGGAACCTATCCGATCGGGGGGAATCGGGCAAGGCGACGAAGCCCCCGCCCCAGGCCGGGATTCGATCGGCCGGATCCGGGACGGCCCGGGGGTCACTCGCCCCGGCGCAGCCAGTGGATGAAGTCGGTGGCGGCTGGCTCGCCGCCGGCGGCGCGGACGAGCATGGCGATCTGGCCGCGGTGGTAGTGGGAATGGCCGTAGAGCTGCACCAGCAGGTCCTCCGCGACGTTCCGGCAGGGCGTACCGTCGGACATCCGGTAGTCCGCGACCCGCGCCAGCTCCGCGTCGTCGAGCCGGCCGAGGTAGACCTCCCAGCGCCCCACCGCCTCGTCCCACTGCGCCGCGACGTCCTCGACCCGGGCGCCCTGGGGGAAGACCGGGCCGGCGAGCGCATCTCCGCCGCCGAGCCGCGCCAGCCAGTTCCTCCGGGCGGCGACGATGTGGGCCAGCAGGTCCAGCGCCTTGCGGTACTCGGGCCCCGACCGCCGATCCTCCGGCACGGTCGCCAGCGACTTGAACACCCGGGCGTGGGCGTCGCGCTCGTATTCGAACCAGCGCCGGAAACGGTCGGGGAGTTCGTCGGCCATGGGTCGGGTCTCCTGGAGGGAAGTCGATCGGGCGGATACGACCGGAGGACGCCGCGATCCCCGTCCGGGTTCGGGCCCGCGTTGGTATCATGGGCGTCCGGAACGAGCAGGCGAGCGAGGATCGATCATGCCCGAGAGCGTCCCGAACATCCAGGCGAGCGGCGACACGGTCGAGCCCGACGGGCGGCCCCGATGGAGCTGGAAGGGATCCCTCCTCGTCTTCGTCGCGGCGATGGCGGCCCTGGTCCCCACGGCGGGGGACTTCGGCGTGACCTGGGACGAGCCGGCGTACCGCTACAGCCAGGTGGTCTCCGCCCAGTGGTGGCGGCAGTGGGCCGAGGTCCGGTCGTGGGACGACGTGAAGGCCCAACTCGACCCCGACGCCCTCCTCTACTACTGGCCCTACGCCCGCTTCGGCATCAACTTCCACCCGCCGCTCGCGGGCCAGGCCAGCCTGGCGGCTCGCGGCGTGTTCGGATATTGGATGAAGGACTTCCCGTCGCGACGCATGGGCTCGATCCTGGAGTTCGCGGCGGCGATCGCCATCGGCTGCCACTTCCTCGCCCGCCGCTACGGGCCGGCGACGGGGCTGGCGATGGCGGGCGCCTTCCTGCTCATGCCGCGGGTCTACGGCCAGGCGCACCTCCTGGACACGGACATCCCCGGGATGTTCCTCTGGGCGGCGACGGCCCTCGCCTTCTGGAACGGCCTGCGCGAGCCCGGCGGCCGGGGCTGGCGGGTGCTGGTGGGCGTGCTGCTGGGCCTGGCGTTCCTGGAGAAGATGGCGGCGGTCGGCGTCCTGCTGCCGCTGATGGCGTGGCTGGTCGCGACGCGCCTCCCGCTGGCCTTCACCCGCAGGGCCGGCCGCGCCGCGTGGATCGACGCCGCGGCGACGCTCGTCCCGATGCTCCTGCCGCTGGGCCTGGCGTTCGTGGAGATCCAACTCCTCCAGCGACGGCTGCCGCCGCCGTCGCAGGCCGACCTTTACTTCCAGATGGGGACCCGCCCGGAGGCCGCGCTCCCGGGCGCGATCCTGGCCGTCCCGGCGGTCGTGTGGGGGCTGCGGCGGCTGCTCGCGCGGTGGCGGCCCGCCAGCCGGATCTGGGGCGTCGACCGCCCCGGCCTGGAGACCTTCGCGGCGATCCTGGCCTTCGCCCCGCTGGTGGGGTGGCTCGGCAACCCCGCCTGGTGGCGCGAGACGATGATCCGGATGACGCACTACTACACCCTGAGCAACGACCGCCAGGGGGCCCTGCCGGACATCCTGATCCTCTACGCCGGGCAGGCGTACAAGTACAGCCTCCCCTGGCACAACGGCTGGGTCCTGCTCGCGATCACCGTCCCCCCCATGATCCTCCTGGCCGCCCTGGTGGGCGTGGCGTGGGGGATGCATCGAGTGCGGACGGATCGGCTCCCGCTCTACTTCCTCGTCCACATGGCGACCCTGCCCGCCGTCCGGATGCTCCACACCCCGGCCCACGACGGCGTCCGGCTGCTCATGCCATCGTTCTTCTTCCTCGCCTGTTTCGCCGGCTGGGGGGCCGTGTGGATCGGCGCGGCCGTCGCCCGCCGCGTCCGCTGGGGCGAGGCGCTGACGATCGCCGCCGTCCTCGCGCCGGCGCTCGTCGCGCTCGTCCGCATCCATCCCTATGAACTGTCGTATTACAACGCATTCGTCGGCGGCTCCCCCGGGGCCTGGCGGCGCGGCTATGAATTGACCTACTGGTACGACGCCTTCACGCCGGGGGTGATCGCCGACATGAACCGGCTCCTCCCGCCCGACGCCGAGGTCGATCACCTGAACCCCTGGACCGAGTCGTCGATGCACGTCTTCCACGACCAGCAGGCCCTCGGCCATCTCCGCGCAGACATCCGGCTCGGCCGCCGCGGCGCGGACAGGTTCCCGCACGTCGTCCTGCTCACCCAGGACTCGAAGGCGACGCCCTTCACGCGGCTCCTGTTCGCGATGAAGCCCTGGTACGCCTCCGAGCCTTCGCAGCTCGACGGCCTGCGCGTGGCGACGGTGGCCGAGCCCACGGCCGTCGCGCGAGCCTGGGCCCTCAACCTCCTCGCCGACGGCCCGGCGACGACCCGGGCCGACGAGCCCCGGGCCCCCGCCTGGATCCGCGACTCCCTGCCGATCCTCAAGCGCTTCTGGGGCGAGGGCCTCCAACTCGCCCCCCCGCTGACGATCAACCGCGCCGTGTTCGACTGGGCCCGGACCGACCCCGAGGGCCTCAAGGCCGCCGCCCGCCGGCTCGCCGCGCGGGAGTCGGCCGAGGCGGAGCCGGCCGCGGTCCGACTGCGCGGCCTCATGGTCCCCGTCGTCGACGGCCGCGCCGACGCGGTCCGCCAGAACCTCCTGGAACAACTCCTCAAGGTCCGCCCCGAAGCCCTGGACGAAGCCGTCTCGATCCTCGTCGACCGCCCCGACGCCGTCGCCTCCGTCCTCACCCGCTACGGCTACACCGACCCGGCCGCCGTCGGCGGATTCCTCGACCGCGACCTGCCCGACGGCCGGCCTTGATCGGACGGGATGGATTCCGACTTTTCTCTCGAAATCCTGAAATCGCGACGCGGTGGACGCGGACCTTATGGGGTGGATGGTCGTTCTTTGGCAATTCGTGAGACCATGAAGTCGACGCCCGGACCTCCTGGCCTTCGGATTACTCTCGGGCTTCGGCCGCGCCCGGCGGCTTCGAGTCGATCGACCCGGCTTTCTCGATCCATTCGAGCCACCGATCGGGATCTTCTCCGAAGTGCTGGCCCGTGAAATCCTCCAGCGCTGTCGCGATCGCCTGCGCCGTCCGCGACCGCTGGGCCGCCAAGGCCGCTTCCGTCGCCGCATCGCTGCGATAACCCGGCCCCGTCACGTAATAACGCTGGACGTATCCCAGCATGCCGGCGGCCTGCTTCGCTTCCGACAAGGTTTGGACCCTTCCATACTCCTCCTCCCAGCCGGCCAACTCCTTCGCCACTGACCTATGGTGGATGCCGACCCCCCACGCTTCGATTCGCCTCCAGACGAACGGAGCGACGAAGGCGACCGCAAGGATCACAAGGACGCCGATGAAGACCGTTCGCCTCCTCATCCGCCCTCCATGGTGCAGGGTACCTGCCGTCCGCCTCGCCTCCGCATGATCGGGGCCTCTGGGACGAGTTTGCGTTAAGGAGTTGCACCGGATCATATCCTCGGCCTCCCCGCGGAGGAGGGTAAACCTCGAAAACATCGTCGCATCTCGACGTTCAAACCCAAAATCGCAGGCCGATATCGTATTCTAAGTGATTTTAATTCAATGGTTTGCGGTTTTCAAGGCATGGTCGCGTTTTGAGCGATCGGAGCCAAAGGAAGCGAGCCGCTCGCGGCGTGGGGTATGGTTCCGCATGGCCCATCGCCGGGATCGGCGGTTTCTGGACGCATGGCCAGTGCGTACAATCAGAGGGTCGAAGTCCGGGGAGCGGGTCCGGGGGGAGGCGAGGCGATGGGCCTGATCCAGAAGTTGCCGCCGTCGGTGGTGAACCAGATCGCCGCGGGGGAGGTCGTGGAGCGGCCGGCTTCGGTGGTGAAGGAGATGATGGAGAACGCGATCGACGCCGGTGCCCGGCGGGTCGAGGTCTCCGTCGAGCGCGGGGGGAAAGACCTGATCCGGATCGCCGACGACGGGTCGGGGATGTCGCCGGAGGACATCCCGCTGGCGTTCACGCCCCACGCCACCAGCAAGCTGCAATCGGCCGAGGACCTGCACCGCGTCCGCACCCTGGGCTTCCGCGGCGAGGCCCTGGCGGCGATCGCCGAGGTCTCCAAGGTCCGCTGCCAGACCCGCCGCGCGGACGCGGAGGAGGGCTCGGAGATCGTGATCGAGGGGGGAGTCGCCTCGCCGATCCGCCCCTGCGGCTGCCCGGTCGGGACCGTGATGGAGGTGCGCAACCTCTTCTACAACACGCCCGTGCGCCGGACGTTCCTGAAGTCCGACTCCACCGAGGCCGGCCACGTCGCCGAGACCTTCGCCCGGATCGCCCTGGCCCACCCCCAGGTCCACATGACGTTCCGGTCGTCGGGCAAGGTCGTCCACGACCTCCCGGCCGTCTCCGGGATCCGCGACCGGATCGCCGCGTTCTTCGGCCGCGAGCTGGCCGATGCGCTCCTCTGGGTCGAGGGGAAACTGGACCAGACGAGCCTGTGGGGCTACGTCGGCCACCCGTCGCAGAGCCGTTCCAGCACCAAGAGCCAGTACCTGTTCCTGGCCGGACGCTACGTCCGCGACCGCAGCCTGTCGCACGCGCTCAACGAGGCGTACCGCGGCCTCCTGATGGTCGGCCGCAACCCGGTGGCGTTCCTCAACCTGGAGATCCCGCCCGAGGAGGTGGACGTCAACGTCCACCCGACCAAGATCGAGGTCCGGTTCCGCGACCCCCAGCGCGTCTACAGCCACCTCCTCTCCACGCTGCGGCAGACCTTCCTGGCCGGCGACCTCCACAGCCGGCTCCAGCCGGTGCCGGCCGCGAAGGGGGCCGAGCCGTCGGCACCGTCGCCCGCACTTGCGGCCCCGTCGTGGTCGGCTCCCGCCGCGCCCCCGGCCCGACCCGACCCCGCATTCGCGCTGGACTCCCCGCCGGCGAATCGCGAGGCGATCGCGTCCTGGTTCGAGCCGTCCAAGAAGCCTCCCGCGCCGCCGCTGATCCCGGACGACGTCGGACGGGCGCGGCCCCCCGAGTGGGCCGGCAACCTCCCCGGCCGGTTCGACTTCGCGCCGTCGCAGCCCTTCGACGAGTTCGCCCCGGCCGCCGCCCAGGCCCCTCCCCCCGGCGCATCGCCGGCCCTCGCGGCGGAGGCGGCACCCGTCGCGTCCCCGGGCGTGCCGGAGCTGCTCCCCCACGCTAAGGCGATCCAGGTGCACGACAGCTACCTGATCGCCGAGACCGGCGAGGGGATGATGGTGATCGACCAGCACGCCCTCCACGAGCGCATCATCTATGAAGAGCTGCGCAGGCGGGTGGCCGAGGGGCGGGTGGAGTCGCAAGGGCTGCTCGTCCCCGAGCCGGTCCACATGCCGGCCGACGAGGTCGCGACCCTGCTGGAGCACGCCGACCTGCTGGCGACCCTGGGCCTGGAGGTTGAGGGCTTCGGCGGCGACACCGTCCTCGTCCGGAGCACCCCCGTCATGCTCCGCGACGTTCTGCCCGAGCGGCTGGTCCGCGACCTGGCCGAGCACCTGGCCACGCAGCCCCTGCCGCCGACTCGTGACGGCCTGGTCGCCGAACTCCTCCACATGGTCTCCTGCAAGGCGGCCGTGAAGGCCGGCCAGAAGCTGACCGCGGAGGAGATCGACGCCCTGCTGGCCCGTCGCGAACTGGCCCACGACGCCCACCACTGCCCCCACGGCCGGCCGACCGCCCTGATCTTCACCAAGTCGGAGCTGGAGAAGCAGTTCGGGAGGATCTAGTTCGCCGGGCAGCCGTGGCGTAGAATCCACCCGAGTGAAGTTCGGGGCGGTCGCGGTCGTCCGCTCGCGGCGGGGAGTCAACGGGTCATGGCTGTCATCTGTGCGACGATCGGGCGGGGCCGGCACTCGTCCCTCATCGAGGAATGGAAGGCCGCGGCGACTGCCGGGGCCGACCTGGTGGAGCTTCGCATCGACTGCCTCCGCCGCGAGCCCGACCTCAAGCGGATCCTCAAAGACCGCTTCACGCCCCTGGTCTTCACCATCCGCCGCGGCGCCGACGGCGGCATGTGGCGCGGCGACGAGGAGAAGCGCCGGGCGATCCTCCGCGAGGCCATCGCCCTGGGCGTCGACTACGTCGACCTGGAAGACGACGTGGCCGGCGAGATCCGCCGCTTCGGCAAGACGAAGCGGATCGTCAGCCACCACAATCTCAAGAAGACGCCCGACGACCTCGACGAGGTCGTCGCCCGCTGCAACGAGAAGGACCCGGACGTCGTCAAGGTCGCCGCGATGGCCGGCTCGATCGCCGACGCCTCGCGGATCCTCAAGCTGGGCCAGGGCTCGAAGTTCCCCACGATCACGATCGCGATGGGCGAACTCGGCCGGTTCACCCGGGCCTTGAACGCGAAGTACGGGGCCCCGTTCTCCTACGCCGGCTTCAACCCCGAGCGCGTCTTCGCCGCCGGGATGCCCCTGCTATCCGAGCTGAAGAAGGACTATCTCTACGACCAGATCGACGCCGACACCGAGGTCTACGGCGTGATCGGCGACCCCATCGGCCACAGCCTGAGCCCGGCCATCCACAACGCGGCCTTCCGCTCGCTGGGTCTGAACAAGGTGCTGGTGCCGTTCCAGGTGCCGAAGGGGGGCCTCGAAGGGTTCTTCCGCGACCTGGCCTGGATCGGGATCAAGGGGTGCAGCGTCACCATCCCCCACAAGGAAGACCTCATCCCGCTGCTCCAGCACAAGGAGAACGCGGTCGAGCGCGTCGGCTCCTGCAACACCGTGGCGATCGACGCCGAGGGCGTCCGCACCGGCTACAACACCGACTACCGCGCGGCGATGGACTCGCTGGAGGCGGTCATGGGCCGTAGCGACGACCCCGACGCCCCCAGCCCGGTGATCGACAAGCAGGTGCTGATCCTCGGGGCCGGCGGCGTCGCCCGCTCGATCGCCTTCGGCCTGGCCCGCCGCGGGGCCGCCGTGACGATTGTGAACCGCCACGAGGAGCGCGCGGCGCAGCTCGCCGAGGAGGTCGGCTGCCGGTCGGCCAACTGGGGGGCGAGGGCCACCATCCTCGCCGACGTGATCGTCAACTGCACGCCCGTCGGGATGCACCCCAACGTCGACGACACGCCCCTGCCGCCGGCCGCCTTCCAGCGATCCGGGACCGTGGTGTTCGACACGATCTACCACCCCGAGAACACCATGATGCTGAAGCTGGCGCGCGAGCGCGGCTGCACCACCCTAACCGGCGTGGACATGTTCCTCCGCCAGGCCGCCCTCCAGTTCAAGATCTACACCGGACAGGACGCCCCCGTCGAGGTGATGCGGGCCGCCCTCAAGCGCAAGCTGGGACCCCTGAAGGACGAATGAGCGACTCCAACATCGACGACGGGCAGGGCCGGGGCCTGGTGCTGGTGGGCTATCGCGGGACGGGCAAGTCGACCGTCGGCCGGATCCTCGCGGAGCGGACGGGCCGGCCCTTCGTGGAGGTCGACGAGGCCATCGTCGCCCGCGCGGGGAAGACGATCCGCGCCATCTTCGAGCAGGACGGCGAGCCCGCCTTCCGCGACATCGAGGAGGCCGTCGTCCGCGACCTGACCGAGGACCACCCCGGGTCCGTCCTGGGGACCGGCGGCGGGACCATCCTCCGCGAGTCCAACCGCCGCATGCTCCGGTCATTCGGCCTGGTCGCCTGGCTCCGCGCCGACGTCGCCGAGCTGGCCCGACGTTTGGAGGCCGACGCCGCCACCCGCGAGACCCGCCCCTCGCTCACGAACAAGGGGGCCGTCGAGGAGATCGCCGAGGTGATGGCCTTCCGGACGCCGTTCTATGAGGAGATCGCCCACGTCGCGATCGACGCCCAGGGCGTCGACCCGGCCGAGGTCGCCGGGCGGATCCTGGAGCACTGGCGATGTTCGTGAGCTGGCCGCTCCTGGTCCTGCTCGGCTTCGGCGTCTTCTGCGTGGGGACGGTCGTCGGCAGCTTCCTGAACGTCTGCATCTACCGCATCCCCTGGCAGAAGAGCGTCATCTGGCCGGCCTCGCACTGCCCGCGATGCCTGAACCCCATCGGGGCCAGCGACAACATCCCGATCGTCGGCTGGCTCGCCCTCCGCGGCGAGTGCCGGAGTTGCGGCCTCCCCATCGCCGCCCGCTATCCCCTGATCGAGGCCCTGGTCGGCCTGCTGTTCCTGGGACTCTACGTCGTCGACGTCATCCTGGCCGAACGGGAAGGCTGGGGGCAGATCCCGGTCTCCTCGCTCGCCACCCTGGCGTACCATTGCCTGCTGGTCGCGCTGCTGGTCGCGGCGACGTTCATCGACTACGACCTCCTCATCATCCCGGACGAGGTCACGGTGACGGGGATGGTGCTGGGCGTCGGTCTGGGTGCGGCGTTCCCGTGGATCCGGCCCGAGCCCTCGACGGCCGCGACGTTCGGGGCCGGCTTGTGGGTCGGCGTGCTGGGGCTGCTGATCGGCGGCGGGCTGACGGCGTCCATCCGATCGAGCTTCTCGTTCCTGCTGCGTCGGGAGGCGATGGGGTTCGGCGACGTGACGCTGATGGCGATGATCGGGGCGTTCCTGGGCTGGCGGGCGGCGATCCTCACCTTCTTCCTCTTCCCGTTCTTCGGCCTGGCCCACGCCGCCTGGAAGCTGGCGAAGTACATCGGGAAGCGGCTGGCCGGGGCCCAATCTTCGAGCGCGGATCGCGAAATACCCGCAGGGCCTTACATCAGCATGGCCGCGGTGTTCCTGTTGTTCTCCTGGCGATGGCTCTGGCCGCTGTGGGCGAAGAACCTGTTCGACACGTTCTACGCCCTGTTCTGGTGGTCGCTGGGGGTGGACGTCGGGCCGATGTTCTAGCCGGGAAACCGGGGGGGACGCGGGACGCGGTTGCGGCTAGAATCCGCGAGGGGTGGCCTCGGCCCCGGGGAGGGCTCGGCGATGGCGTATCAGTACAAGCGGCGACGGCCGTCGATCATCCGGAACTTCTGGGTCTACCGCCGGCTGATCGGGACGGCCGCGCTGCTGGGCCTCATGCTCTGGTTCATCTGGGCCAACGACGACGCCGTGACGGTGGCCTTCCCGTTCCGGCTTGGGACCGTCCAGAGCAGCCTGGGGATCGTCATCCTGCTGAGCGCCCTCTGCGGGTCGCTGCTGACCGTGCTGGGGATGACGGTCTTCTTCGCCCTGCGGAAGATCCGGGGGAGCCACCCCGGGGGCGATCCGGTCGAGGTTCGCGATCTTGCCGAAGATCGGCCCCCGCCGGACTACGCTTCGAAAACCGAGGAAGGCTTCCGCAACAATCCGTGGTGATCCTGCCGAAGAATAAGATCAGGTCCCATCTCGTGCCCAGCCCTTCGGAAGGACGTCGTGGATCGCCGAACGACTGACGACCACACCCGGTCCCGCCCGACGCCGGCCGCTCGGGCGTCTCGGCTCGCCGCCCTGCTGGCGACCGCCGCGCTCGCCGGCTGCTCCGGCCGCGGCACGTACATCACCGGCGGCCCGTCCTCGGGCCAGCTCAAGTCGAGCCTCAGCCGCCTCGAATTCGAGAACGACCAGCTCAAGACCCAGGTCGCCCGGCTGAAGGAAGAGAACCGCCAGTTCGAGGACCGGCTCGTCCAGGAGCAGCTCCACAACGGCGAGATCACGGCGAAGCTCGACGATGTGCGGAACATGATGCGCGACCGGGGATACGACGATCCCGACGGGGACCTCGACGCCCCCGTCGCCCGCCCGAAGACCCTCCCCGCCGGCCGCACCACGCCGCCCCGGCGCAAGGCCCCCTCCGCCCAGATATCCCGCGCCAGCGAGACCGACGAGATCCCGCCGATCCGGATCGACGACGCCCCCCGGTCGGATCGATCGCCCGGGACCTCGCGCCGCTCGCGATCCTCCACCACGTCCGAGCCCGCCGACGACCTCGGGTTCAGCGAGAAGGACCTGCGCTGGACCCCCATCGCCCAGGGGGCGGCCGTCGATTCGGCCCCTAAGCGCTGAGGCCGGGCCGAACTCCGCAGCCGTCGTTGCCGTCCATCGGGTCGTCCGGATACCATCGAGTCCGGAACGACGTCCGTTCGGCAACCTGAGGCGCGGCATGATCGTCATCATCGACTACGGGATGGGCAACCTTCGGAGCGTGCAGAAGGCGTTCGAGGCCGTGGGCCATCGGGCCGAGATCGTCGAGGATCCGGATCGCATCCGAGCCGCGTCGCACGTCGTCCTCCCCGGCGTCGGGGCCTTCGCCGACGCCATGGCCGAGCTTCAACGCACCGGGATGGGCGAGGCGTTCAAGGAGGCCGTGCGGTCGGGCAAGCCGTGCCTGGGCGTCTGCCTCGGCCTCCAACTCCTGTTCACCACGAGCTATGAGGAAGGCGAATATACCGGGCTCGACCTGATCCCCGGCAAGGTCGTCCGGTTCGACGCGCGGCCGGGTCTGAAGGTCCCGCACATGGGCTGGAACACCCTGACCGTCCGCCGGCCCATCCCGCTGCTGGAGGGGATCGGCGAGGACCCCTCGGTCTACTTCGTCCACTCCTACCACGCCGAGCCCGACGACCCCGCCGACGTCGCTGCCACGTCCGACTATCCCGAGCCCTTCACGGCCGTCGTGAACCGCGAGAACCTCACCGCCTGCCAGTTCCACCCGGAGAAGAGCCAGCGCGTCGGCCTGGCGATGTACGCCAATTTCGCGGGTCGTTAGGGCCCGAGAATCGGCGGCACCTCCCGTTCCGTCAGCACCCTCCCGCGAATCCGCCCCGAATCCCGACCGGCGTCGGTTTCATCGGCGATGCTCCACCTTGCAGGACCGCGCACGGCGCGGGCGAGGTCGAGGGATCGACCCGGCACGGACCGCCGCTTCGTCGGAGGACGGGATAGATGGGGAAGACCGCGCGCCGACGTCGCCTCGATCCGAGGGGCGAGGGCCTGGAGGATCGGCGGCTGCTCTCGGGCTATTCGCCGACGCAGGTCGAGTCCGTCTATGGATTCGACGGCGTCGCGTTCACGTCGCCCGCGGGGGCGTCGATCGCCGGCGGCGGGGCGGGGCAGACGATCGCGATCATCGCGTCGTACCACAACCCGAACCTCCTCTCCGACCTGGCCGTCTTCGACGAGGCCAATGGGCTGCCGAAGGCCGACGTCACCGTCGTGAACCTCGCGGGCGACGCGACCAACGCGACCTGGGCGTCGGAGTCCGCGATGGACGTCCAGTGGGCCCACGCGCTGGCCCCGGCGGCGTCGATCGTCCTGGTGGAGGCGAAGTCCGACTCGGGCGACGACGTGTTGGCCGCCGTCGACGTCGCCCGGAACCTCCCCGGCGTGACGGTCGTCTCCATGAGCTTCGGCTTCACCGAGACTCCCGGCCAGCACGTCTACGACTCCCTGTTCACCACCCCCGCGGGGCACGTCGGGGTCACGTTCGTGGCCGCCAGCGGCGATCACGGCCCGGCCGGAGGCGCGATGTACCCGGCCAGCTCGCCCAACGTGCTCGGGGTCGGCGGGACGACGCTGACGCTCGACGACTCGGGGGGCGTCGCGTCCGAGTCCGTCTGGTCCCTGAGCGCCAGCGGGCCGGCCCGGTTCGCGGCGAGGCCCGCGTATCAGGCCGCGTTCCAGCAGGGCCTCCGGCGGGCCACGCCGGACGTCAGCTTCCTCGGGGATCCGACGACGGGCGTGTCGATCTACCACACGCCGCCGGGCGAGTCCCAGGGGTCGTGGCGGACCTTCGCCGGCACCAGCCTGGGCTCGCCCGCCTGGGCCGCGATCGTGGCGATCGTCAATCAAGGCCGGGCGCTGGAGGGGAAGGGGAGCCTCGACGGCCCGTCGGAAGCCCTCCCCGCGCTCTACGCCCTCGCCGGCACCGACGCCTTCCGAGGGGTGACGAATACGGTCTCGGCCACGGCCGCCGGACTGGGCGTCCCGGACGTCAAGGCGCTCGTCCCCGCCCTCGTCCGGTACACGACGCCCGTCGCGACGACGACCTCGACCACTCAGGTCACGTCGTCTCCCTCCCGCGCGACGATCCGTCGCCGTCCGGCCTTCCAGAGGCGTCAGGCCGCGGCGGTCCCCCGCGCGCCGCAGACGCCGTCGCCGCGCGTCCGCCTCGTCCGCCAGCAGGGGCAGGCCAGGCGGGCCGCCATGCTGTCCTGACGCCTTCCCTCCCGACCCGCAAGGCCCCTCGCGTCGAGGCCGGTCGGTCCTTGCGAGGCCCCCCGGGGGCGGCTAGAGTTGATTTCAGGTAAGACGGTCTTTTCGATTCGGTGAGTTCCCATGCAAGTGATCCCGGCCATCGACCTGCGGGGCGGACTCTGCGTCCGCCTCCAACAGGGTGACTACGACCGCGAGACCGTCTTCGGGGACGATCCCGCGGCCATGGCCGGGCGTTGGGTTTCCGAGGGCGCGGAGCGGATCCACCTGGTCGACCTGGACGGCGCGAAGGCCGGGAAGCCGGTCAACGTGCAGGCCGTGCGGTCGATCGTGGAGTCCGTGAAGGTCCCCTGCCAGCTCGGCGGGGGGGTGCGTGACGAGGCGACGATCGCGACCTGGCTCGACGCCGGGCTCGATCGGGTGATCGTCGGCACGCAGGCCCTTCGGGATCCCGAGTGGTTCCGTTCGATGGCCGAGAAGCACCCGGGCCGGCTGGTCCTGGGCCTCGACGCGAGGGACGGGATGGTGGCGGTCGGCGGCTGGTTGGAAACGTCGGACGTCCCCGCGGCCGAGCTGGCCGCGCGGTTCGACGACCTGCCGCTGGCGGCGATCATCTACACGGACATCGCGCGCGACGGCACCCTGGAAGGCCCCAACCTGGACGCGACGGGCGCGCTCTGCCGCCGCGTCAAGACCCCGGTGATCGCCTCCGGAGGCGTCGGCGAGCTGGCCGACGTCGAGCGGACGGCGACCCTGCCGGTGGCCGGCTGCATCGTCGGTCGGGCCCTGTACGAGGGCAAGTTCACGCTGAGAGACGCCGTGGAACGCGCGGCGCGGGCTTCCTCCCGCTCCTGAGCGAAGGCTCCTGATTTCCGCGCCTGATCCTGGGCGTCGAGACATCTCCTGAATCGGGACGGCCGCCGGCGCGCCGCGTCGGCCGGGCCGCGGCACGCGCCGACCCTTCGCGCCTTCCACGTGCATCGCACCCCTCTCAGAAGGACGACAGCCATGACAACGGCCTATCACGTCGGGGACATCCGGAACGTCGCGCTGGCTGGACATGGGGCGTCGGGGAAGACCAGCCTCGCCGACGCCCTCCTCTTCGCCGCGGGCGCGACCACGCGCAAGGGATCGGTGGACGACGGGACGAGCACGCTCGACTTCGACGACGAGGAGAAGAAGCGGCACTTCACGATCGACTGCCACCTCGGCCACCTGGCCTGGAACGGGCGTCAGGTCCACCTGATCGACTCGCCCGGCTACCCCGACTTCATCGGCAACGCCCTCTCGGCCCTGGCCGCCGTCGAGAACGTCGTCCTGGCCGTCTCCGGGCCCGCCGGCGTCGAGGTCAACACCCGCAGGCTGTTCAACGAGGCGAAGCGGCTGGGGCTGGGCCGGTTCGTCGCCGTCACCAAGATGGACGCCGACAACGTCGACTACCGCCGCGACCTGGAGTCGCTCCGCGAGACCTTCGGCCCCTCGTGCGTCCCCTTCAACGTCCCGATCGGCCAGGGCTCGACCTTCGCCGGCGTCGTCGACGTCCTCCAGAACCACGACGACGACCCCGCCGAGTGCCCTTTACCGCCGAGCGAGGCCTACCAGATGCTCGTCGAGCAGATCGTCGAGGTCGACGAGGCGCTCATGACGCGCTACCTGGAAGGGGACTCGATCGGCGTGGAGGAGCTGCGCAAGGCCGCCCACGACGCCATCGCCGCGGGCAAGCTCGTCCCGGTCCTCTGCGTCTGCACCAAGAAGGACCTGGGCGTCAAGGAGCTGCTCGACCTGGTCGCCGCCTGCGGCCTCAGCCCGGAGGACGTCCACCGCTTCGGCACCAGCGACGAGGGGGCCGAGGAGGGCGACGAGGAGATCCTCCCTGTCGAGGACGGGACGCTGGTCGCCCAGGTGTTCAAGACGGCCAACGACCAGTTCATGGGCAAGCTGAGCTTCCTGCGGCTCCTCGCCGGCCGCATCACGCCGGACACCACCCTGGTCAACCTCCGCAGCGGCAAGACCGGCAAGGCCGGGCACGTCTACGTCCTCCAGGGGAAGGCCCAGGAGGAGGTCCAGGAGGCCATCGCCGGCGACATCGTGGCCATCGCCAAGTTCGACGACCTGCACGTCTCCGACACCGTCAGCAACGTCGGCGGCAACACGACGGTCGCCAGGCTGAAGGCCAACCCCATCCACTTCCCCGCGCCGATGGTCCCGCGCGCCGTCGTGCCGAAGGCCCGCGAGGACGAGGCCAAGATCTCCGCCGGCCTGGCCAAGATCGCCGACGAGGACCCGACCTTCACGATCCGGCGCGACGCCCAGACTCACGAGCTGGTCATCTCCGGGATGAGCGACCTGCACCTCGACGTGATCCAGCAGCGGCTCAAGAACCGCTACAAGCTGGAGATGTCCACGCACATCCCCCACGTCCCGTACCTGGAGACGATCACCGCCCCCGCCGAGGCCGACCACCGCCACAAGAAGCAGACCGGCGGCCGGGGCCAGTTCGCCGAGGTCCACCTGCGCGTCCGTCCCGTCGAGCGCGGCAAGGGCTTCTCGTTCGTCGACGCCGTGAAGGGGGGCGTGATCCCCAACCAGTACATCCCGGCCGTCGAGAAGGGCGTCCGCGAGCGGCTGGAGAAGGGGATCCTCTCGGGCAACACCGTGGTCGACGTCGAGGTCGAGGTCCACTTCGGCAAGGACCACCCCGTCGACAGCTCCGAGCAGGCGTTCAAGACGGCCGCCGACCACGCCTTCCGCAAGGCGTTCGCGCTGGCCCGCCCGGCGCTGCTGGAGCCGATCGTGAACGTGGAGGTCACGGCCCCGGCGTCGTACTTCGGCGACCTCTCGGCCGACATGTCGACGCGCCGCGGCCACATCACCGGCATGGACTCGCTGCCGGGCAACCTCCAGTCGATCCAGGCCGTCGTCCCGCTCGCCGAGATGCTGGCATACGCGTCGACGCTCAAGAGCATGACGTCCGGCCAGGGCTCGTTCACGATGGAGTTGCAGGGCTACGAGCCCGTCCCGCCCAACGTCCAGCAGCAGATCGTCGACCGCTACCAGAAGTCCCGCGCGGGCATCGAGGAGGAGTGACGACGGTCGATCCCGCGCCTCGCCGATCGGGCGCGGGATCGAGGCCAGGGGGCCGAGGTGGAATCCGCACCTCGGCCCCACGTCGGATCCCGGGAGCCGATCCGGGGAGCCTGAAGCGAAAGCCGAGCGCCATTCAAATCAGTAATCGTCGTCGTTGATGATCTCGCCGCCGTTGCGCGTGGCGAGCTTCTGCCAGACCCCGGGAGGCCCCCCGAGGATTGCGAGACCGCTGGCCGGATCCCACCGGGCCGAGTCGATCGAGTCCTTGATGAATCGCACCGATCCGTCGGCCGACAGCGCCTGGATCCCGCCCGGGTGCATGCTCGACGACGAGGTCGCCGAGGCGGACGTATGCACGGATGTGACCAGTCGGTAGGCGTTCGGCGGGACGGCGCTCACGATCAGAGTGTGGCCGAAATCCCCCAGGAACCACCAGCCCGACGTGTCGGCGACGGGGCTGTTGGTCGAATTGACGAGGCCGCGAAGGATCGTCGTGGACTTCTCGGCCATGATCAACGTGTGGCTCAGGCCATCGGTCACGGTCGCGAACGCCAGGGGGGCGAGATCGTTCAGGCAGCCGTTGGCCTTCGCGATTTCCGATGGGTCGGGTCGGCACAGCAGCCTGGGGTCGGGGATGGCTTGCGAGTAACCACTTCCCATGATGCCCGCGTAGCTGGTGGATGACACCCGGGAGATCGAGACCGGGAACGGGGTGGACTCGGAGAAACGCCCTCTCCGCTCGCCGCCTGAATCCGGGTCGCTCGGACAGGCGAAGGCGGAGACGGCCGCAGCATGGATCGTCCCGTTCTCGACGCTCAGGATCGATAGGCCGTGATTGATCGCGTTGTAGAGCGGAGACTGTTCGATGTGGGGCAGGATCGAGACGAGATGACTCCGGTCGGTGGATCCGGCGCAGGGCGCGCCGGGGACGACGTATCGGGGATCGTGAGCGATCACTCGGCCTGCCGGGAGGCAGCCGTGACCATCATGGTATCCGTGCAAGGCCAGGCCGATCTGCTTCAGGTTGTTCGCGCATTGAGCCCGCCGCGCCGCCTCTCTGGCCGACTGGACGGCGGGGAGCAGGAGCGCGATCAGGAATGCGATCGTGCCGATGACGACGACGAGCTCGATCAGGGTGAAACCCGCCCTCCGCATCGAGGGCGCGCCGGGCGTTCTCGGCCGACGAATCCGTCGACGATCCATGATTCGCTCCTGGGCCGGGTTCGCATCGTAGCTTCCGTGGCGTCGCGGTCGAATCGACGGGATCATCCGGCCGGGCCGTAACCGTACCGGCGGAACACCAAGGCGGCGGCGAACACCACGGCGGCCGCTCCGACGAACATAGAAATGTAAAGAGTCTTGCGGTTTTTCGGCACGTCGACCAGGTCCGGGACGTTGTAGAAGCTCATCTTGAACTCGGCCTCCGGGGTCGATTCGAATTTCCAATCGGTGAAATCACAGGTGGACGTCGCCCCGCTCCCCAGGCGCGAGACGACGCGGCTGGGGAGGGAGAAGCCGTCGATGCGGGGAGGGCCGTAGCTCACCTCGGTGGAGATCCTGACGCCGGGCGTATTCCCGGTTCGGAAGTCGCTCGAACGGATGTTCCAGCCGTCCTGCGGATCGAAGACCACCGAGATGGTGCTTCTGGGATCCTGCGAGCCGACCTCGAAATCCACCTTGATGAGTCGCGACTCGCCTTCCGTCACGTATTCGGCCTTGACGATGCGATATCCTGGCGCCTGCATGCTACGGGTGAGCGGTTTCCCGAACACCCCGTAATGCGCGTTGAGGAACCGGCCGAACAGCGTGACATAGGCCGATCGATCCACCGCAGACGATCCGATTCCCTCCACGAGATAAGAATCGGCCCCCGACATTCGTGATAGATAGAAGGTGGAACCCGTGTCCGATCTGACGCAGTAGATGAACTCGCCGGACGCGGCGTCGGCGCCCCGCCCGGATACCTTGCGTCGAATCGTTACCTTTTCATATCCATGACCCACGGCGAATTCCGCCGTGCTTTCCCTCCCCGGTTTCGATCCGTCGGGTTCGACCTCCGACAACCGGCAGGTGCCCTTGACCGTACCGAACCGCTCCTCCAATCGGCGAGCTGCGGGCGGATACTCGCTGTTGAACCTCTCCAAGGCATCCGTCTCACCCCTGGCCGACGACCAGGCGGTCAGCAGAATGATGATCAGGATCTCCGGCCGCATCCGCGCCTTGCGCATCGATCTGCTCCGAGAGGATGGAGGAGTGAGGAACGCCGCGCCGTCCTTGCCCTTCGGCCGGAACCGCCCGTCCTTCGACCAGGACGCCCGGTCGATGAGGCCGAGTCGTCGGGGGCCTATGGATCATCCGTGGGCCGAGAGGGACGCAGTCTGCCCGATCCAGAGCCATGCGCCAACACGTTTCGGAGGTCACGCCGGACGATATCGAACGAGAGATGGATGGCCCGGGATGTCGATCCTGGCGCGCTTCATCCCGCGTCACATCGCGGGCGGTTACGGATCGGGGATGGACTTGCTTGGAGGCGTCGTGGAATTCGGACGTCGATCCGACGGGCGCCTCGCAATTTGCATCGGCGACGGCCCCTGGCCTCCGCGCGCCGGATCGGGCAGAATGCCTGGCGTCGCGGCCCCCTCAGTGGACGTCCACCGGCGTTCGGGCTTGGCCGGGCCTCCTTCGCGGCGAGAGCCGGGGGGCCGAGGGCGTGCGTCCCCGAGAGGAGGGTGATGGTGTCGTCGGTTTATGCGTCGTCGCACCCGATCGTCTTGCAGAAGGTCGCGGCGCTCCGCGACGCCCGGACGAGGCCGCCGGAGTTCCGGGCCCTGGTCCGCGGGCTGGCCATGCTGCTCGGCCAGGAGGCCACGGCCGACCTCCCCGTGCGCGAGACGTCGGTGACGACGCCGCTGGGGCCGGCGCGGTCGTTCGCGCTGGCCGACGCCGTCGGGATCGTCCCCGTCCTCCGCGCCGGGCTGGGGATGGCCGAGGGCCTGCTCGAACTGCTGCCGGAGTCCGAGGTCTGGCACATCGGCCTCTTCCGCGACGAGGCGACCCTGCGGCCGACCGAGTATTACAACAAGTTCCCCAAGAAGCCGCGCATCTCCGTGGCGCTGGTCGTCGACCCGATGCTGGCCACCGGCGGGTCGGCCGTGCGGACGTGCGAGATCCTGATGGCGGCCGGCGTGCCGCGCCTCAAGCTGATCTCGCTGATCGCCGCCCCCGAGGGGATCGCCCGGATGGCCGAGGCCATGCCCGACGTCCCGATCCACGTCGGCGCCGTCGACGAGCGGCTGACCGAGATCGGCTTCATCTACCCCGGCCTCGGCGACGCCGGCGATCGTCAGTTCGCCACCTCATCCGAGCCTTGATCGAGCCAGGAGGCCCGCCGATGCCCCGCGCCGTGGACGTCATCCGGAAGAAGCGCGACGGCGGCGCCCTGTCGACCGCCGAGATCGAATGGATGGTCGGCGGGATCGCCCGCGGCGACGTCGCCGACTACCAGTGGTCGGCGCTGCTGATGGCGATCTTCTACCGCGGGATGGATCGGGCCGAGACCGTCGCGCTGACCGACGCCATGATGCGCTCGGGCGTCGTCGTCGACCTCTCCTCGATCCCCGGGGCGAAGGTCGACAAGCACAGCACAGGGGGCGTGGGGGACAAGACCTCGCTGATCCTGGCGCCGATCGCCGCCGCGGCCGGCGTGATGGTGCCGATGGTCTCCGGCCGCGGCCTGGGCCACACCGGCGGGACGCTCGACAAGCTGGAGTCGATCCCCGGCTTCCAGGTCGACGTGACCCTCGACCGCTACAAGGAGATCCTCCGCGAGACCGGCCTCGTCCTGATCGGCCAGACGAAGGAGATCGCCCCGGCCGACAAGTTCCTGTACGCCCTGCGCGACGCCACCTCGACCGTGGAGTCGATCCCGCTGATCGCCGCGTCGATCATGTCGAAGAAGCTGGCCGAGGGGATCGACGGCCTCGTCCTCGACGTGAAGACCGGCGACGGCGCGTTCATGGAGCGGCTGGAGGACGCGCGGACGTTGGCCGAGACCATGTGCGACGTCGGCCATTCCATGGGCAAGAAGATGGTCGCCCTCATCACCCGGATGGACCAGCCGCTCGGCCGGGCCGTCGGCAACGCGGTGGAGGTGGCGGAGAGCATCGCCTGCCTGAAGGGGGAGGGGCCGGCCGACCTGATGGACCTGTCGCTCGACCTCGCCGCCGAGATGGTCCTGCTCGCCGGCCTGGCGGGGACCATCGAGGAGGCCCGCGGCGCCTGCGAGCGGACGGTCGAGGACGGCTCGGCCCTGGAGCGGTTCCGCCACCTGATCGCGGCCCAGGGGGGAGACCCGAACGTCGTCGACGACCCCGGCCTGCTGCCCCGGCCGCGCCGGGTCGTCGAGCTGGCCGCGGACCGGGGCGGTTGCGTGGCGAGGCTCCGCTCCCGCCCGATCGGTGTGGCGACGATGCTCCTCGGCGCCGGCCGCGCGCGGGTCGATTCCTCCATCGACCCGGCCGTCGGCGTGATCCTCCACAAGAAGGTCGGCGACCTCGTCGCGCCGGGCGACTCGCTCTGCTCCCTCCTCGTGGACGACGAATCCGAGCTGGAACGGGCCTGCGAGATGATCTCCGACGCCTATCGCTTCGAAGACGGCGTCGTCGAAGCCCCGACGACGGTGGTCATCGACCGGCTGGTCGCCGGGCTCGATTGAACGACCCGAAGAGGAGCGGCGCGAATCCCGATGCGAACGTTCATCCCCGTCCTGATCCTCGCGGCGGCGCTGGGCGGCGCGCACGCGGCCCGCGCCGAGGACGCGCGGGACGCGCCCGCGTCGCCCTCCGCGTCCGCCTTCCCCTCGGTGGAGGCGGGGCCCGTCGTCGTGGTGCGCCGGGGCTATGAGCTGAAGCTGGGCCCCTGGACCTTCCGCTTCACCGCCCCCGCAGGCCTCGACCTCCATGACCTCGGCGACCGCCTCCGCGGCCTGCTCGGGATGGTGCTGATCCTGGCGACGGCGGCGTACCTGTCGGAGGCCAGGTCGCGCATCTCGCGCCGGGTCGTGGTCTGGGGGCTGCTCCTCCAGTGGATCTTCGCGATCCTCGTCCTGCGCGCGCCCGCGGGCGTGCGACTGCTGCGCGAGGCGGGCGAGGGGGTGGAGGCGGTCCTGAACTGCGCGCTGGACGGCTCCCGGTTCGTCTTCGGCGATCGGCTCGTCGACGCCGGAGGGCCGGCGGGCTTCGTCTTCGCGTTCCGCGTTCTGCCCACGATCGTCTTCGTCGCGGCGCTGTTCGCGGTGCTCTACCACCTGGGGATCATGCAGGTCGTGGTCCGGTCGCTGGCCGTGGCGATGGCACGCATCCTGGGGATCAGCGGGGCCGAGTCGCTGGACGTGGCGGCGTCGCTGTTCCTGGGCCAGACCGAGGCCCCGCTGACCATCCGGCCGTACCTGGCCCGGCTCACGAACTCCGAGCTGCTGACCGTGATGACCGCCGGCATGGCCCACGTCTCCGGCGGCATGATGGCGGCGTACTTCGCCTACGGCGTGGAGCCGAGGCACGTCCTGACGGCCGTCGTGATGACCGCGCCGGGGGCGGTGCTCCTGTCGAAGATGCTGATCCCGGAGACCGAGGAGCCCGAGACCCTGGGCGGGATCCGCCGCGGGGACGATCGCGAGGACGCCAACGTCCTCGACGCCGCGGCCCGGGGGACGCGCGACGGCCTGAACCTGGCGCTGAACATCGCCGCCGTGCTGATCGCCTTCGTGGGGCTGGTCGCGCTGGTGAACCTGGGCCTGGGCCGGCTGGGGACGTCGCTCCAGGAGGTGTTCGGCTGGGCGATGGCACCCGTGGCTTATATGCTGGGTGTACCCTGGGAGGACTGCCGGGGCGTGGGCTCGCTGCTCGGCGCGCGGACCGTGCTGAACGAGCTGATCGCCTTCCAGCAGCTCGACGCGATGCGGGCGTCGCTGGCGGACCGGTCCGTCGTCATCGCCAGCTTCGCCCTCTGCGGGTTCGCCAACATCGGCTCGATCGGCATCCAGATCGGGGGGATCGGCGCCCTGGCGCCCGAGCGCCGGAAGGACCTGGCGCGGCTGGGGACTCGGGCGCTGATGGCCGGCACCCTGGCCAACTTCCTCTCGGCGTGCATCGCGGGAGTTTTGCTATGAGCCCCACCCATCAAGGGCCCGACCTGTACTCCAGGGCCGAGGAGGCCGCCGAGGCCATCCGGCGGGCGACCGGCGACCCGGCGCCCCGGATCGCCGTCGTCCTCGGCTCCGGGCTCAACGGCCTGGTCGAGCGGTTCGGAGACCGGAGGGTCGTCCCGTATTCTCAGATCCCCCACTTCCCGACGCCCACCGTCGCCGGCCACGCTGGGAATGTCGTGATCGGCTCGGTCGACGGCGCCGAGGCGATCCTCCTCCAGGGCCGCTTCCACTACTACGAGGGCCACGACCTGCGCACCGTCACGTTCCCGGTGCGGGTGCTCCAGCGGCTGGGCGTGCAGACGCTCATCCTGACCGCCGCGACCGGCGGCGTGCGCCCGGAGCTGCGGCCGGGGAACCTCGTCTGCCTGTCGGACCACCTCAACCTGATCGGGACGAACCCCCTGCGCGGGCCGAACGACCCCCGGTTCGGCGAGCGGTTCCCGGACATGACCGAGGTCTATTCCAAGAAGCTGCGGAACTCGGCCAAGGAGGAGGCCCGCCGCCTGGGCGTGCAACTCGTGTCAGCCGTCTACGCCTGCCTCCCCGGCCCGAGCTACGAGACCCCGGCCGAGATCCGGATGCTCCGGGCCCTCGGGGCCGACGTCGTCGGGATGTCGACAGCGCCCGAGGCGATCGTCGCGCGGCAGGCGGGTATGGACGTCCTGGGCCTGGCCCTGGTGACGAACGCGGCGGCCGGAGTGCTGCCGGCCCCGATCCGCCACGAGGACGTCCTGGAGGCCGGCCTCAAGGCCACGCCGATGCTCGGCAAGCTGATCCGCCGCGTCATCCTGCGGGTCGCCGGCGTCGCGCCGGGGAACGTCGGGTTCAGCGGCGAGTTCCCGACCTACCGGCCGGACTGACCCAGCCGCGCGAGCAGCTCGCGCGGGTCGCAGTGCGACAGGTCCGGGACGACCACGTCGGCCCCGGCCTCGCGCAGCGCGGCCTCGTCGTGGCTGGAGGTCACGCCCACCGCGAGCATGCCCGCCGCCTTCGCCGCGCGGATCCCGACCGGGGCGTCCTCGAACACGATCGAGTCGGCCGGGGCGACGCCCGCGCGCTCCGCGGCCAGCAGGAAGACCTGCGGGTCGGGCTTGCCGCGGGTCACGTCCTCGCCCGCGACGATCGTCGCGAACCGGCCGTGGAGGCCGCATTCCTCGACGGTCAGCTCCAGGTTCTTGCGCACGCCGCTGGAGCCGATCGCCAGCAGGGCCCCGGCCGCGGCCATCGCGTCCAGGAACGGCCGCACGCCGTCCATCAGGGAGATCCGACCGCGGGCGAGGTCGCGGTACTTCGCCTCCTTGCGGTCGGAGTGGGCCAGCACCTCGGCGTCGGCGAGCGACTCGCCGAGGAGCATGCGGAGGATCATGGCGTTGGTCATCCCGAACGTCTTCAGGACGATCTCCGCCGTGATGGGGACGCCGGTCTCGCGGCCCATCTCGACCCAGGAATCCTGATGCAACTTGAGGGTGTCGACGAGCACGCCGTCGTGGTCGAAGATGGCGAGGGGCATGGAGGCTCCGGGGCGGGGCGGGTCAGTGGCAGCGGCATTCCGCGTCGTCGATCTCGGCGACGATCCGGCGCAGGTCGGTCTCGCGGCGGCCCGGGTCGGGGTCGAGCATGGAGCGGATCAGGGGGGCGAACGGCTCGCGAGCCTCGGTGGCCATGGCGTCGGGGTCGACGTTGCGGATCCGGTCCATGACTTGCAGGACGTTCCCCTCGGCGAACGCGGGGCGGCCCGAGGCCATCTCGTAGAAGACCAGGCCGAGCGAGAAGACGTCGCTGGCGACGGTCGCCGGCTCGCCGCGGGTCTGCTCCGGGGCCAGGTAGCGCGGGGTGCCGAAGAGGCCGCCGCCGCTCTCGGCCACGCCCAGCTCGCCGGTCTCGTCGGTCGCGACCAGCTCGGCGCGGTTGAGCCGGCGCGCCAGGCCGAAGTCGAGCACCTTCACCAGGCCGTCGTCGCCCACCATGATGTTGTCGGGCTTGAGGTCGCCGTGGACGATCCCCGAGTCGTGGGCCGCGCCGACCCCGCCGGCGATCTGCCGGGCGATAGCGAGCATCTCGCCCGTCCGGGGCCGGGAGTCGCCCAGCCGGCTCGCCAGCGTCCGGCCCTGGACGTATTCCATGGCGATCACCGGCAGCCCCGCGGCGTCGTCGACGGCGTAGATCGTGCAGACGTTGGGATGGTTCAGCGCCGCCACCGAACGGGCCTCGGCCAGCACGCTCCCGGGCGTGACGGGGCAGTCGCGATTGAAGACCTTCAGGGCGACCGGGCGGTCGAGCTGGAGGTCGCGCGCCAGGTAGACCCGCGCGAACGTCCCGGCGCCGATCTCCGAGTCCAGGTAATAGTGCGAGAAGATCTTCCCCGGCGTCAGCATGGCGTAAGGGTCGATGTGCGCGCCGTCGGCCATCCACTCCTCGCGGCAGAGGCCCCCGGACTGGATCGCCGAGAGGACCCGCAACACCTCCTGGCTACGGCGGCCGACGCTCAGGTTGTGGACCACCTGATACTGGATCACCCCGTCCGGGTCGACGATGAACGTGCCGCGGAGGGCCAGGTTGCGGGCCGGGTCGAAGACCCCGTAGGCGGACGAGACGGAGCCGTCCACGTCGCTGGCCAGCGGGAAGTTCAGGCCGCCCAAGCCCCCCTGCGCCCGGGGCGTGACGATCCAGCGTTCGTGCAGGTCGACCGGGTCGGAGCTGATGGCCAGCAGGTCGCAGCCATGCTCCTCGAAATCGGCGATTCGCTGGCTCAGGCCGACCAGCTCGGTGGGGCAGACCATGGAGAAGTCGCGGGGGTAGAAGACGACGACGAGCCACCTCCCCCGGTAGTCCGAGAGCCGGGCCCGCGACCGCGCGGGGTCCGGGTGCCGGGTGCAGGGGAGGTCGAAGGCGGGGGCGAGGTTGCCGACGTAGGTGGTGGGCATCGCGGTCGGTGTCCGGGGCGGGATGGTCCTCGGCTATTATAGCAAAACCGACAAGCCGGGGCGGAGCGGGGCTCGCGGATCAGTCGGCCGGCTCCTCCCCCTTCTCGACGCGTCGGAATCGGAAGTCGCAGAACGGCGCCCCCTGCATGAGGGTCTGCGTCCGCTCCAGCTCGATCTCCGGGCTGAAGCCCTCGGCCAGGGCGAAATCGCGGGCGCAGGAGAGGGTCGAGCCCAGGTCTTCGAGGCCCAAACGCCGATACATTTCGGCGTAGCGGCAGCGGACCACGTTGAAGGAGAGCCGCTCCGGCGACCGTTCCAGGAGGTCGATCTCCAGCGCCCCGCCCTCCTGCCAGCGGCCGAGGGTGGCGGCGAAGGCCTCCAGCGACGACTCGCCGAGCGACCTCGCCAGATCCTCGCCCCCCTGTCGGGCGAGGTCGACGATCACGCCCCGCAGGACCTCGACCGTCTCCTCGCGGCCGAAGGCGTCGGCGAACGCCCGGACCAGCGGGCCGACGATCCGGGCCTCGATCTCGCGCCGCTGGAGCAGGGGGACGTCCGGCTTCTCGTCCGACATCGGGGGATCTTCCGTAGAAAGTTGGGCCGCGACGGTCCGAAGGGGGGGCGATGGCGATCATCCGAGCGATCGGCTGGCTGGCGGCGGTCGCCGCGACGGCCGCGGCCTGGGCGTCCTGGCGACCGTCCGAAGATCCCTTCGCCGGGCTGGTCCTCGTCCGCGAAGCGATCGATCGCGAGGCCGACGGCCGGCCGCTCCGGCTCGATCTCCTCCTGCCGCCCGGCCCGGCCGACGCCCCCCGGCCGCTCGTGGTCGCGGTGCACGGAGGGAGCTGGACGGGCGGATCGCGCCGGGAGTACGCGCCGCAATTCGCGGATCTCGCCCGCGGCGGCGTCGCGGTGGCCGTCGTCGATTATCGGCTCGCCCGTCCCGGCGCGCCAAGCTGGGACGGGGCCCTGGGGGACGTCCGCGCGGCCGTCGACTGGCTGATCGACCGGGCCGATCGGTTCCGGATCGACCCCCGCCGCGTGGCCGTCCTGGGGACCTCGTCGGGCGGCCTCCTCGCCGCGCGAGCCGCCCAGGAAGACCTCCGCGTCGCCGCGGCCGTCTGCCTGTCGACGCCGACGTCCCTGGCCGACCTCTCCGCGGCTCGCCGCCTGGAGCATGACCCGGCCCGCCTGTTCCTCGGCGTCGATCCGGCCGAGGATCCCGGGCGGGCCTCGGCGGCGTCGCCGATCGACCACGTCACAATCGGGACGCCCGCCACGTTCTTGATCCACGGCGACGACGACGCCTGGGTCCCCGTCCGTCAGGCGCGCGAGATGCATGAAAAGTTGGAAGGGGCCGGCGTGCCGAGCCGGCTCGTCGTCATCCCGAACGCCCGTCATGGGTTCGAACTCAAGCTCGGGCCGCCGGACTCGCGGGACCTGACGCCCGTCGTGCGGGAATTCCTGGATTCGGCCTGGGTTGCGAAGGGCCCCGGATAGGCGGAATCGACGAACGAGTGATTGCTTGGGCGTGTGCAGGTTTTGAGTGGGCGAGCTTCTTACGTCTTGAAATCGGCGCGTCGGGGTGGAAGGATAACGATCACCATTCCCGAAGCGATTAAGATTCACGATCCATCGGAGTCCTCGTCATTCTCCCGCCCCCTCTCGGGGCGGACGAGGGTTCGCGCCCATTCGGGGGACGTCGCCGTGTCGACCGAGCTGTATGTCGGCGGTCCGATCGGTTGGATGGCCGGCGAGGATTCGCAGGTCGAGGTCTACGATCGCGTCCTGGAGACGGCGGCGGACCGTCCGGAGAAGGACTCGCTGCCGATCGTCCCCGACCCGGCCTCCGATCATGTCGATGTCGACCGCAGGCGTCGGCGCGAGGACGTGGAGCTGAAGCACGATCGGATCCGGGAGCTGCTCGACCGCACAGGTCAGGACGCCGTGGTGCTCGGCCGGGCCGACTCGATCGCATGGTTCACCTCGGGCGGGGACCTGGCGCAGGATTACTGCTCGGACAACAGCTCGATCCTCCTCTTCATCAATCGGAATTGTCGGGCCGTGGTCGCCGACAACGTCCAGAGCAGCCGGATTTTCGAGGAGGAGCTGGCGGGGATGGGCTTCCAGCTCAAGGAACGCCCCTGGTTCGACGACCCGCATCGGGTGGTGGCCGAGCTGTGCCACAACAAGCGGGTCGCCACCGACCTGTCGGCCGAGGGCTGCCCCCAGTGGCGGCGGGCGCTCGACCCCATCCGCGACCTGCGCCGGCAGTTGACCCCGCTGGAGCGCCAGCGGCTCCGCGAATTGGGGCGGACCCTCACGCTGGCCGTCGAGGCGACCTGCCGCAACTTCGACCGCGGCGAGCGCGAGGCCGACGTCGCCGGCCACCTGGCGCATCGCCTGATCCGCGAGGGGGTCGCGCCGGTCGACCTCCGCGTCGCCAGCGACGACCGCCTCGGGCGGTTCCGGCAGCCCACGTTCAAGGCCGCGCCGATCCTGAAGAAGGCCACCATCGCCGTCACCGGCCGTCGCCACGGCCTCTGCGCCTCGGTCACGCGGACCGTCTCGTTCGGCCCGCCGGAGGACGACTTCCGGGCGAACCACACGCTCGCCGCGATGGTCGACGCCACCTGCATCTTCTTCTCGCGCCCCGGCGAGCCGATCGCCGAGGTCTTCCGCCGCGCCCGGCGCATCTACGAGAAGTTCGACGCCCCCCACGAATGGACGCTGGACTACCAGGGCGTCCTGATCGGCTACTCCCCCCGCGAGGCCCTGCTCACCCCGGACAGCCCCATCACCCTCGAACCGAACATGGCCGTCTGCTGGAACCCCAGCGTCGGGTCGGCCCGCTCGGAGGACACCATCGTCGTCGACTCGCGGGGCTTCGAGGTCGTCACCGCGGCCCAGGATTGGCCCCAGGTGGAGGTGGCCGTCAAGGGCTACAGCCTCCCCAGGCCCGCCATCCTCGAACGCTGAGCCTATCGCACGGTCGTCGGCCTCTCTTAGAATGAGGATCTTCGGTCGGACGCCGGATGCGCGATCCGGGTCGATCGGGTCTTCCCATCGAGAGGTGCAGCGACCGTGAAACAGCGGATTACGGCCTGGATGTTGGTCGGGCTCCTGGGTTTCGGAGGCGTCGCCCGCGGCTGGCAGGGTGCCGGGGAGACGGCTCCGGAGGACGTCGACGTCCGCCTGCTCGGGTTCGACCCCGATCGGTTGGCGAAGCTCGACGCCGCGGTCGAGGAGGCCGTGAACGGAGGCGTGGTCCCCGGCGCGGTGCTCGTGGTCGGTCGTAACGGCGTCGCCGCCTACGCCAAGGCGTTCGGCAAGAAGGCCGTCGAGCCCACGGCCGAGCCGATGACGCTCGACACCATCTTCGACATGGCCTCGCTCACCAAGCCGATCGCCACGGCGTCGTCGGTGATGGCCCTGATCGAGGACGGCAAGGTCCGCAAGTCCGACCCCATCGTCAAGTATTTCCCCGAGCTGGACAACCACGGCAAGGGGCGGATCACGATCGAGCACCTCCTGCGCCACCGCGCCGGCCTGATCCCCGACAACTCCATCGACGACTACAAGGACGGCCCCGAGGCCGCCTGGAAGAAGATCGCCGAGTTGCAGCCGGTCGCGAAGCCCGGGTCCAAGTTCATCTACTCGGACGTCTGCTTCATCATCCTCGGCAAGCTGGTGGAGAAGGTCTCCGGCAAGCCCCTGGACGTCTTCGCGTCCGAGCGGATCTTCAAGCCGGCCGGCATGACCGACGCCCACTTCCGGCCCCTGGCCGGCGACCCGTCGACCTTCCCCGCCGTCGGTCGGATCGCCCCGACCGAGAAGGAAGGCGAGACGATGCTCCGCGGCGTCGTCCACGACCCGCGGTCGCGTGCTTTGGGCGGCGTGGCGGGTCACGCGGGGCTGTTCGCGACGGCCGAGGACGTGACGAAGTTCGCCGGGATGCTGCTCCGCGAAGGCGTCGGCGAGGACGGGGCCCAGGTCCTCAGCCCGCTGACGATCCGCCTGATGATCGACCCGGGAGACACGCCGGCCGGCCAGCGTCGCGGCCTGGGGTGGGACGTCGCCACCGGCTTCAGCGGGCCGCGCGGGGAACTGTTCGGGCCTTCCAGCTTCGGCCACACCGGGTTCACCGGCACCAGCATCTGGGTCGATCCGGATACCGGCGTCCATGTCGTCCTGCTGACCAGCCGGCTCCACCCGACCGGGGGCGGGTCGCCGACCTCCCTGCGTCGCGACGTCGCCACGCTGGCCGCCGCGGCGCTCGTCGAGCCGCCGATGTACGAGGAGGTCGACGAGGCCGCCCCCGCCGACGCCGTCGCCGCGGCCCCGCCGGTGAAGTGCGGGATCGACGTCCTCGCCGCCCGCGGGTTCGACATCTTGAAAGGGAAGCGGGTCGGCCTGGTCACGAACCACACCGGCCGCTCGGCCGACGGCCGTTCCACCATCGACGTCCTCTTCGCCGCCCCCGGCGTCAAGCTCGTCAAGCTGTTCAGCCCCGAGCACGGCCTCCGCGGGATCCTCGACCACGAGAAGGTCGCCGGCGGCACCGACGAGAAGACGGGCCTCCCCATCATCAGCCTGTACGAAGGGAAGAAGCGGAAGCCGCAGGCCGAGGACATCGCCGACCTCGACGTGCTGGTGTACGACATCCAGGACGTCGGCGTCCGCTACTACACCTACATCTCCACCCTCGGGCTGATGCTCGAAGCCGCGAAGGAGAACGGCAAGAAGGCGGTCGTCCTGGACCGCCCCAACCCCATTGGCGGCGTCGCGTTCGGCGGGCCGGTGCGGGACGAGATGGAGGGGACCTTCGTCGCTTACCACGCCATCCCGATCCGCCACGGCATGACCGTCGGCGAACTGGCGAAGTTCTACAACGCGGAGCGCAAGATCGAGGCCGACCTGGAGGTCGTCGCCTGCGAGAACTGGACCCGCGGCATGCTCTACGACGCCACCGGGCTCCTGTGGGTGAACCAGTCGCCCAACATGCGGAGCCTGACGGAGGCGCTGCTGTATCCGGGCGTCGGCTGGATGGAGGGGACGAACCTGGCCACCGGCCGCGGCACCGACACCCCCTTCGAACGCGTCGGGGCACCCTGGATCAAGCCCGTCGAGTGGGCACGGACGCTCAACGCGATGCGTCTCCCCGGCGTCAGCTTCTCGGCCGTGGAGTTCACCCCGACCGAGCGCCAGCACAAGGGCGAGAAGTGCGGCGGCGTCTACATCCAGATCACCGACCGCGACGCCTTCGACCCGATCAAGATGGGCCTCGGCCTCGCGCTTTCGCTCCGCCGCGACTACAAGGACGAGTGGAAGCCCGAGAGGATGCCCACCCTCCTGACCAGTCAGTCCACCTACCAGGCCATCCTGGACCTCAAGAGCCCCGACCAGATCGAGGCCCTGTGGGTCCAGGGCCTCGCCGACTTCGAGGCCGTCCGGGACAAGTACCTGATCTATCCCGAATGAGTCGCGCGACGTCGGCCCCTCCTCTCGCGACGAGGGGCCGACGCGATGCGGCGATTTTGGCTCCGTTCGGGGGAAGCACGCTTCCCTTGGATCGGGCGTAAATGATTTACTGAATTCAATTTGAGTGCGACGAAGTCTTGGCTTCGATCGTCGTTTTCGAAGTGTCGCCGACGGAACCCCGGGCCTCCGATCCTCGGGGTCGAAGGCGAGTTAGGCCAGGACTTTTCGAGAGTCCTCGCTAATGACCACCGGCCTGTCGACGGAAGGCTTGTTGGGAGGGAGGTCCGGGCGGCCCGCCCGGACGTCTCCATTCCGGAGGCCGCCTACGTCCGGGCGGGCCGCCCGGACCACCGTTCGGGGACCCTCGGCGGCCCGGTGCTGGGATCCGACGTAATGCCGCGTCCACCGACCAGTTGAGCCGCGCCTCGGTGGTGACTGGCGAGGACTGTCGGACTTTTCGACTCGGAATTCCGGTGGACGGGAGAAGACTCGACGTCTCCGCGGCGGAAGCGGGGACGATTGGCTGGCGGGGCGGTTCACCCCTCGAATCAAGCCTCGCGAGTTGTCAAAGATCCTCCGCTCGCGAGTATGGTCCGCATCCGGGCCGTGCGGATTTCAGGATTCGGAAAAGATCCCGGCCCTCCAGGATTATGGGGCGGATATCCTGACGGCCTTCCCCCCGCGAGCGGGGAAGGCGGTCAGGATGGCACCCTCGACCCCGACGCGATTCGCCAAAATCCAAAGGCACACCCACCCGCAATCGCGCACCTCCCGGATTTGGGATCAGGATGAATGATCCCGCGCCGGGAGGTGCGCCCTTTCGACCCGCGGGCGGGCGGCCTCAGCGGCGACCGCCCGAGCCGGCGAGGGCGGCACCCTCGGACTTCAGGGTGGTGAGGAGGCGGAGGGCTTCGGTGTGGCCCTGGTCCACCTGCTCGCCGCTCCACTGGACCATCCGGGGCGGGAAGTGGTGGTCCTTGCCCCAATCGGTCAGGGTGCGCAGGAGGTCGACGCCGAGCTTCTCGTCGCGTTCCTTGATCCAGGCGAAGAGGGCCTTGCCCGACTTCGGCGGAGCGCCAGGGCCCGCGTTCGACCCGGCGGCCGTCCGCGAGGGCTGGAGCGTCTCGACTTCAACGTCCCCGGCCGGCTCGGCGATCGCGGCGACGGGGGCCGTCGGCTGCGGGGCGGGGGCGGGGTGGCCGTTGGGCGCCGCCTGCTGCTCGCGCTGCTCGCGACGGGAGCGGATCAGGGCCTCCCGGATCGAGGGGGGGACGCCGTCGCCGTAGAGGTAGCGGGCCACCCCATACTTGACGGCCGCGCGCTTGAAGGCGTCGGAGAAGCCGGTCTTCTCGTAGTCGCTGGTGTCGGCCGTGGTGGTGAAGCCGCCGGCGTCGCTCTTGGTCACGGTCGAGCCGTCCGGGAGCCGGACCGTCAGCTTGCAGATGACGGCGTTCTCCATCGGCGTGTACTCGTCCCACCAGTTCTCGGGGCCGAGCACCTCGTCGAGGCGGTTCATGACGGTGCGGGCGGTCACATATTGCAGGTCGCGGCCGGCCTGGTTGCGGGTCCGCACCTCGTCGGCCGCGAACGGGGCGGCGAGCGCCGCGAAGATCGAGATGTGCTGGGACATGGGCGTGATCCCCTGAGGTCCTGGGTCCGCGACGATGTCGAGCGCCCTTCATCCTGAGGCCGGGCGATTGGAGCGACCATCCTTCTCGGCTCGATCGTCATTTCCCTTACACTCGATTGTATAGTGTTCCTGCGTTCAGTCAATGGCCGGGGCGAAAAAAAGGCCGCCCCTCCGGGCCGTGGGGCGGGAGGGGCGGCTTCGATGAGGCTGGGGCTCGTCGTCGATCAGCAGCGGGCCGGGATGGCGGCCGTGGGGGTCGAGGCGAGCTGGGCGGGGGCCGTCGCGAGGGCCGAGGGGGTCGGCGCGGCGGACGAGACGGACACCTTCCATTCGTACTTCATGAGCAGCAGCGCCATCAGGATGCACGAGATGACGACGGCCGCCAGGGAGATGCCCAGGAGGGCGACGTAGATGTCGCTCTTGGCGGCGGGGACGAGGACGCCGCGGGCCCCGCGGGGGGCGGCGGCGGCCCGCGACGCGCCGGAGGGATTAGAGCCGCGGCCGGATCGTAGACGAGACAATGTCGCCCTCCTGTATCTTCTTGCCCTGGTAGGTGTTGCCGATCACTTGAAGGACGGCCTGGTTGGGCTCGACCGAGATGACCTTGGCCTTGCCGAGATACTCGCCGCGACCGGGGGTGGTCCGCATGATGTACAGCTCGTGGCCGACGACCAGGCCGTCGTTCGACCCGATGGTGATCTCGAACTTGCGGTTGTTGGCGTCGATCCGCTTGGCCTCGCCGACGACCGGCGGGGGGCTCTCGATGCCGGTGATCTGGGTGATGTCGTCCGACAGCCCGTTGGACCGCAGGAGGGTCGAATACTTGGCGACCCGCTCCTTGAGGTCGGTGTTGTTCTTGGTGGCCGACTCCAGGGCCCGCTCCATCTCGCGGATCTTGTCGTTCAGCTCGGCGACGTGGAGCTTGAACTCGTTCGCCTGGGCCTCGACGGCCGACTTCTGCTCGCGGAGCTGGAGGGTCTCCTTGCGGTTGGCCTCCGCCTCGTCGAGCGCCGTCTTGGCGCTCTGCTGGGCCGTCGCCACCTGCCCCGACGCCGTGGTGATCTGCTGCTGGGCCGTCTGGTTCTGCTGCTCGACGGCCGCGACCTTGTCGCCGAGCTGCTTCGCCTGCTGCTCGTAGTTGGCCTTCTGGGTGTCGAGGTCCTTCTGGGCGGCGGCGGTGTTGGCCTCCGCGTCGCGGAGCTTGGAGGTCAGGTCGTTGACCTTCTTCTTCTCGACCTCCGTCGCGGCCTTCCAGTTCTTCGAGGTCGTGAAGACCACCGAAGAGACCGCGCTCAATATGAGCGAGAAGGCCATGATGAAGAGGACGAGGATCTTTCCGACGGTAGTCATGGTCCCATCCTACCATTCAAAGTAAGACGGCCGGCCAACCACCCGCGCGACGTATCCGCCGTGCGTCCGAGACGGGATCGGGCTTGGACCGTGGTAATCCCTGGAGATATGGCGGGACCCCCCGACGACGCCGGGCCGTGGGGGCACTTCCCTACATTCGAATGTAACGCCGCGTCGCCCGCGACGACAAGGGCCGCTCATGCCGCAACACGAGAAAGCCACACGAGAACCAGTCCCGCGTCCGTCGGCGCAACTTGCCCAAAATCTAACCCACGACCGGGGGGAAGGCAAGCGGCGCAAAGTGGAGATGGAGGTCGAACGGGCGAATCTTCAGGCGACCCGCGGGGCGGCCGGCCGGATCTTCCGATAAATCAGCCCCGTCGGCACGATCCCGATGCACACCGCGAGGCACGAGAGGCCCAGCCAGTCGCCCCAGGAGGAGTAGGGGCCGGTGCGGGGATCCAGGGGGATCGTCGCCTGGAGGACGCCTTCGGTCAGTCGGGGCAGGACTTCGAGGATCCGGCCGTCGCCGTCGATCACGGCGGAGATCCCGGTGTTCACCGCCCGCGCCAGGGGGGCGCGGTTCTCGATGCAGCGGAAGACGCTGACGGCCAGGTGCATGTCCAACTCGGCCGAGCCGTGGAACCAGCCGTCGTTGGAGCTGTCGATCAGGACGTCGGGCTGGCGGCCGTCGGGGGTCTCGGCGAAGAAGCGCCGGATGAGGTGGGGGACGGTGTCCTCGAAGCAGATCCCCACCGCGATCCGACGATCGCCGAGGTCGAGCGTGTTCGCCTCCCGGCCGAAGGCGAGGGTCGGGATGTGGCCGTCGCTGTAGGGGGTGAAGACCATCAGCCAGGGGAAGAGTTCGACCAGCGGGATGTACTCGCCGAACGGGACGAGCTGGATCTTGCGATAGACCTGGGCCTCGGCCGCCTTCGGGGTGAAGAGGACGGCCGCGTTGTACTTGCTGTAGCCCTCGGGCGTGTGGGTATACCGCAAGGCCCCCACCAGCATCGCGGACCCTAGCGAATCGGCCATGGCGTGGAGGTAATGATCGATATCGTTCCGACGTTCGCGCCACCAGTCGACGCCGATGCCGTCGCCGACCTGCTCCAGTTGACGGCGGAGGGCGTCGACCGGCGTCGCGGGGTCGATCTCGATGGTGCCGAAGGGGTACGAGGTCTCGGGCCAGACGACGAGGTCGGGCTTCGGGTCATGTCCGGCCGCCTTGACCGCGAGCGACTCCAACTTGGAGAGGATGGCGTGCGGGTCGCCGCCCATCTTGTAAGCCTGCTTGAAGTTCGTCTGGAGCAGGGCGATCCGCGGCCCTTCCTCGAACCGGGAGTCGCTCAGCCGGAACCCGCCGTAGGCGAGCGTCCCGACGACCAGGATCAGGACGTACCCGAGCCGGATCGACTGGCGGGGCCGGAGCCTGGCACCGGTCGGGGTGCGGCGGAGGGCCGGCAGGGTGAGCAGGTCGACGACCCAGGCATTGAAGGTCGCGATCAGGAAGCTGACCCCGAGCGCCCCGGCGAAGTCGGCCACCTGGATCAACTGGAGCGCCCGATACTGGCTGTGCCCCAGGTAATACCACGGGAAGCCCGAGAGGATGAACGCCCGGACGTGCTCCAGCCCGACCCAGAGGATCGGCGCGGCGATCATTAGGGGGATATTCAGCCGGAACACGGCGAAGCGCGTCAGGGCGAGGAAGCCGGGCCACCAGAGCGAGAAGATGGAGGCCATCGCGACCCAGGCCGTCCAGGCGGTGGCGTCGGTGAGCCGGACCCACTGGAGGCTGGGGAGCCAGAACGCCAGCCCGCCCGCCCACGCCGCGAGGTAGAGCCGCCGGCCGCCGACCGGCTCGACGGCCAGCCGGAACAGGGGCGTCAGCGCGAGCCAGGCGATCCAGGCCCATTCCATCGGCGGGAACGCCGCCCATAGCGCGAGGCCCGCGACGATCGCGGCGGCGACCGGCTGGCGCGAGGCCCGCTCGCTCAGGCTGAGCCTGGGCTCGTCGTCCCGGCTCGGGGTGAGGGCGGTCTCGCTGTCCATCGTCGGCGTCCTTCGGGGTTACGGGGGCTTCGCACGCCGCGTACCTTAACCCAACGGCAGGAAGCCGACAATTTCACCTGCCTCGATCGCCCCGTCGCCGGCCGTCAGGACCAGGAAGCCGTCGGCCTCGGCGACGGCGGCCATGTCGGCCGATCCTTGCGATTTCAGGGGCTCGACCGCGAGCGGGCGCGACGGCTCGACGATCCGGGCGGGGAGGAAAACCTCCAGGTCGCCGCGACGTTCCAGCCGACTCGCCGCGAGGGCCGGGGCGATCGCCGGCCCGCGCGAGGGGCGGCCTTGCAGGACGTCGAGGGCCGGGGCGACGAAGTTCAGGAAGTTCACCAGCCCGCTCAACGGATTGCCCGGCAGGCCGAACACCAGGGCAGGGGGCCGGCCGTCGCGGTCGGGGCCGACGCCGAACCAGAGCGGCTTCCCCGGCCGGATGCGGACCTTATGGAAGACCTCGCGCACGCCCAGGGATCGGAGGACTTCCGGGGCCAGGTCGCGCTGGCCGGCCGAGACGCCGCCGATGGCCAGGACGACGTCGCGTCCCAGGGCCTCGCGGAACCCGTCGCGGAGGGCGTCGGCCTCGTCGGCGAGGATGGGGGAAGTCCAGGCTTCGGCCCCCCGGCCGGCGGCGAGTGCGGCCAGCATCGGCGCGTTCGAGTTGCGGATCTGACCCGGGCCGGGCGTCTCTCGGAAGTCGACCAGTTCGTCGCCCGTGGGGACGACCGCGACCCGAGGGGCGTCGAACACGCGGACGGTCGCCTCGCCGGCCGCGGCGAGCAGGCCCAGCCGGACGGGCGTGAGGTCGACGCCGGCGGGCGTCAGGCGGTCGCCGTCGCGGTAGACCTGGCCGCGCGGCAGGCGGTTCATGCCGGAGGCGATCGGTTGGGGGTGGATGACGACCGCGTCGCCGTCGCGATCGGTCTTCTCCACCATCACGACGCCGTCGGCGTCCGGCGGGAGCGGGGCGCCGGTCATGATGACGGCCGCCTCCCCCGGGGCGAGCGGACGGGTCGGCAGGCGGCCCGCGGGGATGGTCTCGCCGACGGCCAGCCGGCGCGGGAGTTCGGCCAGGTCGCCCGTGCGGACGGCGTAGCCGTCGACCAGCGCCTTGTCGAACGGCGGCTGGTCGGCGTCGGCCCGGACGTCGTCGGCGAGCCGGCGGCCGAGGGCCGTTTCCAGGGGGCGGTCCACGATCGGCAGCGGACGGGCGTGTTCCAGCACCCGCGCGAGCGCCTCGGCGACGGTCAGCATGGCGAGCCTCCGGCCGCTCGGGCCCGGCTCAAGCCTCCCATTCGAGGAAGTTCTTCAGGAGCTTGATCCCTTCCAGCGTCAGGAAGCTCTCGGGGTGATACTGCACCCCTTCCATGGGGTACGTCTTGTGACGCACGCCCATGATCTCGCCTTCCTCGGTCCGCGCGACGACCTCCAGGTCCTCGGGGAGGGTGCCGGGCTGGATGACCAGGCTGTGGTATCGGGTGGCCTGGAAGGGGTTGGAGAGGCCCTTGTATAGGCCCTTGCCGTCGTGGTGGATCATCGAGGTCTTGCCGTGCATGATGCGGTCGGCCCGGACGACGTTCGCGCCGAAGGTGTGGCCCATGCACTGGTGGCCCAGGCAGACCCCGAGGGTCGGGATCCGCGGGGCGAAGGCGCGGATGACGTCGTTGGAGACGCCGGCCTCGCGGGGCGTGCAGGGGCCCGGCGAGATGATGAGGCGCGACGGGGCCTTCGCCTCGATCTCCTCCACGGTGATCCGGTCGTTCCGGACGACCTCCAGGTCGACGCCCGGGTCGATCTCCCCGAGGCGCTGGACGAGGTTGTAGGTGAAGGAGTCGTAGTTGTCGATCAGCAGGATCATGGCGGATCTTCCGAGGCGCGGCCTGTCTCGGTCGGGGGGGACGAGTCGATCGTAGCGTCCGCGACGGGCGCCGGGAAGAGAATCGGGCCGCGAATCCCGCCCTCGCCTCCGTCCGCGTGCTAGGCTCCCCTGGACACCCGCCCGGAGGCGGGGGCTCGCGCGCTCGAAGGGATTCGACAAGGAGGTTCGAGGATGACCGCCGCGATCATGACGATGGGGCTGGCGCTGGCCGTGGGTGGCGTGGGGCAGGGCGTCGCGTGCGAGGGCTGCGCCTACCAGCAGGGGCATCACCACCACGCCGTGGCGGGCCACGCGCACGGGCGCGACAAGCATCGCTCCGGCGGCTGGATCCTCCCGCCGGGCCCCGGCGACGGCTGGGGCTTCCCCAACGGCGACCCCGTCAACGCCGGCTGGTACTCGCCCGGCCATTACCTCCCGCTGGGGGCCGACCGGACGGCCGACTACTACTTCCCGCGGTATTTCGCGGTGCCGCCGATCCAGATGTTCCCGGGGACCGACTACAACCCCTACGTCAACCGGGGCCAGCGCTACCTGCCCTTCGCCGGGGCCGGGGGCGACCACCCGGCCGGCGGGATGCCGCAGGATTCGTCGGTCACGTCCGTCCAGCCCTACACCTCGATGGACGGCTCCCCGCCGCAGACGACCGTCCCGACGCTCCGGGGCCGCGTCGACGCCCCGCCGCTGCCGGCCTCCGGCGCCACCGGCCTGACGCCCTGAGCCCCGGCCCGCCTCCGACGACCCGCGAGCCCCGCCCGGCCTCCCGCCGCGCGGGGCTCGCGACGCTTGCCAACGTCCTGGCATTCCTTTACGATCGATCATTCCGGGCCGGGTCGCGGGGGGACGCCGCGGGGGCGGGCGCGAACCTTGTTCGCAAGGGCGCGAACCTTACGCACGGCGGCGTCGTAGCACCCCCGAGCGACGCTCGCCGAAGGTTCCCCGTCCGCGCCCTCGCGCGGGGAGGCCCGCGCCCGATATTCGCCCCCCGGCGGGATATTCGCCCTCATCCATCGAGTATTTTAGAAGATCGCCCCGACGTCCCCGGCCCGGCCGAAGCCGCCCGCCGGCGGGCCGCCGCCGCGGGCCTTCCCCGAAAGTCCATCTGAGGCTGCTCCTTCCATGAGTGAAGTCGTCATCGAGACGCGGAATCTGACCAAGGTTTACCGCGACTTCTGGGGCCGCCCCAAGGTCCAGGCGCTCAAGGCCCTCGACCTCCAGGTGCAGCGAGGGGAGATCTTCGGGGTCCTGGGCCCGAACGGCTCCGGGAAGACGACGACCATCAAGCTCCTGCTCGGCCTCCTGTTCCCCACCGAGGGGGAGGCCCGCATCTTCAACGAGCCCACCACGAACGTCTCCAAGAACGAGCGGATCGGCTACCTGCCCGAGGAGACGTACCTCTACAAGTTCCTCAACGCCGAGGAGACGCTCCAGTTCTACGGCCGGCTGTTCAAGATGTCGTCCACGGAGCGGAATCGGCGGGTCGGCCAGCTCATCGACATGGTCGGCCTCTCGGCGGCCAAGCACCGCCAGCTCCGCGAATACTCCAAGGGCATGCAGCGCCGCATCGGCCTGGCCCAGGCGCTCATCAACAACCCCGAGCTGATCCTGCTGGACGAGCCGACGTCGGGCCTGGACCCGATCGGCACGGCGGAGATCAAGGAGCTGATCCGCGAGCTGCGCGAGCAGGGGAAGACGGTCGTGCTGTCGGGCCACCTGCTGGCCGACATGCAGGACATCTGCGACCGGATCGCCATCCTCCACCGCGGCGAGCTGAAGGAGCTGGGGAAGGTGTCCGACCTGCTGACGGTGCAGGACGTCACCCAGATCCGGGCGAAGAACCTGCCGCCGCAGGCCCTCGAAGAGATCCGCGCGGTCGTCGCCCGCCACGGCGGCGAGGCCGTCGTCGACCACCCGACGACGACTCTAGAGGAGCTGTTCCTGCGGATCGTCCGCGAGAGCGAGCTGCACCCCGGCCGCCGCAAGGTGGCCGCGCACCTGGAAGGCGGGGCCGAGCCGGCCGAGGCCGGCTCGGCGTCCTGACCCGGGCCGCATCGCGAGCGGGCCGCGCCGATCGGGCGCGGCCCCGGGCGTGACATCATCCTTCGAATCGACCGAACTCATCCCCGTCTTCGTCATCGCGACGCCCGGCGCGCCGGCCGGGCCCCGGGCGAGATCGCCCGCCGCCGAGGAGCCACCCCACCGATGCCCGCGTTCCTGATTCCGCCCCTCCTCTGGGCGCAGGCGGCGACGCCCCCGCCGCCGGCCTCGCCCGCCGTGCGCAACGCCCTCCTCTGGTTGTACCTGGCCGGCGACACCTCGCTGGCCATCCCCGGCCTGATCGGCGCGCTGCTGACCTGGGCCAAGATCATCGGCCTGGTCGCGCTCGTCGGCTGGGTCGGCTCGTGGGTCGCGACGGCCGTGAAGGAGCGGTACGTCGGCGTGGGCCGCTGGTACGACTACCTCGGGCTGCTGGCGCTGGTGCTCATCCCGCTGACGGTCTTCGTCCAGGTGATGCAGACCGAGAAGTGGATTCGCGCCGTGTCGATCGCCGGGACGCCGCTGGCGAGCCTGATGGGCTACGTCGCGGTGGTGTCGCTGGCGATCTGGGCCCTGGTCGGCGTCTGGAAGACGATCGGCCCGTTCGGCAGGCCCGCCGACAAGCTCGTCCTCGTCGGCCTGGGCCTGGCCCTCGCCCTGGGCGCGGGCGTGGGCGTCGCGATGGTCCAGCTCGGCCTCTTCACGCAGATCCCCGGCGCCCCCGAGGCGACCTGGCGCGACGGCGTGGTCTACGGGGCCCGGCTGGCCGTCACCTACATGGGCTACGTGGTCCTGGCCCGGATCCTCTCGCTGCTGGTCGGCGAGCTGTTCTCGGTCCGCGCCCGGCGGCTCTACGCGATCGCCCGCGTGACCCTGTACGAGTCGAACCGGAAGATGTGGGCGCCGTGGGTGGTGCTGATCGTCTTCGGCATGGTCCTGGCGTTCACCCACTGGTTCCTCCAGCCCCCCCGGGCCGCGGAGATGGGCCGGCTCTACGTCGGCACGCTGACGCTGCTCTGCTCGCTCCTGCTGACGGCGATGGTGACGATCCTCACGCCGATCAGCCTCCCCACCGACATCCAGCAGCAGACGATCTACACGGTCGTCACCAAGCCCGTCCGCCGGCTGGAGGTGATCTGGGGCCGGATGCTGGGCTACATGGCCCTGGTGACGGTGCTGGTGGCCCTCTTCGGCGGCATCAGCCTGGCGTACCTGTGGCGGACCGTCATGGGCGAGATCACCCGCATCGAGGCCCTGGCCGAGAAGGCCAAGGCCGACGGCCGCGAGCGCGAGGCCAACCAGTATTCCGAGCAGGCGGAGCAGCTCCGCTCGCGCATGGCGGCCCGCGTGCCCGTGAAGGGGTCGCTGTCGTTCCTGGATTCGAAGGGCGACCCGCACGCGATGGGGATCGACGTCGGCCAGGAGCAGTCGATGAAGGAGCCCCGCAGCCACATCGAGGGCGCCACCGCGGGCGCCGCGATCTGGCGGTACGGCATCGTCCCGGACCCGTTCTCGCCCCCCAACCGGCCGGTCATGATCGACCGCCGGATCGACGTGGCCCAGTTCCTCCCCGCCGGCACCGTCGAAGGGGAGCAGAACCGGATGCTGGAGGTCCAGGCGCAGATCGCCGCGGCCGAGCAGGAGAAGTCCCAGCAGGGCGTGACGCCCGCCCGGGCCTCGCAGCTCGACGCCGCGATCGCCCGCCAGAAGGCCGACCTCGACAAGGCCAAGGCGTCGTACGAATCGCTCGCCGCCCGGGCCGACGAGCTGGCCGCCGCCGGCAAGGAGGACGAGGCCGCCGCGCTGCACGCCCCGCCGCTGAAGATCGAGATGACGTTCAACATCTATCGGACCACCAAGGGCGAGGTCGGCAAGCCGGTCTACGCCGACATCGAGATCAGCAACAACGCCGTGGGCTCCAAATTCCAGGACGTCTTCCCGGTCCGCGAGTATTACACCAACCGCCTGATCGTGAAGCCGGACGTCCTCGTCGGCTGCCTGGGCTCGCTGCGGATCGACGTCCGCTGCATGAGCCCGACGCAGTACCTGGGGATGGCCGAGAGCGACCTCTACCTGCTGGCCGAGAACGGCGACTTCGGCTGGAACTACATGAAGGGCCTGTTCGGGATCTGGCTCCAGGCGATGGTCCTCACCGCCATCGGCGTCTTCGCCGGCACGTTCCTGAGCTGGCCGGTCGCCCTGCTGACGACGATCGCCTTCTTCATCGCCGGCCAGCTCGCGTTCGGCTTCCTGATCGACTTCACCCGCCAGGCCGTCCTGGGCGGCGGGCCGTTCGAGTCGCTGATCCGGCTGGTCACGCACGACAACCAGATGTCCGAGCTGGCCCCGACCGCCGGCGTCGTCGTCGCCAAGACGCTCGACTCGCTGGTCATGCCGATCATGTCGATGCTGGTCTACATCGTCCCGAACTTCCAGGTGCTCGACGTGACCAACACGGTCGCCGACGGCTTCGCCGTCGACTGGCGGCACATGCTCGGGAACACGCTTCTGGCCTTCGCCTACGCCTTGCCCTTCTCCTTCGCCGGATACTTCATCCTCAAGAATCGCGAGGTGGCCGCATGAGGCCGACCAACCAGACCAAGAAGATGGTCTACGGGATCGTCATCGTCGCCCTGCTGGTGGCGATGGTCCCGTACACCCAGCGGCTGAACCGCATCAAGGTCGAGAAGGACCTCGGCGAGGCGGCCATCGGCCAGATCGACTCGGGCAGCTTCATGATGAAGCTGTTCCTCCTGGGCGGGTTCCGCGGCATCGTCGCCAACTACCTGTGGATCCAGGCCGAGGACTACAAGAAGAACCACGACTGGGACCGCCTGAAGGCCACCGTCGACCTCATCACCAAGCTCCAGCCCCACTTCCTCTCGATCTGGACGTTCCAGGGCTGGAACCTGGCCTACAACGTCTCCGTCGAGTGGGACGCGCCCGAAGACAAGTACGAGTGGATCAAGCAGGGGATCAAGTTCGTCCAGGAGGGCGTCCGCAACAACAAGCGGTCGCCCGACCTGATGTGGGACACCGCCTGGTTCTACTACCACAAGCTCGGGTTCTCCGACGAGTCGATCATCCTCCGCCGCCTCTTCCGCGACGACGAGGACGAGGGCTTCAAGACCTACACCGACGCCGAGACCGGCCAGGACCTGGTCCGCAACGACAACTTCCAGCTCGGCTACGGCTGGTTCAGCAACGCCGTGAAGCTGGTCGACGACGGCGGGACGCGGCTCGGCGGCGGCACCTCGGCCGACATCACCTACATCGACCCCACGCCCCAGCGCAAGGGGCGGGCCGACGACATCGCGTTCCGCTCGATGCCGTCGCACGCCCAGACCCACTACGCCGCGGCGCTGGAGAAGATGAGCATGGCCGGCGTCGAGGCGACGTTCGGCGAGGTCGCCAAGAACGAGTGGGCCAAGGCGCTCCGCGAGTGGGAGAAGTTCGGCCAGCACAAGTTCCTGTCGCACAACGTCGTCATGCGCGACGGCAAGCTGGTGAAGGACGACGTCTACCTCGACGACTCCACCAACCCCGAGAAGTACAAGACGCTCCCCGAGAACGCCCAGTACTGGACCGACCGCTGGGCGAGCCAGATGAACTACCGCTACTGGAAGGAGCGCTGCCAGGCCGAGATGACGTCGGACGGCGTCGCCGCCCGGCAGATGTTCTACGAGGGGACCAAGGCGTACAAGACGGGCGACTTCGCCACGGCCGCCGCCAAGTTCCGGAACGGGCTCGACGTCTGGAACGAGAACCTCAAGAAGTTCCCGACCTACCGCGAGGACGACCTGAACAAGAAGGACACCGGCCTGGTCGTCAAGCGTTACGTCCGCGTCCTGCGCCAGCTCGGCGAGCCGGTCCCCGACACCCTGCCGTTCAAGGACCTGCTGGCCGCCGCCGAGGCCGACAACACGGTCGACCCGTTCGACGCCATCGAGATGCTGGGCGTGGGCGCGGGCGAGACGTCGTCGGCCCCGCCGCCGTCGCAGCCGAGGGCCGCGGAGGCCCCGGCCGCCCAGCCGCAGCCCGGGCAGTGACCGCGACGCCGCGTTCGTGATATCCTCGACCGTCTTCCCGCCGGCTCCGGGCCCCGTCAGGTCGCCCGGGGCCGGCGTGTTTTCCAGGGCGCCGGGGGCGCCCGCCCGACGAAAGGCCCTTCGATGAGCACCGGCGAGACGATCATCCGGGTCGGACACAGCCCCGACTCCGACGACGCCTTCATGTTCTACGCGCTGACCCACGACAAGATCGACACCGAGGGCCTCCGCTTCGTCCACCAGCTCGAAGACATCCAGACGCTCAACAAGCGGGCCCTCGCCGGCGAGCTGGAAGTCTCCGCGATCAGCATCCACGCCTTCGCCTACGTCGCCGACAAGTACGCGCTGCTGGCCTCCGGCGCGAGCATGGGCGAGGGCTACGGCCCCAAGATCGTGACCCGAGAGCCGATGACGGTCGCCGACCTGAAGGGGAAGACGATCGCCGTCCCCGGGACGATGACCTCGGCCTTCCTGGCGCTTCAGATGGCGCTGGGGAAGGACGTGCCGGTCGTCCAGATGGACTTCAACGCCGTGCTGCCGGCCGTCGCCTCCGGCGAGGTCGCGGCGGGCGTCATCATCCACGAGGGCCAGCTCTACTACCAGGACAAGGGGCTCCATCAGGTGCTCGACCTGGGCGTGTGGTGGAACGAGCAGACCGGCGGCCTGCCGCTCCCCCTGGGGGGCAACGTGGTCCGCAAGGACCTGGGCGACGCGATGATCGACAGGGTCGCCCGCCTCATCAAGGAGAGCATCCAGTACGCCCTGGACCACCGCAAGGAAGCCCTGGACTACGCGCTGACCTACGCCCGCGACCTCGACCCCGGGCTGGCCGACGAGTTCGTGGGGATGTACGTCAACCAGCGGACGGTCGACTACGGGCCGGAGGGCCGCAAGGCCGTCAAGCTCTTCCTGGACCGGGGGGCGGAAATGGGTTTGGTCCCGGGGCCGCTTCCCATACAATTCGTGGGATGATCCCGAGGGCGAGGCCGCGCCCGGGCGACTTGTCGCGCCCGGAGGACGCCGGTCGCCTCGCCCCGCGCCCGCATGGAACCGAGGCTCCCGTCCCGGATCGGACCGGGGCCTCCCGGAAGCTTTCGAAGGGACGGGCGATGCCCAAGTCGTACGGCGCCCTCACGCCGCTGTCGGTCGACGGTCGGACCTACCAGTATTACCGCCTGGGCGCCCTGGCGGGCCACGGCCTCGACGCCTCGCGGCTGCCGTTCTCGCTGAAGGTGCTGCTGGAGAACCTGCTCCGCTTCGAGGACGGGTCGACCGTCACCGCGGACGACGTCCGCGCCCTGGCGCAGTGGGATCCCAAGGCCGAGCCCGACCGCGAGATCGCGTTCCGGCCCAGCCGCGTCCTGCTCCAGGACTTCACCGGCGTCCCCGCCGTGGTCGACCTCGCCGCCATGCGAGACGCCGTGAAGGCCCTCGGCGGCGACCCCCGCAAGATCAACCCGCTCCAGCCCGTCGAGCTGGTCATCGACCACTCCGTCCAGGTCGACGAGGCCGGCACGGCCCGCGCCCTGGTCGTCAACGCCGAGCTGGAGTTCGAGCGCAACCGCGAGCGCTACGCGTTCCTCCGCTGGGGCCAGAACGCGTTCGACAACTTCAAGGTGGTCCCCCCCGACACCGGCATCGTCCACCAGGTCAACCTGGAGTACCTGGCGCGCGTCGTCTTCGTGGACGACGAGGCGGCCGAGGGGAACCTGGCCTACCCCGACACGCTCGTCGGGACGGACTCGCACACCACGATGATCAACGGCCTGGGCGTCCTGGGATGGGGCGTCGGCGGCATCGAGGCCGAGGCCGCCATGCTCGGCCAGCCGGTCTCCATGCTGGTCCCGCAGGTGATCGGCTTCAAGCTCTCGGGCAAGCTCCCCGAGGGGGCGACGGCGACCGACCTGGTGCTGACCGTCACCCAGATGCTCCGCAAGAAGGGGGTCGTCGGCAAGTTCGTCGAGTTCTACGGCCCCGGCCTGGCCAGCCTGCCCCTGGCCGACCGCGCGACGATCGCCAACATGGCCCCGGAGTACGGCGCCACCTGCGGCATCTTCCCGGTCGACGCCGAGACGCTCCGCTACCTCCGGCTCTCCAACCGGTCGGAGGAGACGATCCGGCTGGTCGAGGAGTATTACAAGGCCCAGGGGATGTTCCACGACGAGGACACCCCCGAGGCCGAGTTCACGGACACGCTGTCGCTCGACCTGGCGACCGTCGAGCCGAGCATCGCCGGCCCGCGCCGGCCGCAGGACCGCGTGGTCCTCAGCCATTCCAAGCCGGCGTTCGAAGCCGCTCTCAAGGAGCTGCTGGCGGCTCGCCCGGCGAAGGTGAAGCCGGCGGACCAGGCCGAGGCCGATTCGAACGGCGTCGGTTCCGAGCTGAAGCACGGCTCGGTCGTGATCGCCGCCATCACGAGCTGCACGAACACGTCGAACCCCTCGGTCATGCTGGCCGCCGGCCTGGTCGCGAAGAAGGCCGTCGAGCGCGGGCTCGACACGCGGCCTTGGGTCAAGGCGAGCCTCGCCCCCGGTTCGAAGGTCGTCACCGAATACCTGAAGGCGGCCGGGCTGGACGAGTACCTCGACCGGATCAAGTTCAACACCGTCGGCTACGGCTGCACGACGTGCATCGGCAACTCGGGCCCGCTGCCGGCGGAGATCAGCGAGACCATCCAGAAGAAGGACCTCGTGGCCGTCGCCGTCCTGAGCGGCAACCGCAACTTCGAGGGCCGCATCAACGCCGACGTCCGGGCGAACTACCTGGCGTCGCCGCCGCTGGTCGTCGCCTACGCCCTCGCCGGGACGATGGACATCGACCTGGCCTCCGAGCCCCTCGGCCACGACAAGCAGGGGAATCCGGTCTTCCTCAAGGACGTGTGGCCGACCCAGCAGGAAGTCCACGACGCCGTCATGAACTCGGTCAAGGCCGAGCAGTTCCGCAAGGAGTACGGCGCGGTCTACGAGGGCGACCCGGCGTGGCGCGAACTCCCCACGCCCGAGGGCGATTCGTTCGCGTGGGAGGACTCGTCCACCTACGTCAAGAACCCGCCCTACTTCGAGGGGATGCAGATCCAGCCGACCCCGCCGAAGCCGATCCAGGGCGCCCGCGTCCTGGCCGTACTGGGCGACAGCATCACGACCGACCACATCTCGCCCGCCGGCAACATCAAGGCCGACTCCCCCGCCGGCCGCTACCTGATCGGCCACGGCGTCAAGCCGGCCGACTTCAACTCCTACGGCTCGCGCCGCGGCAATCATGAAGTGATGGTCCGCGGGACGTTCGCCAACATCCGGCTGCGGAACAAGCTCGCGCCCGGCACCGAGGGGGGCTGGACCCGCCACCTGCCGGACGGTGAGGTCATGAGCATCTTCGACGCCTCGGAGAAGTACCAGGCCGCGGGGACGCCGCTCATCATCCTGGCCGGCAAGGAGTACGGCTCGGGCTCCTCGCGCGACTGGGCCGCCAAGGGGCCGAAGCTGCTAGGGATCTCCGCCGTCGTCGCCGAGAGCTATGAGCGCATCCACCGCTCGAACCTGGTCGGCATGGGGATCGTCCCGCTCCAGTTCGAGCACGGCTCCAACGCCGAGTCGCTGGGCCTGACGGGCGAGGAGGTCTACCGGATCGAGAACCCCGACGGCACGCTCGCCGAGCGCGTCGCGACGGCGAAGTCCGTCGTCGTCGCCGCCGAGAAGGCCGACGGGACCGTCGTCCGCTTCCCGGCCCGCGTCCGGATCGACACGCCCCAGGAGGTCCACTACTACGAGAACGGCGGCATCCTGCCGTACGTCCTCCGTCAGCTCCTGGCCGGCAAGTCGGAAGCCTGAAGCGGTATGGTTCGGATCGATCTTCCACGACGCCCCCCGAATCCCGGGGGGCGTCGGCGTTTCGAAATCGCGGATTGGCGGCGGCCGAGCGGGCATGGACATGATGGAAGGCGGGGCCGAGGGGGCCCGCCCGACGCCCCGACCGGAGGGATGTCCATGAAGCGACCATCGAGCGGGATCGAGGCCGGGATGTTCGGCGTCCTGTTCGCGGAGGGAGCGATCGGGCCCAGGTCCGACGCCGACCTGCTCCGCCTCTTCACGACCCGCGAGCGGGAGACCGCCGAGGCGGCGTTCGCCGCGCTGATCGAGCGTCACGGGCCGATGGTGCTGGGCGTCTGCCGGCGGACGCTGGGCGAGTCCCACGCGGCCGAGGACGCCTTCCAGGCCGTGTTCCTGGTGCTGGCGCGGAGGGCCCCGGCCGTGCGCGTGGACGACTCGCTGGGCCGGTGGCTCTACGGCGTGGCGCGCAAGGTGGCCTCGAAGGCGCGGCGGCGAGCGGGCCGCGAGATCCCCGCCGCGGCGGCGAGCGACCGGACGCCCATCGACCCGGTCGCGGAGGTCGCCCGCGAGGAGGTTCGCAGGCTCGTCGATCGCGAGGTGGCCCTGCTGCCGCGGAAGTATCGCGAGCCCGCCGCCCTCTGCCACCTGGACGGGCTGACGCACGAGCAGGCGGCCGAGGCGCTGGGCGTCCCGGTCGGCACGATCCGTTCCCGCCTCTCCCGGGCCCGCGACCTCCTCCGCCCCCGCCTGGTCCGGCGCGGCCTCGCCCCGGCCGCCGCCCTCGCCCGACTCGACTCGCCGGCGGCCGCCGCGGCCCTCCCGAGGGCCCTGTCGGCGGCCACGATCGCCGCGGCCCTCGGGGCGGGCGCGCGGGGCGTCGCGCCGGCGGCCGCCCTGGCCGCCGCGACCGTGCGGCCGGCGATCACGTCCCGCGTCGTCGCGACCGGCGCGGTCCTGGCCGTCGTCGTCGGGGGGTCGTTCGTCCTTCGTGGGCTCGGCGTCATGGGCCAGGAGCCGCCGGCCGCCGCCGTCGCCAGGCCCCCGGACGCCCCCTCGCTCGACGACCAGATCCGCCAGATCATCCGCGAGCACGAGGACGAGGAGGCCCGGGCCCGCAAGGCCATGCGCGGGCTGTCGAAGGCCGAGTTGCAGCGATGGCGGGCCGAGGGCGGCGGCTTCCCGAATCGGTTCAACACCATGAGGCGCATCCTGGACATGGTCGCCGCGCACCCGGGAGAGCCGGTCGGGCGCGACGGCCTGGTCTGGATCGTCGGGTATCGTAGCGCCTCGTCCACCGGGGAGTTCGGCGACCTGTTCGGCCGGGCGGCCCGCCTGCTCGTCGAGCACTTCGCCGACGATCCGGAGGTCGCGCGGGCGGGGCTCGACATGGACAACGAGGCGACTCGCGGTCGGGACGCCTTCCTGGAAGGGATCTACGCGACGGCCGTAGGGCGTGAGGCCCGCGGGCTGATCCGCTACGGCCTGGCGCTCTACCTCGCGAAGAAGTCCGAGCACGCCCGGTATCTTCGCGATCAGCCCGGGCCGCAGACGCACACGTCGATCCGGCCGGGCGACAAGGCGGGCCCCAGGGACGAGATCCAGGTGCCGCTGTCCCACGAGCGACGCGGGTACCATGAACATCTCCGCATGCTCGACCCGGCCACGCTCCGCGCAAGGAGCGAGCGACTGTTCGAGGAGGTCCTGGCCGAGTACGCCGACATCCCCTACCTCACGGCTCACGGGCGCGAACTCCAGCGCAAGGTCCGTGAGCGGCCGTCGGCCGCGATCGAAGACCCCCAGGAGAAGCAGGACCGCGAGGCGACCGAGCGATGGGTCGCCGCCCCCGTCCCCACGCTGGGCGAGAAGGCCGCCGAGCAGCTCGACGAGCTGCGCCATCTCGTCGAGGGCAGGCCGGCGCCGGATGTCGAGGGGATCGGGGCCGACGGAAGGCCGATCCGCTTGTCGGACCACCGGGGCAAGGTGGTCGTCCTCTCCTTCTGGAACTCGTCCGACCTCCGCCACATCGCCGACGACCGAAGGTTGGTCGAGGATCTGCCGGAGGGGCGATTCGCCCTGGTGGGGGCCGTCCGATGGGACGCGGACGAGGGGGCGAGGGCTGTCGTCGAGCGCGAGCGTATGACCTGGCCGAACATCCTGAAGGGGGGCGAGGCGATCGCCGGGCGCTACCACGCCCCTCGCTCTAGCGCCTGGTACGTCATCGACGCCGAGGGCGTGCTCCGGGGCAAGCGGCTGATGTTCCCTTCGGGCGTGCTCGCGATCGTCCGCCCCCTGATCGCCGAGGCCGGGCGGCGCGACGATTGAGGTCGGGGTCGGGGCGGGATAGCATGACCACCGTCCGACGCCGGCGGGCGTCATCCGTCGCAGCGAAGATCGGGGGCGTGAAAATGATTCGAATCGTTGGGATGATCGCGGGGCTCGCGCTGGGTATGGCGGCCGTGGTCGTTGCGGAGGAGCCGAAGGTCCGGCCCAACGTTTTATTCCTGCTCTCGGACGACCACAGCTATCCCTACCTGGGCGCCTACGGGTCGAAGTCGGTGCGCACGCCGAACCTGGACCGGCTGGCGGGTGAGGGGATGCGGTTCGACGCCATGTTCGTGAGCTGTCCGCAGTGCGTGCCGTCGCGCGCGGCGCTCATGACGGGGCGGTCGCCGGTCTCGGTCCGGATGGTCCGGTTCACGTCGCCGCTGCCGCCGGACGTCGAGGCGCTGCCGGACCTGCTGCGCCAGCACGCGGGGTATTTCACCGGCGTCGGCGGCCGGTCGTATCACCTCGACGGGCCCCCGGCGCAGGGGAAGAACGCGGCGCCCGTATCGAAGGAGGTGCTCGCCCGCCACGACCTCCGCACGTTCAAGAAGCGGGTCGACTACATGGAGCAGGGGCCCGCGACGCGCTGGAAGACCTACGGCGATCACCTGGCCGCGTTCCTCGACGCCGCGCCGAAGGACAAGCCGTGGTTCTTCTGGCTCGGCTACAGCGACCCCCACCATCCCTGGGACGCGAAGGGCGGCGAGGGGGTCGTCGACCCGGCGAAGGTCGAGGTCCCGGCCGACCTCCCCGACCTGCCGGGCGTCCGCGACGACCTGGCGCGGTACGCGGCGGAGGTCGAGCACCTGGACGGCGACGTGCAGAGCGTGCTCGACGTGCTGGAGTCCCGCGGGCTGGCGAAGGACACGCTCGTCGTCTTCATGGGCGACAACGGCATGGCCGTGCCGCACGGCAAGGGCTCGCTGTACGACCGCGGGCTGCGCGTCCCGCTGCTCGTCCGCTGGCCGGGCGTGGTGAAGCCGGGGATGGTCGCCGATGCCCTGGTCTCGGGCGAGGACTTCGCCCCGACGATCCTCCAGGCGGCCGGCGTCGCGCCGCCGGCGACGATGAGCGGCCGGAGCTACCTCCCTCTCCTGCGCGGGGAGGCGTTCGAGCCGCGCCGCCACATCTTCGGCGAGCGCGGGCCCCACGGCGGCGACGGCGGCATGGCCGTGGACGTCGCCTCGAATACGTTCGACCTGGCCCGCTGCGTGCGGTCGGGTCGCTACAAGCTGATCTACAATTGCACGCCCCATCAACCCTACGCGCCCGTCGACAGCCGCCAGGGCCCCGGCTGGCAGGCGATGCTCGCGGCCCACAGGTCCGGGACGCTCGACCCGAAGTTCGAGCGGGCGTATTTCACAAACCCGCGGCCGATCTTCGAGCTGTACGACCTGAAATCCGACCCGGGCGAGTCGGAGAACCTGGCCGGCCGGCCCGAGGTGGCCGAAGTCGAGCGCGAACTCAAGGCGACGCTGGCGGAGAAGATGATCCTGGACTGGGATTTCCTCCCGCTGCCGGTGCGCTGACCGGGCCGACGCCGACGTCGCGCACCTTCTCCAGGATGCCGCCGTCGTCGGCGAGGTCCGAGCCCACGGAGTAGACCAGCCAGCCGTCGGGCCGCTTCTTCGCGATCAGCGGCTTCTCCGTGAAGGGGTCGATGGTCGCCTCGGCGGGGAGGCTCAGCGAAGCCAGGTCGGCCGGCTCGGCCTCCGCGCCCGTGCGTTGCAGGGCGTTCAGGACGCGGAGCGATCGGGCCATCGCCGCCTGCCTCACGACGGCCTCGCGGAGGCTCTGGAGCGCCGGGGCGAGGAGGGTCGCCATCGGTCGCATGGGGTGCAGGGGGAGTTGCGCGGCGATCGCGCCGGAGGCGGCCTTGGCCTTCAGGTAGGGGAGATCGACGATCTCCAGTTCCTTCTCGTACAGGTCCAGGATCATCAGGACGGCCCCGTCGCGTAGCCAGCCCGCGAACGGGATCGGGGCCGTCGGCATCTCGCGGAACGACGAGATGGAGAAGGCCCGCTCGGTCTTGAGGGCGTGCGTGAGGAGCCGCGGGGCGTCGAACCGCCCCAACTCGGCGTCGAGCGAGCGTCGCGACTCTTCGGATACGGGGCCGGACAGGAGAGTCTCCGCGGCGTCCTGGACGGAGACGTATCCGCACGCGATGGCGGCCAGGGTCGACATCAGCCCCGGGTCGCGGCCCAGGTCGTCCGAGAGCCGCAGCGAGGCGACCGCCACGGCGACGGCCCCGTCGCGATCGCCCCGCGCCCGCAGGACGGACGACCAGGACGCGAGGATCCGGATCATGCTCCGGAATCGGGCCGTGCGGTCGCCGACCTCCTGGGTGAAGCGGGTCGTGTGGGACGTCGACGCGAAGCGGTGGGAATACTCGGCGCGCGAGGCGGCCTCGATCAGCCGCGGCACGACGTCCGGATGGGCCTTGAAGACGGCGTCCAACCGCGCGAGGGAATCGGCGTCGAGCGGCCCGGCGGGACGTCCCGATTTCGGGTAGAGCTTCAGCATCTCCTTTTCGAGGGCCGCGACGCCGGGGGCGGCCTGCTCCAGCAGGGCGTCGGCGTCGTCTTCGCGGGAGAGTTCGGGCGCGCCGAAGTCGGCGATGGACGTCGGGTCGCCCGCGGCCCGGATCGCGTCGAGGCGGGAATTGAGCCGGCCGCCCGCGATCCACGCGGACCAGGCGCCCCAGGCGACGGCCGCGGCCAGGATGAGCCCGACCGCGATCGCGGATTGGATGAGGATCTTCTTGAAGCGTCGGCTCATCGTCGTCCTCCGGGGGCGTGGTCGCGATTCGTCATCGGGACATTCGCCGCTCGCTCGGGAATCTTCAGCGGGCCGCCGCGGGCGGTGGGCCCGGGCGGTCGACCTGGGACGGCGCGGCCTCTTTCGCGACGGGCTCGAACCCGATGTCCTTCGCCTCATGGAACGTCCCGCCGTCGTCGACGAGGTCGGGGCCGACGGAGTAGACCAGCCAGCCGTCGGGCCGCTTCTTCACGATCAAGGGCTTCCCGGTGAAGGGGTCGATGGTCGCCTCGGCGGGGAGGCCGAGGGTCGTCAGGTCGGCGGGCGCCGGGGCGTCCGCGGGGAGGGCCCGAAGGGCGTTGAGGATGCGGAGCACCCGGACGGCGGCCCGCTGGGTCTCGGCCGCCTTGCGGGCGGCCAGGACGGCGGGCTCCAGGAGCTGCACCAGCAGTTTCCACGGATGACGGTATGCCCGGAGGGATTGCGGCGGTCCCAGCGCGGCGAGTTGCGGAAAAGGCGTCGCGCTTCGCTGAAACTCCTCGTCATGATAGTCGAGGAGCATAAGCATCAAGTCGTTCAGCAGCCACCCGCGCATCCAGAAGACCGGCGCGGAAAACTCCCGCGCCGCCGACAGTCCGAAGGCCCGCTCGGTTCGAAGGGCGTGGCGATACCTCTCAAGATCGTCGTGGCGCATCAATTCGGCGTCGAGCCGGCGGCGGGACTCGTCGGAGATCGGCCCGGCCTGGAGGGTCCGCTCGGCCTCGATCATCGCCTGGCGCGTCGTCGCCACGGAGACGAGATAGCCGGTGAGCAACGGCTCGCGGGCCCAGAAGGCCGAGAGCTTCAGGCTGGCGATGCTGGTCGCGATCGCCTCGTCGCGCTTTCCCTGGGCCGTCTGGAGCATCGACCAGGCCGCCAGGACCCGGTTCGCCGTCCGATGCTCCTGGATCAACTCGATCCCCTTCGACGAGAACACGGTCGGGGGGAGGGAGACGTCGTGGGCGTGTTCGTAGTCCGGCCGGTCCGCCGCCTCCATGAGCCGGGGGATCGCGCGGGGGTGGTCACGGAAGAGGGCTTCGACCTTGGCCTGGGCGTCGGCGTTCAGGGGACCGTCGGGACGGCCGGTCGGCGGGAAGATCGCCATCAGCCCCTTCTGGACGGCCTCGACCTCGGCGGCGACGCCTCCCAGGACCACGTCGGCGTTGGTGTCCGGGGGGATGGGCTTTGCGGCCAGGTCGGCCAGGGAGACGGGGTCGCCTGCCTTGCGGATCGCGTCGAGTCGGGCCTCAAGCCGACGGCCGGTCATGCCCGTGTACCACGCGCTCCATGACAAGAACGCGACCAGGAAGAGGCCGAAGCTGATCGCGGCCCACTTGAGGAATCTGAGGATGCGTCGTTTCATCGTCGGTCTCCCGGAGATCGAGGGCCAGTTCTCGGACGAGGCGGCGGAGTTCGGCGGCGTGGCGGTCGAGGTCGGCGACGCCGGCCGGGGCTTGCACGGAGAGGCGGTCGAGGGCCCACCGGCCGGCCTCGGGCCCGGCGACCTCGGCGATGTCGCCGGCGATCGCGATAGCCCGGGGCGAGACGGGCCGGGGGCCGAAGGCCCGGTCGATCAGGGCGTCGGAGCTTTGGTTGGCGCGGTGATTCAGCCAGACGCTCAGGAGGAGGGCGGCGGCGGTCGCCAGGCCGGCGGGGAAACGTCGGCGCGGGCGCGGCGCGGCGGTCTCCCGCGCGAGTTCCTCGTCGACGGCCCGGAGGATCCGGGCGCGGAGGCCGTCCGGGGAGCCGCGGGGCGTCAGGCCGGAGAGCCGGCGTTCGACGTCGTCGTTCATCGTCCCCTCCTCGTCAGAAGGTCTCGCATCCGGTCCAGGGCCGCCCGATAGCGCGAGGCGACCGTCCCGAGGGGGCGGCCGACGACGGCGCCGACCTCGCGGAAGGTCAGGCCGGCGAACATCTTCAGCTCCACGATCTCGCGGTCGTCGGCGCCCAGGGCGGCCAGGGCGAGCGCGGCGTCCTCGGCGGCCTCGCGGGCCGCGGCGTCGTCGCAGCCGGCCTCGACGAACAGGTCGCGGGCGACGGCCGTCGTCGCCCCCCGGCGGCGGCGGGCGTCGAGCCAGCGCCGGGCCTCGTTGCGGGCGACGGCGAACGCGAAGGCCGTCGGGTCGTCGACCTCGCCCAGCCGCTCGCGATTCCGCGCCAGCCGGATGAAGGTTTCCTGGAGGACGTCGTCGGCGTCGGCCGATGCTCCCAGGATCGCGACCAGGTAATGGTGGAGGCGGTCGGCGAGCGCGTCGTAGAGCGCGGCGAAGGCTGCCGGATCCCCGCTCGCCAGGCGTTTCGCAGGTGCATCCATCCGCGCCCCGGGAAGGGTTGAAGGTCGACGCGCCCCGACGCGGGACGCACGGAGAGAGACCCGCCCCGAGGGCCGTTTTCCGGGGATTCTTCGACGGCGCGGAATTTTGTAGAGGGGCGAAGGCCCGGCCGGGTTCGATTCTTGGCCAACCTTCCTGGCCAGACGGCGGATCTTTCGTATAAGATGAACCGTCCAGATACCATCGGCGGACGGTGGACCAGAGAACAGGCCCCCCACGGCGCCCCCCATCGATCGGGCCGCGGCCGCGGGCCGACTCGCACCCCGGCGAACGCCGGCCCGCCCCCCCGACGTCGCCCCCGGATGGCCCCGGGCTCGCCCCAGCCGGCCCCACCGGCCCCCGCTTGGTCCGCCGTTCACTCAGGAGTCAGGTTGCAATGGCCTCAGTGCAAACGGAAGCGAAACCGATCGTCGATCAGACGAAGGCCCTGGACTGGCTGCGGCAGATGATGCTGATCCGCCGGTTCGAAGAACGGGCCGAGATGCTCTACCAGAAGGGGAACAAGATCGGCGGGTTCTTCCACCAGTACAGCGGCCAGGAGCCGGTGGCGGTGGGGTCGATCGGGGTGCTCCGCGAGGACGACTGGGTCATCACCGCCTACCGCGACCACGGTCACGCCCTCGCCCTGGGGATGACCGCCCGCGCCGGCATGGCCGAGCTGCTGGGCAAGGTCACGGGCTGCTCCAAGGGGAAGGGGGGCTCCATGCACTTCTTCGACGCGGAGAAGGGCATGATGGGGGGCCACGCCATCGTCGGCAGCCACATCCCCCTGGCGGCCGGCTTCGCCTTCGCCAGCAAGTACCGCGGCGAGGAGCGGGTGGCGCTCTGCTACCTGGGCGACGGGGCCATCAACCAGGGCGGCGTCCACGAGGCGCTCAACATGGCCGCCCTGTGGAAGCTGCCGGTCATCTACATCGTCGAGAACAACCTGTACGCGATGGGGACGTCGCTGGTCCGGTCCAGCTCGCTGGTGGACCTGACCACCCGCTGCGCCACGCCCTACGGCATCCCCGGCCACCGCATCAACGGCAACGACGTCGAGCTGATGGCGAAGACGACGCTGGAGTGCGTCGAGCACGCCCGCGCCGGCGAGGGGCCCAGCTTCATCGAGGCCCAGACCTACCGCTACAAGGGCCACTCGATCAGCGACCCGGGCAAGTACCGGATGCGCGACGAGCTGGACAGCTACATCAAGAAAGACCCGATCGTGGTCTATGAGACCGTCCTCAAGGAGCGCGGCTGGATCGACGACGAGGCGATCGAGGCGATGCGCGAGGAGGTCAAGGCCGAGATCGAGGAGGCGATCGAGTTCGCCGAGAAGAGCGAGAATCCGCCCCTCGAAGCGGTCTACGAGGACATCACGGCGGCCCCCTTCATCCCGCAGGAGTGACCATGGCGGTTCTTTCGTTCCGAGAGGCCCTCAACCAGGCGATGACCGAGGAGATGGAGCGGGACGACCGCGTCTTCCTCATGGGCGAGGAGGTCGCCGAATACGACGGCGCCTACAAGGTCTCCCAGGGCATGCTCAAGCGGTTCGGCCCCCGGCGCGTCATCGACACGCCGATCTCCGAGGAGGGCTTCGCGGGCATCGGCATCGGCGCCGCGATGGTCGGCCTGCGGCCGATCGTCGAGTTCATGACGTTCAGCTTCAGCATCGTGGCGATCGACCAGATCGTCAACAACGCCGCCAACATGCGCTACATGAGCGGCGGCCAGTTCTCGGTGCCGATCGTCTTCCGCGGCAGCTCCGGCATGGCCGGCTGCCTGGGTGCCACGCACTCGCACCGGCTGGAGGCCTGGTACGCCCAGATCCCCGGCCTCACGGTCGTCCTGCCGGCCACCCCCGCCGACGCCAAGGGCCTGCTCAAGACGGCGATCCGGTCCGACGACCCGGTCGTCTTCATCGAGCACGAGGTGCTGTACCACGAGAAGGGGGAGATCCCCGACGGCGAGCACCTCGTCCCGTTCGGCAAGGCCGACGTCAGGCGGCCGGGCAAGGACGTCACGCTCATCACCTACTCGCGCTCCCTCAAGGCGACGCTCGCCGCCGCCGAGGAGCTGGCCGCCCAGGGCGTGGACGCCGAGGTCATCGACCTGCGCAGCATCCGGCCGCTCGACATCGATACGCTGACGCAGTCGGTCGTCAAGACCCACCGCGCCGTGATCGTCGAGGAAGACTGGCCGTACTGCGGCCTGGGCGC
>MKTT01000091.1 GCA_001898385.1 Planctomycetales bacterium 71-10
CGACGCTGAGATTCAAGCCGCCGCCGACAGGCTCCTGCGGCTCGCGGCCTGACGCTCATGCAATCTCGGAAAGTGCAGGGTTCAAGTGAAAATCGACTAATTTTACGTCATCCGCCGGGATCTCGATATGGCGGATGCGAGGGTCGAGAGCCCGCCTCGTGGCCTGTCGGGGATGCCAGCCCCCGCTCCCCTGATATTCGGCGACCGAGCTTCCGGGGATCGCGACCGACGCCCAGCCCTTCGACCGCCAGTTGCGATCGCCCGCATCGGAATCCCGTTATTCATGGACGTACAACGAGACGGGGGAGGGGGCGGAGGTCGGACCGGCGGGGGCCGAACCGAAATATCGTCATCGCTTTGCAGTCGACGCCCCGACGGGCGCGCGGCGGATTGCATCCGGCCTCACGGCGGGCCCTTGCGACGATGCGGGCGCTCTACGCGGACGCGGCGAACGAGTACGACGTGTGCGACATCCGCGGGAAGACTTGCTTCTAGCGACCTCGCCCGGTCGCGCGGGCGGCGTGCTCGGCCGGGCTTGGAGGGCGGACAATGCCGCCGGGTCGGCCCGAAATTCCCCGTAGGACCGGCGGCCCCGGCCCAGGTGGAAGGCGCCGCCTTCCTCGACGAAGGCCGTCGCCACGAACTCCGCCGCGGGGTCGTGGTCGTCGAAGAACGAGGCGGGAAGGTCCAGTCCCATCCCGCGCAGCTGTTCGAGGCCCGCCACCCGGACCGTGTCGTCGGCGTCGACCAGGCAGAGGCGACAGACGGCGTCCCGGCTCGATTCGCCGCAGCTGAAGCACGTCGACATGAGAGACCTCCCGTTCCCGTTCGTGATCGCTGGGAAGCCTACCCTACGGCCCAGACCAAGGCCGCCGATCGGCCCCGGCCCCGCCCCCGCCGGGGGCGACCAAGAACGATCAAACCGTCACGGCGCTCACGGCTGGCATCGACGCTCCCGCCGAGCTCCGCACCACGCCGGCATCGATCGACAACTGCAGGCCTCGCGAAATGTTAGCCTTGGCCAACTTCACGTTAATAGTCCTGCCGTCGGCCCCAAGGCTGACGCTCGCCAACCTGACCGTCGCGGGCTTGGCCCTTCGGCCCCGCTTGCGCGCCAGCAGGTAAAACCCCCTCGTGCCGCCCGAGTCGGCCAGGACGACGGGCTGGTCGAAGGAAATCGCGATATCCGTCATCGCACGCCTTCGATTGCGGATCGACCGCACCTCGACGATTCGCGGGGCGGCACCGATCGACGGACGCGCGTCGACGCCATCGCCCTGGGGGCCGCCAGAACCCCCATCGCCGCCGGAAACCGTCCCGGCGTGGTTGCTCCCGTTGGATAGCGGGCGACCATCGCCGCCGCTCGCGGCCGTGCCGGGAGATACCGGAGTCGTGGGGGTCAAGGGGAAGCTCGAATCGGGCGTCGAGGTTTCCGCGGGCAGTGAGAGCATCTCCTCGATCGAAGGAGTCGTCTCGGGCTTGGGAACTAGGATCCAGCCCGCCCCGGGAGACTGGCGATAGACCTCGTCCGATCCCGGCTTCGTCCCGTACAAGGTATCGTCCGGCCCGAGGAAGATCGAGTCGAAGAACGACCCTAGATACAACCAAGAGTTGCCCATGTAGACGCTCACGGTCCCGTCGTCGTCCATCGCGAAGAGGTTCCCTCCGCTGGCTATGACGACCGCCCGGACGTTGTCGCGGATGGGAGCCCCCAAATCCGGAGAGGGCGTCGAGGTGACGGGATTTTCGATGCGGCAGATCCTCAGCACGCCGTCCTTCATGAGGGTCGCGATCAGGCCGTCGGCGGACACCTGGTAGGACGCCACCTCCGGCATCGCGACCACCCATTTCGTCCACGTGGTCGAATCCACGCCCGCCATGGATGACAAGGAGTCGACTCCGATGCTCAACAGGCCGGAGGAGTCCAGCTTGTAGAGCCGTCCATCCGCCCCGATGCGGACGCCGGACGAATCGAACGTCAATTGATCCTGCCCGGGGGATTTCTGCCAATAAGACCCGTCGTCCTTCAGGTAGTCCCTGAGGTCGCTCGCATCCCGCGTAAAGTACACGACGTGATCGGCGACCTTTCGATCGTCCCCGGAATTGGGATGCAGCCAGAGGCCGCCGTCGGATCGGAGATAGTAGGCGTCCCCGTTCCACATCAACCCGTAACGGACCACGTGATCCGAAATCTTGGACCAACTCTGCCCGGCGCCTGTGTAAAACCCGCCCTGATCGCCGAGCACGTAGAACTGCCCGGAGACCGAGGCTTCCACATTGGACAGCGTGAGCGTCATCCTCGGGACTCGGGGCCCATTCTGTCGCTCGATCTCCCAGTAGGACCCGTCATAGCTCAGGGCGTACACGGCGAAGTCGGGCCCGATGTGGACCTTGGCGACGTTGGAAAGAACGACGTCCCATCGCCCGTCCCATCCGCGCAGGAGCGCCCCCGCGCCGTCGATTCGGTAAAGTGAGCCGTCGTCAGCCCTGATCACGTTCTCCGCGATCGGCTCCCATCTCCCGGGACCTCTCGCGCTGAAGCCGACGCCTTGCGAGTATCGACCCGACCCGTCCAGGATGCGCGGGGAGCCGTCGACGAACTCCAGAACCGCGACGTCGGTCGCTATGACCGCCGGTTGGCGACGCCCCCCCAGGCCCCAGACCTCAGGAGACCACAGCAGCCGACCGTCTTCCAGCAGGGCGTAGCAGATGCCGTCGTCCGACACCCTGAAAGCCTGCACATCGCCCCGGATATACGCCGACGTCTGATCGCCGTAGATGAAATTCAGGCCCCCGTCGTTTTGGAGGGCGTAGAGGACCCCGTCGCGCCCAGGGCCCAGTATGCTCTTGACGTCGGCGAGGACGAACTTCCAGTTCGCTACGTCGCCCGAGGCATCCGCCCGTCCGGTCCACAAGCCCCCGACGGAGTCCAACGCGTAGACCAGGCCGTCGAAAGTCGCACGGAGCGTCGCGCCGCCTATGGTCGACGTGGGCGTGTCGACCATTCCGGGCTCGACGACTTGGCCGGACGAGTCGACGCCTACGGACACGATGGCCCCGCTCTTGATGCGATCCCGCTGGTCGGCCGCGGCTTGGACGGCGTCTTCCCTCTGCTTTACGATCAGCGTTACGACCTGCGAATCCGATTTGATCTTTTCCTCGAGGGCCCGTTGAGCGAACGCTTCCTCATTCCGTGCGATGTTGAGTTCATTGGTGATGTCTTGTCTAGTCGGCGGCCCGTAAGACTTTCCTTTCCCCGTCGTCGTTGCGAACTGCACGCCGGAACTTGATCTCCAATTGGCGAGCCATCCTGCGTAAAAGGCGATTCGTCCCCTGACGTCGGCGAGTGTCTTGCGAGCTTCTTCGATGCCCGCGCTCCACCCGCTCAGGAGGGCGTCCATGGCCTCGTCGGCCGCCCTGACAGCTGCGTCGAACCCGGCATCTGCATACGCGATAACGTCCTTCGCCCCGTCGACCACGGCTTTAATGGCTTGTTGCACCTCTTTCGGCAATATCTTTCCCACGTCCCACACCTGTCGCGATCGCAGCGTGAACTCTATCCGCAGTTCCGCGGTCGCGAGGTCGACTTCGAAGCAATCGAGCGACGCGCGCTTCTCGTTGCCGAGGGCCAGGCCCTTCAGCGCGGCCGCGAGTTCCGTTCCGACCTTCGTATTCGCGAGGTCGACGATGCGCGTGCCGTCGAAGTTGCCCGACGCGATCGCGGAGGCGGTTACTTCGCCCAAAATCTTCTTGATGCCATCGAACATCCCGCTCATCGAGTTGATGTTGACGCCCGAGCCGATCAAGTTCGCCAGGACGCCGGATCCGAACACCGCCTCAGCCCCGCCGCCGGACTTGCCCGTGGCCAAGCCGGCGAAGTTGGCGAGCAATGTTGAAACGTCGGGGGCGCCGATATGTTTGGGCTTGATGGCGAACGAGAGGTGGGACTCGGTCGTCGATACACCCGAGAGCAGGCCCCCGGACAGTCGAGTCGTATATGGGACGCCGATGAGGTCGAACTCGAACGCGTTGTTGATGGTCTCGCGCCCGCCGACGATGCCGCCGAGGATCGACGCGAAGCCTTCCTGCGATATGAACCGATTGGCGCCCGTCGAGCGGGCCCAGACGGATATGTCGTCTACTTCGGCCGCGAGGATGTCCTTGAACTCCGAAAGCGACCCGGCGGCCGAGGCTCCGAGGGTCACGACGGCCTTGGCCACTTCGCCCACGGCTTTCGACGGGCGCATGTAATCCGCGAATCGCTTGGATGCTACGTAGGCCCCCGGCGACCCCAGGAGCAACGCTTTTCGCCCGCCGTCGCGGCCGTAGAAATCCTCGGTGACGTCGCTGTCGGACCCGAGGAGCGTGGTCAAGGCCTTCATAGGGTCCATCGTCGGCAGCGAGAAACTCTTCAGGTTCGACATGTTGACCGAGAGGCCGCCGCCGATCTCGACCTCGGCCGTCACATTTCCGGTGGCGAGGTTGGCGGTGAAGGAACCTTCGCCTCCGAAATCGTAGACCGTCAACGCCAGGCCGGACCCATCGAGGAGGCAACGAACTTCCAAGGTCTCGAAGCTCATCCTGAGACGCTTGGACTTAGAAATTTCCATCGAGACCTCATGTCTTCCGTATCCATCGAATCCGATCCACACCATTTTGTCGGTCGTTCGCTCGGACGACTTGAGTTCAGAGGATCTTGCGTGGGTGGCCGCTTGGGCGCGAGGGCGAGCCAAACCGGGCTTCGACGAAACCCCTTTTGGGCGAAGAGGTTGCTAACGAACCCGCCGAATCCCGCCGGGTCGTGATGAAGCCTGTCGCTTGAAGCGCGGAGGCTTACCCGCCACCTTTCCAACCGCCGCATTAGGGTCGCGCGGTAGGTCGACGCGACGGGATCGCCGCGCACGGCGAAATGTAGTCGGCTGCCTCTACCGTCGGGGTGTGCCGGCCCGCCTCTCGAAGCCCGGCCGGATAGTCACACCTGCAAGCCAACCCGCACCGGCCGCTCGCCGTTTCCATCGTCACTCGCGCCCGTTCGACGGCCTAGAATGATGATATTCGGTCGCAACTTGACGGCGGCTTGGTTGCATGAGTAGTCTGCGATGTGGCCATCCGCCCCGACGACGCTGCGACGACGCACCACGCGGAGGAACCCCGGCGATGCTCTCCCTCATCCTCGCCGCCGGCTTGCCGGGCTAAGCCGCCGCCCCGCAGGCTAAAAGGCCGCGACCGTCGGAATATCGATATTCGCCATCGATTGCGACGGCTAAAGGAACGTAGGGCACCGCCCGCCCGATCGGGCGGTTCGCTCTCCCGGTCAGGGGATTCGAGGCGGAGCTCAGGCGATTTCAATCGCTTCGGCCTCGTTCGCGGGTTCGACGGTCCGGACGAGGGTCTCGCGAGACGCGTCACCGCCATTCGTGGGACTCAACCTATCCAGAGTCGCGTAAATGCCCGTCTCGAACACGACGTCGGGCGTGATGTTCGTGTCGTACTGCGTCAAGCAGGAGAAATCGTCCCAGAGCGTCGCCGTCAGGCGAAGGCGCGCCACGCGATGGTCGTCGTAACCGGTGGGCAGGTTCCTGATCGCTTCGGGAAATGGACAATTCGGGTGCTCGCAAGTCAGTCGACTCGCCGCGTCGATGGCGCTGATGACCCTTTCATAGTCCGTCGCGATTGGCCAGCAGTTGTCGACGCGGTAGCCCCGGCTTTCCGTCGGCCAGATGTTGTGTTCGGGGTCCAGGAGGACGACGTAGAAGATCTGCTTGTTGGCACCCCAGAAGCCGACGACGCGCCCTAGCGATTGCGTGAGGGAGAACTGGACGAACGGGTATTCCTCTTCGTTCTCCCGATAGTCGGGTGGTAGCCAATCGAGATGGTGCCGCTGGATGGGGATGTTCCGCAGATTCCAAACCACGTTGTGATAATGGTAGGAGTCCCGGGTTGCCGGATTCCCGAGGAACGCGTCGACGGGCATGCCGGAAAGTGTGACGAGTCGTTCCAGGAGGGATACAAACCAAGTAGTGCCTCGCTCGCTGAGGCCGAAATACTTGATCTGCTTCCAATATTGAAACGAAAAAACCCACCGGCTGGGCTCGTCGCCGGTGGGCTTCGCTCGCGGTACTTTAGTCGGCTGACGCCCTTGATCGGCCGCGAGTAGCGGGCGCTGCTTCGCCATTTGTCACTGCTCGCAGGACACCCGGGCGGCGTAGTAGGCCCGCATCAATTCTGGATCGATCACGACCTCGCATCGCTGCGTGGGGCGATACCCTGCGCGAGCCGCGATCCAGGGATCTTCCTGGTGGGTCATGTCTTCCAGCTGGCTCCCGCTGAACCCGGCGTAGACCTCGAGGACCCCGTCGATGTGGTCGAGTTCGTCCTTCGGCATCGAGTCGGGGTCGAAACCGTCGCGCACGTCGGTCTCGTCGATCCGTGAGTAGATGGACTTACCATCATCCACGGCGAAACGATCGTAGATGGGGCGGCAGACGGGGCCGTGGATCCACGCCTGAAACTCGGCGTCGAAGAGCGGACGGTCGTAGAACGCCAGATGCCAGGCCTGCGCGTAATACGCCAGTTTCTGGAGCTTCAGGTGGTTGAGCCCCACGCCGCCTTCCGTGGCCTTGACGATGATGTAATCGCAGGCGTCGTGGACGTTCATGATTCTCGGGCTCTCGCCCGCCCCATTTCGTTCACTCCGATCGACCATCTGAACAAATCGTCCGAGTGACCCTAGTAGCCTAGCATTCGCCGACCCCTTCGTCACGAGGGAACCCCGGAATTCCTTTGTCGGCGGCCCTCCGGCCGCTAGTTGAGGCGTTTTTTCGACGAAACCGGGCTGGTCGACCGCGAGCACGGGGCGTCGCGTCTCGCCGTGATGCGGGCGCCCCGCAAGGCTTCCATGCGGCTGCCTCCTCGCCCCCGTAATCATCCCGGGGCCTCCTCGGACTCCAGGGGCCGCCCGGCCTGATCCTCGAGCCGCCGCAGGTAGAAGACGACGTCCCCATGGGCGCTGTAGACGTCGCCGGTCCAGCGAGAGTTCATGGGATTTTCGTTCCATCGGACGTGAATTCGGGCCGACGCTTCCTGGAGGGCGGCGACCATCGTGACGATCGGCAGAAGCCGCGGATCGCGAGATCGACCGAAGGCCTCGTGTCGCCGGATGTCCTGTTTCAACTTCGATTTAAGGTCACGAAGCCCCTCCTGGGCTTCTCGCTTCCGGGACGGGTCGCGGCCGGCGTAGGCGGCCGTCAGGATTTTCTCGAAAGCCGCGTCGTAACCGCGGAGGACCTCGAGCGCCACATCCAGCGGCGTCTCGGTACGATCGCCGACCATGATCCCACCTGCCTGTCGAAATAAGGGCCGGGGCTCGCGAGAAGTTCCTCGTCGCCGGAAGGTCACCGGACTTCCTCCGCGATGAAGCGGCGGATGCGATCCTTGACGCACGCAATCGTCTCGAGCTGTTCCGGCGTGGAAGGGACGCCTATTTCAGCGAGCTGCAATACCTTGTCGACGACGGCCCACACGGCCGTCGCGGGCAGCCGTGTGGCCTTCGCTATGCGCGTCGTCGTGAGCAGCCACTCCAGCATGAAGTCGGCCTGTTTTCGCGTGACGACCCCCTCGACGAGGAAGATCCGATCGAAGGCCGCGCCTATCTCGTCACGCCCGGGCTTGACGAAAAATCCCATGATCCACTCCTCCCGAGATATCGACTTGGCAGCGATACACCGGAAGGATCGCCCGAACTGTGCGTGCGGTTGCATGATTCCAGCTTGCTCTTGAACGAAAGTCCTCTTCGTTCAAGAACCGCCCCGACCGCCCGCGACCGCGACCGCGACCCGCGGCCTAGCATTACCGACACGATTCCCTGCCGCGGATTCAGCGATAATTAAGCACTTATCGGGACGCCGGGACTTGACGGCGGCTTGGTTGCATGGGTAGTCTGCGATGTGGCGATCCGACCCGACGACGCTGCGACGACGCACCACGCGGAGGAACCCATGGCGAAGAACTGGTTCATCATCCGCCGAGACGGGCGGGAGGGGCTGCAGCCACCGGCACAAGGTCGTGGCACGCGAGATCCCGTACGACTCATGATTTGCGGGCTACTTTCGATTTCGCTCGCCGGCTGCCGTGACGATCCCAAGGACACGACCTTCGGCTCCGCGGGGCATGGAGATCTGCCCGGGTCGGTAAGTCCGACTACAGATACCACCCCATTGGAGTCCCCCGATGCCCCCAGATAACGCGACATCTCCCCCGTCGATCGTATTAGGGGTTTGAAATAAGCTAACCGTCCTGCACCTCTGCGGGAATCTTCACGAACCATTTTCCCAGTCCGGCCAGACGGTCGACCTCG
>MKTT01000092.1:0-1251 GCA_001898385.1 Planctomycetales bacterium 71-10
AATTTTTTGCGGCGCTCGATGCGTTCTTCACGCGCACCGAGGCCGCTGCCAGGCGCGCGCAGGACAGCGCCGCGTCCGATTATCTCGAACCCGGCAATCGCTGGAATCCGATGATCGATGCCATCTCGACCTACATCAACGGCTGCGAACTCGATCAGGTTTCGGTGAAGGACTTTGAGGCGTATGAAGACACAGAGATCAACTGGCGGGTGCCGCGCGGCTACGGCGCGCTGATCGCGGCCTATGGCGCGCCGTGCGACGTCGCGCTGAACTGCAACGTCACGCTGATCGACCACGCGGGCGCGCGCATCCGCATCGAGACATCGCAGGGCACGCTGACCGCGGACAAGGTCATCGTCTGCGTGCCGACCGACCTGATCGCGGCGGAAGCGATCCGCTTTTCGCCCGCGCTTCCCGACAAGGTGGATGCCGCAACCAACCTGCCGCTCGGCGCGGACGACAAGGTGATGCTCGCGCTCAATGGCAATCATGATCTGCCGAAGGACGGCAACCTGCGCGCCGCGACCATGCGCACGGCGATGGGCACCTATCATCTGCGTCCGTTCGGGCGCAACTGCATCGAGGGGTTTTTCGGCGGGCGCCATGCGCGCGACCTGGAAGACGCGGGCGCAGGCGCGATGGCAGCGGCGGCTATCGATGAAATCGTCGGCCTGCTCGGCTCAAACTATCGCGGGAAACTGACGCCGCTCGGCGAATCCCACTGGTCGCGCGATCCCTTTGCGCGAGGATCGTACTCCCATGCGCTGCCCGGTCACGCGGACAAGCGTGCGGTGCTCGCCGCACCCGTGAACGATCGCATCTTTTTTGCAGGCGAAGCGACCTCGCCCGATTTCTTCACCACCGCTCACGGCGCCCAGCAAAGCGGTGTGCGCGCGGCAAAGGAAGCAATGCAGGCGACGACCGGCTAACGCAGGACGCGACGCCGGAGCAAATCTTCGAGCCAGCCGGAGAAAACCTGGAAACGGTGCGAGAGTTGCTGGCGCGTCGGATAGAGCAGCGTCAGCGGCAAGGGCGCCGCACGATGCTCCGGCATCACCTCGATCAGCTCCCCTGCGTCCAGATGATCGCGGACATCATAGGCCGGAATCTGGATCAGGCCGAGGCCTGCAAGCGCACATGCAATGTAAGCTTCCGCACTGTTGACGGTGACACGGCCCCGAACCGGCATTGTCCGAACCTGCGCCTGATCGAGCCACTCCCAGTCTTCAATGCGGCCACTGGTGGGCGAAG
>MKTT01000092.1:1377-8361 GCA_001898385.1 Planctomycetales bacterium 71-10
TCCGATGGTAATCCCCGCCCGGCGCGGCGGGGAAGGCGGTCGCGTGAGGGATGCGCCTTTGGAATTCGGCGGATCGCGTCGGAGGTTGAGGAGGCATCATAACGGCCTTCCCCCCTCGCGGGGGAAGGTGGCCCGCAGGGCCGGATGAGGGGGAGGACGAGCGAGGAAGCCGCCGGGCTCCTCGCCAGCCCGGACGGAAGGGCCTTCGGATCCCGACGGGCCTCGTGCTCCGCGTCCCCCTCATCTGACGCCTTCGGCGTCTGTCTTCCCCCGCGAGGGGGGAAGACGTCGAACATCAGACCGCCAAAATCCCAAGGTGCCCCCGCGACGAGGGTCAATCCCCCGCGCGTCCGCGGCGGGGCTTCTCCGGCTGGCACTTCGGGCAGAGATACGTCGGGCGGCCGATGAGGCCGGCGATCTTCGTCTTCAGGATCGGCCCGCCGCACGCCTTGCACGGCAGCCCGCCGCGGCCGTACATGGAGTTGACGGCCAGGAAGCCCCCCTCCAGGCCCAGGACGGTCCGATAGCCGGCGTCGAAGCTGGCGCCCTCGGCCTCGATCGCCCGATCCAGGATCGGCCGGATCGCCGCGTGCAGGCGGCCGACCTCCGCGGGCTTCAGGTCGGCCGAGACCCGCAGCGGGTGCAGGCGGGATTCGAACAGGACCTCGTCCGCGTAGATGTTGCCGATCCCCGCCAGCACCTTCTGGTCCATGAGGGTCGGCTTGACGGCGCGGCGGGTCTTCTTCAGGCGCGCGGCCAGGTCGTCGCGGCCGATCTCCAGGGCGTCGGGACCGTGGGCGCGGGCGAAGGCGGCGGCGGCCTGATCGGGCCCGTCGAACCAGAGGATCCGGCCCAGGCGTCGGGCGTCGGAGAACCAGATCGAGGCGTCCGGATTCGCCAGGCGGAACGTCAGGCGGACGTGCTCCGGCCGCTCCGGCTCCGCGAGCCGAAACCCTCCAGTCATCCGGGGCTGAATGACGATCATACCCGCGTCGCCGGCCAGCTCGACGACGACCCACTTGCCCCGGCGACCCACCCTCGACGCAACCGCCCCGACGCAATTCGCCGCGAACTCCTCCGCCGTGCAGCCCAGGAGCATCGTGGGGTCGTGCAGCTCGACCGACGACACCGCCCGGCCCTCCAGCGCGGGCCGGAGCCCGCGGACCATCGTCTCGACCTCGGGCAGCTCCGGCATCGACGCCTCGCGGCTTAATTAGAATCAAAACCTGCAACAACGCGACGACCCTCCCATTCTACGGGGTCGTCGCCCCGCGAGGAAGCGGGCCGGGCCTCGCGAAGATTCGATCAAGACTCCGTCAAAATCCGTCAAGAGCGATGAAAGTTCTTGACGGCCATCCGTCCATGTTGGAAACTTCAATCCGGTGGTCGTGCAAGAAATCCATCAGGGCGGGTCGACCATGCTCCCCGAGACCCGACGCCGACGGCTCCGCGAGCTGATCTCGAAGCAGGGCTACGCGACGCTCGACGAGCTGGTCAAGGCGCTCCACGTCTCCGAGAGCACAGTGCGGCGGGACCTGGAGGCGCTGGACCTCTCCGGCGTCGTCCGGCGGACCCACGGCGGCGCGGTGTCGTCGGCCTCGGCCGAGCCCCGCGGGGCCTTGCCCGCGTTCGACGACCGCACGCACACGGCGATGGCCGAGAAGCGGGCGATCGGCGAGGCGACGGCGGCGCTGATCGAGGACGGCGACTCGATCCTGCTGGACGGCGGCACGACGACCCTGGAGGTGGCCCGGGCGCTCCTGGCGCGGGAGATCCACGTCCAGGTGGTGACCAACAGCCTGCCGATCGCCCAACTCGTGGCGTCGAGCCCCCGGACGGACCTGATCCTGATCGGCGGCTACGTCTACCCGAGGACCGGCGTCGCCCTGGGGCCGCTGGCCATCGCGATGATGGCCGAGATCCGGGTGCGGGTGGCGATCCTGGGGGCGGGCGGGATCATGGCCGACGGCGTCTACAACTCCAACCTCCTGCTGGTGGAGACGGAGCGGCGGATGATGGCCTGCGGCCAGGAGGTCGTCATCGCGGCCGACCGGAGCAAATTCGGCCGACCGGCGCTGGCGAAGCTCTGCGGCTGGGACGAGGTGACGCGGCTGGTCTGCGACGCCGGCACCCCGGAGGACCGGCGGGCGATGGTGGAGGCGGCCGGCGTGATCGTCCACGCGGCCGGGCCCGAGCCCCCCCCATCCCCCAACGGCCACGCCGGGCCGGACGTGAAGCACGCGGCGGACCCCAAGGGCGAAACGACCGACGAGAGGACCGAGGCATGAGCGCGACGGCGACCACCCGCGACCAGATCGAGAGCCTGGTGCGGTCGATCATCCTCAAGAGCATGAGCAGCCAGGCCCCGGCCCCGACGGGCGGGAACGGCCAGGCCGGCCCGCCGAAGGTGGTCGTGAACATCTCGGCCCGCCACTGCCACCTGACGCAGGAGGACGTCGACGTCCTCTTCGGCAAGGGGCACCAGCTCACGCCGATGAAGCGGCTGTACCAGGACACCGACTTCGCCGCCGAGGAGACCGTGGCGGTGGTCGGCCCCCGCCAGCGGATGATCCCGGGGGTCCGGATCCTGGGCCCCTGCCGCAAGTTCAGCCAGGTGGAGCTGGCGTTCACGGACGCCATCAGCCTGGGGATCGACGTCCCGGTGCGGCTCTCCGGCGACATCGAGGACACGCCCGGCTGCCTGCTGATCGGCCCCAAGGGGTCGCTGGTGATGCCCAAGGGGGTCATCCGGGCCGAGCGCCACGTCCACATGGGGCCGAAGGACGCCGAGTACTACGGCGTCAAGCACTTGGACCGCATGAACATGAAGGTGGAAAGCTCCTGCCCCAGCACGCTGGAGGGCCTGCTCGTGCGGACCCACCCGGACTGGAAGCTGGAGGTGCACATCGACACCGACGAGGCCAACGCGTGCGACCTGTCGCGCGCCAGCAACGTGACCTTGACGAAGGCCTGAGCCGACGGGCCGGCGTCACCGCATCGGATCGGCCGGTATTCTCCCTGACCTCACCGCGGAAGGAGGGCCCACCGTGGCCTCTGCATCCCTCGAAGCGCTCGGAATGATCGAAACCAAGGGGTTCGTGGCGCTCGTCGAAGCGAGCGACGCGATGCTGAAGGCGGCGAACGTGGAGCTGGTCGGCTGGGACAAGGTCGGCAGCGGCCTGGTCACGGCGTTCGTGGCCGGCGACGTGGCGGCGGTCAAGGCGGCGGTCGACGCCGGCGCGGCGGCGGCGGCCCGGATCGGCGAGGTCGTCAGCGTCCAGGTCATCCCCCGCCCGCACGAGGACCTCGGCGGCGTCCTCTCGTTCGCCAAGGCGGCCCCGGCGGCCGTGACGGCCTCCAAGGGCTCCTGACTTAGAGAGGAGCCGGACGAGATGGCGACTGTACAGAAGCCCGCGACCCGCGGGAGCAACGGGAGACCGGCGATGAACGGCGAGGCGCTCGGGCTGATCGAGACCAAGGGGCTCGTGGGGGTCATCGAGGCCACCGACGCGATGCTCAAGGCGGCGAACATCACCCTGGCCGGCAAGGTCCAGGTCGGCGGGTCGTTCATCACGACCCTCGTCCGCGGCGACGTCGGCAGCGTCCGCGCCGCCGTCGAGGCCGGGGCCGAGGCGGCCAGCCGCGTCGGCGAGCTGGTCTCCGCCCACGTCATCCCCCGCCCCGACGCCGCGGTCCTCCGCACGTTCCTGGGCTGAGGCGGCCCCGCACCGACCGATCCACCCGAACCACGGAGCCGAATCCCATGAACGGCCAAGCGCTGGGCCTCATCGAGACGATGGGCCTGGTCTGCCTCATCAACGCGACCGACGCCATGCTGAAGGCGGCGGCCGTGGAGCTGGCCACCCCGGTCATCAAGCTCGACGGCGGCGTCGTCAGCGTGATGATCCGGGGCGACGTCAGCAGCGTCCGCGCCGCCGTCGAGGCCGGGGCCGAGGCCGCCGGCCGCTCCGGCGAACTCCGCGCGGCGCACGTCATCCCGCGGCCCGGCACCGCCGTCCTCCGCGCCTACCTGGGGGCCTCGCGTTGAAAGTCCTCGTCGCCAACCTGGGCAGCACCAGCTTCAAGTACCGCCTCTTCGACCTGGGCGACCCGGCCGAGCCGGTCCTGGCCCGGGGGGCGATCGACCGGATCGGCTCGCCCGCGTCCCGGGTCGTCTTCAAGACGGACAGGGGCGAGAGCGAGACGTCCCGCGAGGTCGCCGACCACGGCGACGCGGTGCAGATCTGCCTCGACCAGCTCGTCGACCCCGAGGCCGGCGTCCTGTCGGACCCGTCCGAGGTCTCGGCGATCGGGTTCAAGGCGGTCCACGCCCGCAACCTGACCGGCGTCCACCTGGTCGACGAGGCGGTCTTGCAGGCGATGGAGGCGTTCAACGACGTCGCCCCCGCCCACAACCCGCCCTACGTCAAGGCCATGCGCGGGCTCCGCGAGCGGTTCCCCAGCCTGCCGCTGGTCGCCGCCTACGAGACCGGCTTCCACCGGACCATCCCGGAAGCCTCCCAGCGCTACGCCATCCCCGACGAGTGGGCGACCAGGCTGGGCGTCCGGCGCTGGGGGTTCCACGGCGCCAGCCACCGCTACATCTCGTGGCGGATCGCCGAGCTGCTGGGCCGCAAGGACCTGAAGGTGATCTCCTGCCACCTGGGGGGGAGTTCGTCGCTGACCGCGATCCGCGACGGCGCCTCGGTCGGGTGCAGCCTGGGGATGAGCCCGCAGTCCGGCCTGCCGCACAACAACCGCGTCGGCGACTTCGACGTCTTCTCGCTCCCGGTCCTGCTCCGCGAGACCGGCCAGAGCCTGGAGCAGATCCTCGACACGCTGGCCGAGCGGTCGGGCCTGCAGGGGATCTGCGGCAAGAACGACGTCCGCGACGTCGAGGCCGCCGCCACGGCCGGCGACGTCTCGGCCCAACTGGCGCTCGACGTCTTCGTCGCCTCGATCCGCCACTACCTGGGGGCCTACCTCCTGGAGCTGGGCGGGGCCGACGCCATCGTCTTCACCGGCGGCATCGGCGAGAACTCGTCGCTGATCCGCTCGAAGACCCTGGCCGACCTCGGCTGGTTCGGGATCGAGCTGGACCCCGCCCTCAACGCCGCCGGCCCCGCCGAGCGCCGGATCTCCGCCGAGGGGTCCCGCGTGCAGGTCTGGACCGTGCCGACGAACGAGGAGCTGGTGGTCGCCCGCCAGTCGCAGGAGCTGTTGAAGTCCGGCCGCTCGGCCATGGCCTGAGCCGCCCCAGCCCCCACGGGACCCCCGCCGATGTTCCTGGCCCGCGTGACGGGAAGCCTGGTGGCGACCCAGAAGGTCGCCTCGATGACCGGCCACAAGCTCCTCCTCGTCGAGCCCTACCGGGTCGACGACAAGGGGGGCGACCGCCTGGTCCCCACCGGCCGGACCTTCGTCGTCGTCGACGCCCTGGGGGCGGGCGTCGACGAGATGGTGCTCATCTGCCAGGGCTCGAGCGCCCGCCTCACCCCCGAGACCGAGAAGCTCCCCATCGACGCCGTGGTCATCGGCCTGGTCGACACCGTCGACGTCCGGGGCCGCGTCGTCTTCTCGGCCCGCGACGAAGCCTGAACCTCGGCCCGCACGAAACATAGCCGCCGCATGGACCTCGACCCAGCCCAGGAACCCCGGTGTCCGTCATGCAAACCACTGAAGATCTGATCCGCAACGTGGTCCAGCAGGTCCTCACGCAGATGGGGACCGGGCCCGCCCCCGTCAACGGCAACGGCGCGCCCAAGGCCCCGTCGGGCGGCGACCTCGGCGTCTTCCCGACCGTCGACGGCGCGGCGGCGGCGGCCGAGTCCGCCTACAAGACCTTCCGCGAACGCCCGCTCGAAGACCGCAAGAAGGCGATCGCCGTCATCCGCAAGATCTGCGTCGAGCAGGCCGACGAGCTGGGCCGGCTGGAGCTGGAAGAGACCAAGATCGGCCGCCTGGACCACAAGATCGCCAAGCTCCGCGTCTCGATCCCGGCCATCCCGGGCGTCGAGTACCTGAAGACCGACCTGGCCAGCGGCGACCAGGGGGCGACCTTCACCGACTACACGCCGTTCGGCGTCATCGGCGCGATCACGCCGGTCACGCACAGCCTGCCGACCCTCGCCGCCAACGCCATCAACATGCTGGCCGCCGGCAACACGGTCGTCTTCAACGCCCACCCCTCCGGCCGCGCCATCGCCGCCCTGGGCGTCAAGAAGTTCAACAAGGCCATCGCCGAGGCGACCGGCCTGGAGAACCTGCTGACGATCATCGACCCCCCGACCATCGAGTCGGCCAACGCCCTGTTCGACAACCCGAAGGTCCGGCTCCTGGTCGTCACCGGCGGCCCGGCCGTCGCCCGCGCGGCCCTGTCGAGCCGCCGTCGCGCGATCGTCGCCGGCCCCGGCAACCCGCCGGTCGTCGTCGACGCCACGGCTTGCCTGGACCTCGCCGCGAGGTCGATCGTCGAGGGTGCCGCCTTCGACAACAACCTGCTCTGCATCGGCGAGAAGCAGGTCTTCGCCGTCGCCGCCATCTTCGACAAGCTGATGGAGACGATGCCCAAGTACCAGGCGTTCCGCCTGACCGCCCCGCAGGTCGAATCGCTCACCGCCGCGGCGTTCGAGATCGGCAGCGACGGCAAGCCCCACGTCCGCAAGGAGCTGGTGGGCAAGGACCCGGCCATCCTGGCGGCCCACGCGGGCGTGAAGATCCCGGCCACCACCCAGCTCCTCTACGGCGAGACCGGGGCCGACCACCCGTTCGTCCAGGAGGAGCAGATGATGCCGTTCGTCCCCTTCGTGAAGGTGCCGGACGTCGACCGCGCCCTGACGCTGGCCCACGCCAGCGAGCACGGCTACGGCCACACGGCCGTCCTGCACTCGCGCGACGTCGCCGTCATGACCAAGATGGGTCGGCTGATGGACTGCACCATCTTCGTCGTCAACGGCTCGTCCCTGGCGGGCCTCGGCGGGGCGG
>MKTT01000092.1:8386-10656 GCA_001898385.1 Planctomycetales bacterium 71-10
CTTCCGGTTCGCCTGAGCCGAGCGGAGCCCCCCCGATGCAGCTCGGCCGCGTGGTCGCCACCGCGACCTCCACCGTCAAGCACCCGACCTTCGAGAAGGAACGGCTCCTGGTCGTCCAGCTCGAAGGCGCGGGGGGCAAGCCCGACGGCGAGCCCGTCCTGGCCTTCGACCGGTTCGGCGCCCGCAAGGGGGACCTCGTCCTGGTCACCAGCGACGGGGCCATCCTCCGCGGCATGCTCGGCCGCGACACCCCGGGACGCTGGAGCGTGATGGGCCTCCCGGACGACCTTTGAGAGAGACGAAAGGCGGGACGATCGCGATGACGCAGGCGTGGACCGGATTCGAGGCGACGCGGAGGGCGACGGGCCCGGGACTCTTCCCGGCCGGCTTCGCGCCGACGCGCGCCGTCGACCCGATCCGCGCCGTCGACGACGCCGTCCGCGCCGTGCTGGCCGAGATGTTCGGCGCGGCCCGCGCCGCCGCCCCGACGATCGTCCGCCCGATCGTCCCGCCGCGAGAGCCGGTCTTCGCCGACCGCCTCCTCGGGCTCAAGCAGGCCGAGGGGCTGGAGCCCGGCGCGATGATCCGGGTCGCGACCGGCACCGTCGTCACCCCCCTGGCCCGCGACCTGCTCAAGAAGAAGAACGTCGTCGTCCGCCTGGCGGGTGCGGCGGAGATCGCCGCGACGGCCCGGGGCGAATGGGGCTTCGCCGTCGAAGACGGCCCCGGCTGGCTCGACGCCCTGCGGCGGTCGATGCTCGAAGACGGCGGACCCTGGCGCGAGCTGGAGCCGTCGGTCGACTCGGCCATCGCCTGGCTGGGCGCGGGCGAGGGCCGCGGCGCGGTGCTGGTCTCCGCCGACGGCGCGACGGCCGTCTGGCGGGCTTGCCGGTCGCCGGGCGTCCGGGCCGCGTTCGCGGGCGAGCCGGCCGACGTCCACCGCGCCACTCAAACCTTGGGCGCCAACCTGATCGTCGTCGACCCGGCGGGGAAGTCGATCGCCTGGATCAAGCAGCTCGCGACGGCGTTCCGACGGGCCGGCGCCCCGAGGGATCCGTTCGCGGGCGGGATCGGAGGGACGCGATGAGGATCGTCGAGGTCGTGGGCCGCGTGACCCTGTCGCGGGTGCATCCCAGCCTCTCGGGCGCCCGGTTCCCGATCGTCCTGCCGATGCCCCTGGCGGCCCTCCGCGACGGCGCCCCCGACCGCGGCGAGGAGCTGGTGGCCTACGACAAGCTGGGCGTCGGCCGCGGCGACCTGGTCGGCCTGAGCGAGGGGGGCGAGGCGGCCAACCCCTTCGGCAAGACCCCGACGCCGGTCGACGCCTACTGCGCGTGCCTGATCGACGCCATCTCATTCTAAGCACACATTCGGATCTTCACGAGACCACGTTTCCATCCACGGCGAGGCGAGGAGAGCGGCCATGAGCGTCCAGAACGAGTGGAAGCTGCGGGAGCAGATGTGCGAGATCGGGCGCCGCATCTACGCCAAGGGCTTCGCGGCGGCCAACGACGGCAACATCAGCTACCGCCTGAGCGAGGACCGCGTCCTCTGCACGCCGACGCGCGTCTCCAAGGGCTTCATGAAGCCCGACGACCTCTGCATCATCGACATGGACGGCAAGCAGGTCTCCGGCAAGCGCAAGCGCTCCAGCGAGATGCTGCTCCACCTGACGGCCCTGAAGGCCCGCCCCGACCTCCGCTCGTGCGTCCACTGCCACCCGCCCCACGCCACGGCCTTCGCCGTCGCCCGCGAGCCGGTCCCCAAGTGCGTCCTGCCGGAGATCGAGGTCTTCCTCGGCGAGATCGCCATCTCCCCCTACGAGACCCCCGGCGGCCAGGCGTTCGCCGACACGATCCTCCCCTACGTCAAGGACACCGAGACGATCCTGCTGGCCAACCACGGCACGCTGACCCTGGGCGCCGACCTTGAGGACGCCTACTTCAAGACCGAGATCATCGACGCCTACTGCCGGATCCTGATCCTGGCCAAGCAGCTCGGCCGCGTGAACTACTACGGCGACGACAAGGCCGCCGAGCTGATCAACCTCAAGCCCAAGCTGAACATCCCCGACCCCCGCCTCACCCGCGGACTGGAGAACTGCGACCTCTGCGGCAACAGCCTGTTCCGCGAGGGCTACGGCGACTTCTCCCCCGAGCCCAAGGTCTTCATCCACCCCAAGCTGATCGACCAGAAGGCCCAGGGGGGCGAGACCTCCGCCTGCGGCTGCTCCGGCGAGGCCAAGACGTCCGCCAACGGCAACGGCCACG
>MKTT01000093.1 GCA_001898385.1 Planctomycetales bacterium 71-10
TGTTTTCGACGCAGCACCTCAAGGGGAGAAGGATGCTTGTCATGAGCCGACTTTGACCTTGCTTTCGTCATGCCCTCCGCGCCCCGGCGACCCTCACCCGCCGCTGCGCGGCCGCCCTCCCCCGGGGGGAGAGGGGACGTGCGGTGGGAAGCCAGACCCAAGGTCCGTCAGGTCCAGGGAAGAAAATCCCGGATTCTTGAAATCCCCGTCGCGGTCCCGCGGATCATGCTGCTGGAGACGGGATCTTTGGCAATCCGGAACTCAGGATCAAGGGACGACCCGGCGCAAGTTCCCAGGTCGCGGGGGCGTCGAGCGTTGGCCGAAGGCCCCGGCATCGATGGTCGTCGTGATCCCGGCCGAGCGAGGAGCCTCGAAATCGCACATCGATTTTGACGAACCAAGCCAAGATGATTCGTCGCAATGCTAGATTGATTAATGGTTTGCGTCGAATGAATCGCGTTCCGCGGCGACGAAGGAACCCAAGTCGGACCCGACCGCCCGGCATGCGAGATCGGCATTGACCGTTGGTCGACGGGGGGGCATGATCCGGCCTCGGGGGCCGGGGCGTCCGGCGCGGGGAGAGCGGCGGGCCGCCGCAGATCAGGCCGCCGATTGGGGTCGAGGGAGTGACCCGTCCATGCCCATCGCCCACGTCGTCCTGGCCGCTTCCGCGCTGCTGGGGTGGTCGGACATCACGATCCAGGCCGCCCGGGGCGACCGGGGCTTCGCCGCCTCGCACCCCGGGGCCGTCGCCATCGACCGGCCCGGCCCGCGCACGCTGGAGACCCTCAAGCGGTTCGACCTCGAACGTCGCTACCGCCGGGATCCCGAGCACGCCCTCCTCAGCCTGGAGAAGACGGCCCGCTCGCAGCCCTCGGCCGAGCTGGTCTACGCCCTCGCCGAACTCTCGTGGGTGGAAGGCTGCCGGAACGACCGCTGGCACAAGGCCGTCGCCGTCGGCCGCTACATGGACGCCGTGGCCTACTCGCACGACTACCTGTTCGACCCCGAGCTGGCCGAGGGCCGCGCCCCGGCCGACCCCCGCTACCGCCTGGCCTGCGAGATCTACAACGCCGGCCTGGAACGGCTCATCCGCGCCGCCCAGGCCCAGAATCCGATCGACCCCCAGGGGCGGATCAAGCTGAAGGCCGGCGACCGCGAGCACGAGCTGCAAGTCGCGGTCGAGAAGGACTCGCCGTGGAAGGCCGCGGACATCCACAAGCTGCTCCCTTGCAGCGACTTCGAGGTCGGCGGCCTGGCCACCAGCCGGAACCAGTACGGCCTGGGCGTGCCGCTGATCGGCGTCCGCACCAGCGACCCCAAGGCCGATGACCGCCGCCCCGACGAGGTCTTCTACCCGGCCGAGATGGCCTTCCCCCTGACCGCCTTCCTCGTCCCCAACTCCCGGCTCCGCGACCCGGGCGAGGCCGTCGACCAGGCCCGGAGCTGCACGCTCCGGCTCGTCGACCCCATCCTCTACCAGTTCGTCGGCCAGCCCCCGGCCCAGATCGCCCTGGAGATCGACCTGACGACCCCGCTGGCCTACATGTGGTCGCAGACCGACCTGGAGCGGTTCCGCTGGTCCGGCCTCATGAAGCCCGAGCAGGCGCTCGACCGGGCCAACCTGCTGATGATCCGGCCCTATGAGTCGGGCAAGATCCCGGTGGTCATGGTCCACGGCCTCATCAGCAGCCCCCTCGCCTGGATCCCCATGCTGGACGAGCTGCAACGCGACCCGACCATCCGGGACCGCTACCAGTTCCTCCTCTATATGTATCCGACCGGCGTCCCGCTGCCGATCGCCGCGGCCAACCTCCGCGAGGCGCTGACCCGCGCCCGGACCCTCTACAACCCCGACGACCGCGACCCGGCGTTCGATCGGATGGTCCTCCTGGGGCATTCGATGGGGGGCCTGCTCAGCCACTGCATGACGGTCTCCAGCGGCGAGGAGCTCTGGCAGCTCAACTCGGACCAGACCTTCGACGACATCCTCGGCCCGGCCGACATTCTGGCCCAGCTCCGCCGGCTGCTGTTCTTCGAGCCGGTGCCGTCGGTCAAGCGGGTCGTCTTCCTCGCGACCCCGCACCGGGGATCGGACCTGGGGAAGGGGGTCATCGGCCGCGTGAGCACCAGCTTCATCACCGATCCCGACTCGATCGCCAAGCTGCTGGGCCAGCTCGTGAAGGACAACCCGGACGCCTTCAACCGCCGCTTCCGCCGCTTCCCGACGAGCATCGAGACCCTGGCGACCGACTCGCCGATCCTGATGGCGATCGAGAACATGAAGCCGGCCGCGGACGTCGTCTATCACTCGATCATCGGGTCGGTCCGCCCCGGCGACCGCCGCCAGACCACCGACGGCGTCGTCCCCTACCGCAGCTCCCACCTGGAGGGCCTCGCCGCGGAAAAGGTCGCCTCGGAGAAGATCGTCCGGTCCGACCACGGCGTCCAGAAGGACCCGCTCGCCGTCCGCGAGGTGCGCCGGATCCTCCACGAACACCTGGAGATGAAGCCCGCCGTCGCCCCTCGCGAGGCCGGCCCCGTCGGCGAGGACCCCGGCCTCCCCGCCCTCCCTCATGCGACCGCCCCCGGATAATCGGCCGCCGTCGCCGAAGACCTCCTCGCGGGAGGAAACGACCTCCCGCCCGGGAATTATCTGGACATGCGGTCAGTCGTGCCCGATATTCCCTGGCGCGTCGAATGGCCTTCTGAACGCTCGGGGAGGATGAAGGATGCACGGATTCTTGCGCAAGGCGTCGTGGGCGGCGGTGGCGGGACTGGTGCTGACCGGGGCCGTGCGGGCCCAGGAGCCGTTCAAGCCGACGGAGCAGCATCGGGAGCTGGCCAAGGAGGCCGGCGTGTGGGACGCCGAGGTGAAGGTCTTCCTCCGTGGCCCGGACGGCGCGCCGGAGGTGTCGAAGGGGGTGTCGGAGTCGGAGCTGCTCCCCGGCGGCCTCTGGCTGACGAGCAAGTTCGAGGGGAAGATGGGCGACACGCCCTTCGCCGGCCGCGGCCTCAGCGGCTACGACCCGGCCAAGAAGAAGTACATCGACGTCTGGGTCGACTCGACCGACCCCCACCTGACCCTGCTGGAAGGGGAGTACGACGCGGCGACGAAGGCCGTCACCAGCCTGGGCAAGTCGACGGACCCGCGCACCGGCAAGCCGTACGACGTGAAGACGACGACGCTGGTGAAGGGGGACGACGAGCGGGTCTTCACCTTCTACATCAAGAACGACGACACCGGCGGGGAGTTCTACAAGATCCTGGAGATGACGTCCAAGCGCCGGGGCAAGTGACGTCGCCGGGGTCGGCGGCGGGGGGCGGGCGATTGACCGACCCCGCCCTTCTGATAGAGTAGTTCGCGGCCCGACGCGCGGGCCCGATCGCGCCTCCGCCGCCCTGCGCCCCTCGCGTGGCGGCGAGGCCCCGGGGCGGCCTCCCCCGCGCCCGGTCCCGCGGACCCGCCGCGGGGGGTCGCATCCCGATCGGCGGCCCTGCCGGATCGTTGAAGCGAGGCTGAGCTGAAAGGCCGGGCGGCGTGGACGGACTGCTGATCGGAGGGCTGATCGGGCTGATCCTGGGGGGCGTCGGGACCTGGGGGGCGCGGGAGATCGCGGCCCGTCGCCGGGCCTTCGCCGCGAAAGGCCTGGCGGAAGACATCCTGGCCGACGCCCGCCGCGAGGCCGACACCCTCCGACTCCAGGCCGAGCTGGACGCCCGCGAGGAGGCCCTCCGCCACCGCCGGTCGCTGGAGGCCGAGGCCGAGACGGCCCGCAAGGATCTCCGCGAGCAGGAACGCCGGCTGGAGAAGCGCGGAGACCTCCTCGATGAGCGGCTCGACCTCCTCAATAAGAAGGAAGGCGAGCTGGACGAGGCCCGCCGGGCGCTGGCCGGGCGCGAGGAGGCGATCGCCGCCGGCCGCCTGGAGGTCGAGCGCCTGGAGGCCCGCCGGCTGGACGAACTCCAGCGCGTGGGGGGGATGTCGGTCGAGGAGGCGCGGCGGGTCGTCCTGGAACGGGTCGAGCGGGACCTGACGGTCGAGGCCGGGGAGCGGATCCTCCGCCACGAGGCCCACGTCCGCGAGTCCTGCCGCGACCGGGCCCGCGAGATCCTGGCCGTCGCCATCCAGCGGTTCGCCGCCGGCCACACCGCCGAGGTCACCGTCAGCACCGTCGACATCCCCAACGACGAGATGAAGGGCCGGATCATCGGCCGCGAGGGCCGGAACATCCGGGCCTTCGAGAAGGCCACCGGCGTCGACGTGATCGTCGACGACACGCCCGGCGTGGTCATCGTCACCGGCTTCGACAGCGTCCGCCGCGAGGTCGCCAAGCTCGCCCTGGAGCGGCTGATCCAGGACGGCCGCATCCACCCGTCGCGGATCGAGGAGATCGTCCGCGACACCCAGTCGGAGATGGACCAGCACATCCTCAAGGTCGGCCGCGACGCCGCCCGCGAGGCCGACGTCGTCGGCCTCCACGAGAAGCTGCTGGACTACCTGGGCAAGCTGAAGTTCCGCACCAGCTACTCCCAGAACGTGCTGCGGCACTCGATCGAGGTCGCCTTCCTCACCGGCATGATGGCCGAGGAGATCGGCCTCGACGGGGCCCTCGGCCGGCGCTGCGGCCTGCTGCACGACATCGGCAAGGCCGCCGACCACGAGATGGAAGGGGGCCACCCGGCCGTCGGCGCCGAACTCCTCCGCCGCTACGGCGAGGGGAAGGAGGTCGCCCACGCCGCCCTCGGCCACCACGACGACCTGAGGGCCGACGCCCCCTACACCGTGCTGGTCGCCGCCGCCGACGCCATCAGCGCCAGCCGCCCCGGGGCCCGCCGCGAGACCCTGGAGAAGTACGTCCGCCGCCTGGAGGAGCTGGAGTCGCTGGCCCTGGGATTCCCGGGGGTCGAGCAGGCGTACGCGATCCAGGCCGGCCGCGAGGTCCGCATCCTGGTGGACAGCCGGCAGCTCGACGACGCCTCCGCCGCCGCCCTCTGCCGCGAGGTCGCCCGCGCCATCCAGGCCCAGCTCACCTACCCCGGCGAGGTCAAGGTGACGGTCCTCCGCGAGACCCGAAGCGTCGAATACGCCCGATGAACCCCCCGGTTCGGAAGCGAGCCTCCCCGTGAGCCCCCTCAAGATCCCTGTCATCTCGTTTTTCCAGGGTTTTTGAGCCGTTTTCTGTTACACTCCTACCGTTCAGACGACCAATCTGTAACAAACGGGTGTAACAAAAATGCCTGCATGCTATCTCATGACCTGGGTGCCGAATGGTTCCCGGTGGGTCCGACAACACAAAGGCCATCGCTACGTCGTCAGCGTCCGACAGCTTCGCAAACTCACCGGCGAGATGATCCCCGAAACCAAGGACGGCAGCCGGAAATGGGCGAACGCCTGGTGGAAGGCGAAAGAGGCTGAACTAGCGGTCGACGTCCCCCACCCTCATCAAGAGCACATCGACGAATGCAAGAAGCGTTTGGACTGGGCCCGAGCGAACGGCGATGAGCAGGGGGTTGGGCTGTACGGCACACTCCTCCCGATCCTCGAACGATCCAAGGACGGCCTCTCACCCTGGCTGATGACCCGTGAGATTTCGGCGAGAGGGGAAGTTGGAAAAGCGGCGCTGGCCGTACCCTCCGGACGCATGTCCCCCGAACTCGTCGCGAAGTTGAACGGCGATGACGTATGGGAAGAGAGGCTGTCGAAATCACCGGCTGTCCCCGAAGAACGGCGGATCGGTCGCCTGGTCCCTCAATACCTCGAACTCCGAAGGCCCAAGGTGGTCGCTCGGTCCTTTCGAGTGTTGGAGAACACGACGCAAGTTCTGATCGACAGGGCGGGGGAGAACGCCGACGTCGGCAAGATCACCGAAAATTTCTGGCGGGAATTCTACCTGTTCGTTTCTTCCAACGAGGCTTGGAGCGACGGGTGGAAGAAGAAGGTCATGGTCAATGCCAGGGCGTTCGTCGCTTGGGCCGCCGAAGAAGGGTTGATCGACGCCCCGCGAAATCTGCGGTCGAAGCAGTACGTGATCGAGGAGACGGCCAAGGCGGTTGAGACGTTGCCTCCGGAATTGGTCCGCGAGTGGATCGAGAGGGCCCACGGTCAACTCCGCCTGCACCTACTCCTCATGGCCAACTGCGGCATGACTCAGCAAGATATCGCCGACGTCCATCCGTCCGAGGTTGATTGGGAGGAGGGGCGAATCACCCGCAAGAGGAGCAAGTCAAAGACGGAAGAGAACGTACCCACCGTCTGCTATAAGCTCTGGCCGGATACCCTTGAACTCCTGAAACAGCATCGGTCGAACGATCCTCATCATCTCCTGCTAACATCTCGCGGTAGCGTCTGGGTCTCGAACGAGATCAGGGATGGAGTGCTCAAGTCGAAGGATCAAATCTCGGTGAACTTCAACCGGATCAGGCGGGCGGGGGAAGGGTCGATGAAGCTCATCAGGAAGACGTCGGCCTCCCTCTTGGACAACCACCCCGAGTTCTCGATGTTGGCCCCCCTATTCCTCGGCCACGCCCCTCAGTCGGTAGCTGATCGACACTACCTCAAGCCGGCTAAGGACAAGCTGGACAGGGCCCTCTCCTATCTCCACTCCTGCTACTTCCCCGCTTGACTGATCGCGTTTTGCGATTACAATGATGGCATGCGAATCATCGCCCGCCCGATCATGCGAGAGTTTTGGGAACGGCACCCCGATGCCAAAGGGCCGTTGTTGACCTGGGAAAAGGTGGTGAAGAACGCAGACTGGGAAAAGTGGGTCGATCTCAGGAGTTCCTTCGGATCGGCCGATCGCGATGGCAGTTGCATCATATTCGATATTGGCGGGAATAAATACAGGCTGATTGGTCGAGTGTTCTACGGGAATCACAGGGTTTACATACTCAAGATCATGACCCACGCCGAGTATGACCGGGACCGTTGGAAGAAAGAGTGTGGTTGCCACGAACCCCAGCCGGAGAAAAAATCATGAGCAAACAGAAGGCTGGTCCCCGAGTCCCCGACACCTACTTCGATCTCGTCCGTCGTTTCCCCCTGGTGCCCATCCAGGATGAACAACACTGGGAAGAGGCGACGAGAATTCTTCATGAATTGACCGCCCGGAATCTTGACGAGGGCGAAGCCGCCTATTTCGACGTCCTGACGGACTTGGTAGAAGCCTACGAATCGGAGGTGATGCCCGAGGAAGATGTTCCGCCCGGCTCCGTGCTCAAGGAAATGCTCTATCAGAACGGGTTGAGTCAACACGATCTCGCCAAACAGACGGGCATCGCCCAAAGCACTCTCTCGGCGATTTGCCAGGGGACGCGGAAGCCCACCGTGGACCAGGCGAAGAAGTTGGGGGAACGTTTCAAACTGAAGCCCGCTGCATTTCTGGAGTTGAAGACCGACTGAGCAGGGGAGAGGGGGAATCAGCGTCTCCACACTTCCATCCCCTGCTACCACTTGACCTGGCTGTTTGGCCACAGTGTACAGGTGGAAGGGTTGAAAGCAAGTGAGTGAGGAAGCTCGGAAAAAGGCGTAAGACGCCTACGATCAGGCGAAGGTCTTGGTCGCACAGATGTTTTGGAGAGCATCGATGAGGCAAGAGTCTATCCGCTTCTTCAGCCAAGGCTACTTACACGAATTCCTTCAACACAGAATCGGGAGGATGAACGGCTACATCGAGGAGCAGCAACGCGACTACCTTCTCAACGTTGCAGAGAGTGATTTCGCCGAACATGTATTTGAGCTGTTTCGACTGGAGCCGGTAAATTTGCTTGTCGGCAATCAGAATATCGAGGAAGAGCCAATCCAAGTCGACGCTACGGACTATCGTGGAATCAGCACACGCATTAAACTGCCGGGACAAAGGCTCATTTTAAGAGTTCCGTTCGAAGGCGATAGAGAACTCCTGAAATACTCCCCCTCCCGGGGCAACACAAGAGGGGTGTTGGGCCAGGTGATTTCTGACAACCTGTGCATTGAGTACGAGGTTGCCGACCACAACAGGGAAAGCATCCCTGGTAGGATCAAGGGAGACATTAATTCCTTGGTCGATCATTGCATCTACTCCAAGGTGGACGTGGAGCGGTTTAACGCCGAACTCGCTAGGCCGTGTTGACTGTCCGAGGGCTGATCCGGTAAGGATTTAAGGCGGATCGACGACCGAGGACGGAGCCGCCCGCCATGCGATATCT
>MKTT01000094.1 GCA_001898385.1 Planctomycetales bacterium 71-10
AGGTGGCTGATCAGGTGGAACCTGCCTTGGATCGACTGGACCAGGTGCGAGTCGCCGCCCTTCCAACCGAACGCGACGACGTCCCGCGTCCGGTAGCTCCGCAGCCATAGCGCGAGGGTCGCCAGGCAGAGGAGCAGCGACATGGCCGCCGTCACGTTCCAGGCCGCCCATCCGGCGCGCTTCAACCGAGGGGCCTTCATGAGATTCAGCAGAAGCGTCTTCATGCGATTTCAGCTTCCGAGGGATCAAGGCAGGAGGCCGAAGAGTCGCGATCCCAGGTACAGGCCCAGCCAGACGAGGCCCAGGAGCCTCCCCAGCCGGTCGTCCCACGCCCTCTCCGGGTTCCAACGCCCCACGAGCATCAGGGCGAGCCAGCCGGACGTGACCCCGACGGCGACGTCCCTCGCCTGGTCGTCGCCCAGATAATCCATCACTTCCACCGTCCAGCGCGGCTGGTAGAAGCGGGGCCTGTCCTCGAACAGCTTGCAGAGCGTCGCCTCCGCGACCCATCCGGCGAGCCGCATCGCCACGACCGATGCGACCGCCGCATGCGCGAAGAGCCCGGGGGCGCCGTCGCGCAGCCGGGCCCGATCCGATCGTCGCATCAGGAGGAGGGCGAGCAAGGGCAGGCTGGAGCCGGCCAGCCCGAGCGACCATGCCATCCGACGCGTCTGCCAGACGTCCCACGAGGGGACGTCGGCGAACCAGCCGCTGAACGCGACCCAGATCCACTGGACCGCGCGGTCGGCCGAGAGCATCAGGGCCGCAGCCACGACGAGGACGACCACATCGCTCAGGTGGAAACGCCGCTCTGAGGAGCCCATTCGCCGTCCCTCCTACAACAGTAGGCGTCGGCGTCGGCGGCGCGGTGCCGAGTTTCGACCACGGCGGGCCATGCGAGGAGACGTTGATGGAGCGACGCGGCCCGACGTCTCACGCCTCCGGCGTCGGCTCCGGCCTCGCAATCGCCGTGGCGTGGGCGGTGGCGTAGGTCCGGCAGTGGGCCATGGAGATCAGGACGTCGGCCACCTTGCGGCGGCGGATCACGTCCTTGGCCGGGCCGCCGACCAGGACCATCGGCCGGCCGCGAGGGCCGATGCGGATCTCGACGTCCGACCAGGAGACCCCCTCGACCCGGCCGGTGCCGAGGGCCTTCATCACCGCCTCCTTGGCCGCCCAGTGGGCCGCGAACTGCTCGATGGCGCGGCGGCGGCCCTGGCAGAAGCGGATCTCGCGCTCGGTGTACACGCGCTGCAAGAACTGCTCGCCGTGGCGCTCGATCATGGCACCGATCCGCGGGCACTCCACGATCCCCGATCCGATCCCGACGATCTCCATCCCGCCCCTCCCCCTCGCCCCATCGGAAACCACCGCCCCAGCTTAACGCAGGCCCCGGTCGGGCGGGTAGGATGCCGACGGTCGCGCCGGCCGCCCCGCCCGTCGGGACCGAAATCGGATCGCCCCCCCGGCCCGCCGCCGCTATACTTCTGGGGACCGACCCCCGGAACCGGAACCCGGGCGATCCGCCCCGAGCAAGGACCGCGATGGACCTCCTGGCCGACCTGACGCCCCCCCAGCGCGAAGCCGTCCAGCACGTGAACGGCCCGCTCCTCGTCCTGGCCGGCGCCGGCTCGGGGAAGACCCGCGTCATCACCCGCCGGGTCGCCCACCTGCTGCGGCAGGGCATCCCCGCGCAGAACATCCTGGCCCTGACGTTCACCAACAAGGCGGCCGGCGAGATGCGCGAGCGCATCGAGGCCATCGTCCCCGGCGCCCGGGTCTGGGTCGGCACCTTCCACGGCTTCTGCGCCCGCCTGCTCCGGTCGTACGGCTCGCTCGTCGGCCTGGACGCCTCGTACACCATCTACGACCAGGCCGACCGCCTGCGGACCGTCCGCGACGTCCTCGACGCAATGGGCGTCGAGGAGTCGCCGATCACCCCCGAGAAGATCGAGGGGGCCATCAGCCGGGCCAAGAACGACCTGGCCACCCCCAAGGCCCTCGCCCACCGCGCCCGCGACGACAAGGACCGCCTCGTCGCCAAGGTCTACGCCGCCTACGAGGAGCGGCTGAAGGCCGCCTCCGCCGTGGACTTCGACGACCTCCTCGTCCACGTCGTCAAGATCCTGAAGGAGCACCGCGACGTCCGCGCCGAGCTGGACGCCCGCTTCCGCTACGTCCTGGTCGACGAGTACCAGGACACGAACATGGCCCAGTACGCCATCGTCAAGGCCCTGTCCGTCGACCATCCCAACCTCTGCGTCACCGGCGACCCCGACCAGTCCATCTACGGCTGGCGCGGGGCCAACCTCTCGAACATCCTGGAGTTCGAGAAGGACTACGCCGCCGTCAAGGTGGTCAAGCTCGAACACAACTACCGCAGCACCAAGAACATCCTGGCCGTCGCGGACCACCTGATCCACTACAACGTCAACCGCAAGCCGAAGAATCTCCTCACCGAGAACCCCGACGGCGAGCTGGTGAACGTCACCACCTACGCCCGCGAGACCGAGGAGGCCGAGGGGGTCGCCGGCAAGATCGCGAGCCTCGTCCGCGAGGGGTCGTACAACTATTCCGACGTGGCCGTCTTCTGCCGCATCACCGCCCTGACCCGGACCTTCGAGCAGGCGTTCCGATCGGCCCGGATCCCGTACCAGATCGTCGGCGGGGTGTCGTTCTACGAGCGGCAGGAGGTGAAGGACGTCGTCTCGTACCTGAACCTCATCAACAACCCCAAGGACGACCTGGCGATGAGCCGGGTCGTCAACGTCCCGCCGCGGGGCCTGGGGAAGACGTCGTTCGACCACCTGATCGCCTTCGCCCGCGATAACGACCTGACCCTGCTGGAAGCCGCCCGCCGCGCCCGCGAGGCCCCGGGGCTGAAGGAGAAGGCGATCCGGGCGTTCCTGGACTTCGTCGCCCTGTTCGACGAGCTGACCACGCTCCGCGACCATCCGGCGGAGGTCGTGATCCTCAAGACGATGGAGCGCTCGGGCTACCGCCAGCACCTCAAGGCCGACTCCAAGGGGGACGGCGAGGACCGGTTGGCGAACCTGGAAGAACTGATCACCGCCGCCCGCGAGTTCGACCTGGAGCACCCCGGGTCGACGATCCAGGACTTCCTGGCCGACATCACGCTGGCGTCGCCCGTCGACCGCTGGGACCAGGAGACCGGGGCCGTCACCCTGATGACGCTGCACGCCGCGAAGGGGCTGGAGTTCCCGGTCGTCTTCATCATCGGCCTGGAGGAAGGGCTCCTCCCCCACAGCCGGGCGTTCGAGAACCCGACCGAGCTGGAGGAGGAGCGCCGGCTGTTCTTCGTCGGGATCACCCGGGCGCGGAAGGAGCTGTACGTCAGCCGCTGCCGCATCCGGACGTTCCGCGGCCAGCAGCAGGCCACGGCGCAGTCGCGGTTCCTGATGGAGCTGCCCGAGGACTTCCTGACCTTCGACGACCGCTCGGGCGTGTCGAGCGTCGAGACCCGCTGGGGGTCGTCGTCGAGCGGCTACGCGAGCTACGCCCCGCGCCGGCCGCAGCCGTCCCGGACGCCGTCGCCGAGCCCGAGCGGGTTCCGGCTGACCACCGCGGCGCAGCTCGCCGGCGGGGGCTCGGAGCCGACGGCCCCGCCCAAGCCCGGCGAGCTGGACGCCTTCCGGCCCGGGGCGTCGGTGCTGCACCCGCAATACGGCCTGGGCCGGATCATGGCCATCGAGGGCGCCGGGCCGAACCGCAAGGGCCGCGTGGCGTTCACCCTGGCCGGGGAGCGGACGTTCGTGCTCGCGAAGTCCCCATTGAAGCTGGTGGGCAAGGGCGGCGCGGGGCCGCGCTGACGCCCTCGGATCGAGATCGGAACCATGACCGCGAATGCGAACGCCAAGCCCCCGCACCGGGGCCCCGCCCGCCTGGGCGTGAACATCGACCACGTCGCCACCCTGCGCCAGGCGCGCCGGGGCGTCGAGCCCGACCCGGTCTGGGCCGCCGCCGCCGCCGAGCTGGGGGGGGCCGACGGGATCACGATCCACCTGCGCGAGGACCGCCGGCACATCCAGGATCGCGACCTGCGGGTCCTCCGCGAGACCGTCCAGGTCGACCTCAACCTGGAGCTGGCCGTCGAGCCCGAGATGGTGGCGATCGCCGTCGCGACCCGGCCCGACCAGGTCACGCTGGTCCCCGAGCGCCGCGAGGAGGTGACCACCGAGGGGGGCCTGGCCGTGGCCTCCCGCCGCGGGGCGGTCGCCGAGGCCGTGAAGCGGCTGCGCGACGCCGGGATCCGCGTCTCGGCCTTCCTGGATCCGGACCCGTCGGAGATCGACGCGTCCGTCGCCCTGGGGGTCGACGCGATCGAGCTGCACACCGGCCGCTACGCCGACGCCCGCGAGGGCCGCGACCGCGACGCCGAGCTGGAGGCCCTGCGGGCCGCCGGGGCCCGGATCGCCTCCGCGGGCGTGGGCCTGCACGCCGGCCACGGGCTGGACTACCGCAACGTGGCGGACGTCGCCCTGATCCCCGGGATGGCCGAGCTTAACATCGGCCACGCGATCGTCTGCCGGGCCGTCTTCGTCGGCCTGGAGGCCGCCGTGCGCGAGATGAAGGCCCGGATCGACGCCGCCCGCTGAGGAAGGCCGCCTGCCTCCGCGTGGGCGAATCTTCCCACCGGCCGGCCCCCTCGCGTTTCGAAACGTGAACGCGGGGGGCTCGCCCTTCCCTGACCCGCCGCCGGGCCCTAATATATTTATGGCTGGTATGCGGCGTTGCATACTTCTCATGGCGTCATGATACCGCAAGAAGTCGTCGAACTTCTTCATGTGATCGCTCCTGAAATCGACGACGTCCGACGATGGGTGCTTCTTCCATGGCGAGTAAGGGACGGATGTTCGCCGGCTGCACGGTGGCGCTGGCGACCCCATTTCGGGACGGCGAGGTCGACGAGGCCGCGCTGCGGGCCTCGGTCGAGTGGCAGGTCGAGCAGGGGACGCCGATCCTCAGCCCGGTCGGGACCACCGGCGAGGCGCCGACGCTGTCGCACGCCGAGCACGAGCGAGTGATCGCGATCGTGGTCGAGGCGGCGTCCGGCCGGGCCAAGGTCGTGCCCGGGACGGGCTCGAACTCCACGACCGAGGCGATCCGGCTGACGAGATTCGCGGCCCGGGCGGGCGCCGACGGGGCGCTGATGGTCTCGCCGTACTACAACCGGCCCGGCCAGGAGGGGCTCTACCGCCACTTCGCCGCCGTGGCCGAGGCGGTCGACCTGCCGATCGTCCTGTACAACATCCCGGCGCGGACGGGCCGGAACATGGAGCCCGAGACGATCGAGCGGCTGGCCGCGATCCCGTCGATCGTGGCGATCAAGGAGGCCGCCGGCTCGCTCGACCAGGTCAGCGACATCCTCGCGCGGACCGACCTGACCGTCCTCTCGGGCGACGACAGCCTGACGCTCCCGATGCTGGCCGTCGGGGCCGAGGGGGTCGTCTCCGTGGCCGCCAACATCGTCCCCCGCGACGTCCGCGGCATGATCGATGCGTTCGAGCGGGGCGACGCCGTCGCCGCGCGGGAGGCGCACGCCCGGCTCTTCCCGCTCTGCCGTGACCTGCTGGGCCTGGCCCCCAACCCGGTCCCGCTCAAGGCCGCGATCGCCCTGCTGGGCCGCGGCTCCGCCGAGGTCCGCCTCCCGCTCTGTCCGCTGGACGAGGCCTCGCTCGCCAAGCTCTCCCGCGCCCTGGCCCGCTACGGCCTCCTGGGGGCCTGATCGGCCCCGACGGCCGAATCGGCGTGCCGCGATCCCGAAAATGGATTATCATCTATAATCATGCGGGCCGAGGGCCCGCCCGACCCGACTCGACCGCTCGTCCGAACGACCTCCTCCTCCCCGACGGGCCCCGCCCCTCTTCGCGACGGCCCGTCCCCGAAATCAACATCCATTTTTCGCAGCATCACGTCGCGACCCCCGCGCGGTGCGGGGGGATCGGGACGATAGGATCCACGAAGCCCTCTCCGAATTCTTTCGTCGACGACCGGGGTCGTCGACGCCGTCCGCGAGCCGGCGGACGTCCCCCGAATGCGAACCAATACTGAGAGGATCTCCCTTATGGCCCGCAAGGCGACCGCTTCGAACGGCAACGGCAGCGTCAAGGTGGAGGCGGAGGAGACGACGCCCGAGGTCTCGGACCAGTCGATCCGCGAGCTGGCGCAGGTGTTCAAGCTCCTGAGCGACGAGACGCGGCTCCGGATCCTGTTCTACCTGGCGCTCTCCGAGGACGGCGAGCTGCACGTCACCGAGCTGTGCAACCGGCTGGGGCAGAGCCAGCCGGCGGTGAGCCACCACCTGGCGCTGCTGCGCGTCTCCAGCCTGATCGAGTCCCGCCGCGAGGGGAAGCACAACTTCTACAGCGTGCGGACCGAGCACTTCGGCGAGCTGCTGCTGAGCCTGTTCGCCGCCGCCGGCGAGACGCCCAGGAACAAGAAGTACCGATTCCACGACTTCGTGCTGAACTACACCGGCGCCTGACCCGGGGCCGTCGGTTCGCCTTGACCCCCCGGGGGCTTCGCGGCAGAATGCCCGCGTCGGCCCCCCGGGGCGTGCGGCCCCCGCGGGGAGTGCGGGGGGCGGACCGCCCGGATGGACCTCGGGCGGGCGCGGTTCAGGGCGTCGGGCCGCCGCTGCGGCGGCGGTGAAAAGGAGTTTCGCCGATGGTGCTCTCGTCTCGTCTGATCGTCGCGGCCGGCCTGGGCGTCGTGGGGGCCGGGCTGCTGTCCGCCCCGATCCAGGGCCAGCAGGACGCCGCCGTCCGCAAGACCAGCTCCGGGGCCTCCCAGTTCAAGGCCGGGACCGCGCCGGTCATCGGCACGATCGACCTCGACGCGGTCTTCAAGAGCTACGAGAAGGTCAAGTACGCCAACGAGGAGTTCCAGGCGGCGATGGTCGCCAAGCGCGGCGAGCTGATGAAGCTCCAGCAGGAGTTCGCCCAGGAGACCGAGGTCCTCCAGCGCTTCGCCCCGGGCCAGGAGGAGTTCAAGAAGCAGGAGAACAAGCTCACCGAGCTGAAGGCCCGCATCGAGGCCGGCCGGGAGCAGGCCGAGCGCGAGTTCCAGAGCCGCGAGGCCGAGGCGATGGCCGGCCTCTACAACGAGGTGACCGAGGTCGCCAAGCGGATCGCCCAGGCGCGGAAGATGACCTACGTCATGAAGGTCACGAACCAGTCGCCTAACGGCACGAACCCGCAGTCGGTCATGGCCGCGATGGCCAACCCGATGATCTACTTCGACCCGATCAACGACATCACGCAGGACGTGATCCACAACCTCAACCGGGTCTACAAGGACGCCGGCGGCCCGATCGCCAAGGGGACCCCCGCCGCCGGCACCGCCCCCGCCGCCGGCACCGCCCCCGCCGCTGCCGCCGCCACGCCCAAGTCGAGCGTCCGCTGAGTTGAGCCCGGGCGGGCACCGACCGATTGCCCGCCCCCAGACCTCCCCGGCGCGGACCGACGCCCGCCGCCGGGGCGACGTCCCGATCATGGACCGAACGGGACCACCACCAGCCCCGGCCTCACATCAGGCGCCGCAACGGCCGCCGAGCCGGGCGAAAGGACCAGGGAAGGCATGCTCGTCTCCAAGCGCGCCCAGCGCACCCTCGCCCGCGAGGCCGAAGTCGGCGGCGTCGGCTTCTTCCTCGGCGCGGACGTCCGGATGCGGTTCCTCCCCGCCGAGCCCGACGCCGGCGTCCGCTTCGTCCGGACCGACCTCCCCGGCCGGCCTTCCGTCGCCGCCCGGATCGACCACGTCGTCCCCGCCCAGCGCCGGACCGCCGTCCAGGACGGCCCCGCCCGGGTGGAGATGATCGAGCACGTCATGGCCGCCCTGTCCGGCATGCAGGTCGACAACTGCACCGTCGAGATCGACGCGGCCGAATGCCCCGGCCTCGACGGCTCCAGCCGGGCCTACGTCGAGCTGATCGACTCCGTCGGCGTCGTGGACCAGGACCGCCCGCGCCGGGCCCTGGCGCTGGAGCGGTCGTTCGTCGTCCGCGAGGGGGACGCCGTCCTCGCCGCCCACCCGGGGGGCTCCGACGGCCTGACCCTGTCTTACCACCTGGACTACGGGCCGTCGTCCCCCATCGGCAGCCAGGGCTTCCTCCTGGCGATGACCCCGGAGACCTTCCGCGACCAGGTCTCCGCCTGCCGGACCTTCCTGCTGGAGCAGGAGGCCAAGGCCCTCCGCGCCATGGGGATCGGCCTCCGGACCACCGAGGCCGACGTCCTCCTGTTCGGGCCCGACGGCGTCGTGGGGAACCGGCTGCGGTTCGCCGACGAGTGCGCCCGCCACAAGGTCCTGGACATGGTCGGCGACCTGGCGCTGCTGGGGATGGACCTGCACGGGTTCGTGGTGGCCCACCGCTCCGGGCACCACACCAACGCGACGCTGGTCCGCAAGCTGATCCAGGCCGTCGAGAAGGACGCCGGCCGCGACGACCGGCCGAGGCCCCAGCTCCCGGTCCGGCCCGACGGCACGATCGACATCCACGGCATCCTCGACATCCTCCCCCACCGCTACCCGATGCTCCTGCTCGACCGCGTCCTGGAGCTGGAGCCGGCGCGTCGCGTGGTGGGCGTCAAGAACGTGACCTTCAACGAGCCGTTCTTTCAAGGTCACTGGCCCGGCCGGCCGATCATGCCCGGGGTGCTCATCATCGAGGCGATGGCCCAGGCCGCCGGAGTCCTGATCGCGTCGAGCGTGAGCCGCACGGGCAGGGCCGCCGTGATCGCCTCCATCGACGACGTGAAGCTGCGCAGGCCGGTGGTCCCGGGCGACCAGCTCCGGATCGAGGTCGACGCGCTGAAGATCAAGCCGGCCTCGGCCAGCGTGACCGCCGCGGCGAGGGTGGACGACGCCCTGGCCGCCCAGGCCCGGATCCGGTTCGTGCTCATCGACGCCGCCCCGGCCGCCTGAGCGGCCGGGACCGCGACGGCTCGGATGCCGCCCCTTCCCCATCCCCGGACGATCGGCTGGTAGGAACCCAACTCATGGCCACCATGATCGCTGACACCGCCCATATCGACCCCCGCGCCGAGATCGCGGACGACGTCGAGATCGGCCCTTACTGCGTGATCGGCCCCGAGGCCCGGATCGGCCGCGGCACCCGGCTGATCGCCCACGTCTGCATCCTGGGGCGCACCACCCTCGGCGAGAACAACGTCGTCCACCCCAATTCGGTCCTCGGCGGCGAGCCCCAGGACTACACCTACAAGGGCGAGCCGACCCGGCTGGAGATCGGCGACGACAACACCTTCCGCGAGGGGGTCACCGTCCACCGCGGCACCACCAAGGAAGACGGGATCACCCGGATCGGCTCGCACAACTACTTCATGGCCAACGTCCACGTCGGCCACGACTGCCTGCTGGGCGACCGCATCCTGATCGCCAACAACACGATGCTGGCCGGGCATATCCACATGGATTCCTACGCCACGGTCTCCGCCGGCGTCGGCCTCCACCAGTTCGTCCGCGTCGGCAACTACAGCTACGTCGGCGCCCTGACCCGCGTCTACCACGACGTCCCCCCGTTCATGCTCGTCGAGGGGAACCCCTCCAAGGTGCGCTGCATCAACATCGTGGGGCTCAAGCGGCACGGCATCGCCGCCGACGCCATCACGGCCCTGCACGAGGCCCATCGCCTGATCTACCGCGCCCGCATGGCCGCCAAGCAGGCCCAGGAAGTCCTGGAAGCCCACGGCCAGGTCTGCCCGGAGGTCCGGCGGCTCCTCGACTTCATCGACTACCAGCAGCAGGGCCGCCACGGCCGCGGTCGCGACCGCGCCCGGCTCTCGGCCTCGGCCTGACCGCCGACGCCGGCCCGCCCGAAGGATCGCCTTGAGACACGGAGAGTCCGACCGATGAAACCGCTGCGCGTCGCCGTCGTCGGCGTCGGCCACCTGGGCCGCCACCACGCCCGGATCCTGGGCTCCTTGCCGGGCGTCGAGCTGGTCGCCGTGGCCGATTCCCGCCCCGAGCAGGCCCGCGCCATCGCCGAGGGCCTGGGGACGCGGGCCGTCGCCGACTATCGCGAGCTGATCGGCCGGGTGGACGCCGTCTCGATCGCCGTCCCGACCGTCCTCCACCGCGAGGTCGCCGGGGCGTTCCTGGAGGCGGGGATCCCGGCGATGGTCGAGAAGCCGCTCGCCGGCACGGTCGCCGAGGCGGAGGAGCTGGTCGACCTGGCCCGCTCGACCGGGGCGACGCTCCAGGTCGGCCACGTCGAGCGGTTCAACCCGGCGCTGGACGCCCTCCGCGAGTCTCCCCTGCGGCCCAAGTTCCTCAGCGGCGAGCGGATGGCCGTCTACACCTTCCGCTCGACCGACGTCGGCGTGGTCTTCGACCTGATGATCCACGACATCGACCTGGTCCTCAGCCTGGTCGACTCGCCGGTGAAGTCGGTCTCGGCCGTGGGCGTGGCCCTCTTCGGCGACCACGAGGACGTGGCCGACGCCCGCATCGAGTTCGAGAACGGCGCCGTCGCCAACCTGTCCGCCAGCCGCGCCAGCTACGCGACCTCGCGGAAGATGCGGGTCTGGGGGGCCGAGGGATACGCCTCGCTCGACTTCGGGGCCCGCCGGGCGACCGTCGTCCGCCCGTCCGACGAGTTCCTCGCCGGCGGCGTCGACCTGGAAGGGGTCGACCTGACGAAGCCCGCCGCGATCAAGGACCACCTGTTCGGCAAGGTGCTGCGGGTCGACCAGGTCGAGCCCCCGGCGTGCGACCAGCTCACGATGGAGCTGCAAGACTTCGTCGCGGCCGTCCGCGACGGCTCCCGCCCCCGGGTCACCGGCGAGGCCGGCCTGGAGGCCGTCCGCGTGGCCGACCGGATCGTCCGCAGCCTGGACGCCCACCGCTGGGAGGCCGACGCCCCCGTCCCTTCGGCCCCGGCCCAGCCGGCCTCGATCCTCCGCGGCCCCCACGCCTGGCGAAAGGCCCCCGCCGAGCGCCGGCCGTCCGCCCTCGGCTGACCGCCCCGCGGCGGCGCTTGCCAGGTGCCGAGGGTATCGATTACACTATCTCCGTCGAGGCCTGCGCCCGGAGTCCGGCCGTCTCGTCCGGCCGACCCGCGCGGGATGTGCTGCGACCGCCCCCGCGGCGGTCCTTTCCTTTTTCTTCTACCGCGAAGCGACGCAGGATCCGTTCGATGGCCAAAGACGCCAAGAAGTCCAAGGACGCCGCCGAGGCCGCCCCGGCCGCCGAGAAGGCCCCCGAGGCCCCCCGCCAGCCGGCCGACCCGCGCCTCAAGTACGTCAAGAAGTTCCACGGCCGCTTCCTGCCCCGCGGCCCCCTCCGCGACCGCCACACCGCCCTCTTCGCCCGCTGGAACAGCGGCGAGGACCACGGCGGCGTCACCGTCGAGGAGCTGAAGTCCCTCTTCGAGGACTGGAAGGTCTCCCGCGAGAAGGGCCCCAAGAAGAAGGCCGCCACCGCCTGAGCGAACGAGATCACGCCCGGCCTCCGCCCCTCGTTCGAGGCGGCGAGCCGGGCGTTCTCATGCGCCGGGGTGCCGAGCGATCGGAAAGCCGACACCGATCAATGTCCCCTCTCCCGCCGGGAGAGGGCGGCCGCGCAGCGACGGGTGAGGGTCGCCGGAATTCGGGGGGCATAGCGGACTCGCCTGGACCGAAACAAGCCGTGGCCACCCCTCGGTTTTCCTGACCGTCGCGGATTTTGGGGCGGCCATCGTAACGGCCTTCCCCCCCTCGCGGGGGAAGGTGGCCCGAAGGGCCGGATGAGGGGGACGACGAGCGCGGGGGCCGCCGGGATCCCAAGCCGGTCGGGCGGGCCTTCGAAGCCCGATGGAGCCCGTGCTCCGCGTCCCCCTCATCTGACGCCTTCGGCGTCTGTCTTCCCCCGCGAGGAAGGCGTCGATCGCAGCGGCCGTCCCGAGATCCGACGACCCTCACCCGGCCCTTCGGGCCGCCCTCTCCCGGCGGGAGAGGGGACCTCGAAGCGCGACGGGCTCATCGGGTCGCCGCCTCTCAGGCGTAGACCCGCATCTCCTTCTCGCGGACCTGGGCCCCGTGCTCCAGCAGGAAGTTGAGGCAGCGGCGGGGGAGGCGGCACTGGATGACGACGCGGTCGTTCTCATCGTCGTAGGCGCGGTCGTGGACCTGGGCGTGCTGGGCCAGGTAGGCCAGGACGCGGCCGTCGGCGACGCTCGTCTCGACCTCGACGTCCATCGCCGATTCCAGCAGGGCCAGGCGGACGGCGTGCTCCAGGGCGTCCAGCCCCTCCCGCTTCGCGGCGCTGATGCAGACCGAGTCGCGATGGTGGGCGCGGAGGACGTCCAGATACGAGCGGTCGGGGACCTTGTCGGCCTTGTTCAGGACGAGCAGGGTCGGGTGGTCCTTCAGGCCGAGTTCCTCCAGGACCTCGACCACCGCCTGCACCTGCATCTCGGCGTCCGGGCTGGAGGCGTCGACGACGTGCAGCAGCAGGTCGGCCTGGCGGGCCTCTTCGAGCGTCGCCTTGAACGAGGCGACGAGCGAGTGCGGCAGGTCGCGGATGAACCCGACCGTGTCCGACAGCAGCGCCGCGCCGCCGCCTCGGAACCGCCACTTGCGGGTCCGGGTGTCGAGCGTGGCGAACAGCTTGTCCTCGACCAGCACCCCGGCGTCGGTCAGGGCGTTCATGAGGGTGCTCTTGCCGGCGTTGGTGTAGCCGACGAGCGAGACCGTGGGGAAGTCCCCGCGGCCGGCGACCTCGCGCTCCTTCCTCGACTGGATCTTGCCGAGCTTCGCCTTCAGCTCCTGGATGCGGTGGACGACCAGCCGCTTGTCCTCTTCGAGCTGCTTCTCGCCCGGGCCGCGGACGCCGATGCCCCCCTTGTAGCGCGACAGGTGGGTCCACATCCGCTTCAGCCGCGGCATGGCGTATTCGAGCTGCGCCAGCTCCACCTGGAGGTGGGCCTCGTGGCTGCTGGCGTGGACGGCGAAGATGTCGAGGATGACCTCGGTGCGGTCGACGACCTTGACGCCCAGTTCCTTCTCCAGGTTCCGGGTCTGGCCGGGGCCCAGGTCGGAGTCGAAGACGACGACGTCGGCCTCGAACGCCTCGACCAGCCCCTTCAGCTCCTCGACCTTGCCCGAGCCGATATACGTCGCGACGTCCACCTGCTGACGCTTCTGGAGCATCGTCCCGACCGTCTCCAGGCCGGCCGTCTTGGCCAGGCCGCGGATCTCGTCCAGGGGGTCGTCGGTGTTGTACACGGCCCCCGGCAGGATGACCCCGACCAGGATCGCGCGCTCCCGATTCCCCATACGCTCGTTTCGGCTCGTGTCGATCAAGTGGGCTGGTTCCTCGCTTCTGGCAGGATGGATCGCGGAGGGCACGCGCCCGGGCGCGGCCGGATTCTAATGAGGCCGTCGACGGGCGTCAACGACGCCCGCCTCGCTCCCCAATCCTTACTATACGTCTAGACGCCATCCGCCGCCCCGGGGTTCGCCCCCGACGCGCCGATTCCCCGGTCGACGGTCGACGCCTCGCCCGAACGGCGTCGCGTCGCGTCCTCCGCCCCCCGTGGCTCCGTTCGTCGGCCGACGACCACCCGTCATTCGACACAACCCCATTATCTACAAGCAACTTACAGACAGAACCCTGCGGGTCCGTTCGTCGATTTCGAATCAAGAATCGACACTCCTCGCGGGACACCGCCGGGATCGACGTAAGTCTTTGGAAGTGATAGTGGCCGGGCGTGCCTTTGGAGTTCGGCGGATCGCGTCGGAGGTTGAGGGGGCGTCATGACGGCCTTCCCCCCTCGCGGGGGAAGGTGGCCCGAAGGGCCGGATGAGGGGGAGGACGAGCGCGGAGGCCGTCGGATCTCGCATCGGGCCCGGACGGGCGGGCCTTCGAATCCCGACGGCGCCGGTGCTTCGCGTCCCCCTCATCCGACCGCTTCGCGGTCTGTCTTCCCCCGCGAGGGGGGAAGACGCTGATCGACAAATTCCAAAGGCTCACCCCAGTGGCCCGGCCGGGCCACCGCCCTCGATCGATCCCGGTGGAGTCGAGTGCGGAGGCTCAAGGATTTCGGCGCTCGCCGCGGGTTGCGTCCCGATCTCGACGCTCCGGCGTCGACGCTCGGGCCGATGGCGGCGTCCGACCTCGAGTGACGACCGGATTGTCAAAGATCCGAGGGCGCGTGCCCCTCCATCTCGGTATGGTCGCCGGGCGGGTCGTTCGGATTTCACGATTCCAATTTTCGCGCCCGGACGGGGCCGTCGAGGTCAGCCCAGGACCTTGCGCGGCTGGACGAGGCGGCCGTCGGCCTCGCCGAGGGCGACGAGGCGGCCGTCGGGGGCGATGAGGGCGACCTCGGATCCGGGCGCGGCCTCGCCGGGGACCTTCCGGCCGAGGCGGACGTCGGCCAGGGCCGCGTCGTCGAGCGGGACGCGCGGCAGGTCGGCGACGGCGTCGAGGGCGGGGCGCAGCAGGCCGGCGAGCGCGTCGCGGTCGAGGTCGGAGGGCGCCAGCGCCTCCTCCTGCGTGAAGACCCCGATGCGGGTGCGGGCGAGCGTCTCCATCACGGCGCCGCAGCCCAGGGCCTCGCCCAGGTCGCGGGCGATCGAGCGGATGTAGGTCCCGCTGCCGCAGCGGACCTCGACCTCCAGCGCGGGCCAGTCGTAGGCCAGGATCCGGATCTCGTCGATGCGGACGGGCCGGGGGGCCAGGTCGACGTCCTCGCCGGCGCGGGCCAGCTCGTAGGCGCGGCGGCCGTCGACCTTCAGGGCCGAGTGCGCGGGGGGGAGCTGCATCACCTCGCCCACCAGGGCCGCCAGGGCCGCCTCGATCTCCGCGAGGGCCGGGGCGCGGGGGTCGGGCGTGGGGACGACGACGCCGTCGACGTCGTGGGTGTCGCTCCGGGCACCCAGGCGGAACGTCGAGCGATAGGTCTTCCCCATGCGCTGGACGTACTCGATGAGCCGCGTGGCGGGGCCGACGCAGATCACCAGGACCCCGGTCGCCAGCGGGTCCAGGGTGCCGGCGTGGCCGGCCTTCACCTTCCTGGGCAGCAGGCGGGCGACGCGGTTGACGACGTCGCGCGAGGTCACGCCGGGGGGCTTGTCCAGGTTCAGCACGCCTTCCCAGGTCGGGGTTCCGTCCACGTCCAGCATCAGTTCGGCCGTCCTTCGGGTGCGAATGAGGGGAGGCCGACGGCGTCGATCGCCGCCCCCTCCCGGAGTTTGCGGGCGGCCTCGGCGAATCGCCGGGATTCGGCGAGCCGCCGGGCCGGGTCGTGGCGATATCCCGCCACGCGACGGTCGTGGAGGCTGGTCCGCTCGCACGCCTCCGCCAGCCGTTCGGCGTCGATCCCGAAGCGGGCGACGCAGCCGGCGACGTCGGGCGCGGGGACGGCGGACCAGCCCCCTCCGAACTCCCTACGGGCTTCCAGCCCGCGTAGGACAGCGGCGGCCAAAGCGACGTAGCCGCGGAGGTTCGGATGATGCGTGTCCTCGATCACGTCGCCGCCCAGCCAGCCGGAGGGGCTGGCGGCGATCAGCTCGCGGCGGCCGTCGATCAGGATGCAGCCGGGCCGGCGGGCGGCGACGCGGCGGTAAGCCTCGCGGAACGGGGCCTGGCAGCGGATCGGCAGGCCGTCGCGGTCGAGCGCCGCCAGGAACTCGGCCGCGGCCTCCTCCCGCTTCCCCTCCGCCCGCAGCCGCTCGCCGATCCGGTAGTGGGCCTCGGCGAAGCCCGGATGACGCCGCGCGACGTCCCGATAGACCTCCAGGGCGCGGCCGGGTTCGGTCGCCTCCAGGGCGCGGGCCCGGTGGATCGCGTCGGCGATCCGGGCGCGCTCGGCGGCGTCGACGCCCGGCTCGACGGTCGAGCGGCCGGGCTCGTAGTCGGCCTCGTTCGCCGGGGGGATGATGAGGATCGGCCGCGCCCCGATCCGCCCGCACCAGGCGACGACGGCGTCGAGCCGGGCGGAGAAGTCGTCGAGGACCGCGGCGTACTCGGCCGGGGCGCACAGCGGCGGGTCGACGACCTGGTGGCGATCCTTCAGCGACGGCGGGGCGTCCAGGCGGTTCTTGCTGATCAGCTCGCGGACCAGGCCGACCAGCGGCGACGCCGCGTCCAGCCGGTGGACGGCCCGCGCCAGGGCCGACGACGATTCCAGGCCGACCTCATGCGCCCGGTCCTCCTCGAACCGCGCGGCGAACTCGTTGTGGCCCGAGTAGATCACGACGGCGTCCGGCCGGCGGGCGATCGCGGCCAGCTTGGCGTGCTGCTGTTCCAGCGAGTCGCCGAGCCAGGCCAGGGTCTCGACCTCGAAGCGCCGCGACGGCACGGCCTCGCCCAGCTTCCACGCGACGATCTGGCCCACGGAGACCCACGGCCGATACGGCTCGCCCAGGGCGCTCGACCCGCCCAGGACGAGGATGCGGTAGGTGCCGGGGTCCTCGGGCGGGAACGACGTGGGGAGGGCCGGGAAGCGATGCATGCCCGCCCGGACGGCCGCCGCGCCGGCCTCCAGGGCGGCCAGGGCCGCGAGGCAGGAGAGGCCCAGCAGCGCCAGCCGGCCGAGCCGCGCCGCCGGGAGTCGCCGACGTCGGGCGCGGATCGCGGCCCAGGCCAGGAACGGGGTCGCGGCGCCTCCCAGGGCCAGGACGATGCGGACGACGATCGCGCCGGAGAGGGCCGCCTCGGCGACGGCGGCGCGGGCGGCCCGGGGCAGGATGGGCCACCACCCCGGGAGGACGACGGCGGCGACCGTCGCGAGGGCGACGGCCGTCGCGCCCGCGCCCAGAGCGATCGCGCGGCGGGCCGACGTCGTTCCGGGCATGGTCATCGCGGGTCCGGCCCCGGTCCCGGGCGTCCGCCCCGGGGCGTCCGCGCCCCACGACGCGACGGGCGCCCGACGACCTTGATTGTACGACGCCGTCGCGCGGCGACCAACCCGGACCGGCGGGCGGATGGCCGGGTTACTTCATGCCGGGCTCGGCGGCGCCGGCCGTGCGGCGGCCCTGGGAGACCTTCACGTTGGCCATGCCCCGCAGCGAGGCGGCGTCGTCGTCGTGCTTCACGGTCACCTCGCACGTCCCCACGCCGTCGTCGGCCTTCACGGCCTTCACCTTCACGCCGAGGACCATCGAGGCCCCCGGGCCGATGCGGTCGATCCTGGGAAACTGGACGAGGATGTTCTTGCCTTCCGGCTTCATGTGGCCCTCCCCCTCGGGGCCGCCGGTCGTCTCGGTGGGCTGGAGGTTGTCGGACAACGCGGCGACGACCTGGACCCCGGACGCCTCCTTCTTGCCGTAGTTCTGGAGCTTGATGAGGAACATGGTCTCCCCCCCCTCGTCGACGACCCGCTTGCGCTCGTAGACGATCAGGTCGAGGTCGGCCATCCCCTGCACGTCGGTCGACCGCTTCTGGAGCTGCTTCGAGACGCCGTCGGCCTTGGCCTCCGCGGTCACCTCGTAGTAGCCGACGTCGCGCAAGCGGACCTCGAACGGGAGGACGCGGGGCTTCAGCGCGGGGTTGGTCGGGTCGGTCGGCGGCAGCTCGGGGATCGTCCAGACCAGGCGCTGGGCCTTGCCGTCGTAGACGGCCCCCTGGGGCGCGGCCACGAGCTTGCCGTTGACCGGCAGGGCGACGGAGACCTGGACGTTCTTCGCCGGGGCCGTGCCGGGGTTCTCGACGGTCACGCTGTACTGGCCGACGGTGTCCGTGTAGCGCTTCTCCGGGGCGGCGAGGTCGATCTTGAGCTTGGGCTCGACGACGTCGACGGCGCGCTCGAGTTCGGCGTCGGCCGCGTTGAAGACGACGTCGGGGCTGGTGGCCTTCACGGTGCAGGTCTGGCGGCCTCCCTGGGTGGTGTCGACCTGGAGCGTGGGGAGGTCGTAGCGGTCGCCGGGGCCGAGGGACTCGATGGGATGCTCTAGGCTGTTCTCGTCGCTGCCCACGATGCTCTCGTGGCGGAGCCCCGGGCTGAGCTTGGCCTGGACCAGGATGTTCCGCGCCGGGCCGTCGCCGGTGTTGGTGACGGAGATCTTGTAGTCGACCGCCTTCCCCTTGAGCTGCCTGGCGACGCTGGGCGCCTGGACGACCTCGACCTTGAGCTTGGGCTCGCGGACGAGGCTGCGGGCCTTGCTGCCGGCCCGGAAGGTGACGGTCGCCGCGTGGTCCATGTGGACGACCTGGGTGGGCGTCACCTGCATGGGGATCTTCTTGCTCGCGCCGGCGGGGAGCGTCCCCAGCTTCCAGACCAGGATCCCCTGCTCCACGGCCCCGGGCTCGGGGGGGACGGTGCTGGAGACGAACTTGAGGCCCGGGGGCAGCTCGTCGCGGACGGTCACGTCGAAGGCGTCCGAGGAGCCGGCGTTGGCGACGAGGATGACGGCCGTCGCCGGCTTGTTCAGGTTCATCTCCGCCGGGGCCTGGACCTCGACGTCGACGACGACCTCGTGGCGCCCCAGCGGCAGCCGCTCGGGCGACGTGATGAACCCGCCGTCGGACTCGGCCGGGGCCGGTGCCGGGGCGGCGGCGGGGGCCGCGGCCGGCGCGGGGGCCTGCGCCCGCTCCACGGCGTCGTCCTGCAAGGGCTCCGCGGCCTGGGGGCGCTTCGGCTTCGGGGCGACCGGTGCCGGGGCGGCGTCCATGTCCGGGGGGACGGGCTGCGCCGGCGGCAGGTCGGCGGGCGGGGGCTCGTCGGCCCCCGCGGGGAGGTCGATGGGCGTCAGCGGGGCCGGCTCCTGGGCCTCGACCGGGTCCGCCAGGGGGTCGGCCTGCGCGCCGAGGAGGCGCGCCGGGCCGCAGGCGACCAGCAGCGCCATGCCGAGCAAGAAGACGAGTCGCCGGCCCATGATGGTCATCCCCTCCTTGGGACGCCCTCCCCGCGAGCGACGCGACGGGGCGGGACTGAGTGCGAGGCGGTCGGGTCGGGTCCGGCCGGGGCGTCCCGGCGCGCATCGACGCGCGCCCGACGCGGCGGGCCGATCCGTCGCCGGAGTGATAGCACAGGCCGGGGGGGCCGGGAAGGTCAATCCGCGGCGATCTCGGCCGCCAGCCGCCGCGCCAGGGCCTCGGCGTCGTCCCCGGGGCCGACCTCCACCCGGCGCACCTCCGCGAGCCCCCGGAACCACGTCGCCTGCCGCTTGGCGAACTGCCGCGTCCGCGCCTGGATGCGGGCGACGGTCGTCGGCAGGTCGGCCTCGCCCGCGAGGTGTTCGATCACCTCGCGATATCCCACCCCCTGCTCCGCCACGCTCCCCATCGGCCGGGGGGCCGATCGGAGCCGGCGGACCTCGTCGACCAGCCCGGCCTCGAACATCGCCAGCACGCGGCGGTCGATCCGGTCGTGGAGGGTCGGCCGGGGGTGGTCCAGGGCGAAGACCTTCGTCGCGGCCGGCGCGGGGCGGTCGTGCTCGCGCTGCAGGGCGCTGAAGGGGGAGCCGGTCAGCTCGATCACCTCCAGCGCCCGGACGATCCGGCGGCGGTCGTTGGGGTGCAGCCGCGCGGCGGTCGCCGGGTCGAGGGCCGCCAGCCGGGCGTGCATCGCGGCGTCGCCGACCGCCAGGGCCTCGGCCTCCAGCCGGCCGCGGACCTCCGGGTCGGCGCCGGGCCCGTCGAACAGGCCGCGGAGCATGGCCTTCAAATACAGGGCCGTGCCGCCGACGAACAGGGCCCGACGCCCGCGCGACTCGACGTCGCGGATCGCTCCGAGCGCCCATTCGCGGTAGATCGCGACGCTCGCCGATTCCCACGGGTCGAGGACGTCGATCAGGTGGTGCGGCACGCCCCCGCGCTCGTCCGCCGTGGGCTTGGCCGTGCCGATATCCATGCCGCGATAGAGCGTCATGGAGTCCAGCGCCAGGATCTCGGCGTCGAGGATCCGGGCCAGGTGGACCCCGACCGCCGACTTGCCCGAGGCCGTCGCGCCCGTCAGGTAGATCGCCCGATGCTCCGGCGCGAGGCTCACCGGCCGCCCTCGCGCATGGCCCGCTCCAGGTCCTCGTAGCGGAAGACCCAGACGAGCGGGACGCCCAGCTTCGTCACCGTGTAGGCCGGCCTCGCCCCCGCGATCAGGGCGCGGTCCCAGGGGTTCAGGGTGCCCGGCCGGTTCTGCACGACGTACCAGAGCGGCGCGCCCGGGTCGATCGGCGCGATCCCCCGGGGGAGTTCGCCGAGATCGCGGAGGTAGATCCACGAGTTCGGGAACGTCGCGAACCGGATCGTCCGCCCCGAGGGCGTGTTCTCGCGGAGGAAGGCCCGCGCGCCGGGGTCGAGGGCGTCCCAGTAGAACGTGGGCTCCATGCCGAGCCGGGTCGCGCCCGGGAGGCCGCCGACGATCGGGCTGTAGTACGACAGCGGGAACGGCATCATCACCGCCAGCGACACGGCCCCTTCGGCCAGGCCCAGCCCGACCACCCACCGCGACGCCCGGCCGATCCACTCCCGGAGTTGCACCACGCCCGGCCCCGCCAGCAGCGCGAGCACGCCGAAGGCCGGCAGGAACAGGCGGACGCCGTCGTGGCCCGGGGTCTTCGGCATCGCGCGCAGGAGCAGCAGGAATGCCCAGTGGCCCAGGAACAGGAGCAAGATCGGCTCGACCTTCCACCGCCGCAGCGCCCGCCAGGCCCCCGCCAATCCCAGCGCCAGGAAGCCCACGGGCGTCGCGAAGATCGTCAGGACGATCGTGTTGTAGGGCGGCAGCGACTCCCTCGGCGTGTTGTAGATCGTCCCGAGGAACTGGACCGGGATCGGGATCGTCTCGGCCCGCGAGAGGTTGGAGGCGAAGAACCGCCAGGGCCCGGAGATCGGCTCGGCCCACCACGGCGGCTGGAGCAGGTACGCGACCGCCAGCCCGGCCAGGCCGCCGAGGGCCAGGAACCGGAACGCCCAACGGTCGCGGTAGATAGCCGCCCAGACCAGGAACGGGATGGGGATGAACCAGCCGGTGAGCTTGTCGGCCATCGCGCAGCCCAGCGCGACGCCGAACGCCCCGGCCCAGGCGGACCGGTTCGACTCCCGGCCGGCGACGAACGCGAAGATCGCCAGCAGCCAGAGGCACGACAGCGGGCCGTCGTACGAGGCGTAATGCCCGTGCGCGAACAGGTGCGGGTGCAGCGCCCAGGCCCCGGCCGAGGCCGCCGCGGCCCACCAGCCCCAGCGCCGGGCGACGAAGTGGAACAGCGCGCCCGCGACGGCCGAGAACATCAGGATCGGCCCCAGCCGGCCTCGCTCCAGGTCGGGCCGGCCGGGCGTCAGGACGTCGCCGACCAGGCCCAACAGCGCGTAGAACGGCGGGTGGCCGTGGGGCTCCTCGCGGGCGAACGGCCAGAACCAGGCCAGGACCGCCGGGTCGAACAGGAGTTCGCCCCGCGTGTCCCTCCGATCGGGCGACACGGGGAACGCCCCCTGCTGCTGCACCAGCTCGATCGCCGGGGGCGACCAGGTCGCGGCGAAGCCGGCCGGGTCGCGCAGGGCCCGGAACCAGGAGCGGAGCCGGGCCTCGCGGCCGAGGGTGTAGCTCTCGTCCCAGACGATCGCCAGCCGGGGCTCGGTGGCCAGCATCAGGATCAGCGTGGCCGCCCCGACCAGGGCCGAGGCCGCGAACAGCCGCGCACGCGAAGGCCCGGGGGCCGCGGCGTCGTCCGCCGTCGCTCCCGGGCCGCCGGGTTTCGATTCGATCCCGCTCAAGGGCCGCTCCGATCCGGGATCAGGCGGGGGCCAGCGCCAGGCCGCGGGCGCTCGCGCCGGCCGGCTCGGCGGGCCTGGAGATCGGGACGTGGGAGCGGATCAGGGCCACTTCCTTGCAGTTCGGGAACAGCGGGCAGCGGACGCACTCGTTCCAGATCTTGTGGGGGAGATCGGCCTTGTCCATCTGGTCGTAGCCGCAGCGCTCGAAGAAGCCGACGGCGTAGGTCAGGGCGAAGACCGAGTTGATCTCCAGCTCCGTGGCCTGCTCCCAGCAGGCGTCGACCAGCCTGCGGCCGATGCCGGTCCCCTGGGCCTCCTCGGCCACGGCGAGGCACTTCAACTCCGCGAGGTCCTCCCAGAACACGTGCAACGCCACGCAGCCGACCACCCTGCCATCCTCATCGAGGGCCACGAGGAACTCGCGGATCGATTCGTACAGTTCGCCCATGGACCTGCGGATCATGACCTTGCGGTCCGCGAACTTGCGAATCAACTCGTAGATGGCGGGGACGTCGCCGACGCGGGCGGGGCGGATGTTCAATCGAGGGACCTCCCTTTTCGGCCGTTCAGCCGTTTAGCACGGGGCTCCGATGGACCGGGACGCACTGCTGCAAACCCGAGGCCGATCCCGCGCCGCGCGCGAGATCGCGGATCCCGCGCGAGGATCCGCGTGAAAGAATATTCTAGACGGGCCGGCCGCGGAATCAAGCGGTGTTCCGGCGGGGCCCGGGCGTCCTCAGCGCATCGCGGCCTCGTCGGCCGCGGCCTTGGCGGCGACGGCCTGGGCCTCGCGGTACGGCAGGACGTTCTGGGCGTAGTACTGGACCATGGTGCGGTAGTCGGGCCCGTGGTTGACCTTCACCAGGCCGAACCCCTTGGAGACTTCCTCGCTCGCCTGGTCCAGGGTCCAGCCGCAGTACTTCGTCCGGTAGGCGATCTGGGCCATGGAGACCCGGTTCAGGCCGTGGTGGCAGTGGAAGAAGATCGGGTAGTTCGCCGGGTCGTTCAGGACGGCGGCGGCCTCGTCGAGGATCTCGAAGATCGTCTTGGGGACCGCCTCGTTGCGCTGGTCGATGATCGGCTTGTGGATCCAGGTGATCCCCAGCTCCTTCGCCAGGGCCCGCTCCTTGACGGCGATGGCGCTGTCGTAGGGGTGCGCCAGGGCCATGATCGTCTTGATGTTGCAGTCGCGGGCGATGCGCCGCATCGGCCACTCTTTCTGCCAGGCCCCCCGGTAGATCTTGCCGGGGACGACCTCCGCGAACTGCTCCGCGAAGACGTAGTCGTGGCCGTGACGCCAGAGCTGGTGGCAGGCGAGGCCGGTGAGGCCCACGCCCAGGGTGGCGCGCAGCCATTTGCGACGATTGGTCATCGGGCGATTGCTCCCTGTCGGCCGGCCGGCGGCATCCCGTCCGCCTCGGCGTACTCCCCTTCCCTGGGGCGGCTCGCCCGCACCCCGGAGGGGGGCGCGGGCGGCGAATCCTAGCAAGGGTCGACCCGCCCGACAAGGCGGAGGTCGGCCTCCCTTTCGGCATCGGCCGGGCCGGGCGGCGAGTTGAGGAAAAGCGACGCGCCGGGGTGCCGGCCGGATTTCGACGTCGTCAAATCCGGCCCCCTTGGTATTCTCCGAGACGCCCCCTAGGATGGATCGACGTCGGCGAAGGATGGCCGGAGGGACGTTCGGCGATGATGGAACAGGCGATTCGGAAGGCCGTCCGGTTCGACGCCCCCTCGGCCGCGACGATGGCGGAGCAGACCTTGCTGGCCCGACCCGACCGACATCTCGGCCCCGCCTCCAAGGTCGTCGGCCTCTATCAATCGGTGATGCGGCGCACGCTCGAACACTTCTTCCCGGACTCCGTGCTGGAGATCCAGGGGGACCGCAGCATCATCGACTGGGACGTCGTGATGCAGGAGGCCCCCTACCGCCTCACCGACGACCCCGACCGCCTGGCCATCGAGATCGAATGGCGGGGCACCCGGCTGACCTTCCAGCCCGGCAGCCCCGTCCCCCTCTTCCCGGCCGAGCGGCGGATGATCGACGTCATCGTCGCCGCGCTGGACCATCGCTTCCGCGCCCTGTTCGACCAGGACATCGCCGACCGCTTCGAACGCTTCAACTACCTGACCGAAGACCTCATCATCGCCGACTTCCTGGATTCCGTGGAGTCCTTCCGGATCCCGGCCGCCCTGGAGGCGCTGCGGGTCGCCGCGCTCTCCACCTATGAGAACAAGCGAGTGACCACCGGCGCCCTGCTGCTGGGGACGCCGCACGACCCGACCACCCCCGGCCGCGAGAACCTCCAGGGCGCCCCCCAGTTCAACGCCCGCCTCACCGCCATCAAGGGCTTCCACCGCCTCTGCGACGGCGTCCGCACCGTCTTCGTCGTCGACCCGCAGGGCGAGCTGGTCCGGATCGCCGACGTCGCCGAGTGGGCCGAGCGCACCCAGATGCGGCGCTGCCAGGCCCACCTCTGCCCCCGCCCCTACCAGGCCCACGCCCGCGCCACGATCTCCGGCGGCCACGTCTGCCTGGTGCTGACCCCGTCGCAGGAGATCAAGGTCTTCGCGCAGGGGGAGCTGGCCTTCAGCTTCAGCGACGGCCGCTGGCGGCTGCTGGACGTCCCCACCAAGTTCGCCGTCTGGCGCGAGGCCGTCGAGCGCGACGGCGACGGCGACCTGGCCCGCCGCCTGTTCCAGGCGGCGCTGAACCTCAGCGAGGCCCGCGTCGGCGCGCTGCTGGTCGTCGCCCGCGACCCCGAGAAGTCGGTCCCCCAGCTCATCGCCCCGGTCGACCGCATGGCCGAGGAGGTCGCCGTCGACGACCCCCAGGATCCCGAGAACCTCTCGCCCCGCCTGGCCAAGCGGGCCCTCCACCACGCCGTCCGCGGCATGGCCGTCGACGAGCTGGAGCCGACCGTCCTGGAGGCCATCGCCAGCCTCGACGGCGCCGTCGTCGCCGCCCCCGACGGCCGCCTGCTCACCTTCGGCGCCATCCTCCGCATCAACCCCGAGGTCCTGGACCTCGGCCGGTCCGTCCAGGGCGCCCGCACCCTGGCCGCGCTGGCCGCCTCGCAATTCGGCCCCGTCCTGAAGGTCAGCGAGGACGGCTACGTCACCATGTTCCTCAAGGGCCGCCGCGTCTGGGAGTTCTGACCCGCGCCTCACGACGGCCGCGGCAGGAACTCCCGCGCCCACGCCTCGTCCTCGGGCGACAGCGGCGGGTCGGGCGGCCCCTCATAGATGCGGAACTGGTAGGCCGCGTCGTCGTAAGCTTCGTCCAGGGCGGCCTTCAGGTCCAGCCTCGCGTCCGCGTCCGGCTCGCGCAAGGGCACGGGGATGACGGGCAGCGGGTCGCGCAGGCCGATCGGCCAGAAATCGACCTCGGGCCCGCGTTCCGTCCGGCCGACCAGCACCGAATAGGCGCAAGGGGGGCGGCCCAACACCGGCATCGGCGGCTCCCCTCGGAGGAGGTCGATCTCCACGAGGTTGACGCCGCCGGCCCGGATCGCCGCCCGCTTGTTGAGGTAGCTCGTCCGGTTGTCGCCCCGGCGCTTGTTCGTCGGGCTCAGCAATTCCAGGACGGTAATCAGCTCCTCGCTCCGGCCGTCCACGATCTCAAGGTAGGGGAGCCGTTCGACGTCCTCGTCGGGGAGCCGGAGCCGGACCGGGGCGGCGATCTCGACGGCCGTGGGACGGACGCTCGTCTCGTCTCCCCGATAGGTCACGCCCAGGTCGGGCCGGAAACGCCCCCGGGCCTCCACCCCTTCCTCGTGGATGTAGACGTTCTCATCGATCTTGACGGCGTACCGCGGCGAGACCTGTCGGACGAGTTGGCGGCGCAGCAGCGGTAGGTACGCCGAATGGAAGTCGTGCCAAACGTCGGGGCGTTCCAGCCACGGGTTCATTCCGGGGAACGGCGAGGGCATGGCGAAACTCCCGAAGGGCCCGGCGACGATCGACGGCCGGCGTCGCGTCGTGTTCGAGGATAGCACGGCGACGGCCCGGTCGTCTGCCTCGGCTCAGCCGCGGGGGGGGTAGGCGCCGCACGACTTGCGGACGACCAGGCGCGGGGTGAGCCGGATCGTCCGCGGCGGGAGTTGGGGTCGGCGATGCGGCCGCAAGGCGACGGCGGCGATCTCGCGACGGGGCTGGTGGATGCTCGTCGGCGGGGCCGAGAGGAGCGTCGCATAGCGGACGTCGTCGAAGCCCACCGGGCGGATGAAGCCCGGCGGGGCGGCCGGGCCCCGGGCCGCCACCGCCTCGGCCGCTCGCCCGAGCCCCCCCGGCCGAGACGCCCACTCGATACCGGGACGAGCCCTCTTTCGAAAAGGACACGGCCGGCTGCGGGATGAACCGCAGTCGGCCGGGCCGTGCGTCGGGCGATCGTTCGATCGCGCCTCGCTCAGTTCTGCGGGGCGGCCAGCGCCTGCGGGGCGGCCAGCGCCTGCGGGGCGGCGTAGACCTGCTGCGGGGCGGCGTAGACCGGGGCGGCCTCGTAGGCGACCGTCTCGGTGCAGACCGGGGCGGCCTTCTTGTGGCAGCCAAGGCCCTTGAACTTCGGCAGCGAGCAGTTCAGCTTCGGCAGGCTGCAGTGCAGCTTGGGAAGCGTCGGCATCTTGAAGCAGGACTTCTTGGGGGCGCAGGTCTCGACGACCGGGGCCGGGGCGCAGACCGGGGCCGGCTCGCAGACGACGGGGGCGGGGGCGCAGGCCGTGGTCGGGGCCGCGCAGGCCTTCTTGCCGTGACACGCCTGGGCGCTGCCGCCGAGGACGAAAGAAACCAGAGCGCCGAGGGCGAGGCCCAGCAGGTGCCGCTTCATCTTGCACATCTCCAGGGATTCACAGGGGGAGTATCGGTGGGATATCGAGTCGTACCGTTCAACCCGGTGGAGGAACCACCGGGAAGGACTTCGGTGGTGTCGCAGGGGTGTCTGAGACGTAGGGTACATGATGAATCCCCGGATGCCAACCCCCCAGGTCCACGTTCCCGGAAAAGTCCGGCTAAACCGCGTCAAATCCAGCAAAGCTCACATATCCGGCAATCCGATCCAACTCCCCATCCCCCGGATCTTCCGACGTCATCGGCCCCAACTCGCGAAAAAACGCTGAAGTTTGGACCGCCCCGGCCTCGCGATTTATGATGGCCGCCTCGCCTCCCTCCCCGTGCGACCCCCCCGAGGGCCCTCCCCATGACACGCCTCGCGACGCTCGCGATCGCCGCGGCCCTGGCCTCCGCGCCCGCCTCGTCCTCCGCCGCGGACGATCCCGCCCCCGCCCGGGTTACGGTCCGGCCGGCCGACGACGGCCGGGCGCTGGTCAACCCGGACATGGGGTGGACGCTCCATTTCTACTCCAACATCATCGCCAACTACGGGTCGAAGCTCGAAGCGTCGGACACGCTCGACGACTTCCCCGGCCTCTCCACGGTCTACCTGCGGGTCCCCTGGTCGTTCCTGGAGCCGGAGGAGGGGCGGTTCAACTGGTCGCTGTTCGACACCCCCGCCCGGCGGTTCGGGGCGAAGGGGCATAAGATCGCGATCCGGGTGACGTCCACCGAGAGTTGGATGCGCGACGCGACGCCGCGCTGGGTGCAGGAGGCCGGCGCGAAGGGGGTGAACTTCAAGTTCGGCGACGGCCCCGCGCCGGACGGGCCGTTGTGGGAGCCGGACTACCGGGACCCGGTGTTCCTCGCGAAGCTCGACGCCTTCCTGGCCGCGATGGCCCGGCGCTACGACGGCAACCCGGACGTGGCGTTCGTCGACGTCGGATCGTTCGGCATGTGGGGGGAGGGTCACACCGGCTTCGGCGCCCAGCTCGACGACGCGGCGACCCTGGCGGCGGTCAAGGTCCACGTCGACCTCTACGCGGAGCACTTCAAGCATACGTTGCTGGCGATCAGCGACGACGTCGCCGGCCCGACCCGCCCCGGCGCGCGCCAGCCGGCCACCGACTACGCGCTCTCGAAGGGGGTCACGCTCCGCGACGACAGCATCCTGGTCCAGCCGCCGCCGGACTCCTGGTATCACGCCGAGATGGCCGCGGCCTTCTGGCCGAAGCTCCCCGTCGTGCTGGAGCACGAGCACTACGGCTCCTCCAGGATCCGCAAGGCGTGGAGCGGCGACCTGCTCATGAAGTCGGTGGAGGATTATCACGCGAGCTACATGTCGATCCACTGGTGGCCGCGGGTCGAGCTGGAGGAGAACCGCGCGGCCATCGACCGGATCAACCGCCGCCTGGGCTACCGGCTCCAGCTCCGCGAGGCGTCCTGGCCGCGCGAGGCGCCGCTGGGGGCCCCCTTCGCCTTCGAGGCGACCTGGGCGAACGCGGGCGTCGCGCCCTGCTACCCGGGGGGCTTCGTCGCCCTGACGCTCAAGGACGAGAAGGGCGGCATCGTCTCGGTGAACGTCGACGAGGCGTTCGACGTCCGTTCCCTGGAGGTCGGCCCGCCCGACGCCGCGCCGACGCGATCGGTCCGCTCCGAGGTCACGGTCGCCCTACCCCACCGCGACCCGCTGGGCGTCTTCACCGTGCCGACGAAGCCCGGGGCCTACGACCTGTTCATCTCCGTCGGCCGCCGCGACGGGGCCCCCGTCCTGGCCCTCCCCCTGCCCGACGACGACGGCGCCCGCCGCTACAAGCTGGGGCGGATCACGCTGACCGAAGCGGCGCGATGATGGGTTCGTCCGCGGCGAAAGCGGGAAGCCGTCCGCGCGTTCCGGCCGAAGTAAACCATTCTCCAAAAACAACCTACAACACGTAAACCGCCCCCGGAATTTGGCTCCGTTCGTCGGACTCGTCATGAGTTTTCGGCAGCCCCGGCTCCCTACGCCGAGGCCCCCTCCCCCGCCAAGTAGAGACATTTACACATCTAATTAGCCTAGAATTTCGAGGCTGAAGGGGACCTAAAGTCCCCTCTCCCGGCGGGAGAGGGGACTTCGATCATCCTCACATCCCGCCAGATTTCAGGTCGAAAATCTGTAGCCATGTCCACGAGGGGGGGGCCATCCTCGCGCCCGAGTGATTATGTAAGCCATGCCGAACCGCGTCGCCCTCCGGGCCGCCCCATCCCGACGGGGGCGGAGCTTCCGATCGCCCCGCGTCCGCCCTCGATCCGTCCGGGTTGTCAAGGAGCCGGCCGGGCTTGCGACCCGTCCACGTGGGACGATCCGCGGTCGGGACGGCCGGATTTCATCTTTCCGCGAGGAATTCGAAACGACGCCGCCCCGCCGGTCGCGAGGATGGGCGGGGCGGCGGGGATTTCGCAAAACTCAGGAGTTCTGCGAGGCTTCCAGCAGGCGGGCGAGCTTCTGGAAGTCGGAGCCCGGGTTGATGAAGCGGACCACGGTGACGAGGGTCTGGGGGTCGATCAGGCTGTCGAACGGGACGAAGTGGAGGTCGAGCTGGCCGGCGGTGGAGATCATCACGCCGTCGTACTGGTGCTCGACCAGGGCCCGCATGGCGCCGACGCCGAGCTGGCTCCCCAGCATGACGTCGAAGGCCACCGGGAGGGCGCATCGGGATTCATAGCCGAGCTGGACGGGGGTGATCCGGCGCTTCTTGCCGGTCCGGGCCTGGTACGCCTTCTCGACGAGGTTGTTGACCAGGCGGGCCATGTTGGTGGCACCCAGCGAGAGGTGGCCGTGCTCGTCGAACTTGGCGCCTTCGAGGTAGGCGCTGGGGAGGAACGAGGCGAGGCCCTCGGCCAGGACGACGACGCCGTGCTCCTTGCCGACCTTCTCGCGGGCGAGCATCAGGTCGACGATGTCGGAGATGAAGGCGTCCATGTTCATGATCTTGCGGACGGTGGAGACGCCCGTCTTGGGGTCGGTGACGGTCTCCTCGGTCATGAGGTCGCCGACCATGTCCTCCACGCTCATGACGAGGCTGGCCTCGCTGGCGATGGCGGCGCCGTAGGCGAGCCAGCCGGCGGAGCGGCCCATGCACTCGGCGATGAAGTAGCCGCGGGTGGCCTCGCCGTCGGCGATCAGATTGCGGATCTCCTCGGCCAGGGTCTCCACGGCGGTGAAGTAGCCGAAGGTGAAGTCGATGCCGCGGTAGTCGTTGTCGATCGTCTTGGGGACGTGGACCACCGAGATCCGCTTGGCGTCGGCCGGCAGGGACTCCTGGAACAGCCGGAACTTGTTGGCCGTCTTCAGCGTGTCGTCGCCGCCGATGGAGACCAGGGCGTCGACGCCGAGGGAGGAGAGCGCCTCGTGGACGGTGCGGAGGAGGGCGACCCGCTTGGAGTCCTGGATGTGCTCGGGGGCGGAGACGTCCTTGCCCGGGTTGGTGCGGGCGGTGCCGATCATGATGCCGCGGGTGTTGCGGGTGCGGCGCAGCTTCTTGGCGGTGAGCAGGACGTAGTCGCGCCCCTCCTGCATCGGGTGGTCCGGGGCGAACTCGACGAGGTGGGAGTAGCCGTTGAGGACGCCGACGACCTCGACGCCCTTGCTGAGGAACGACGCGGCGCAGGTGGAGATGACCGCGTTGGCGGCCGGGGCCGGCCCGCCGGCGAAGAGGATCGCCACGCGCTTGACCGTGCGTCCCGTGGCCTTGGGGGCGGGGCTCGAAGAGGCGGACATAGAGACTCCGTCCAGGTTCCCTGGATCTTCAAAAAAGGCGTTCGATGGGTGGGAGGGGGCCCGGGGGAGCCGGGGAGCCCCTCGCGGCGAGCCGATGCGCCCGCGGGCCGGCCCCGTCGGGCCGGGCGACCTCCCCCGGGGGAGCGGGGGGGCCCGTCCCCTCCACGTTAACCCCGGGATTGAAGGACGACAATATTGGACTCCGCGCCGTCAGGGCCCGGCGAGGGTCAGGCGGAATCGGGCGTCGGCGGCCGGGGCCAGGGCGTCGAGCCAGCCGGCGGCCATCTTCGCCAGGCGGTCGACCGTATCCTTGCCCGAGCCCCTGGCGACGGCGGCGACGCGGCCGTGGGGATCGACCAGGAAGTGCCACGGCCCGCCCGAAGGCTCCACCCCGAACGAGCGGGGGGCGTCGGCCCCGGCCAGGTAGAGCGGCAGCTTCCCCCGGTACGGCTCCAGCGACGCGCGGGCGAGCTCGGGGCCGAGGCCGTCGGCCGCCGCGACGGCCATGCCGAAGCGGGGGTCGTCCTTCAGCCGCCCCCACGCCGACGCCAGCTCGGGGAGGACCGGGGCCGCCTCGGCCGGCTCGGCGGGGAGGAAGACGAGCCAGAGGATCCGCCCCTCCATCCCCAGCAGCAGCCGCGAGCCGTCGTCGTGCAGGCCGGCGAGCCGGGTGGGGGGCATCGGCTCGCCCACCCGGACGGGCCTGGCGAACAGCCCCGGCCCGAACCGCAGCCACGCCGCCCCCGCCAGCAGGGCCAGCGCCACGGCGGCCAGGGCCAGGTTGAAGCGGTCGGGCGCGCGGGGCGCGTCGTCGTCCGTCCAGGCCGCGGGTTCGGTCGTCATGGACGGGCTCCCCTGGAATCGCGAGGTCCGGCCGCCGCGGCACGAGCACGAACGAGCCGATGCCGATCATCCTTCTCCCACGAGGGGAGGAGGCGCCAATCCCGTTTGGCGCGAGATTTCGAGCGATCCTTGGCGTCCCCTCTCCCGCCGGGAGAGGGCGGCCGCGCAGCGGCGGATGAGGGTCGTCGCAGCGCGGAGGGCATGCCGGGCATGCGGGCGCCGGGAGCGCCATGGCGGCGTCGAAGGGTGGTCCGGGCGGTCCGCCCGGACGTCCCCATGCGAAAGCCTTCGACGTCCGGGCGGACCGCCCGGACCACCCCCAGCCCTCCTACGCTCCATCCGAACTCCGGCGACCCTCACCCGGCCCTTCGGGCCACCCTCTCCCGGCGGGAGAGGGGACGTCTGCGCCGGGCCGGCCATGGCCTATCTTGCCCAAAATCCGGGTCGAAAAGTTGTGTCCACATCTCTGCCCGGTGGGAGAGGGGACTTCATGCCGGCTTCCTCCGCCTTCCTATGCTAGTCGCGCCGAACAAGACTTAACTCGTCAGTCCCGTGGCATCGGGACGGGGACGTCCACCGCGATGATCGTATCGTAGGGGGCGCGGGCGTCGTCGGGAATGGTCAATTTGACGCCCTCGGGGACGATCTCCTTCTTCAGGGGGGTCGTGCCGCCGAGCGGGAGGGCGACGGCCTCGGCCAGGGCCTCGGGGAGGACGACCTCCTTCGCGTCGGGCTTGAGGACGTGCAGGTAGATCGTCGGGGCCCGGCCGCCGGACGTCCCGCGCGACGTGGTCACGCCCCAGGGCTGGGGGGGGATCGGGCCCTTGCGCGTGCCGTAGACGGCCTTGCCGTTGGCCTCGAGCCAGCGGCCGAGGGCGAGCAGGCGCTCGGCCGCCTCCGGGGGGATCGTGCCGTCGGGCTTCGGGCCGACGTTCAGGAGCAGGTTCGCCCCCCGCCCGGCCGCGCCGACGAGGGCGTGGACCAGCTCCTCGGGCGACTTGTAGGCGCGGTCGCCGGAGTCGTAGCCCCAGGAGCGGTTCATGGTGAGGCAGGTTTCGAGCGGCAGGGCGGCCGTCGCCTCGGCCTTGTTGAAGCCGGCGGAGTTCTCGCCGGGGAGGTCCTGTTCGAACATCTGGAAGTCCTCGCCCGGGAACGGGGCGACGTGGTGGTTGTTCCCCGCCAGCGCGCCGGGCTGGAGTTCGTGGATGAGCCTGTAGGTCCCCTCCAGGTCCCAGGCGGCGTCGGGGGCGTCCCACCAGCCGTCGAACCAGATCCCGCCGATCTCGCCGTAGTTGGTGCAGAGTTCGCGGACCTGGCCCTGATAGTAGGCGACGTACCTGGACCAGTCCCCCCCGGGCTCGCGGCCGGCGGAACGGCCGGTCTTGCCCAGGGGGAAGTAGTCGGGATGATGCCAGTCCAGGAGCGAGTAGTAGAAGAACAGCTTGATGCGATTCTTGCGGCAGGCGTCGGCGAGGGCGCGCAGGGGGTCCTTCGCGTAGGGCGTGGCGTCGACGACGTCGTAGTCGGTCAGCTTGCTGTCGAACATGGCGAAGCCGTCGTGGTGCTTGGCCGTGACGGTGACGTAGCGCACGCCGGCGGACCTGGCGAGCTTGGCCCACTCCTCGGCGTCGAACTTCGTCGGGTTGAACTGGGGCGGGAGCTTGCGGTACTCGGCGACGGGGATCTTGTCGTTGTTCATGACCCACTCGCCCTTGCCCAGCAGCGAGTAGACGCCCCAGTGGACGAAGAGGCCGAATTTGGCGTCCTCGAACGCGCGGCGGGCGGCGGCGTTCGGGGACTCGGGCGCGGGGGCGTCCTGGCCCCGGGCGGCCCCGGCGACGGTCGTCGCGACGATCGCGGCCAGCAGGGCGCCGGCGGCGAGCCGATCTCGCGTGCTCATGATCCTCCTCCCGGAGCGGGCCCGCCCCGCGGGACGCCGCGGCGGCGGGGCCCGACGCGCGCCATGATAGCCGGCGCGACCGCGTCGGGGGCGGGAAATGCGCCGGCCGGGGCGAATCCTCGTCCGGGCGCCGCCGATCCGTCGCTACTCTCCCATTGAGGGGATGGACGAGACGAGCGCGGGCCGGCCTTTTGGATGGCCCGCGGGACGACGGCGAGGGAGACGGCCGGAGATGGCGACCGCGACGACTCCGAAGGGACAGGCCCCGGCGATCATCCCCCTGCTGACGGGCGAGCCGTCGGACGCCCCGGCGCCGGCCGCGCCCCGGCGACGCCCGTGGCGCAAGGCGGCGGCGACGGCGCTCGCGCTGGTCGCGGCGGGGGGCGCGGCGCTGGCGGAGAGGTCCGGGATCCTCCACGCCAAGGCGGCGCCCGTCACGCCGCTGTACCGCGCCGTCCGGACGCAGCTGCCGATCACCATCGACGCCCGCGGCAGCCTGGAGAGCGGCAAGAACCGCGAGGTGATCAACCGGGTCGAGGGCCAGAACACGATCCTGTTCATCGTCCCCGACGGCACCCTCGTCAAGAAGGGGGACCTCCTCTGCGAGCTGGACTCCTCCGCGATCCGCGACAAGCTGATCGCCGAGCGGATCACCATCCAGCAGGCCGCGGCCGAGGTCGACGCCGCCGTGAAGACCCGCGAGGTGGCCGAGTTCGCCCTCCGCGAGTATGAAGGCGGCACCTACCCCCAGGCCCGCCAGAACGCCGAGATCGCGCTGAAGACCGCCGAGACGAACCTGACCCAGGCCGCCGGCCGGTTCGAATGGTCGTCCCGGATGCACGCCCAGGGGTTCATCGCCAGGTCCCAGACCATCGCCGACCGCGACTCCAAGGCCAACTGCGAGATCACCCTGGACCGCACCAAGGGCCAGATCCACGTCCTGGAGGATTACACCCGGCGCAAGAAGGTCATCGAGCTGACCGCCGCCGTGCAGAAGGCCCGCAGCGACGAGCTGTCCAAGCAGGCCAAGCTCGCCCTGGAGGAGACCAAGCGGAAGAAGTACGAGACGCTCGTCGAGCGCTGCAAGATGACCGCGCCGATCGACGGCCTGGTCGTCCACGCCAACGACGGCATGATGCGGCCGGGGGCGACCCAGGAGATCATCCAGGACGGGACCACGGTCCGCGAGAACCAGACCCTGCTGCGGATCCCGGACGTCTCCCAGATGCGGGTGAACGCCAAGCTGGACGAGTCGGTCGTGAGCCGGGCGGCCCCCGGCCAGAAGGCCCGGCTGCGGATCGACGCCCTCCCCGGCGTGGTGCTGCAGGGCCGGGTGACGACCGTGCAGTCGATGTCCGACCCGGTCAACCGCGACTTCCCCGAGGCCCGCTTCTACACCGCCATGATCGCCATCGACGGCGCGCCGACCTCGCTCCGGCCGGGCATGACGGCCAAGGTGGAGATCCTCGCCAGCGAGGCCGACGGCGTGCTCGCCGTCCCCATGAAGGCCGTCCTCCAGGCCCGCGGCGAGACCTTCGTCTACGTCGGCGGGGCCGGCGGCGCCATGCTCCGCCGCGGCGTCCGCCTCGGCGGCTGCAACGACGAGCTGATCGAGATCGTCGAGGGCCTCGGCGAGGGGGAGGTCGTCTCCCTGAACCCCATGGCCGTCATGACCGAGGACGAGAAGCGCCAGGCCTTCTCCGCCCTCGACGCCCCCGCCGCCGACGACTGGCGCTGACCGCCCACCGCGGGGCCCCGGCGATCCCGAGGCCCGCGGTGCGGGCCCGCTCAGCCGCGACGCCGGCGGGCCGCGGCGGCCAGGCCCAGGGCCGTCGCCGGGCCCATCAGCGCCAGGGCCGACGGCTCGGGGACGACCGAGCCGGCGACGGCGAACGTCGGGCTGAAGTTGTTGAACGCCAGGCCGATGTTGTCGGTCTTCTCCCCCACGAAGGTCAGGCGGATCGACGTCACGCCGTCGGGCAGGTCCTTGAAGCCGAACAGCCACGGCAGGCTGTCCAGGCCGTCCGGCCCCCCGACGCCCTGCGGCGAGAGCAGGGTGCGGAGCACGGAGCCGGCGGCGTCCAGGACGTCCACCCGCCAGCGCTCGCCGGCGTCGACGTCCCAGATCTCGCCGGAGAACTCGCGGATCGCCTGCGCCGTGTCGTACGCGATCACGAACGGCCCCGGCAGCACGCCGATGCCGTCGGGCTGGCGGAGGAAGAACCGGCCGAGCTGCGCCCCGTACCCCCGCCGCGCCCGGTCGAACGTCCCCGCGCCGACCGTGCTGGAGGCGAACCCGTCGAACCCGCCGTCGTCGTCCTCCCCGACCTCCTCGAACCGGGGGAGGACGTCCACCCCGTCGTCGTAGGCGTCGTTCCCGTTCGCGTCGAAGAAGAAGCGGACCGTCCCGCCGCCCGAGAGCGAGTAGGGGTTGCCCAGCCGCGCGTCGTCGCCCGGCGCGGCCCCGTTCGGGCGGGTCTCGAAGTCGATCATGTCCCCGGCGAGGGCGGCGGCCGGGGCGCAGGCCAGGCAGCCGAGGGCGACGAAGGAGGCGATTCGCGGGGGGGTCGGTCGGGGCATGGGGGCTCTCCTGGGGATGCCGGGCGACGCCCGCGGGAAAAACGCGACGTCGTCGCCCGCGAGCGGGCGCGACGTTAGGATGGGGGCGTCCATCCAACATGACGAACCGGATTGACTCCAGGCCCGGCGAGGGGCGCGTCATGAGGCCGAACGAGGGCGAGACGACCGACGGCGCCCTGCTGGAGCGCCTGGGCGACTGGGCCGACCACGCGGCCTGGTCGGCGTTCGTCCGCCGCTACGACGGGCCGATCCGCCGGGTCGTCGCCTCCTATCGGTTCGACGCCCACGAGGCCGAGGAGGTCTGCCAGCGGATCTGGATCGAGCTGGCGGGCCGGATGCGCGGCTATCGCTACGACCCCTCGCGGCGGTTCCGCGCCTGGCTGACGCGCCTGGGCCGCTCCCGCGCCGTGGACCACTGGCGGCGTCGCGAGGCCGAGCGGGCGCGCGCCGGGGCCGGATCGGCCGGGGTGCCGGCCGAACTCCCCGCGCCGGGGCCGGCCGAGGACGACGGCGGCCCGCGGCCCGCGCTGCTGCGGCGGGCGGCGCGGATCCAGGAGGCGGTGAAGGCCCGTGTGGACGCCCGGACGTGGGACGTCTTCTGGCGGATCGCCGTCGACGACGAGGCGGTCGCCGAGGCGGCCGAGGCCGCCGGGATCTCCTACGCCGCGGCGTTCGCCGCCCAGAAGCGCGTGCGCCGGATGCTCCGCGAGGAGGCCGCCCGGGCCGAGGTCGACGCGGGGGCGACGCCGTGACCCCCGCCCCCCCCTGCCCGGCCCCCGAGGCCCTCCGCCGCCTGGGTGCGGACTCGCTCGACGCCCCCGCCTTCCGAGAGCTGGAGGCGCACGTCGCCGCCTGCGCCCCGTGCCGGGCCCTGCTGGAGCGGCTCGCCCGCGCCGACGCCACCGAGACGGCCGCCGGCCCCGTCGACGCGCCCGCGACCGTCCCGCCGATCCCCGGCTGCATCCTGGGGGCGGAGCTGGGCCGCGGCGGTTGGGGCGTGGTCTACGAGGCGGAGCAGCCGAGGCTGGGGCGGCGCGTCGCCGTGAAGGTCCTCGCCGCGGCCCCGGACCTGGACGCCCGGGCGCGCGGGCGATGGCTGCGCGAGGCCCGCGCCGCGGCGAAGGTCCGGCACCCGAACGTCGTCCGCCTGCACGACGCGGGCGAGCACGCCGGCCGGCTCTACCTGGTGTTCGACCTAGTCCCCGGCGGCAGCCTCCGCGACCGGGCCGGCGGCCCGATCCCGCCGGCCGACGCCGCGCGGCTGGTCGAGGCGATCGCGAGGGCCGTCGAGGCGATCCACCGCGCCGGGCTGCTACACCTGGACGTCAAGCCGGCGAACATCCTGATGGACGGCCCCCCCGGCGCGGGCTGGGGCGCCCTGACGCCCATGCTCTCCGACTTCGGCATCGCGCGCGAGGCGACGGAGGCCGTCGGGGAGCCCGGCGCGTCGGGGACGCTGGCGGGGCGGGGGACGCCCGCGTACATGGCGCCGGAGCAGGTCGCGGGCCGGCCGGGGACGATCGGCCCGGCGGCCGACGTCTTCGCGCTGGGGGCGACCCTCTACGCGCTGCTGGCCGGCCGGCCGCCGTTCCAGGGGGCGACGGCGATCGAGACGCTGGACCTGCTGCGGACGACCGAGCCGCCGCCGCCCCGCGCCCTGGCGCCGAAGGTCCCGCGCGACCTGGAGACGATCTGCCTGAAGGCGCTCCAGAAGGCCCCGTCGCGGCGCTACGCCTCGGCCGCGGCCCTGGCGGACGACCTGTCGCGGTGGCGCGAGGGCCGGCCGATCCGGGCGCGGCCGGTCTCGGCGGCCGGGCGGGCCGCGCGATGGTGCCGCCGCCACCCCGCGCCGGCGGCCCTGGCCGTCGCGCTCGCCGCCACGGCGCTGCTGGCCCTGGCCGGCCTGGCCTCCCTCTGGCGGCGCTCCGAGCGGCAGCGCGACCGGGCGGAGGCGGCCCTGGCGCGGGCCCTCCAGGGGGAGGAGGCGGCCGACCGCGTGGCCGTCGACCTGGTCGCCATGCTCCGCGACTCCGTCGAGGCCCCCGAGCGGTTCGTCAGCCAGCGCAGCGACGACGCCAGCCGCGCCATCCTCGCGCTGACGGCCGACCTCCGCCGCACGCCCGAGCTGGCGGCGCGGCACGCGGCGGCCCTCTCCGCCCTGGAGCTGGAGCTGGCCCTCCTGCGCACGACCCGCACCGACGAAGAGGGGGCGCGCCGGCTGCTCGACGACGCGGTGGGGCTGCTGGCCGTCCGCCCGGCCGGCGGGCGCGACGCCGACGCCGACGTCCGCCTCGCCGAGGCCCTCCTCCGCCGCGCCGAGCTGGACGGCCGGACGGGCCGCGTCGCGGGGGCCGCGGCCGACGGCCGCCTCGCCGCCCGGGCGCTGGCCCCCCACGCGGGCGACCCTCGCGCCTGGGACGGGCTGGTCGACCTGCACCTCGTCCACCTGTACATCGCCGACCGCATGACCCAGCACGGCGACCACGAGGCCGCCGCCCGGCTGGCCCGCGACCGCGCCGCCGAGGCCGGGGCGTCCGCCCGACGCCACCCCGACGACCCGATGCTCGGCCTGCTCGCCCGGCTGGCGAGGGCGGAGGCCGCGGCCGGGCCGCCGCGATCGGCGACGAGCTGGTCCCGGGAGGCGTTCGCGAGCTTCCCCGGCGGCGTCGGCGTGCCCCGGAGGCTGGCGAGCCTCCTGGCCGACGCCCACGCCCAGGAACTCTGCGACGCCGCCCGCGCCTCGGTCGCCGAGCGGGCCGACGCGACGGCGACGGCCGCGCGGCTCCTCGCCGAGATCGACTCCCGCGCCCTGGTCCTCGACGCCGGCCCCCGCTTCCGCGCCGACGTCATGGAGTGCCTCAGCCAGGCCGGTTGCGTCGCCGCGCTGGAGGCCCGCCGCGGCGGGCGGCTCGACGACGCCCGCCGCCACGCCGGCTGGATGGTCGCCCTGGGAGGGATGCTGACCGGGCGCGGCGACGACGCCTCGGCGGCGCACGTCATGATCAGCCGCGCCCGCGAGCAGGAGGCCAAGGTCGCCTGGGCCGTGGACGACCGCGCCGCCGTCGACCGCGCCCTCCGCGCCGCGCTGGCCGAGGCGACCCTGGCCTTCGACGCCGCGCCCGACGACCTGACCCCCCGGGTCCTGATCGCCGGCATCCGCGAGAAGTACGCCCGCTTCGCCGCCGCCGAGCCCGAGCGCCCGCGCCCGGCCGAAGCCCCGCGATGACCGCCGCCCGTCAGCCGGCGCGGCGCCTGGGGGCCGGGCGCGGCGCGGGGGCGGCGATCGGCGCGGCGAACTCGGCGCGGAGGGGGGACTCCAGGGCCTCGAAGTCCGCGAACCGCATGAGGAAGCCCTCCAGCCGGGTGTGGCCGGGGAAGACGATCTCCGGCCCGGCCAGCGAGGGGTCGACCACGGTCGCGACCCCGAACAGGCCGCCGAACGGCGGCGGGGCCCCCGGCTCGCACGTCGGGAACCGTCGGGCGACCTCCGCCGGCGTCGCCAGGCGGACGTCCGCGGGATCGACCCCCAGCGCCGCGGCGAGCCGGGCGAAGTCGATCCGGGCCGTCGCCGGCAGGACCGCCAGCCGCTCCTCGCCCCCCGCCCGCACCAGGACGGCCTTGGCCACCCGACGGCCCGGGACGTGGAGGCTCGCCGCCAGACGCCCCGCCGAGGAGGCCGGGGCGTGCAGCAGGTGCTTGAACCAGACACGACGGCTGCGGAGATACTCGGTGAGATACATCGGCGTCGCCTCCCTTGGGGTGGGTCCTCGCCCGAAGTATAAGCGTCTGCGGCGCCGCCGGGGCCTCGCGGCAGGCTTTTCGGCATCGGCAAATCCGGCGCAATCGCCAAAGATTCCTCAAGCCTCTCTCAAGACGCCCGGCGAGGTTGCCGACCGCCCGCGGTTCGAACCAATTCGCCCCGGGATTCGTCTTCAGTACGGGGGGGAAACCTCCTATCATGATGAAGAGGGCTCGCGGCGGGAGCGATGATCGCCGCGGCGCCCCAGGGCGGCTCGGACCCGCCGGGGAGACCCGGCGGTTGCGGGACGGCCTGGGGGACGTGCCGCGGAGGAAAGTCCGGACTCCGCAGGGTGCGGTGGTGGGTAACGCCCACCGTCCGGCGTTCGCGCGCCGGATAGGGAAAGTGCCACAGAAAGCAAACCGCCTCGGCGGCGGGGCCTCGGCCCCAACGTCGCGGTAAGGGTGAAACGGTGAGGTAAGAGCTCACCAGCAGGCCGGGCGACCGGCCTGGCTCGGCAAACCCCACCGGGAGCAAGACCAAATAGGGGAGCAGCGGGAGACAGCGTCGGCGAGCGGGATCCGGGCGACCGGGCCTCGCGAACCTTCGTCCCGCACGGGCCGGCCCGGCCCGTCATCGACTCCCGGGTAGGTCGCTCGAGGCGTCGGGAGACCGACGTCCCAGAGAAATGATCATCCGAGGCCGGACGGGACGGTCCCCGTCCCCCCGACCTCGACAGAATCCGGCTTACGCCGCCCGCCGCGACGCCCTCTCATCATCCTCGCCCCCGGCGCCTGCTGGGGGCGAGTCCGCGCGCGGAACCCGCTTGCGGAGATTAGCCCGCCTATTCTCCGCAGATCTTGCGGAGAATCGACGGATGTCCGACAATGGGGAAGCTCACGTCATCGAAGTGGGCGAAGCTCGCCAAGTGCTCCCCGGATACGGCCCTCCGCGACATCCTCGACCTCGTGCAGCGAGGGGTCCTGGTCAAGGACGCCGCGGGGGGGGGCGGAGCACGAGTTATTCGCTGGCCGGGCCGCCGCGGGCCGGATGACGCTCCCGTCCGCCCGTCGGTCCTTGTCGCGCCTTGCCGAGCGCCCAACGCTTACGGAGGCTCGCGAATTCACATCGCCCCGGATCGCCCCGCCGATCCAGGCGGGGATCACCAACGGCCGGGCAGGCGGGACAGGAAATTATTCAGGTCCGCGTGAACGTCTTCGATCTTCATGCCGGTCGCACTGCCCGAAAAATTCCGATGCACCAGATTATTTCGATGCCTTCGAACGAGCTGCGCCCCTTCGGTCACGCTCGGATGGATCTTCCGGTGGTCGCCGATCTCCTCGATCATCACGTCGCCGTCGGCTCTCCTGCTTTCGTCGCTCTGCAGGAGCTTCCAGTATGAGACGACCGCGCCTTCGAAAACAGAATACATCCTGATGATGTATGTACCCTGGATGTGATGGCCGGCTGCGTTCCTTTCCACCGCGGCCAACGCATCCCACCCCCTGTCTTCCGTAAGTCGATGGATCTCGTCCGGCTCGGCTTGTTCCAGGAGATCGAGGGCGATCTGCGCGGCGTGATATTCCCGCAGCGTCGATTTCACGCGGATTTGCCAATCCAGGAGCCTATTCGGCATCGTCGGCGATCGCCTCAAGGACCCGGACCAAATTGCCTCGATTCAGATCGAGGGTTTCTTCGCTCTTGGCCCCCGTCGCATCGGCGAATGTGTAGTGAATCCTCCAGGCGCCGTCGGTGTGATACAGGCTGGCGATATCATCGTAGGCGGGCATCAAATACAGATCCACGACCCCGTCGGCTCCGGGCGCGAACGGTGAAATCGGTTCGAGGAGGAGGCGAGTGAAATGCCTCTGTAGGAGCAGGCCGGGGGCCTGATACTCGCCCAGGGTCGAGTCGTCCATGGACTTGCTGATCTTCCGGGTCGACCACTCGTCAGGGAGCCAGGAGACGACTGTCCCCACCAAATCTTCGAGTGAACGGACCCAGGCCTCTCGTTTCGCCTCGGACTCCTCGCCCTGGGGCCTTCTCGCCCGGATTCGCTGGTCGGCCATCGGTTCTCTCCTTACGACGTGCGAAGCGCGGCCTCGACCGGCGACTCTCACGGCGGTATCGCGAATGGACCGGCCCGCTGTTGGACATGGTCCCACTCATCGCCGCCTACCGCAAGGTCTCCGCTCCCCTTATCATGGCGGTCGAGACGCCCTCGTCGTGCGGGCGCGAATCCCGGAGGAGGCTCCCCATGATGCGACCCCTCGCGCGGTCGACGGCCCTGATCCTCGGCGTCCTGGCGACGGGTTCGGCCTTCGGGCAGGCGTCGAAGGACGTCATCAAGGACGCGGAGGATCTCCGCGGCCGGATCGCGACCGAGTTGAAGGCCACGAGGCCGGACTTCGTCGTGTTCGTGCCGAAGGTCCGCGAGGGGGAGGTCGCCGACACCGGGAACGAGCACTTCCTCGCCTTCGACGGGCCCGACGGCTCGCTGATGGCGGTCTGGACGCAGTCGTCGGTCGAGAACTACTCGGCCGCCCTGCCGCCGGACCAGCACATCGCCTTCGCCCGCAGCGACGACGAGGGGAAGACCTGGACCGAGCCCCGCATCATCGCCGGCCCGAAGAAGCCCGGCGACGGCCGCATGGCGAGCTGGGGCTACCCGCTGGTCTCGAAGAAGGGCCGCATCTACGTCCTCTACAGCCAGCACATCGGCAAGTACGACACGTTCTTCCACCATACCGGCCTGCTGAAAGGCATCGTCAGCGACGACGCCGGGAAGACGTGGTCCGAGCCCCAGGACGTCCCGGTCGCGCGCAGCCAGCACGACAACCCCGACCCGACGATGCCGCCGAACATGCTCTGCTGGCAGAAGCCGCTCCGGCTGGGCGAAGGCGGGAAATACCTGGCCGGCTTCACGCGCTGGACCAGCTACGCCGTGATCCCCAACCCGCTCAAGGACTGGCGCGCGGCCGACGCCCGGGTCGAGTTCATGCGGTTCGAGAACGTCGACGACTCGCCCGAGCCCCGCGACCTGCGGATCTCGTGGTTCGCCCGCGACGACGACGCCCTGACCGCCCCCTTCCCGGGCCACCCCGAGCGCAGCGCGTGCCAGGAGCCGTCGATCGTGAAGCTCCCCGACGGCCGGCTGTTCGTGGTGATGCGGACGGCGACCGGGAGCCCGTACTGGTCGCAGAGCAAGGACGGCGGCGAGACCTGGACGAAGCCTCGCGTCCTGCTGCGCGAGGACGGCGGGGCTCCCCTGCTCCACCCGCTCTCGCCGTGCCCCATCTACGACGTCGGCGGCGAGGCGGCGGGCAGCGGCCGGTACGCCCTCTTCCTGCACAACCACGACGGCCACTACCAGGGTTTCGGCCCGGCCGACACCGGCAAGCACCGCCGCCCGATCCACCTGGCCGCCGGCCGGTTCCGGCCCGACGCCGACCAGCCCGTCTGGTTCGACGAGCCGCGCCTCTTCATGGACCACGACGGCGTCCCCCTGGGCAAGCCCGGGACGCCGGGGCGGCTCGACCTGGCGATGTACGCCAGCTCGACCGTCCGCGACGGCCGCGCGGTCCTCTGGTATCCCGACCGCAAGTTCTTCCTCCTCGGCCGCGTCATCGGCGAGGAGTGGTTCCGCCCGGCTCCGTGAGCCCCGGCGCGGGGGGGATCGGCACGTTCCAGAGCGGAGTGTAGGGCATCGGCGCGGGGCCGCCTTCCATCGCCCGGAAGGCCGGCACGACCATCCTCGGGTCGAGGTCCGGCCGGGCCCGATGGATCATCGCCTCGTCGATCCCCGCCGGCGCGGGGACGACCATCGGCGGGAGGGCCGGCGGTGGGAGAGCCGGCGGGGGCGTCCACATCCGAGGCGCCGTCGGCCGGAACGGCGGCCGGCGGAAGTTCGGCGGCGCTTGCAGGTATCCGAACCCGTTCACGCCCGCCAGCAGGGCGACGAGCACGGGTGCGGCCCCCAGGAACCTTCGCCCTCGCGCCCTCGGGGCCTTCGATCGACGCTCCTCGAAATCCGGATCGATGCGACGGGTCGTCATGGCGTCCTCCTGGATCGGGGGCCTACCTCCATCACGTCCGGGCGGTCGGTTTCTTAGGGGGGTCCTCGACGAATCCCGCCCATACCATGACTATGCGCGCGGGGCCGCCTCAACCGCAATCGATGGGATATCGTTCTCGAACCCGGATGGGGCGAATCCTTCACGGTGGTCCGGGCGGTCCGCCCGGACGTCCCCATCCCGAACCCCCTCGACGTCCGGGCGGACCGCCCGGACCACCCGTCGCCACGAAGGCCGGGGCGAAATCCAGGATCGAGAGCGCCCCCCGATCGATCGCCTCGATGTCGATGGGGCCGACCGTCAGGCGTCCGCCGCGAGCGCCGTCACCGCGTCCAGCGGGACGCGGACGAGGCCGGAGCCGGGCGCGGGCTCCAGGGAGAGGCCGTGTTCGAGGTCGACGTCGACGAGTCGGCCGGCGAGGACGCCGGTCGGGGTGGTCACGCGGACGGGGCGGCCGAGGTGCTCGCAGCGCGAGCGCCAGGCGGGGGCGAGGGCGGAGGGGCCGTCGCGCAGGCCGACGTCGTACCAGTGGTCGAGGCGGCGGAGGAGGTCGCGGGCCAGTTCGGAGCGGTCGAAGGTGCGGCCGGCGAGGAGGCTCAGGGACGTGGCCGAGTCGCGCAGGTCGGGCGGGAACGCCTCGGCCGGGACGTTCACGTTCAGGCCGATGCCGACCACCGCGGCGGCGGGGCCGTCGGGCCGCAGGACGCGCTCGACCAGCACGCCGCAGAGCTTGCGGCCGTCGACGCGGACGTCGTTGGGCCACTTGACGAGCGCCCGGCGGCCGGTGCGCTCGGAGGCCAACTCGGCCGCGGCGATCGCCCCGACGAGCGTCAGCCAGGCCGTCCCCGCGCCCGAGTCACCGGCGGCCGGCGCCAGACCCTCGGGCGGGAACAGCAGGACCGACGTCAGCAGGCTCGACCCCGCCGGGGCGACGAACGATCGGCCACGGCGGCCCCGGCCGGCGGTCTGCTCCTCGGCCAGCACCGCGAGGCCGTCGTTGGCCTCGGTCGACGCCCCCCGCGCGGCGAGGTCGTTGGTGCTCTCCACGCGGCTCCAGACGGCTACGCGGCGGCCGACGCGGAGCGTCCCCAGCTCGTGCTCGATCTGGTCCGGGCAGAGCCGGGGCGACGGCCCTCGGTAGGCGACCGCGCCGTCGACGCGCTCCAGGTCGAAGCCGAACGCCGCCAGCGCGTCGACGGCCGCGGCGACCGCGCGCGGGTCGCCGGGGAGGTCGTCGATTCGGACGAACCCCGAAGCGGCGCGGAGGCGGTCCAGCAGCGCGACGTCGAGCGCCGGCGGCGAGGGGTCGGCCCAGGCGGTCATGGGGCCTCGAACGTCGCGTCGAAGGCGACGTCGAGCGCCACGGCCGAATGCGTCAGCGCCCCGACGCTGATCCGGTCGACGCCCGCGCGCGCCCTGTCCCCGATCGTGGCCAGCGTGATCCCGCCGGACGACTCCAGCAGCACGCCCGGGGCCCGCGCGTCGCGGCGTCGGACGGCCTCGGCGAGCGCCTCCGGGCCCAGGTTGTCGACCAGGACGACGTCGGGCCCGTGCGCCAGCGCGACGTCGAGCTGGTCGAGCGTGTCGACCTCGACCTCGATCGTCGTCCCCGGCGGGGCGGCGGCGCGGGCCGCGGCGAGGGCGCGGGGGATCGGGTCGCCCTGGGCCTCGGCGGCGAGCCAGGCCAGGTGGTTGTCCTTGATGAGCACGGCGTCGTACAGGCCGATGCGGTGGTTCGAGCCGCCGCCGCAGCGGACGGCGTACTTCTCCAGGATCCGCCAGCCGGGCGTCGTCTTGCGGGTGTCCAGCACCTTCGCGCGGGTCCCCCGCACCTCGGCGACGAACCGCGACGTCAGCGTGGCGACGCCCGCCAGGCGCTGGACGAAGTCGAGGGCCGTCCGTTCGAGGGTGAGGATGGAGCGGTAATCTCCCTCGATCTCGGCGACGAGGCCGCCCGCTTCGAGGGCGTCGCCGTCCTCTTTGTAGGGCCGCCAGCCGGGGACGTCGAACTCCTCCAGGAGCATGGCGACGATCGGCAGCCCGGCGAGGACGCCCGGCGCGCGGGCCACGAGCCGGGCCGACCCGCGGGCGCTCGCCGGGATGACGGCCGTCGTGGTGAGGTCGCCGCGGTCGCCGAGATCCTCGGCGAGGGCCATCCGGATCAGCTGGCGGGCGTTGGCGCGCTCGGCGTCGCCGAAGCCGGGGTCGGGGCGGGGCATGGTCGTCCTCTCGTCGCGACGGGGTGTCACTCGGGCTCCCGCTTGCCGCCGAGGGGCTCGTCCCGGGGCCTGGCGAGGCCGGCGGAAGCGCCGGATTCCAGGATCGGCGTGTCGACCTCCACGCGGTCGGCGGGCGCGTCGCCGCGGAGGGAGCGGGCGACGACGTTGACCCCCTTGCGGAACAGGCGGTCGGTGGCGTAGACCCCGGCCGCGGCGTACTCGCCGATGGAGGACTGCGTCCTGGCGGACGTCTCGTTGTCCGTGTAGCCGGCGATGACGAAGGGGCGATCGGCCCTGAGGCTCATCATGGCCTGGTCGGCGGCCAGGAGCGAGGCGCCGTCGGCGGCCAGGACGAGCGTGACGCCGGCGTGCGCCTTGACGGCCTCGGCGACGGCCTCGGCGGCGGCCTTGGCGTCGTCGCCGACGGCCGCCTCGTCGACCTGCTCGACTCCCGCGCCGCGGAGCGCCTCCTTCAGCGCGGCCGCGCGATCGTCGATGAACGGGTCGGCCCCGGGCCGGGCGATCACGAGGGCCCCGGACTTGGGGTCGAGCCCGCCGTTGGTCGCGTTGCGGGCGGCCAGCTCGACCAGGCGGTCGGCCGACGCCTTGAAGGGCCGGGGCGCGATCACGACCAGGCGGCCGGGCCCGGCCGTGGGCTCGCCCAGCGGCCGGCCGACGGCCACGACGAGCAGCCCCTTCGCCCTCGCCTCGGCGACGGCCTTATCCAGCTCGGCGTCGGGGGCGGCGGGGGCCTCGACGACGATCGCCGGCGGCTGGCGACGGGCCGCCTCGCGGACGGCCTGCGCCTGTCCGCCCTCGGCCGGCTCGGCCACCTGGACCTTCATCGTCTCCAGCCCGGCCTGGACCAGCGAGCCCGCCTTCACGGCCTCGGCGAGCGCCCTGTCCGACCTGGGGATGGGGACGACCTCCAGGACCTTCGTCCCGGAGCGGACCACGTTCCCCCGCGCGGCCTTCGACGTCGCGGACGGCGGCGGCCCGCTGCATCCCGAGATCACGGTCGCCAGCACAACGCCGATCCCAAGCCCCACCCTGCCTCGTCCGAGACGCGCCATGCTCTCTAGCCTCTCTCCAACGACGCGGCGGCACATAATCCGTTCAGCTTTGCCATCCCGTCAGGCCTATCCAGTGGATTCTATTTCAATTGTTCCAGAAGCCGTTCCAATTCCTCGACGGCGCGGACGACGTTTTTATAGTAGTTTTGCATGGCGACGAAACCGATGCCAACGCTCTTTCCATGTGCAATAGCATGTCTCACGTTGACGACGCCGTCGATTGCATCCTTCATCTCGCCCAGAATCGCGAGGCTGAATCGGCTTCCATGCTCCTCACCGAATTCTTGGATCAACTTGACGATCTTATCCGAATTCGCGTTCGTGAAACGATCGACGCGACAGGCGGCGAATCTCGCCACGGCAGGGGTCGCCCGCGGCCCCAGGAATTCTGCGACGAGCACCTGTACCGAAACCTCGATGAAACCCGAGACTAGAACGCACAAATAGCGAGACAGATGATTCAGAAGTTCATCATCACCCCCGTGTTTGCCGGCCATTGCAAACACCGAATCAATGCGTTGCTTGTGGCTGACGACATTTCGATTCTTCATGGCATAGATGCAAAAGCCTCTATTGCGAGGGCCAGTCGCTTAGCAACGCTCGTCTCGGAGGTCGTCCCGGATTCGATGAACGTGACGAATTCGGCGTTCCCCTTCAATGCCTGAAGTTGCACTGCGAAGTCGGTTGGATCGGAGACGGGGCCGGCGGCGAGACGTTTTGCCACTCCCACCGCGACCGCATCAAATAGCGCGGCATTGATCGTCGACTTCGTTCTAAACGCTTCGGCACCCAGGGTGGAGTCGATCGTGCGGACCATGTCTTCGAACAGCTTCGCAAATCTTGCGGCCTCGTCATCCCGGAGCTTGCGATGTTCTTCGGCGAAGCGATTCAAGAACTCCTTCATCGGTTTTGCATATCGATCGGCATCGTGATACAAGGCAAGAAACCTCAAAATCAATTCTTGATCGCGCAGACGGGACGACGGTTTTCCGCCGAAGAGTCGACGCCAGACGGCGTCCTTATTCAAGCGATCCAGCAGGTCGATGAACTTTCCATGAAAGATGCAGCTGCGAATCTCCTGAGGAAAAAGTTGCACCCCGCCGGTGTTGAGCCTTTCGAAGATGTCGTAGACGGCACTCGGCCCGACTCCCGCCGGGGCTGAGGCTGGGGGCGACTCCTGCTTCACGATTATTGCGTGGATGATCGAATCGTCTAGCGCGATCCGGTCTCGCTCGTCCAGACTTTCACGGGAACGGCCTTCAAACCGCGAGCGAAGCCCACACAATTTGAAAGCCCGCTCGTCCGGCTTAAATATGCCTTCATAGTAGTATTGAAGAGTCAGCAAACGCTGCTGGCCATCGATCACGAGAAGCTTGCCGGTTTCTTCTTCCCTCATCATGAAGATGGCGGGCACAGGCAGGTTGAGCAAAAGCGATTCGACGAACCGTGACGCCCTGTCAATCTTCCAGACATAACGACGCTGATACTTCGGAATAATGATGCTCTTATCCCGAAGCCGTCGCACCAGCCCATCGACGAGGTAGTCTGCCCCGTAGCTTGAGATCGAGTACTCCTCGGGGCTCGAAGTCTCAATTCCTAAGTCGGCGTTCTCTTCAACGCGAATCTTTGAGCCTCGCCTTTCACCATTCTGCCCCCGTGCCTCGGCTTGGCCGGACGAATTTCGCTTGACCATGAGACGAGATCCTCGGAAAGCATCGTAGAAGCGGAGGCGAATCGACACCCATTCGGAGACGCTAGCTCTATCGTGACATGGGCCTTAGTCTTCGGCAAGGCAGTGTCTTTGCCCTCACCCCCGCTTCTTGCCGGCGCGGGCCTTCGCCTTGGCGCGGGCGCTCTGGCCCTGGGGGCTGGGGGCGGGGCGGGCGACGCCGCCGGACTGGGCGGAGCGGAGTTGCTGGATCTTGTCGCGGAGGGCGGCGGCGCGTTCGAACTCTAGCTTCTCGGCCGCTTCCAGCATCTCCAACTCCAAAGCGGAGAGGTATTCCTCGCTGGCGTCGGTGGCCTCGTCGCGGTGGACGGCCTTGCGGGCGACGGTCCGGGCCTGGATCTCCTCCTCGATCCCCTTGCGGATCGCCTTGACGATCGACTCCGGCGTGATGCCGTGCTCGGCGTTGTAGGCGAGCTGGAGCTTGCGCCGGCGCTCGGTCTCGTCCATCGCCCGCTGCATGGAAGGCGTGATCTTGTCGGCGTACAGGACGACCTCGGCGTTGACGTGCCGGGCGGAGCGGCCGATCGTCTGGATCAGCGAGGTCTCGCTGCGGAGGAACCCTTCCTTGTCCGCGTCCAGGATGCAGACCATCGACACCTCGGGGAGGTCCAGCCCCTCGCGCAGCAGGTTCACGCCGACCAGGGCGTCGAAGGCCCCTTCGCGCAGCTCGCGGAGGATGGTCACGCGCTCGATGGCGTCCAGCTCGGAGTGGAGCCACTTGCAGCGCATCCCCTGCTCCTTGATGTACCGCGACAGGTCCTCGGCCAGCCGCTTCGTCAGGGTGGTGATGAGGACGCGCTCGTTCTTCGCGGCCCGCTTCCTCACCTCCTCCAGGAGCGCCGGGACCTGGCCGCGGGCGGGCTCGATGCGGACGATCGGGTCGATCAGGCCGGTGGGGCGGATGACCTGCTCCACGACCTCGCCGCCCGAAGCCGCGATCTCGTAGTCGGCCGGCGTGGCCGAGACGAACAGCCGGCGCGAGGGCTTGGACTCCCACTCGTCGATCCGCAGCGGCCGGTTGTCCAGCGCGCTGGGGAGCCGGAAGCCGTGGTCGACGAGCGTCAGCTTGCGGCTGTGGTCGCCGGCGAACATGCCGCGGATCTGCGGCAGGGTGACGTGCGATTCGTCCAGGATGAACAGGCTGTCGGGCGGGAAGAAGTCGAGCAGCGTGTTGGGGGTCTCGCCCGGCTTGCGGCCGGAGAGGTGCCGCGAGTAGTTCTCGATGCCCGAGCAGTAGCCGACCTCCAGCAGCATCTCCATGTCGTACCGCGTCCGGGCGGAGAGGCGCTGGGCCTCCAGCAGCTTCCCCTGCTCCTTCAACTGCTGGAGCCGCTCCTCCAGCTCCTTGCCGATGGAGTCCACGGAACTCTGGATCCGCTCCTCGGGGAGGACGAAGTGCTTGGCCGGGTAGACGTACAGGTCGTCGTGGGTCTGGACGACCTGGCCGGTGAGGGTGTCGATGGTCGCCAGCCGCTCGACCTCGTCGCCGAACAGCTCGATGCGGTAGCCGATCTCCTCGTACGCCGGCCAGAGCTCGATGACGTCGCCCCGGACGCGGAACTTGCCGCGCTCGAAGGAGACGTCGTTGCGGTCGTACTGGATGTCGACGAACTTCAGCAGCAACTCGTCGCGGTCGATGACGTCCCCCAGCTTGAGCCGGACCATCATCTTGCGGTAGTCGTCCGGCGAGCCCAACCCGTAGATGCACGACACGCTGGCGACGACGACGACGTCGTTGCGGCTGACGAGGGCGCTCGTGGAGGCGAGCCGGAGGCGCTCGATCTCCTCGTTGATGGAGGCGTCCTTCTCGATGTAGATGTCGCGCTGGGGGATGTAGGCTTCGGGCTGATAGTAGTCGTAGTAGCTGACGAAGTAGCGGACGGCGTTGTGGGGGAAGAACTCCTTGAACTCGGCGTAGAGCTGCGCCGCCAGGGTCTTGTTGTGCGACATCACCAGCGCCGGCTGCCCGTACTGGGCGATGACGTTGGCCATCGTGAACGTCTTGCCCGACCCGGTGACGCCCAGCAAGGTCTGGGCCCCCTTCCCCTCGCGCAGGCCCGCCACCAGCTTCTCGATCGCCTGGGGCTGGTCCCCGGCCGGCTTGTAGGGGCTGACAAGCTGATATTCGCTCATCGCGTGCGGGCCTCGTCGCGGCTGGGGGACTTCCCTTATGAACGTCGGTCCAGGCCGTCCAAGTATACCGGCGAGAGGCGGAAAAGTCTCGGGCGAGGGGGCCGCGGACGTTCGTGAAAGGGGCCGAGCTTTCGCCGGCCGGGGTCCTGGCGGATAATCGATGAGGACGATATGGGTCATCGGGACGGCAGGCCGGATGCGAATCATCTCCGAGACGACGCCATGAAAGTTCCGGCCGCCCGCACGACGCCCGCCGGGTCCTACATGCGGCTCGTGCGGACCTTCCCGCTGACGCCGATCCGCGACGACGACCACGTCCGCGACGCCTCGAAGATGCTGGCCTACGTCCTCTCGCTGGGCGAGGAGGATCCGGGCGTGGTCGATTATCTCGAAGTCCTCACGAGCCTCGTCGAGTCATACGAACGTCGCGCTCCCATCCCGGACGGCTCGCCGGCCGACGCCCTGGCCGCGTTGATGGAGCAGCGGGGGCTGACCCCGGCGCAGGTCGCGACGGAGGCCGGGACCGGCCGGGTATCGCTGACGAACGCCCTCCGAGGCACCCGCCCCTTCTCCGCCGCCCTGGCCGTCCGCCTGGGAGACTTCTTCGGCGTCGCCCCGCGCGTCTTCCTGCCGGACCGCCGCGACGAAGGGCCGAGGTGAACGAATCCGGCCGACGACCGTCCCGGGCGTCGGCCTTGCCATCCGGCCGGCGAGGCGCCACCATCGAAGGGCCGCAGGACGACGCCCACCTTCGGAGCCCGCCATGACCGCGACCGCCCGCCGATCCCTCCTCCAGATCTTCGTTCTCGCCCTGACGTTCGCTTCCGTCCCCGCGTTTGAAGCCCACGCCCAGGCCCCGCCGGCCGGCCGACCTCGTCGCGATGCGGGGGCGGCGCTCAGGTTGGGGGACGTCGGCTCGGCGGTGGAGGACCTCCAGCGTCGGCTGAACCTGAAGCTCCAGCCGTCGCCGGGGCTCGACCCCGACGGCGACTACGGCGAGGCCACCCGCGCGGCGGTCTCGCGGTTCCAGCGCGAGAAGGGCCTGCCGACGACCGGCGTCGCCGACGAGGCGACCCGCAAGGCGCTGGGGGACGAGAAGCTCCCCGAGCCCGAAGTTCCCTCGCCCGAGGTCGTCAACGCCGAGGCCCCCGCCCGGAAGCCGGCCGACGCGATCGACGGCCCGCCGTTCGTCTCGGCCAAGGCGTGGGCGATCGCCGATGGCCGCACCGGGGAAGTCCTCTGGGGCGACCGCCGGGACGAACCGCTCCCCATGGCCAGCACCACCAAGATGATGACCGCCCTGGTCGTCGGCCGGATCATCCAGGCCGACCTGAAGGCGCTCCATGAGGTCGTCACCTTCTCCGAGCGCGCCGACCGGACTCCCGGGTCCACCTCCGGCGTCCGCGCGGGGGAGAAGCTGCCGGTCGAGGAGCTGCTGTACGGGATGATGCTCCCCTCGGGCAACGACGCCACCGTCGCATTCGCCGAGCACTTCGGCGGCCGGCTCCCGGGCGAGGGCGAGCCCTACGACCGCTTCATCGCCGCGATGAACAAGACGGCCGAGGAATTGGGCCTGGCCCACACCCGGTTCGCCAACCCCCACGGCCTCCCCGCCGACGACCACCACGCCGGTGCCGGCGACCTCGCCCGGCTGGCGTTCGCCCTGCTCAAGGACCCGGTGCTCGCGAAGGTGGTCGACACCCCCAGGCGCGGCTGCACGCTGGAAAGCGGCTCGGGAGACCGGCGAAACGTCGTGTGGAGCAACACGAACCGGCTGCTGGGCATCGATGGATACGACGGCGTGAAGACCGGCACCACGAACGCGGCCGGCAATTGCCTGGTCGCCAGCGGACGTCATGGCGACGATCGGCTGATCGTGGTTGTCCTGGGCGCAACGACGTCGGACGCCCGCTACATGGACGCCCGCAACCTGTTCCGCTGGGGCTGGAACCGCCGGGCCGGCCGCTGATCGCGACGAAGCCCGATCATCGCCCCCGCGGCCCGACTCGCAGATGGGGGGCCAGCCGCGCGAGCGTCGCGGGGCCGACGCCCCGGGCGCGGCGTGCGAGGTCGGGCAGGTCGACGAACGGGGCCTCCGACCGACGGGCGTCGATCTCGGCCGCCAGCGCCGGGCCGACGCCGGGGAGGGCCGAGAGGGCCTCGACCGGTGCCGAGTTGACGTCCAGGACCAGGGCCGGCGGGCGCGCGGGCTCGGCCCGTCGCGAGGGGGCGAGGGCGGCGACCGCCAGCCCCGAGCCCATCGCGAGGGCCGTCAAGACGCCCCGCGCGGCCGGCGACCAGGGGCCGACCGGCGGGGGCGTGATTTTCTTGAGATCGGCCATGGCCCCCCGCCGGTCCGCGAGCGTCGCGCCCGTCGCGGGTCGAACTTACGCCGACGGTCGCGCCGGCCGCAAGCCCGTCGCCCGATCAGATCGGCCCGCGCCGGAAGCGATGGAAGCCCAGGCCCGCGACGAGGATCGCCGCGGCGAACATCAGGATCGAGGCCGGCTCGGGGACGGACGTGGGGACCTGCGGCACGGGCGTCGGGTCCACGACCGTCCCGCCGCCGGGATCCGGCGGCGGCTGTATCGGCGTCGTGGGCGGGACGACCGGATTCGTCGGGTCGCCGGTCGGCCCGCGCATGTGCCCCTTCCAGCCGTCGATCACCTGCTGGACGGGCGTAGACGGAGGCGTGGCCCCCTGCGCGGCGATCATCCGGCCGATGTTGGGGTGGTAGAAGTTGAAGCGACTGGCGTTGAGGTCGTGGCGGAACTCCAGCATCCGCCACATCCGCGTATCCGGGAGCTGGCCCCCGTGCGCGGCCTGATAGTTCTGGGCCGCGAAGATCTGCCCGGCGTGCTGGATCTCCCATTTGGACGGGGGGACGATGAAACCCATGGTCGCGACTCCTCGGCCCCCCTCGGGGCACCCCTATTTCTTCCGTGAAACCCAAGCCGACCGGCTCGCCGCTTCACTTCAGAACACAAGTTGAATCCCAGTGGCGAGTGATTTTCGATCCGAACCCCCGAGGCGCGCACCATCCCCGCCAAGCCCCCCGACGATCGGGTCGTCGGGGCCGGCTCGTCGAGTCGGGGCCTCGGGGCCCGCCCTCCAGTCATGGGAGGCGGGCCGATTCGTTCTTGCCTTCCTGCGGCCAGCTTCCGCCGATTCGCGGCGGACGGACGGCCGGGCGGTCTTCCGGATGCCCTCGGTCGTCCGTCCACGTTCTACCAGTTTCTACGAACCAGCCAAGGCCGTTGTGCCATTCCTGCGGGCGAAAGCTCATGATTGCGCTCACTCAAGACGACAGGAATCTCGCCGTGTTGCAAAAAATCAAAGCGGGCCGTTGAAACCTCGCGTTGCCGCCTAAACGGGACGACACCGACCGCCGTCCGAGCCTTACATGGGCCGACTCGCGGGACAGGACCGTCGGCCCGGCCCGTTGCGGGGACGTCGAAGGGTGGGGACGTCGCCTCCTCAAGCGATGGGAAGTTTGATGCGAAGTAAGAGGACGGCGATGACCGCGTAGGCGGCCGAAGGGCCGTCGGCGGACGCGATCCGTCCGCGGATACGATCGACGCGACCCGGGCCGAGGTTTCACGCCCGGGGGGGATGGGTGGAGAAAATGGTTGACGAAAGGCCCCGGATGCTTGGAGGGGGTCGGCGGGCGCTGTAGACTCGGCGACGAGTCCACGCCAGACCGCCCGCGGCCGAGCGATTCGCGCCGCGGCCCCCTTGCTCGCCCCGCATCGCAGACGGAGACACGCCGCAGGAGTCGCCCGGCACGCCCCCCCGCCCGCCCGATGCGTCCCCCCCTTTGGACCGCCACGCGTCCGGGGCCGGTGCCGCCGATCGATCCGACGAGGAGCCGCGCATGGCCGACGTCCCGCCCCCGAAGGCCCGCCTTTGCGAGCGCCCGCCCGCCCGACGCGCGGCGGGTCGTCGTCTCGCGATGGTGCTGGCGGCCGGGGCCGTCGCCGCGTCGGCGTCGGGCGCGTCGGGGGGATGGGCTGGCGATCCGTCGCGACCGGGTCAGAGTGTGGGAGCCGCCGGCATGTGGGGACCTCATTCCGGGCCGTTGTTGACCGAATACTACGAGGCGTTCCTGCGCGACCGCGACCTCGCCCGGTTCCGCGAGCGGGTGGCGGCCCGGTACACGGAGGAGACGCTCTGCCGGGTGCTGGGGGCCTCGCCCCAGGCGTCGGCCCGGCGCGGGGCGGTCCTCGCGCTGGGGGTCCTGGGGACGTTCGAGGGCTGCAACGCCCACCTCGGCCGCGCCCTGCGCGACGACGACGCGGTGGTCCGCACGATGGCCGAGCGCGCCCTCTGGGTCGTCTGGTTCCGGGCCGATTCCCCGGAGAACAACCAGGCGCTGGAGGAGGTCCGGGCGCTCGTCGGGGCCGAGAGGCTGGACGAGGCCGTCGATCGGGCCTCGCGGCTGATCGCGCGGGCCCCGCGTTTCGCCGAGGCATACAACCAGCGCGCCATCGCCTACTTCAAGCAAGGCCGGTTCGCCGAGAGCGCCGAGGACTGCATCCGGACGCTGACCCTCAACCCCTGCCACATCGGCGCGCTGGGGGGCCTGGCCCAGTGCCAGCTCAGCCTGGACCAGCCGCGCGAGGCGCTGAAGACCCTGCGCCGCGGCCTGAAGCTCCAGCCCCACAGCGAGGGCCTCAACGAGCACGTCCGGATGCTCGAGGCCCGGCTCGAATCCGACGGCCCCCGCTGACCGACGAGGCCCCGCCCCATGGGCGTCCCCTACCGCGACCTCATCGAGCCCGCGCCGATCGACGGCGTCACCTGCATGGTGCAGGTCGCGCGCCTCTACGGCTTCGACTGGGCCCTGTTCCGCGACGACGACCTGGCCGAGCTGGCGGAAGCGTACGGGAAGCTCCCGGGCGTCCAGGACGCGCCCGCCGGCCCTCGGCCCGCCTGGTTCGGCGACGACGAGGACGTCCCGCCGTCCCTGACGGCGGAAGAGGAGCCGCGCGGGCTGCTCGTCCGCGGCGTGCTCCCCGAGGCCGACTGGCGGCTGTGGGACGAGCGGTTCCGGGCCGCGACCGCCGCGCTCCCGGCTCGCAAGCTCGGCTAGATCGGCGGACATCCCGTAGGCTGGGTCGCGACCCAGCCCGCGCGAGCCACGGCCTCCTCAGGGCTGGGTCGCGACCCAGCCTACAAAGGCGACCCGGAATTTCGGCCGTGACAAAGCACCAGCCGGCCCGACGGCGGCTCAGGCGTCGCGCCCGCGGCGATCCTCCGGGCGGCGGACGATGGTCGGCCGGACGAGGGACGGGTGGTGCGGGCCGGCGAAGGCCGAGACGACCTCCGGCAGGGCCGCCAGGTGGAGGTGCACGAAGCTGCCGACGGCGTGGTGGCGGAAGTAGAAGTCGCCGTCGCCCGAGAGCCGCCCGGCGCACGAGGGGCACTCGAACGCCGCGGGGTTGAACGTGAGGTCCCAGCGCCCGCTGCGATACCCCCGGACCTCGGTCCCGCGGAGGCCGAGCCAGGAGTCGCGCGAGAGGGTCCGGACGACGCGCTCGGGGGGCCTGGGGGCGGCCGAGAATTCGGAGTCCACGGGGAGGATCCCCGCGCCGGGGAACCGCACGCCGTCGACGACGATCGACCGGCCGAGGTAGGCGGAGCCGCCCCCCTCGGTGTAGATCCGCTGGCCGCGGCAGACGTGCTGGCGCAGCGCGGCGGCCATGCTGAAGTTCGACGCCAGCTCGGCCGCGTAGCGGTCCGCCAGCCCGCAGCCGATCATGACGAGGTCGACGCCGTCGGGGAGCGAGCCGTCGTTGAGCGGGGAGAACTCGACGAGCTGGGCGCCCATCGCGGCCAGGGCCTCGAAGGTGTCCGGGAAGTAGCAGCCGAACGCCTCGTCGCGGGCGTAGGCGACGCGGAACGCCGAGGCCCCCGCGGGCCGGCGCCGGGCCGGGCGCTCGACGTGCTCGGGGTACGGCCGGCTGGCGGCCAGGGCGTCGATCGCCTCCAGGTCGGCGTGGCGGAGGAAGCTGGCGGCCAGGGCCTCGACCGCCTCGCGCGGGAACGTCCCGGGGGGGGCCGACTCGACCTCGCGGCGGGCGGCGGGGAGCAGGTCCACGGCCCCGACGACCGGGAGGCCGCTGTTCAGCCGGACCAGCCGCCGGCACCGCTCCAGGTCCTCGGCCGACTCCACGCCGTCCAGGATCACCGCGGCGGCCTCCCGCGGCAGGCGCGGCAGGTGGAACGTCCCGCAGCGGAAGCCGGCGACCGGGGCCACGGCCACCACCGGCAGCTCCAGCAGGCCGACCAGCGGGCCCAGGTCCCCCGAGGGGGGCCCCGCCGGCCAGGCCCCGCAGGGCGAGGGGGCGTCGACCGCCCCCGCGACGGCGCACGGGCCGTCGAGCGTCCCCTCGACGACGCCCAGGTCGGCCGAGCGGACGCCGCCGGCCAGGAGCGTCAGGCAGACGTCCGGGGGCATCAGCCAGGTGTCCAGGTGGCGGCCGGGCATCCCCGTCGCGTGGGCGACGACCTCGGTGGGGGTGGGGCAGGCCCGCGTGCGGAAGTGCTGCACCCGCCGGCCCCTCGCCGTCAGGCCGGCGATCAGGGCCAGGCCCGCGATCGACGGGTCGGGCCCCGACGTGGACGTCGCCAGGGCGATGCGGGGGACGGGCGTCGTCATGGGAATTTGCGATCCACCACGCCGAGCGAACGCCCCGACGCTCGACACCGAAATGTTTCAAACCGGCCCAGGGGCATGGTGTGCTCCCCTCGTCGTCGCCGCGGGCTCGGACGCCGGTCGGGTCGGGGGCCCCGCGGGCTCGTCGCCGCCGGAGATCCCGGCCCCGGGGCCTTCCACCGGCCCGTCCCAATGATAGGGGAGCCACCACCCAGGTCAAGGCGGCGGGGGGCGGCCGGCGGGCGCGAATCGCCTTGCCGGGCCGGCGGGCGGCGGGTAGTCTACGCCCCGCCCGGCGCACGGATGGACGGCGGGCCGATTCGCGTCACCATGAGCCCAGACTTCGGGAAGGACCCCGCGCGATGTCGCAATCCGGAACAGAACGCCGCCCCGCGCGATTCGACGTCCGCGCGGCGGCGGCGGCGGCCGTCATGTTCGGCCTCCTCGGCGGCGGCGACGCCGAGACCCAGCAGGCCGGCAAGCCCTCCGCCGACGGCCATTCCCGCGAGGCCCAGGCCGACGCCACCCCCGCGCCGGCCCGCGACTCCAGGCCGAAGCCCGCCCGCCCCGAGGGCGTCGGCACCATCCCCAAGCTCCCCGAAGTCGCCCCGCCCCGGCCCGCACCGGCCCCGGCCCGCACCCGAACCCAGGCCGCGAAATCCGTCGAGAAGCCGCCGACCTCGAAGGCCGAGGCCGAGCCGCCCGCGAAGGACCCGGCCGAGGCCGCCCCCGCGAAGGCCGACGAGGCCCCGGCGAAGCCCCAGGCCCCTTCGCCGGGCTCCGGGCCCCTCTCGGCCGAGGACCTCCAGACCATCCGCGCCGGCGCGACCGCCCGGCTCAAGGAGCTGGCCCCGCCCGCCGACGGCTCCGACCAGGGGGACGCCGACCCCGCGCGCAAGGTCGCCGACAAGGCGCTCGCCGAGATCCTGGAGGGCCGCCTCCGCAAGCTCGACGACTACGACAAGCTCGCCGCCGAGCTGGCCGAGGCCGCCAAGCCCGACGCCGACCCCGCCCGACGGATCGCCGAGGGCCGGTCGGAGGTCGCCGACCTGGAGGCCCGCGCCAGGCAGCCGATCGCCGAACTCATCCCCCCGCAGTTCCGCGACGGGGCCCCGATCGACCAGGCCGCCCAGGACCAGATGCGGGAGATCATCGCCGCGACCAAGAAGGACGTGGCCGACAACCAGGCCAAGATCGACGCCGCCCCGGCCGAGCCCGAGAAGGAGGCCAAGGCCCCGATCGCCGCCCTCAAGGCCGAGCGCGACAAGGTCGCCCAGAACCTCGACTCGATCAAGGCCCGGGCCGAGGCCCACGCCGACGCCCCCCCCCCCAAGACCGCGGCCGAGCGGGCGACGGCCGAGGAGCGGGCCGTCGACCTCCGCATCGACGCCGCCGTGGAGTCCCTGCGGCTCCAGCTCGCCGAGCGCAAGATCGAGCGGACCGCCAGGGCCGCCGAGGCCGCGACCGTCGACCGCGCCCGCTGGGTCGCCCGGATCAAGGTCGCCCGCAGGATGCTGGAGCCGATGGAGGCCCGCTTCCGCAAGATCGCCGAGGCCCAGGAGCACGACCTCCAGCGCAAGGCGCAGACCGAGCAGGCGAAGGCCGGGCGCGAGCGGGACCCGATCCAGCGCTACCGGGCCGAGCGCCAGGCCGAGCTGCTGGACCTGGAGGCGGCCGTGGTCAAGTCGAAGCAGGCCGCGACCGTCAGCGCGAAGCCGTCGCTGGAGGACATGACCAAGGAGGCCATCGTCGCGGCCAAGAACTTCGACCGGATCAAGCTGATCGTCGAGGGGGACGACAAGCAGGCCGGGCGGCTCGACGTGATGGGCATCAACGCCGACTACAAGCGGCTCCAGCCCGAGCGCCGCCGGATCGAGCGCGAGGAGCGGGCCGTGGTGGAGAAGCGCCTGGCCGACTACTCGAACCTGCTGGCGAGCGTCGAGCTGAACCAGATCGAGGACGCGCTGCTCGACCAGATCGACCTGGACGACCTGCTGGACCGCCTGCCGTCGAACCGCCACGAGGAGGCGACGCGGGCGTGGAAGGAGCTGGAGGAGAGGCACACCGAGCTGCTGAAGGAGCGCCGCGCCGCCCTCACGTCGCTGGTGCAGCGGGAGGCCGACACGCTCGACCAGATCGACCGCCGGCTGGGGATCCTGGAGGAGGAGACGAGCTTCATCCGGACCCACCTGTTCTGGGTCCGCGACCAGGATCCGATCGGGTCGATGACGGTGAGCCTGGCCGCGGGCGAGGCCAGGCGGCTGGCCCGGGTGGCCATCGGCCTGGCGCACGCCTCGGCGACGACCTCGGGATGGAAGCCGACCACGCCGGAGTTCCTGGCGGCCGGGGCGTTCGTCCTGGCCCTCCCGCTGGGGATCTTCCGGGCCCGCCGCGCCCTGAAGCGGCGCCTGGAGCCGATGCTCCCCGCCCCGCCGCCCCCCGCCGCCGCGCCGGCCGGGCCGGCGGTGGACATGAACCCCGTCGTGCCCCAGGGCTGAGCCGAGCGTCCACGTTTCGCGAAGGACACCGTCGTCATGCTGGCCGTTCGATCCCTGCTGATGGGCGTGCTCTGGGCCTCCGCCTGGCCGCTGTACCTGGCCGCGATCGCGCAGGTCGCGCGGCTCGGCCCGTGGCCGAAGGCGACCGGGGCCCTGGCCGCCACCGTGCTGAACGCCCTGGCCATCGGCCTGTTCGCCCGGGTGCTGGGCGCCTGGTTCTTCAAGCCGGGGGGCTGGTGCGAGCGCTACCTCGTCACGCCGCCGAGCGTCACGCGGCAGTTCCGCTACGCGGGGCGGCTGCTGATCGTGGCGGCGATGGCCCTGCTGGTGCCGATCCACCTGTTCGCCAACGGCGAGATCTCCCACCAGGGGACCGCCGTGACGGCCCCGGCGCTGTCGCGGTTCCTGTTCCTGGCGTTCGAGCTGATCGTGCTGGCGTCGCTGGCCTACCACCTGCGGCCGGGCTCGCCGCTGATGACCTGGATCAACCCCGACGTCCCGACCGCGGGCGAGCCCGAGCCGGGCGCCGAGGGGGCCGCCGCGGCGCCGGTGGTGGTGGTCTCGCGGCAGCCGTTCGGCTCGGTGGGCGAGGCGTGGGTGACGTGGTGCTGCCGCCGGGCGCGGATGATCGCCCGGCTGATGGTGGCCTTCGGCGTGGTCGTGGTGATCCTGGACGTGCGCGGCTACGGCTTCGCGTCCTCGCGGCTGGCGATGGGGGGCGTGGAGAGCCTGGGGGTCTTCGCGCTGTCGTGGGCCATCCACCGGGTCGTCGCCCGCCTGATCGCCTGGCGGCTGCGGGCCGACGCGCGAACGAACAGGCTCTGGGCCTCGGCCGCCTCGCTCTGGTCGGCCCGCGCCCGGGGCGCGCACGCCGCCGCAACCGCCCCCGGCGCGAAGCCCGCCGAGCCGGTCGACTGGACCCTCCGCGCCTCGCGGGCGTCCACGTTCACGATCGTCCTGCTGGCCGTGGCGATGCTCGGCTGGATCTGGGGGATCGACCCGGCGCTGCTGGACTTCCTGTCCAAGCAGCCGCTCCCGTGGAAGGCGGCCGGCGGCCGGCAGGTCGTGCTGGGGGACGTGGCCCTCTCGCTCTCCGCGGCCGTCACGGGCGTCCTCTCGTGGCGGTTCATGCCGGCGATCCTGGCCTTCGCGCTGTTCCGCCGCCTCCCCGAGGACCCGGGCGTCCGCTACGCGATCGTCTCGCTCGCCCGCTACGCCGCCATGGCCCTGGCCGTCACGGTCGCCCTCCAGGCGATCCACTTCGACCTGTCGCAGATCAGCTTCCTGCTGGCGGCGCTGGGCGTCGGCCTGGGCTTCGGCCTCCAGGAAGTCGTCTCCAACTTCATCTGCGGCCTGATCCTGCTGCTGGAGCGGCCGATCCGCATCGGCGACACGGTCTCCGTCGGCGGGACGACCGGCAAGGTCGACCGCATCAACACCCGCGCCACCACGATCATCAACGGCGACAACCAGTGCATGATCGTCCCCAACCGCGAGCTGATCACCGGCAAGATCGTGAACTGGACGCACAAGGACAAGATCATGCGCGTGGCGATCCGGGTCGTCGTGGCGCACGACTCGGACGTGGACGGGGTGACGTCGCTGCTGCTGACGATCGCCAAGTCCGACTTCGACGTCCTCTCCCGCCCCGCCCCCTCGGCCGCGCTGGAGGAGCTGGGCGAGTCGGGGATGATCTTCGGGATGTCGGTCTTCGTGGCCGACCCGGGCCTGATGGGCGGGGCCAAGCACCGGATCTGCAAGGCGATCCGCGAGCGGTTCGCGATGGCGGGGATCGCGCTGGCCAGCCCGATGCGCGAGATCACGCTGGCCGGCCTGCCCGAAGAGCTGACGCGGCTGATCGGCGACCGCCGGATCCGCGGCGACGAGGCCGAATCGTCGCCCCGCGGCCCGCATCAGGCCGTCGAGTCGCGGGCGGCCGCCGGGGGCTGACGCGGCCAGCCCGTGTGTGCCTTTGGAATTTGGCGGATCGCGTCGGAGGTTGAGAGGCCATCATGACGGCCTTCCCCCCTGGCGGGGGAAGGTGGCCCGCAGGGCCGGATGAGGGGGAGGACGAGCACTATGGCTGTCGGGATCCCGAGCCGGTCGGACGGGCCTTCTCGCCTCCCGACGACATCCGTGCTTTGCGTCCCCCTCATCTGACCGCTTCGCGGTCTGTCTTCCCCCGCGAGGGGGGAAGACGTCGAACGCCGACCGCCGAATTCCAAAGGCACACCCGCCGGCCCGGCCGGTCACTTGCCGCCGAGGGGGCGGTCGGCCGGCGGGGGGGCGGGGCCGTCGCCCAGGTAGAACGCCTCGCAGAGCCGGCCCAGGAGCTTGCCGGCGTCGGCCGTGGTGGGGACCTTGCCCCCCTCCCGGGCGTCCAGGATCACGCCGTTGAGGAAGAAGGCGATGACCAGGGGCCGGCCGGCGGCCGTCTCCATGTAGCCGGCGAGGCCCTTGGCGGTGAGGAGCCGCCGGCCGATCAGGGCGTCGGAGACGAACATGGTCCCCGTCTTGGCCCGGGCGTGGCCGCGGGCCGGGCTGTCCTCGGCGACGGCCTTGGCGAGCGTGCCGTCGCGGCCGAGGATCGGCAGCGCGGCGTCGTAGGAGGCGAAGTCGGGGCGGGCGGCCATGGCGCGCAGCAGCGTCGCCGCGGCGCGAGGGGTGGCCATGTCGGCCCACTCGCCCCCGGCCCCGCCGCCGAACGAGACCGTCAGCGGGTCGAGGCCGAGCTCCTTGAGGATCTCCCCCTCGCGTCTCAGGCCGGCGGCGAGGGTGCGCTCCCCCTTCTTCGCCGCCAGGAGCATCGGCAGGGTGCTGGCGTGGAGGTTGTGGCTGACCTTGAGGATGACGCGGGCGAACTCCCGGAACGGCGGCGAGGTGTACTCGGCCACCTTGGGGAGGCCGGAGACGGCCGACCGCGGCGGCAGATCGGCCTCGGGGTTGTCGGCCAGGGGGGACGCCTCGACCCGGACGCCGCGGCGGCCGAGGGCCTCGATCATCAGCGTGCGCGCGAACGAGGCGGGGTCGTCGACCTCGACCGTCTCCACGAACGACTCGGACCCGGCCGGGACGAGCCCCCGGACCTCCAGCCGGCGGGGGCCGACGAGCCGGACGCGGACCTTCGGCTCGCCCTCGGCCGCGGTCTCCACCCGGGCGTCGACGGCCAGGTACTGCGTCGGCGGCGAGATCGTCACGGAGGCCGGATCGCCCGCCGCCTTGCCGGGCGCGACGACCACGTCGACGAGGTTGTCGTTGATCATGATCGGCGAGACCCTCTCCGGCCCGCTCCCCGAGCTGGGGGCCCGGTCGAAGAGGCGGGCGTCGACGACGACCTCGCCGGTGATCTTCCGGACGCCGGCCGCCTGGACCTCGCGGGCCAGGTGGTCCAGGCCGGCGAGCGGGTCGCACTTCAGCAGGACCTCGGACGCCTTGCCGCCGGAGGTGTAGATGTGGTCCTCGTCGGCGAACTGGAGCTTGCCGTCGGGGCCGGTGCGCCCGCCCATCGCCGGGTCTCCCTGCGCGACGAGGATGAGGTCGCCGTTGAGCGTCCCGCGGTCGTCGACCGCCCCCCGACGGACCAGGGGCGTCTGGAAGCGGTGGTCGGCCCCCAGGTCGACCATCGCGGCGGCCGTGGAGAAGAGCTTGGCGACCGAGGCGGTCGAGAACAGCTCGTCGGCGTTCTTCTCGTAGACCGGCTCGCCCGTCCTGGCGTCGACGACCAGGATCCCCCAGTGGGCGTTGCGGAACGTAGGGTCGTCGAGCACGGCCTTGACCCGGTCGGGCAGCGTCGTCGCCGCGGCCCCGGCCGGCTCCGCGCCCGCCGGGACCGGCGCCTGGCCCCGCGCCGAGGCCGATGCGGGGCCCGTCGCGACGGCCGCCGCGACGGCGAGCGCGCCGCAACCCCGAACCCACCCGGAACGCCCGCCGATCGCTCCCAATCCGGCCTGCTGCATCTGCTGGTCCCCCGCGCGTCGCCCGCCCCCGCCCGCGGCCGCGCGATCCGTCCACACGCGCCGGGCCGTCGGTGCGGCCAGTATAGCGGAACGGGCCCGCCCCCCGCAGCGCCCGCCGCGAGGGAGGGGGGGACGCCTCAGGAGGCGCGGCGACGCCTCGCGATCGCCAGGGCCGCCCCGCCGAGGGACGCGATCGCGGCCGGGATCGCGGCGGCGGGCTCGGGGGCGGATCCGGGCGCGGCCCCGGGGACCACGAAGCCGAACTCCGCCGTCTCCGTGGCGTAGACCGGATTCCCGTCGTCGTCGTACCTCAGGCCGGTCACGCTGACCACCCCGCCGAAGACGCCGCGGGGCGTCCAGGGCCAGATCCAGTAGACGCCCCGGAAGAAGCCGCTGTCCCCGTGCTCGTAATACAGCTCCGAGAGGTTGTTGTCGCCCATACTCAGCAGGAGGTCCTCGCCCTGGGCGTTGCGCGGGCGGGTCGCCCCCGCATCCACCAGATCCCAATGGTAAGGCCCGACGCTCATATCGAACGACACGTCGAGGACGATCGCCCCGGGGTCCCCCGACGGCGTCGGCAGGCCGTTCGGCGTCGCCGGATACACGTAGACGGCCAGGTTGAAAGGGCCGGCCCACGCCGAGGCCCCCTGGACGAGCGTCGCCAGGGCCAGGGTTGCGAGGATGCGGGCGGGCGTCGCGAGGCGAGGGGAGCGAACCATGAATCGGATCTCGATTTTTATCGAATCCCCGCGCACCGCCGCGAGGTCGAGGGGGGAGTATAGAGCCCCCGGCGTCCCCACGGAACGAATGTTCCAGGATTTAGACATCCCCTCCTTTACAAAACATCACGCGGCCGGATCGGACACCCATCGCCCGACGGCCCCCGGCCAAACAAGCCTATTAAACCATAACTCAGCCCTTTTAAACCACGCATCCAGCCCGCGAGAGACGCCGGTGGGAGTCGAACCCACTTCCGCCGGGTTGCAGCCGGCCGCCTGGCCGTCCGGCCCCGGCGTCGTCGCCCCGCGGCGGACGGACGCGCGGACGGTGCCGGATGTTCGCGAAGCGCCGGCGGATCGGATCGCCGTGGAGCCCGTCGAGAGGAGGGCGGGGGCGATCCAACCGATACATCCTACACGGACGATTTGTGGCGATGGGACCTCAAGCCCTTGCGAGGGTGGATCGAGGCCCCATAATCTCCAGGTATCGTCTTCGCGGGGCGTACGGCCCCGACCGCCGTCGACGAGCCCGCGCCGAGGCCCGCCCCCCCCGGGGGGGGCCGTGCGAGCCCGTCCCTTCCCCGTACCGAGCCCGCCCGCCCCAGGCGACCGCCTCGCGCAGCCGGGTGTCCTCGCGCGCCGTCCGCGACGGCGGATATTCCCATGCTCATCCATCGACCGTCGTCCGCGTCCGGGGGGTTCAGGGATGGTCCGCGGAGGCGACGGCGCGCGGCCCGGTCGGGCCGGCGGCCCGGGGCCGCGGTCCAGGCGCTGGAGCCGCGGACGCTGCTGGCGGCCGTGCCGATCATCAGCGAGATCGTCGCGTCCAACGGCGGCGGCCTGAAGGACCAGGACGGCGACCGCTCGGACTGGATCGAGCTCTACAACGCGGGCGACGAGGCGATCGACCTCGCCGGCTGGTCGCTGACCGACGACCCGGACCTCCCGCACCAGTGGGAGGTCCCCGCCACGATCCTCGGCCCGGGCGGCTTCCTCGTCGTCTTCGCCTCGGACAAGGACCGCCGGGTCGCCGGGGCGGAGCTGCACACCAACTTCAAGCTCGGGGCCGACGGCGATTATCTGGCCCTGGTCCGCCCCGACTCGACGGTCGCCTCGTCGTTCGACCCGACCTACCCGCCGCAGACGAGCGACGTCTCCTACGGCGTGGGATTCGACTCGACCCAGCTCGTCGCCGCCGGGGCGACGGCCTCGGTGAAGGTGCCGACGGACGGCTCGCTGGAGGGTTCCTGGAATTCGCCCTCCTACGCCCCGGACGGCTCGTGGGCGACCGGCGCGACGGGGGTGGGCTACGGCGCGCTCCGGCCCGGGTTCGACGTCCGCTACGTCGAGGCGAACGTGAACGTGAACACCCTGGCGGACGTCGACGCCGTGCTGGCGACCCCGGCGCTCCAGGCGTCCTCCGCGACGACGACGGCGGACGTCGTCAATTACATCGGGTGGGGGCTCGGGGGGAATTTCTTCGGCAACGTCCCCTACCCGACGCAGTCGGGGCTGCTCAACGTCGACAACTTCATCGTCGACGCGACCGGGGCGGTGACGATCCCGACGTCCGGCCTCTGGACCTTCGGCGTCAACAGCGACGACGGGTTCCGCCTGACGCTGGAGCGGGACGGCCGGGTCCTGACCTCGCAGTTCAACGGCTTGCGATCCGCGAGCGACACGCTCCAGACGTTCGACCTGGAGGCCGGCCGCTACGACATCCGGCTCCAGGCGTACGACCGCGCCGGCGGGGCCGAGGTCGAGCTGTTCGCGGCCCCCGGCTCGTACTCGACGTTCGCCGACGGGCCGTTCCGGCTGGTGGGCGACGCGGCCGGGGGGGCCTGGCCGTCGGGAGCCCGCTCGTCGACGACCCGGCGACCGTGGCGACCGACGTCCGTGCCGCCATGAGGGGCGTCAACGCCACGGCCTACGTCCGGATCCCGTTCACGTCCCCGGACCCCTCGCTCTTCGACGCCCTGACGCTCCGGATGCGGTACGACGACGGCTTCATCGCCTACCTCAACGGCGTGGAGGTGGCCCGCGCGAACGCCGGCGGCTCGCTCGCGTACGACTCGGCCGCGACCGCGGCCCGCGACGGCTATCCGACGGCCGCGCAGAGCTTCAACCTCACGCCGTACCTGGGCCTGCTGCACGCCGGGACGAACCTGCTGGCGATCCGGGGCCTGAACGCGTCGGCCGGCGACGACGACTTCCTGGCGCTGCCGGAGCTGATCGGGTCGAGCGCCCGGGCCGACCGGCCCGGCTACTTCGCCGAGCCGACGCCCGGGGGGCCCAACGGCCAGGCGTACGCCGGCGTGGTGGCGCAGGCCTCGGCGAGCGTCGGCCGCGGGTTCTACACCTCGCCTTTCTCGCTGTCGCTGGGCACGCCCACGTCCGGCGCGACGATCCGCTACACCCTCGACGGCAGCGAGCCCACGGCGACGCACGGCCTGACGTACTCCGGGCCCCTGACGATCTCGTCGACCACGACCCTGCGGTTCGGCGCGTTCGCGGCGGGCTGGCTCTCCTCGCCGACCGTCGCCGAGACGTACCTGTTCCTGGACGACGTCGTGCGGCAGTCCGCCGACGGCTCCGCGCCGGCGGGCTGGCCGACGGGCCCGGTGAGCGGCCAGGTCCTCGACTACGGCATGGACCCGAGCATCGTGGACGGCCCGACCTACGGGCCGCTGCTCCAGGCGGCCCTCAAGGCGGTGCCGACCATCTCCATCACCACCGACCTGGCGAACCTGCTCGACCCGACGACGGGCATCTACGTCAACGGCTACATGAGCGGGAGGGAGTGGGAGCGCCCCGGCTCGGTCGAGCTGATCAACCCGGACGGCTCGGCCGGGTTCCAGATCGGCGCGGGGCTGCGGATCCGCGGCAGCTACAGCGGCTCGGGCGAGAACCCCAAGCATTCGCTCCGCCTCTTCTTCCGCGGCGAGTACGGGGCCTCCTCGCTGGACTACCCGATGTTCGGGTCCGAGGGGGTGGACTCGTTCGAGAAGCTCGACCTGCGCACGGCCCAGAATTACTCGTGGAGCTTCGAGGGCGACCCGAACAACAACTTCATCGCCGAGGTCTTCGCCCGCGATACGATGCGCGACCTGGGCCAGCCCTACACCCGCAGCCGGTTCTACCAGCTCTACATCAACGGCCAGTACTGGGGCCTGTACCAGTCCGAGGAGCGGCCCGACGCCGACTTCGCGGCCAGCTATTTCGGCGGCGACTCCGACGACTACGACGTCGTCAAGACGGAGAGCGGCCCCTACAACATCGAGGCCACCGACGGCGACCTCGACGCCTGGACCCGGCTGTGGGACGCCGTCGCCGGGCCCGACAAGCTCGACCTCTCCAAGAACGCCGCCTACTACCAACTCCAGGGGAAGAACCCCGACGGCTCCGCCAACCCCGACTACGAGGCGCTCGTCGACGTCGACAACCTGATCGACTACATGATGGTGATCTTCTACTCGGGGAACCTCGACGGGCCGATCTCGGCCAAGCTCAACAACCAGGCGCCGAACAACTTCTTCGCGATCCGCGACCGCACCGGCAATGGCGGCGGGTTCAAGTTCATCATGCGCGACGCCGAGCACTCGCTGCTGGACGTCAACGAGAGCCGCATCGGCCCGTACCAGCTCGGCGACCTCTTCGCGAAGTTCAACCCGCAGTACCTCCACCAGCAGCTCATGGCGAACGCCGAGTATCGGCTGCGGTTCGCCGACCACGTCCGCAAGGCCCTCGGCCCCGGCGGGGCGCTGTCGCCGGAGGTCGCGCAGGCGCGGTTCCGGTCGGAGGCCGACCAGATCGCGCTGGCGATCGTGGCCGAGTCGGCCCGCTGGGGCGACGCCCAGCGGCCCGGCTCGCCCCTGACCCAGGCCGACTGGCAGGCGGCCGTGGACCGCGTCCTGTACGACTACATGCCGTATCGGACGGCGATCGTCTGGGACCAGCTCCGCGCCGCCGGGCTCTACCCGGCGATCGAGGCCCCCACGTTCCTCGTCGACGGCGTCGCCTCGGCCGGCGGCCCGGTGCAGGCCGGGGCCGGGCTGACGATGATCGCCCCGGGCGGGACGCTCTACTACACGACCGACGGCACCGACCCCCGGCTGGCCGACGGCTCCATCAGCCCCCTCGCGATCGCCTACGCGGGCTCCCCCCTGCCCCTCTCGCGGACGACGCCCCTGACGGCCCGCGCCCTGGTCGGCGGCTCGTGGTCGGCGGCGGCCTCCGCGCGGTTCACGGTCGACGTCCCGGCCGCGGCCGGGAACCTGGCGATCACCGAGATCAACTACAACCCCGCCGCCGGCCCCGAGGCGTCCGACAAGCAGCTCTTCGAGTTCGTCGAGCTGCGGAACGTGGGGACGTCGGAGATCGACCTGACGGGCGTCCGGTTCACCGCCGGGATCACGTTCGACTTCACCGGCTCGGCGATCGCGACGCTGGCCCCCGGCGCGTACGTCGTGATCGTCAAGGACGCCGCGGCGTTCGCCGCGCGGTACGGGGCCGGGCGCCCCGTCGCCGGGGCGTACGACGGCTCGCTGTCCAACAGCGGCGAGACGCTCACGCTGGTCGACGCGGGCGGGGCGACGATCGAGAGCTTCGCCTACGGCGTCAAGAAGCCCTGGCCCAAGACGCCCGACGGCGACGGGGCGACGCTCGTGCGGATCGACCCGCTGGCCCCCCCCGACTCGGTCGACAACTGGCGGGCGGGCGCCGTGACGAACGGCACCCCCGGCAACCCGGACACCAACGCGCCGACGATCTCCGACCTGGAAGACCGGAGGATCCTGGAAGGCTCGCCGCTCGACCTGCCGTTCACGGTGGGCGACGTCGAGACGCCGGCCGGCTCGCTGGCCGTCACGGTCTCCGCGGACAACCTCGTGCTGCTCCCCCCCGGCGCGCTGACGCTCGGCGGCTCGGACGGGTCGCGGACGCTCCGCATCGCCCCGCCGCCGGACGCCTACGGCTCGGCCACCATCACGATCACGGTCGTCGACGCCGACGGCGCCGTCGCGCGGCGGTCGTTCCGGCTCACCGTCGCCTTCGGCAACGCCCCCCCCGCCCTGGCGGCCCTCCCCGACCGTGCCGCCCGCGAGGGCGAGGCGCTGGTCTTCACCGTCGCGGCGACCGACCCCGACGCGGGGCAGTCGATCACCTACAGCCTGGACGACGGCCACCCCGCCGGCGCGACGATCGACCCGGCCACCGGCGTCTTCTCGTGGACCCCGGGCGAACTCGACGGCGGCGGCGTCTTCACGATCACGGTCCGCGCCACCGACTCCGGCACGCCTTCGAAGTCGTCCGCGGCCACGTTCGCGATCGCCGTCGAGGAGGTCGACCAGCCCCCGGTCCTCGCGCCGATCCCCGACCGGACCGTCGCCGAGCACGCAACGCTGATCTTCCGCGCCTCGGCGACCGACGCCGACCTCCCGGCGCAGTCGCTGGTCTACACGCTGGCGGCCGGCGCGCCCGCCGGGGCGAGGATCACCCCGGGCGGCGGCGTCTTCTCCTGGACCCCGGACGAGTCGCAGGGGGGCCGGACCTACACGATCACGATCCTCGCGACCGGCTCGAGTTCACCCGCCATCACGGCCTGGCGGACGTTCCGCGTCACGGTGGCCGAGGTCGACGACCCGCCGGTCCTCCCGGACCTGCCCGACCGGACGATCGACGCCGGGGCCTTCCTGGGCTTCAGCGCCGCGGCGAGCGACCCGGACACGCCGCCGGGCTCGCTGACATACGCGCTGGCCGCCGGCACCGACCTGGGCGCCACGCTGGCCACCGACACCGGCTGGTTCGCCTGGACCCCCTCCGCGTCCCTGGCCCCGGGCGTCTACACCTTCACGATCGTCGCGAGCGACGCGGGCGGGGCCTCGGACTCCGCGACGTTCGCCGTCCGCGTGACGCCGCAGGCGGACCGTCCCCCCGTCGTCACGCCCGTCGCCGACGCGACGGTCCGGGCGGGCGAGGTCGCGGGCCTCGTCGTCTCGGCGACCGACCCCGAGGGCCGGGCCGTGGCCTACGCCCTGGCCCCGGGCGCGCCCGCGGGGGCGGCGATCGACCCGAACACCGGGGCGTTCTCGTGGCCGACGCCCGCCGGCCTGGCGGCGGGCCGCTACGCCTTCACGGTCCTGGCCTCCGACGGCGCCCTCACCACGGCGGCGACCTTCGGCGTGGTCGTGGTCGCCGCGCCGGCGCCGCCGAGGACGATCGACCTCGGCCCCTCGGCGTCGATCGTCGCGGGCGGGAGCCTGTACGTCGCCGCCCGCGTCCCGGCCGGCGCGGTCGCGCCGTTCGTCGGCACGGTCGACTACGGCGACGGCGCGGGGGCCGTCCCGCTGGCCGTGGCCGCCGACGGCTCGTTCGCCCTCGCCCACGCCTACGCGACGGCCGGCTCGTACGCCGTCGCCGTGCGGGTCGTGGACGCCGCGGGGGCGTCGGCGGCCGGCTCGCTGGCCGTCGCCGTCTCGGCCGCGCCGGCGGTGCAGGTGGCGTCGCAGTCGTTCGCGTCGAGCGTCCGGGGGACGACGATCGCCCTCGCCTTCAGCGGCCCGCTCGCCCCCGCGGAGGCCGGCGACGCCAACCGCTATTTCGTGATCCTCGCCGGTCCCGACGGCAAGTTCGGCACGCGAGACGACCGCCGGCTCTCGCCGACCGCGGCGTCGTACGACGCGGGGGGCCGCGTCGTCACGATCACCTCCCGCGCCCGCATCCCGGCCGCGATGAAGTTCCGGATCTCGATCGCGGACGGCTCGCTGCGCGACGCCTCGGGCCGGCCGATCGACGGCGACCGCGACGGCCGGGCCGGCGGCGGCTTCACCGTCGACCTGGGGGGCCGGCCGCCGCGGCAACCCATCCGCCGCACCGCGTTCCCGGCCCGCCGGTGATGACGCCCGGGCCGCGGGGGATTAGAATGCCCCCGCGGCCCGAGGACGGCCGCGGGGGGCGACGCATGAGGCGAACGATCGGGCGGAGGTTCGGCGCGGCGGGGCTGCTGGCGTCGCTGGGACTGGCGGCGACGGCCCTCGCGGGCGACGCGGCCGTCGATCGGGTCGTCTCCGTGCAGGCCGTCCGGCCCGACCGGCAGGCCGAGGCCGTGATTGAGCTGTTCCGCGGCTCGCGGGCCGAGAGCCCGGCCGCGGCGATGGCCTCCTGGCGGCGCGCGACCGGCGACCCGAACGGGCTCAACAAGGCCGTGCAGGCCGTCGCCGCGCTGTTCAACCCGGAGACGGCCCGCGAGTGGCGGGCGTTCGACGGGGCGGGGCTGGCCGCGGGCCTCGACGCCGACGGCCGGCTGCGATGGTCCGCCGCCGTCCCCCGCGACGACGGCTCGGTCGCCGCCCTGGTCACGTCGATGCGGCTCTCGGGCGGCTCCGACGAGCCGCCGACGCCCGAGGGCTGGCCGGTCCGCCGCCTGGGCGGCCCCGACGCGGCGCTCGCGGCCGTGACGCCGTCCGGCGTCGCCTTCGCGGGCCGTCGGCCGGAGTTGGAAGCCACGGTCGCCCGCCTCACAGCCCCGCGGGCTCTCGAAGGCCGCGCCCTCTCCCAAGCGTCGGGCGACGGCTTCCATGTCACCTTCCTCCCGGCCGCCCTCCCCGCAGAGGTCCCCGCCGACTGGGCCCGGCCGATCGCGGCCGTCCGCGCCTCGGGCCTGCGGCTGGCCACGGGCGTCCTCGGCCTGCGCGACGACCGCCTGGACCTCGACCTGGGCTCCGATTTCGACCCGGCGAAGGCCGCGCTCCTGGACGTCCCTCCCGTCGACGCCGCGTGGCTGGCCTGGATGCCGGCCGACGCCACCCGGGCGGCCGTCGCCCTCTCCGCGGGCCGCGGGCCGGCCTTCTGGGACGCCCTGTTCGACCTGGCCGACCGCGTCGACCGGGCCGACCCGGCGCGGGCGCAGTTGCAGCCGCTCCGCGCCCGGCTGAACCTCCTGGCGCTGGTCCGCGGCGTCCGGCCGGAGGCCGACCTCTGGCCCCTGGTCCGGGGCGTCGCCGCGGGGGCGTTCGACGACGGCGGCGCGGTCGTCGCCATCGTGGCCGGGACGCCCGAGGACGCCGACCGGATCGCCCGTCGCGTCGTCCTGCCGCTCGCGCCCCTGCTGGGGGGCAAGCCGGCCGCGGCGGCCCCCGGCGAGGTCGTCGCCATCGGCCGGGCGTCGGGCAAGCCCGTCGAAACCGCCGTGCGCGGGGCGACCGTCCTGATCGGCTGGGGCGAGGGCTCGCTCGGGCGGGCGTTGAAGTCGGCCGAGGCCCCCGAGCAGTCCGTCGCCCCGCTCGTCGCGGCCGAGGGGCGTCCCGCCGGCCGCGTCGGGGCCTTCCGCCCCGGGCTCCTCCCCCTGCCCGCCTCGATCGGCCGGGCCGGGCCCCTGGCGGCGACGCTGGCCGAGGCAGCGCCGGCCGTCTGGCGGGGGGGCTGGGACGACGGCCGGGCGTGGGACGTGGTACGCTGGGGCGACCTCCGGCGCGTCGTCGCCCGGTTCCTGGAGCGCGTCCCCCAGGCCCCGCCGGAAGCCCCCTGACCCCACGCGGACGGCCATGCGCTTGATCGACCTGCGGTGCGACTGGGCCCTCCAGTACGCGGCCGAGTCCACCCAGTACGACCCCGCCGACTACCCCGAGGTCCCCGCCCGCGTCCCCCGCCTCGACGGCTACCTGACGGGCGTGTCGGCGGCCGTCCTCGCCTGCCGACGCTCGCCGGCCGACTGGGCCCGCCGGGCCGACCCGTGGCGCGACCTGGGCGAGATGATCGCGCGGTACGAGGCCGAGTTCCCCGGCCGCCTGCTCGCCCGCCCCGACGACGCGGCGCGGTGGCGGGCCGATCCCCGCGGCGGCCTCGCCTGGGGCGTGCTGGCGGCGGACGGCCTCGACGCCCTGGTGAAGTCCCCGGCCGACCTCGACCGCATCCCCGGCCTCTTCGCGCGCGGCGTGCGCGTCTTCGGGGCGGTCGCGGGCGACCTGGCCCGGCCGTTCCTGGAGAAGCTGCTGGAGTCGGCCCCCGAGGGCGAGGGCCCGCGCCCGGCGCTCGACCTGGCCGGGGGCGACGCCCCGACCGTCGCCGCGGCGCTCGACTGGTACGAGGCCGACCCGGCCCGCTCGACGCGGCTGCCGCTGCTGCATTCGGCCGTCGGCCCGGGGACGGGCCCGGACGTCGCCCGCCGCCTCCGCGCCCTGGGGGCGACGCTGGGCGTGGCCCCGACGCCGACCGTCGACGAGTTCCGGGCGGCGATCGAGTCGCTGGCCGCCCTCCCCTTCCGCGGCCGGGCGGGGTTCGAAGGGATCGGCGTCGCCACGGGCTACCTCCGGCTCGACGCGACGGCGCCGGAGTTGTCGAAGGCCGGCCGGCTCGCCGCCTGGATCGCGGAGACGTTCCCCGGCGACGTCGCCCGGGCCCTGGCCTACGAGAACGCCCGCCGCTTCCTGCTGGCGACCGCCGGCCCGACGGCCCCGTAAACGCCGAGAGGCGGGCCCGGGGGCCCGCCTCCGCGGATTCATGCGTCGCGAGGGTCGACGTCAGTCGATGTCCTCGTCGTCTTCCTCGTCGATGTCGTCGAAGTCGTCGTCGTCATCGTCGTCGAAGTCGTCCTCATCCTCGTCGACGTCGATGTCGTCCAGCTCCTCGTCGAGTTCCTCGTCGATGTCGTCCTCATCGTCGTCGAAGTCGTCGTCGATGTCCTCTTCCTCCTCCAGGTCGTCGTCGAATTCCTCGTCGTCGTCCTCCGCCTCGACGTCGTCGTCGAACTCCTCTTCCTCCTCGCCGGGGTGGCGGGCGACGAGCAGGGAGGTCTCGGCGTCCCAGCGGACCCGCGGGTCGTCGGGGTCGGCGAAGGGCTCCAGGAGGGCGATGGGCGTGGTCTCAAGGTCGAGCATGGATCCATTCCTCGGGCCAGGGGATTCCAGGGCGGGCCGGGGGCCGGGGACGCTCGGTCCCGGGGCGCCCGCCCGCTCCGCAGGTCGATCAGTGGGGGGACGTCGTCTGGGGCGATTCGGGCTCGTCGCGGTGCGGGGCGACCCGGGGCCGGCCGCCGCGACGGGGCTTGCTCTCGGGAATGTTCGGCAGGACTTCGCCGACGCCTTGAAGAGAGTGGTAAGCGGATGAGCCGGCCGGTTCAAGGAGCCCTCCCGAGAATCCTCACGACCCGGACGAGCGGGTGCCGCGATCAGACCAGCGACACGACCCGGCCCGAGGCCGCCGAGCGGGCGACGGCCTCGCTCAGCCGGACGGCCTCCATCGCGTCCTCGGCCGAGCACGACAGCGGGCCCAGCCCGCGCAGGGCCGCCAGGAAGTTGGCGTCGATCGACTCCACCGGAGCGACGTGGACCGGATGGGCAGGTTGGCCGCGCAGGGCCGCCAGGAAGTTGGCGTCGATCGACTCCGACGGGCCCGGGGGAGCCGCTCCCGGCGCGGGCGAGCCGTCGCCAGGGTCGACCTCGATAAGAGCGTCGGTCGCGCGGATCCGGCCCCGCTCGCCGAAGAAATTCAATTCGAAGAGGCTCCCGCGCGAGACGCCCGAGAGGGCCAGGGTGGCCGGCACGTCGCCCTCCAGCCGGATCGTGGCGGCGGTGACGACGTCGAGGCCGGACTCGACCCGGCCCTGGACGGCGAAGACCTCCAGGGCGCGGCGGCCGGAAACCCAGAGGAGGGCGTCGACCAGGTGGTCGCCGGCGTCGGCGAGCAGGCCGCCGCCGGCCATCTTGGGGTCGAACCGCCAGGAACTCTCCGCGCCGCGCTCCCGCTGTCGGGCGAGCCAGGGCTCGGCCAGCGCGGCGGTGACCAGGCGGAGCGGGCCCACGGCGTCGGCGGCCAGTCGCGCGCGGGCCTCGATCAGGCCGGGGCGGAGCCGGTACTGGTGGCCGACGGCCACCTTCAGCTTGCGCCCGCGCGCCAGCGTGACGACGTCGGCCGCCTCCTGGCTGTTGGTCGACAGCGGCTTCTCGACGAAGACGTGCGCGCCGGCCTGGAGGGCGTCCATCGCCTGGCGATAGTGGAGCCGGTGGGGCGTGAAGATCGCCACGGCGTCGGGCCGCTGGTCCAGCAGGCCGCGGAACTCCGCGAAGGTTGCGGGGCCCTCCCCCTGCCTCGCCGCGACGGCCCCGGCGAGCGCCTCGGCCGATTCTCGCACGGCGTCGGCGACGCCGACGATCCGGACGTCGGGGTCGGCCAGCAACCGCTCGACGTGGATCCGGGCGGCCTGGCCGCACCCGGCGACCCCGATCCGCAGCAAGGAATTCGCCATCGCTCTCGTCGCCCCGGGAAGAAGGCCCTCGGCCGCCGTCCGCCCCCGCCCGCCCCCCTTTTCGGGGCCGTTCGGGGTCGCGGCCCGCCGGCCGCGTCCGATGGGACAGCGTCATGAGTTTATCCCGGCGAGTCAAGGCCTTGTATCGATTTTCCCGCCCCCGCCGCGGCCCGCTGCGCAACGCATTTCCCACTCGCCCCGGCGACGACTTTCGCCCCGGACCGACTTGACGCGAACCCACGCCCCGGATTATCGTGTCTCTATCGCGAACGATGGTGGCTGTGGCCTAGCGGTTAAGGCACCAGATTGTGGATCTGGATATCGCGGGTTCGAATCCCGTCAGCCACCCTCAACTTAATCCCCGCCGAATCCCACCCTTCAAATACTGCCACGCGGCCGGGACGCCGACCGGAGAGTTCGACAGCTTCCGCGACTCTTTCCGGCCCCCTCAAGGATCTCAACGGCAGGACGCGGGCGGCCGACTTCAGCCCCCTGAAGCTGAAGGCCGTCCAGGAGCGGATGATCGACGCCGGCCTCGCCCGGGGCGCGATCGACCGACGGCTCCGGCCGGATCGCCCACCTGTTCAAATCGGCCGTCTGAGGACGAGTCGGTCTCTCCCGTCGCCATCACGACGAACCGACTCCATAACCTCCCGATCTCCGCCTCCCTGGGCCCATTCCGCCGATGAGTCGCCCCGTCCCGAGGATCCGGGCCGGTCGGAGAAAACACACATCCGGGACGGCCCTCCCACCGCAGGCCGCCATCTCCCTCATCCCCGGGACACGCCCCATCCGTGGGCATCCGAACCGGCGTATACGCCGACTGAAAGTGAACCCTGCCGATCTTGTCGCGTGCCTGCGCGTGGCCAGGATCTGCCACGCAGTGGGCCGGATCGAGCGGGCCACATTAACGGCCAACAATTAAATCCCGCGAACAATCGGTAAGAATACCCTTTCGGCACCGTCCCTGGAGGGGTGACGCATGAGACTGTTCGGTCGCGAAGGGCGTAAGGTTGACCTCACGGACGTCATGAACATTGCGTGAATTCGCGTCAACGGGTTGAAATTGCCTTCCCACGAGTGTAACATCCGAACCCGAACATAGAGCAACGGATAGGCTCGCGTGCGTTCCCAACAGGCGACGACCGCACTACAGCGTCTGCAAGCCGAGCGATTTCGACCTCGTGCGGAATCCTGCGGTCCCTGTCCCGATCCCTGCAAGCCTGGATGGTGCAGGCCCTATTCCCGCTGCGCGCATCCATCGACCCCCAGCGAAGAGGCATCAGAGATGAAGCGACCCATGCGTCGGTGGAACGGTCCGGACCAGAGGGCTCGGAAATCCCGGCTTCGCCGCCACGCCAGGACCCGCTTCGCGCCCTGGGCCGCGGCGTTGGAGGATCGCACGCTCCTGAGCATCTCGATCGTCGACGTCTCCGTGCTGGAGGGGAACAGCGGGCCGGTCACGATCAACGGGACGTTCGAGACGAGTTCGGAGACCGATTACTACCAGTTCCAGGGGACGGCGGGGCGAACGCTCCTCTTCGACAGCACGACCGCGGACGCCCCGGGCGGCTGGGGCCTTTACGGGCCGGACGGGACCTACCAGGCCGGGAACAACCTCTCGTCGGATTTCGAGGGGTTCCTCCCCTCGACGGGGACGTACACCCTGGCGGTGACCGGGCCGGGGGGGACGCCCGCCCAGCCCAATTACAGCTTCCGGATCTTCGACGTCACGGCGCCGGACGTGGCCCTCGGGTCGAACTACGGCGTGGTCCAGTCGGGGACCCTCGCCGCGGGCGAGAGCCGGTCGATCGAGTATCCGGCCTCGGCCGGCCAGCTCGTCTACTTCGACAACCTGGACTACGACGGCGACAACGTCAACGTCCAGTTCATCGACCCCTCGGGCGAGGTGGTCTATTCGACCTACTCGTACTACTACGACCCCAGCAACGTCCCGGCCGTGCTGCGGACGTCGGGGACGTATCAGGTCAAGATCACGGGCGAGGGGGACTACAAGTTCCGGATCCTCGCGCTGCCGGCGGCGGCCTCAAGCCTGACGCTCGGGACGGTCGCCCAGGGGAGCGTGGCCGACTTCGAGACCGACTTCTACAAGTTCACCGGCTCGATCGGCCAGCGCCTGGCGTATGACGGCCAGGGGACGAGCGACAACACCTACGTCTACCTGATCGACCCGACGGGCAATCAGGTCTCGCTCAACGGCGTCGACGCCCGCAGCGACGCCGGGGTGTTCATGCTGGCGGAGAGCGGCACCTACCTGCTGGCCGTGCAGGGCCGGAAGGCGGGGGCGTCGGACTACAAGTTCCGCCTCATCGATTTCGCCGCCTCGCCCACCGCGGCGTACACGGTCGGGACCGAGCAGTCGGGGACGCTCGACCCGACCAGCGAACTCGACACCTACCGCTTCAACCTCACGGCCGGCCAGCGCGTCTACCTCGACAATCTGACGGGCGCGGGCGACACCTACGGCGCCTACTGGGGGATCGACGGCCCCAACAACCAGCGGCTCGCCCAGAACTACCTCTACCCGAACGGCGGGGGCGACGGCGAGTTCGTCGCCCCGACGACCGGGACCTACTACCTGTCGATCGCCGGCCAGGGGGGCGCGTCGGCGTTCTCGTACTCGTTCAAGATCGCGGCGACGGCCGACTCGACGACCGCCCTGACCCTGGGCTCCACGACCAGCGGCTCGATCGCGAACCCGGGCGAGCAGGACGTCTACACCTTCACCGGCACGGCCGGCCAGCGGCTCTACCTCGACGGCCGCGTCGGGATCGCCGGCGTCTACGCCTACCTCTACAGCCCGACCGGCGCCACCGTCCTCAGCACCTCGGACCTGCGCAACGACGTCGCGCCCGTGACGCTGACCCAGTCGGGGACGTACCGCCTGGTGATCGACGGCAGCGGGTCGACGACCGGCGACTACGCGTTCCGGCTGTCGCGGCTCGACCAGGCCCCGACCGCCGCCTACGCGATCGGGACGGAGCAGTCGGGGACGCTCGACCCCACCAACGAGACCGACCTCTACAGCTTCACCGCCACGGCCGGCCAGCGCGTCTACCTCGACGGCCTGGCCGGCGCCGGCGACACCTACGGCGGCTACTGGGTCGTCTACGGCCCCGGCAACCAGGCCCTCGCCCAGAACTACCTCTACCCGAGCGGCGGGGGCGACGGCGAGTTCGTCGCCCCGGCGACCGGGACCTACTACCTGGCGGCGC
>MKTT01000095.1 GCA_001898385.1 Planctomycetales bacterium 71-10
AAGCACGCGAGCTTCACCGTGGAGGAGCAAAGGATCTGCCCAGTGACGACCCTGAAGCTCGGCGCGATGGGAGAACCGGTCTCAACCGATGTCGAGGGCGGGAAAGTCTGGACCTGCTGCGAGGCGTGCCCGCCGAAGCTCAAGGCCGAACCGGCGAAATACCTCGCCCGGCTCGAGCCCGCCCCGAAGGACGAGGTCCTCACCGTCCCCGAGTCTGCGGTCATCGACACCGGCACGAAGAAGATCGTCTACGTCGAGACCGATCCGGGGGTCTTTGAGGGGCGTGAGGTCGTCCTCGGCCCGGTCTCCGGCGACCGCTACCCGGTCCTTGATGGCCTCGCTTCGGGCGAGAAGGTCGCGACCGCTGGGTCGTTCCTCATCGACGCCGAGAACCGGCTGAACCCGAAGAGTACCGTGAAGAAGGGCGACTCTCCCGCCCCGAAGAATGACGATACCCGGTCGGCCGCGGCACCCGTCGCGGCGGCCCACCGGCACTGAGAAAGGAGGCAGGTCCATGATCGAAGGAATCGTCGAGTGGTCCATCAGGAACCGCTTCCTCGTCATCCTCGCCTCGCTCGTGGTCGGGGTCGCGGGATTCCGCGCCCTGATGACGATGCCGGTGGACGCCATCCCGGATCAGTCGGAGAACCAGGTGATCGTCTTCACCGACTGGATGGGCCGCAGCCCACAGGAGATCGAGGACCAGGTCACCTATCCGCTCACGACGAAGCTTCAGGGGCTCGCCGGCGTGAAGGTCGTCCGGTCGTCGAGCGAGTTCAACTTCTCGATGATCAACGTCATCTTCGACGACGCGACGGACTATTACTTCGCGAGGCAACGCGTGCTAGAGCGTCTCGCCACGGTCGCACCGGAACTCCCCCAAGGGGTGACGCCCTACATGGCCCCCGACGCCACGGCCGTGGGCCAGATCTTCTGGTATACCGTTGAGGGCGAGAAGACGGATCTCGGTGAACTCCGGGCGATCCAGGATTGGTATGTGCGATACCAGCTCAATTCCGTCCCCGGAGTGGCGGAAGTCGCCTCCGTCGGCGGGGCTCCGCGCGAATACCAGATCGACCTCGACCCGAACAAACTCCGCTCCTACGGCCTGAGCCTCGGCGAGGTCTACTCGGCGGTGCAACGCTCCAACTCGGCCGTTGGCGGCCGGGTCATTCACAAGGGAAACGCCGAATACCTCATCCGCTCGGTCGGCTGGATCAAGAGCATCGAGGACCTGAAGGCAACGGTTGTTGCCGAGCGCGGCGGCGTCCCCATTTATCTCAAGACCATCGCTTCGGTGCAGATGGGCCCGGGGTTCAAGCGGAGCGTGCTCGAGAAGGACGGCCGAGAGGTGGTCGGCGGCGTGGTGATGATGCGCTTCGGCGAGAATCCGCTCGAGGTCACGAGGCGGGTGAAGGAGAAGATCACGACCCTCTCGGCGGGCCTTCCCGAAGGGGTGCGGATCGTTCCCTTCTACGACCGGACCCCGCTCATCAACAAGGCGCTGGAGACCGTCTCCGCCACCGTGAGGGAAGAGATCGTCATCTCGACCGTGATGATCGTCCTCATCATGGGACACCTGGGCGGGGCCTTCGTCGTCTCGATCACGCTGCCGCTCGCGATCCTCTTCAGCTTCCTCTTGATGAAGATCTTCGGCATCCCGTCCAACATCATGAGCCTGGCGGGGATCGCCATCTCGGTCGGCATCCTCGAGGACCAGGCGGTCGTCATGACCGAGAACGCGGCGCATCATCTCACTCGCCGCTTCGGGAATCGCCGGGTGACCGGGAACGTGCTCGACACGATCATCCCCGCGTGCCGGACGGTCGGCCGGCCGATTTTCTTCTCGGTGCTGATCACCATCGTCTCGTTCCTCCCGGTGTTCGCCCTGACCGGCCGGTCGGGGAAGATGTTCCACCCGCTCGCCTGGACCAAGACGTTCGCGCTGATCGGCGTCGCGGTCCTCGCCATCACGCTCGTCCCGGCGCTCATCCCGATCTTCCTCCGGGGCCGGATCAAGTCCGAGGACGATAGCTGGCTGGTGCGGACGATGATCACCATCTTCAAGCCGATGCTCTCTTGGCTGATGGACCGCACGACCCTGGTCTGCTGGCTCTTCGCGATCATCCTCGGGTGCGGCTATCTCGCCTCGACGAGGCTCGGGAGCGAGTTCATGCCGCCGCTCGATGAGGGCTCTATCCTCGACATGCCGACCTCGGTGCCACGGATGTCGGTGACCCAGGCGGCGCAGGACCTGAAGGCCCGGGACGCGGTCCTCCGCGGCTTCCCCGAGGTGCTCACGGTGGTCGGGAAGGCGGGCCGGGCGGAGACCGCGACGGACCCGTCGCCGCTCGACATGGTGGAGACGATCATCAACCTCTACGACCGCGGGCTCTGGCCGAAGCGGAAACTCAAGTTCGACGACGCGCTGATTCAAACGAGGGCCGCCCTCGCTTCGCTCGAAGCAAAGGGCCTGCTCAAGCCCGCCGCGACGAAGGAGGAGCGGGACGCCTTGCTGAACGAGACGGCGATGGAGGTCGTCACCCGGGTCGATAAGTCGCTCCGCGACCTGTCACTCCTCCGGATCAAGGAATACCACCCGGTTCTCGGCTCTCTGCTCGCGGGCGAGGCGATCGATTCGCTGCTCGCGCGGGTGGAACCGACTCTCGTCCGCCGGAAGCTCACACCGGCCGAGCGAGGGAACCTCGCGCAGGAACTCGGCGCCGTCCACGGTGAACGGCTCACGCTCGAGCCGCGGTTCGACGACGTGACGTCGCTCGTGAAGGACGCGTCGAGGCGGCTCGTCTCGCTGGGGGTCCTCGAGGACCGCCCGGACCTTCTCTCGCCCCCGCCCAGCCCCTGGGAGCATGCCGCGGACCTCGCGGGCGAAGTCCTCGGGAAGGGCCGGGAGACCCTCTTCACGCGGATCACCGACCGCATGGTCCGGACCCACGAGGACAAGCTCAAGGAGCGGATGAAGTCGCTCAACTGGGAACTCTTCGACCGGGCCGTGGCGACGGGCACCGAGGCGGCGGTGGACGAGCTGGTGAAGCGGGCAGAGGCGAAGAAGCTCACGCTCAAGGCGGCCACGTCGGGAGAACTCACCGCCCTCCGGTCCTCGCTCGAGAAGCCATTCTCCGACCGGCTCTTCCTCTGGCAGAAGTCGAAGCAGGACCTAGTCGACGAGATGGGCACGGCGCTGCAGGTCCCCGGTTGGGGGAACATCTTCACCCAGCCCATCATCAACCGGATCGAGATGCTCGCCACCGGCGTCCGCACTCCCGTCGGGGTGAAGGTCTTCGGCGACGACCTCGACGAGATCCAGCGGGTCAGCCAGGAGATCGCCGAGGTGCTCCGCGGCGTGCGCGGGGCCAACGGCGTCGTCCCCGACCAGATCGTGGGCAAGGGCTACGTCGAGATCGACATCGACCGCGAGAAGGCGGCCCGCTACGGCATCCAGGTCGGCGACATCCAGGACGTGGTCGAGGTCGCGATGGGGGGGAAGCCTCTCACGATGACCGTCGAGGGGCGGAGGCGCTTCCCCGTCCGCGTCCGCTACGCCCGGGACTTCCGGACCGACGAGGAGGCGCTCAAGCATACGCTCATCGCGGCCCGGGGCTCGGCTGCCGCGGGCTCGGACACCCCGGGCGGGATGGGCATGGCCGGGGCGTCCGGTGGCGCCCCGGCGTCTGGGTCCGGAACTCAGCCGACGCAGATCCCGCTTTCTGAGGTTGCGAACGTTCGGGTGGTCGAAGGGCCGTCGATGATCAAGAGCGAGAACGGGCTCCTCCGGGCCTACGTGCAACTCACGGTCACCGGGCGGGACGAGGTCGGCTTCGTCGAGGAGGCGAGGCGGGTCGTCGCCGACAAGGTGAAGCTCCCCCAGGGGATGTACGTCGAGTGGTCGGGCCAGTTCGAGAACGAGCTCAAGACCCGGAAGACCCTGCAAATCGTCTTCCCGGCGGTCATTGCGGTGATCGTCCTGATCCTCTACCTCACCTACAAGAGCTGGATCGACGCGGGGCTGATGATGACGAGCGTCCTCGGCGCGCTGGCCGGGGGCGCCATCTTCCAGTGGCTCTTCGGCTTCAATTTCTCGGTCGCGGTCTGGGTCGGCTACATCGCCTGCTTCGGCATGGCGACCGAGACCGGCATCGTGATGCTCGTGTATCTCCGGGAAGCGATCGATGAGCGGGGCGGGCTCGAAAACATTCAATCGGTCCCCGCGCTCAAGGAGGCAATCCTCGAAGGCGCGATCCACCGCCTCCGGCCGAAGCTCCTGACGGAAGGGACGACGATCATCTCGATCGCGCCGATGCTCTGGGCGTCCGGCGTCGGCTCCGAGGTCATCCGGCCAATGGCCGCGCCCGTCCTTGGCGGGCTGCTCATCGCGGACGAAGTTATCGATATTTTCCTCCCGGTCCTCTACTTCGCCGTGAAGAAGTGGCAGTGGCGGAAGATCCATCATCTCGGCGTCTTTGAAGACCGCGTCCGGGTCGTCCCGGTCGTCTCCGAAGATGCGGTCCTGGTCTCGTAACGGAGGAGGTTGATGATGCATCGAAAAGTCTTACTCCTTGCCGCAGCATTCACCGGGCTAGGTGGAATCGCCCTCGCCGCGGACGGGGCGGACAAAACGCCCGGCGGGCCGGTCCGCGTGGTCGCTCCGGACGGGCCCGACCGAGCCGGAAAGCAACCGCAAGCGGCGGTCGACCGAGCCGGACGGATCTACGTCGCCTTCGGTGCAGGGAGCACGGTGCGGCTCGCCGTCTCGACCGACCGCGGGGAGAGTTTTCAAGTCTCTCCCGTAGGCTCGGTCGGCTCCCTCGCGATCGGGATGCGGCGCGGTCCTCGGGTCGTAGCGAGCGGGGATTCGGTTGTCGTCACGGCCATCGGCGGTGAGAAGGGCAAGGGGCAGGACGGGGACGTCCTTGCCTGGCGCTCGACCGATTCCGGGAAGACGTGGGCGGGCCCGACTCGGGTGAACGCCGTCCCAAGCTCCGCCCGGGAAGGCCTCCACGGGATGGCATCGGGGCCGGAAGGGAAGGTGTTCACCACCTGGCTCGACCTCCGGAATAAGCGGACCGAGATTTACGGGGCCATGTCTAAGGACGGGGGGAAAACCTGGGAGCCGGACGCCCTCGTCTACCGCTCGCCCGAGAGGAGCGTCTGCGAGTGCTGCCATCCTTCTGCGGCCTTCGCCCCCGACGGCACGCTCCACGTCATGTGGCGAAACTCGCTCAAGGGGGCCCGCGACCTCTTCCTCGCCAGCTCCTCCGACGGGGGGGAGACGTTCCGGACCGCGGAGAAGCTCGGTCAAGGTACCTGGGCGCTGAACGCCTGCCCCATGGACGGTGGCGCGGTCGCCGTCCTCCCCGACGGCCAGGTCGAGACGGTGTGGATGCGCGCGGGGACGATCTATGCCGCGAAACCGGGCGAGCCGGAGCGGGAGCTCGGCCGGGGCGTCCAGGGGTGGACCGCGTCCGGGAGCGGGGGGGCTTACTCGATCTGGCTTGAGAAACGCCCGGGGAAGCTCATGGCCCTTACGCCGCGGGCCGGGTCTCCGATAACTCTCGACGACCATGCGGGCGACCCAGTCATCGCCTCCGCTCCCGGCGGACATGGCTCCGTCGTCGCCGTCTGGGAATCGAAGTCGGGTGAGGGCGGCATCCTCGCCCAGGTGCTCCCAGCAAGCGAGAAGGAAGAGTCTCGATGAACGAATCACGCCCCGGCCGGGCATGGGGTGGGGCCGGCCGGGGCGGACGTGCGAACGATCTCACCCCGCATGCTCCAGGGAGCCGCGAGGCGTGCATCGCCTACTGCGAGAAGCTCAACGCCCCCGGGATGAAGGAGACGAACGAGTCGACCAAGAAGTGCGCGGCGAGCTGCCGCGAGACGGACAAGGCGATGGGCGGCCACAAGGACGCCCACCGATGCAAACAAAACGGATCGTCCTGCCCGAGGGCTCACGGGCGGCCGATCGTCCCAAGGCTCGCGGCGGCCGAAACCGCCGCGCGATCCCTCCTGCAGTTTTTTTTGAGGAGAAACACCATGCGATCAACCTTGAAGACGATGGCCCTCGCCGGCGTGCTCGCGATCGGGGGTCTTGCGACGGTTCATGTCCCGGCCCACGCCGGCTGTGGCGGGGGTGGGGGCTTCCGGGGTGCCGGCGGGTACGGCGGCGGGCACACGTTCAACGCCGGCTCCTACGGCGGCCGGAGCGGGGGGTGCGGCATGAATGGAATGAGCATGCCCGGGATGGCTATGCCCGGGATGAACATGGGGGGCTACGCCTCCGCTCCCTTGGCCGCTCCGGTTTACACCCCGGCGGCCTATCCGCAGGCCGCTCCTCAGCCGACCGCGGCCGGTGCCCAGTACACCTGTCCGATGCACCCGACGGTCGCCAGCGTGACCCCGGGGAACTGCCCCTACTGCCACATGGCGCTCCAGAGACGTTAAGTCGCGAAAACCGGTCGCTCCCCGGAATGGACTCCGGGGAGCTCATTCCCCAGCCCTACCTCATCGGACAGGACAAGATCTATGCAGACGGCTCGCATCAATCGACTCACGACGTTCGCCGGAAGCTTCGCCCTCGCCCTCACCCTCGGCGTGAGCGGCCCCGCCTCGGCCGACGATGGCCATAAGCACGGCGCGCCCCTCCACGGCGGCAAGGTGGCGATGACCAAGGAGTACCACTTCGAGGTCGTCTTCGCGAAGGACGGAATGAAGGTCTACCCGCGGAGCCACGAGGACCAGCCGGTCGACGCCTCTCGGCTGACCGGGACCGCCACGTTCTACCACCCGAGCTCGCCCAAGCCCTGGTTCGAGCGCAAGCTCGCCCCGACGGCCGCGAGCCCTGGCCGGGCACCGGCCTCGATCGGCTCCGCGATCGACCTGAGCAAGGTTCCCGCGACGGGCGTCAAGGTGGAGTTCAAGGTCGAGGGGCTACCGGAGCCGGCCGAGACGACGGCGAGCTTCACCGTGCCGTTGGCCTCTGCGCCCAGCGGCGAGATCGTCGTCACCAAGGCGACCAAGGCCGATGAACAGGCCATCCTGGCGCTCAAGAACTGCCCGGTCAGCAAGGAAGACCTCGGATCGATGGGCGGGCCGCTGAAGGTCACCCGCGGTGGCAAGTCCACCTTCATCTGCTGCAAGGGGTGCCTCAAGCAGCTCCAAGCGAACCCGGACAAGTTCTTCGGTGCGCAGGCGTCGGCCCCGGCCGCTAAGGATGCCCACGATCACAAACACTGAAATAGACTCGTCCGGCCTCGGCTCTCGCCCTGGACCGTAGGCGAACCCACCGGGAGATGACCGTTGATGAAGAGGCGACACGCATTCCTGCCCGAGTCCCTCGGGCCCCTCGAAGACCGCCTGGCCCTCAGCCAGATGGGCGGCGTCATGCCCGCCCCGGCCGCGATCGTGCAGGCTCGGGCCGCGACGCCGAAGGCGACGCTGCCGGCCGACCGCGACACGACGACGTTCGAGATCAACTTCCTGACCGGCATGATCCCGCACCACCAGATGGCCATCGACATGGCGAGGCTGGCGCTGCGGCAGGCCACCGACCCGCAGGTGAAGGGCCTGGCCCGCCGGATCATCGCCGGGCAGACGCCGGAGATCGCCCGGATGAACCGCTACCTGGCCGTCGACGGGGTCCGCAATTTCAAGCCGGGCAAGGCCCCCGACGAGATCCAAGACCTCAAGGAACTCCGCTCGCAACGCGGCGTCGCCTTCGACCGTGCGTTCCTGACGATGATGACCGACCATCACATGATGGCGATCGAGGGGAATGATACGGGGATGGTCGGCGCAAGCGAGGCCCGGACCCGGGCGGCCCAGCAGGGCATCCGGGTCCTTGCCGGCAACATCGTGGCGACCCAAACCCGCGAAATTTCCGAGATGCAGGGCATCCTGGCCCGGCTGGGAGGCTCTTCCATGGCCTAACGAAGTCCCCGGATCCGGGCCGGCAAAACGTCACGCCCGACTCCGTCGCGGCCCGCCGCCCGCCCCCCGGCCGAACTTCGGTCGAGACCTCTGTTGTGTGATTGAGCCCCGCAACGAGGGGAATCGATCGCGGCCAAGTCGGGTAAGGCGGGCGGCGGACCGCGGCGGAGTCGGTAATCCCTGCGACCAGGATATTGTAAACCATGA
>MKTT01000096.1 GCA_001898385.1 Planctomycetales bacterium 71-10
CAGCCGGTCGAGCCCGATCGAGGCCCCGACGCCCGGCAGCCGGCGGCTGGTGAAGAGGCTGGCGAGGTCGTCGTAGCGTCCGCCCGAGGCCACGCTGCCGAACCGCTCCCAGCCGTCGACCGTGGTCTCGAACACGACGCCCGTGTAGTAGTCGAGCCCGCGGGCCAGGCCCAGGTCGACCGCGATCCGATCGGCCGGCACGCCGCCGGCCTCCAGCAGCCGGATGACCGTCCGAAGGTCGGCGATCCCCCGCGCGGCCCTCTCGTTGGAGCCGAACCGCGCCTCGGCCGCGTCGAGCACGTCGGGCTTGCCGCGGCCCCCCTCGGCGAAGTCGAGGATCCCGGCCGCCTGCTCGTCGGAGACCCCCGCGCCGCCCGAGTCGGCCGGGCGGGCCAGCTCGGCGAGGACGCCGTCGCGGCCGATCTTGTTGAGCTTGTCCAGCGACCGCAGCACCAGGTCGGTCTTGCCGGTCAGCCCCAGCGCCTCCAGGGCTCCGTCCAGGATCTTGCGGTCGTTCAGGGCCAGCGTGAACGGCGGGACCTCGGCCGCGGTCAGCGACTCATAGATGATCTGCGCGGTCTCGGCGTCGGCCAGCCGGCTGTCGGTGCCGATGGTGTCGAAGTCGCACTGCACGAACTCGCGGAACCGCCCCTTGGCGGGCCGCTCGCCCCGGAAGACCGAGCCGATCGCGTACCGCTTGAACGGCACGCCGACCTCGTCCATGTGCCGGGCGATGAACCGGGCCAGCGGGACGGTCATGTCGAACCGCAGGGCCAGCTCGCCGGGCGTGCCCCCCTTGTTCGTGACCTCGAAGATCTGGCGCAGGACCTCGTCGGAGCCGGCCCCCTTGCCGGTGAGGACCTCCATCCGCTCGATGTGGGGGGTCTCGATCGGCACGAAGCCGAACGAGGCGAACGTCTCGCGGAAGGTCCGGAGGATGCGCTCGCGGGGGATCATGACGGCGGGGAGCAGGTCGCGCAACCCGCTGGCCACCCGGGGATCGATCATCGGCGTCCGCCCTATCGCGGCCCCCGGCCCGGATCGACCGGCCGGAGTCGGACCGCTTTCAACAAGTTACGGCGAGGCGTACCGACCTCGCGGGAGACCAGCGTAGCAGAACGCGGCCCGGCGCGGCAATCGCGGCGGTCGCGTCACGCATGCTCCTGGAGGGCCGCGGCCAGCCGATCGTTCGCGGCGTCCCAGCGATACCCCCCGGCGATCCGCCGCCCCAGCTCGACGCGACGACCCCGCTCGTCGCCCCGGTCGAGCAGCTCGCGGAGCGCCTCGGCGAGCGCGTCGTCGTCCTCCGGGTCGAAGTACCAGCCGGCCTCGCCGCCGATCTCCGGCAGCGCGGTCGAGTCGGCCAGGGCGACGGGCGTCCCCTGGGCCATTGCCTCGACGGCCGGGATGCCGAAGCTCTCGCAGAGGGACGGGAAGGCCAGGGCCGTAGCCTCCGCATAGGCGGCCCGCAGCGCCGGGCCCTGGCGGTAGCCGGGGAGCCTCGCGACGACCTTCGGTCCCAGGCCGGCGATCGCCTCGCGGAGCGCCCGCTCCTCCTCCGGCGCGCCCGAGCCCAGCAGCACCAGCGCCAGCTCCCCCGCCGCGACCTCCCGCAGCCTCCCCACCGCCCGCACCAGCCGCGCCAGGTTCTTCCTGGGCTGGAAGTTGGCCACGGAGAGGAGGTACGGGATCCCGTCGGGCAGGCCCAGGTCGGCGCGGACGGCCGCGCGGTCGGCCGCCGGGGTCGGCTCGAAGTAGATGTCCTCGGCCCCGTTGGGGACGTAGGCCACCTTCCCGGCGCACTCCGGGACGGCCTCCACGAGCCTCGCCGTGTTGAAGTGCGAGACCGACAGCACCAGGTCCGCCCGCCGGAACGCCTCGGCGGTGTTGCGGCGGAGCCGCTCCGACCCGAACTTGAAGCCCTGCAAGACGTCGTGGCTGGTCACGGCGACCTTCGCCCGCCGGGTGCGGACCCGGAACTCGGCCGGGCAGTAGACCCAGTCGACCCGGCCGGCGAACCACTCCATCGCCGGCGCGGGGGCGACCCGCCACCAGCGCAGGAGGTCGCGCGTGCGGACCGGGACCTCGACGCGGCGGAGGTCGCCCAGCGACTTCCAGTAATCCAGCCCCTCCGGCCGCGAGATCCGGCCGGCGACGGCCGTGACGGCGAAATCGTCGCGGCGGGAGAGGCGTTCGAGCTGGGCCAGGGCGTGCCGGGTGACGCCCGTGGGGGCGTAGCACGCGTCCATGTCGTAGAGCCAGGCGACCCGGGTCAAGCGGCGCTCCGTCGTCGGTCGAAAGAAGGTCGGTCCCTCTCGCCCGATGGTAGGGATCGGGGAACATGGCGTCAATCGCCTTGACAGGGGCGGCGCGACCGGTAGACTTAATCCTTTGGCTCGGGATAGACCGCCTGAATCCGACCGGGGAGCGTCGTCCGAACGCGCGAAACGTTCCGGGCCGACACGTCGCGGGTTCCGAGGAGCCGCCCACCTCGCGGCGATTCGGTCGTTCCTGGCCTCCGCGGCCGACGGCCGCCACCAGGACCAAGCAAGGACGACAGGGAAACGACGAAGACATGCCGACCATCAATCAGCTCGTTCGCAAGCCTCGCCGGCCCGTCCAGTACAAGACGAAGTCGCCGGTCCTCGAAGGGTGCCCGTTCAAGCGGGGCGTCTGCCTCCAGGTCAAGACGATGACCCCGAAGAAGCCGAACTCGGCCCTCCGCAAGGTGGCCCGCGTCCGGCTCTCCAACGGCAAGGAGATCACCGCCTACATCGGCGGCGAGGGGCACAACCTCCAGGAACACTCGATCGTGCTGATCCGCGGCGGTCGCGTCCGCGACCTCCCGGGCGTCCGCTACCACATCGTCCGCGGCGTCCTCGACTGCCAGGGCGTCGGCGACCGCAAGCAGGCCCGCTCCAAGTACGGCGCGCCCAAGAAGAAGGCCGGCGCCCCCGCCAAGGGCGGCGCGAAGAAGAAGTGACCCCGCCCCGCCGCATCGGCCCGCTCTGAGCCGACCCCCGGCTCGCGCCGCCGCGGCGGACGTCCCCCAGGATTCCTCCGCTCACAAGCCCCGCAGGATCGACATTCATGGCCCGCAAGTTCACGGCGAGCAAGACCCACCTCCGGCCCGACCCGCGCTTCGGGTCCAAGCTGGCCGGCAAGTTCATCAACTGCGTCATGCACGACGGCAAGAAGAGCATCGCCCAGCGCCTCTTCTACGACGCCATGGAACTCATCCAGAAGCGTCTCCCCAACGACGAGCCCATCGACGTCTTCACCCGCGCGGTCGAGAACGTCAAGCCGATCATCGAGGTCCGCTCCAAGCGCGTCGGCGGCGCCACCTACCAGGTCCCCATGCAGGTCAACAAGACCCGCCAGCAGACCCTGGCCATCCGCTGGCTCCTCATGGCCGCCCGCGAGAAGAAGGGCCGCCCGATGGCCGTCAAGCTCGCCGACGAGCTGATCGCCGCCTTCAACCGCGAGGGCGCCGCCGTCACCCGCCGCGAGAACGTCCACCGCATGGCCGAGGCCAACAAGGCCTTCGCCCACTTCGCCTGGTAATCCCCGGCGGACCGACCGAAAACCCGAAGGCCGACCGCGCGATCCCCGGTTCGCGCGGTCGGCCTTCGGCGTTTCGAATGGCATGTCGATTCCGGACGACATGGATGAAATGCGTGTATCACCTTGATACAGTACTTGCAAGCCGATCAGACTCGCACCATCCCGCCGGGGATGTCGGCGCAAGAGTCCCGATCGGGCGGGATGGTTCGGCGACGATTTCAGGGGATCGTGCGGAGGTCGTCTCGATGTCGAGGGGATCCCAGGGAGAGGGGCCGCTGGAGGCGGCGATCGACAAGTTGCAGCGACGGGCCCGGAGGATGCTGGCCCGCGCCGGCGGCGCGGCGAACTCGCTTGGCTCGTGGGACCTCGTCGCCGAGGCCCTGGTGAAGCTCCTGCGGGACCGCCACGTCCGCAACCACCCCGACCCCGCCTACGTCCACCAGGCCGGGGCCGAGGCGATGCGCCGCACGCTCATCGACCGCTTCCGCGCGAAGTTGGCCCTGAAGCGAGGCGGGAGGATGCGCCGGGTCTCCCTGACTGAGGCCGACTCCTTCGCCGCCCGCGAGCCCCACAGCACCCTCCACGCCTGGGAATTCGACCGCCAGGACGTCCGCGCGGCCGTCGCCCGCATGGAGGCCGACGGCTTCGTGGAGGCGACGGCCCTCCGCCTCCACGCCCTGGAAGGCCACCCCGTCCGCGACGTCGCCGCCCATCTAGGCGTGAGCGTCAGCTCCGTAGAGAAATACCTCAAGTACGCCCGCACCTGGGTCTTCCGCGACCTTACCCGCCTGGCCCGCGAGCGGCGGATGCCGAAGGCCGTGGCGGCTATGCAACGTCCCTGATCGCTACGACGCGGGATTGAGGTCTCCACCTCTTTCGTCCGGAATGATGCGGCTGTTATATTCTGTCTAGCCTTAATCAATACAACCTGTCTTGCGATGATTCATCCCCGAGAGGGTAGGGGCGGTTCCAACCTAACATGCTGATCCGGCAAGGACTTGCATAAGGTGCTGGTCGCTCCAGCCGCAACGAGGAAAGAAACATCCTGGACGGAGTCACTCGCGTGGAGTGGGACGCCAGGGTTGATGACCTCCCTCGCTGCACCTTGCACCTCGTCGGCGTATCGGTGGAGACCACCACCGCGGACGTCCAGGTCTCAAGCGTGCAGCACTGGCCCCCAACGCAAGACGCCCCGCTCTCCGAGGAGGAGGCGAGGCACCTGGAGGCACTGCTCTTGGGCTTGAAGGCCAATCAGTTCGAGGCGGTCAAGAAAGCCATCGAGTGGGCCAGGGTCTGCAAGTTGGCGGCTTCCATTACGCGGAAGCCTTCCGCCGTCTGAGCCCGTAGCCCAACATCCCCAGCATGCCCATACCGGCGAGCGCCAGGCTGGTGGGCTCGGGGACGGCGGCGGTGGTATAGCTCACGCCGATGTACTGCCGGTACCGGTAATTCTGGCTCGTGTCGAATTCGTCGAGAAAGAACCTGGTCGCCGTCGGGGAGGCCGCGACGGAGAATGACATCGTGACGTAGTTGTTCCCGCCGAACGTGTTGAACGTAGCCAGGACGTTGCGGTTCGCGTCAAGCAGGCGCACGACCGAATTCGGGCCGTTGAACGCGGCACCGGTCAACGTGATTTCGGTGATCTGGGAGGGCGCGTCGAAATCGAGTTGGAAGCGGTAGATGAGGTGGGCACCATTGAGCGTCTCGCTGCTCCCGCCCTGAAGATACCCCCTGAAGAGGACCGAGGTATCGGAGAAGGGTGCCAGCGGGTCGGTCGATTGCGGGATGTAACCATCCCAGTTCGTGCCCACCGGGTATGTAGCCGAAGTCTCCGGCAGGGAAGTGACCACGAGGCCCGCATTTGCAGCCCCGGTCGCGAACGCGAACATGCACAAGGCCGGCATCACATTTAAACGCATTTGCATATCCTCGTAATATTGCTTGATGAAATGGGAAAGCAACCGACCCTAGTTCTACAGTCGCGCCGTAGATCATGGCGAATGTCCACGGGCTTTATAGTGGCGGCCCATGGCCTCGGCCTGATGGTGCCGCCGCAATCAGCCCAGCCAGTGGCTGGCGTGCCAGCCCCGTGATCAGGCGACGGACTTCGGGGACGGTCAAGAGGGATCAACTCGGCGGATCGCCTCCTCATCCTTCTTGTTTTTGGGGGCGGCGGGGCCGCTTCGGCCCGCAAGGCCCCAGGAAGGCGTGCGCCGACGACGAAGTCACATGGCGATGCCAGCCGGCCCGACTCCGCACCTCGTAGCCGTCGAGGCCGGCCTCCTGCTTGGCCCGCTCGAGGGCCGACGGCCGTCATGCCCCAGGCCGACTGCGGCCGAGACTAGGAGGATGGGGAGGGAAGTCTGCTTCATCATGGTCGAGTCTCCTTCGATCTGCTACTAGAAGATGGGAACGTCGAAACGGCCCCGAATAGGTCTGCGGAAGGCCGACGGCGGCCCGGAAAGATTCCTCGAAAAATTCCGGAGGTCGTCTCGATGGCGAGCGGACTCCAGGGCGAGGCCCCTTCGGGGGCGGGCCCGGGCGAGACGCGGCGGCGGGTGACGCTGCGGCTGTTCCATAGGTTCGCGGGCCGGGACGAGGCCGGGCGGCGCGAGGCGTTGCTCGCGCTGCGCGCGAGGGACGCAGCGCTGGCGGACGAGGTGGCGTCGCTGCTGGGGCACTTCGACAGGGCCGAGGCGGTCGGGTTCCTCGCCGGGCCGCCGCCGACTGAGGCCGACGATCCCTCGCATCCCCTCCCGTCCGGCCAGCCGCCCACGGAGCCGGCCGAGGACTGCGACGACCTGCCCCCGGGGACTCGCGTCGGCCGGCATGTGCTGGAGGAGGTGATCGGCCGCGGGGGGATGGGGGTCGTCTATCGGGGCCGGCGCGTCGACGACTACGGCCAGGTCGTGGCCGTGAAGCTCATCGGCCGGCGGATGTCGCGGTCGGCCGCCCGGCGGTTCCACCTGGAGCGGGAACTCCTCGCCCTGATGGAGCACCCCAACATCGTCCGCCTGCTCGACGGCGGCGAGGCCGAGGGGGGCGTCCCCTACCTCGTGATGGATTACATCGCCGGCGACGCCTTCATCGAGCGGGCGAAGGCCGTCCGCCCATCGCCCCGCGCCTGCGCCGAGCTGATGGCCCCGATCCTCGACGCGGTGGCCTACGCCCACGAGTCGGGGGTGGTCCACCGGGACCTGAAGCCCTCGAACATCCTCCTGACCGAATCCGGCGTCCCCAAGGTGACCGACTTCGGCCTGGCGAGGCCCCTCGTCCAGGATGGATCGGGGACGCTCACCGTCGACGGGCCCTTCTCGGGGACCCCCGGCTACATGGCGCCCGAACAGATCCTCGGCGAGCCGGGGCGGCGCCAGCCCACCGTCGACGTCTACGCGCTCGGGGCGGTCTTCCACTTCGTCCTCACCGGCCGGCCTCCCCACGAGGGAGCGACCTCGTTCGAGACGTGCCGGCTCACGCTCGAAGCCGAAGCCGTGCCGATCCGACGCCGCCGCCCCTCCGTCCCCCGCGACCTGGAGACGATCGTCGCCGTGGCCACGGCCCGCGATCCGTCGCGACGCTACCCGACGGGCCGCGAGATGGCCGACGACCTGCGGCGGTTCCTCGCCATGGCTCCTCGAACGCCGCCGCACGGCCTCCCTCGTCGCCGTCGTCGCCCTGGCCACGCTGATCGGGGCGTTCGTCGGCCTCTCGCGATGGAACCGCGACCTGGCTCGCAAGAACGACTCGCTCGTCAAGCTCGCCGCAGCCTACGGCCTGACCATGGAGCGGATCGCGCGCGACTCCCTGGGGGACCCCCGGGCCGACGCCGACTACGTCCGCTTCCTGCGGGCCATCGAGCAGGTCATCCGGGCGGGAGGCGACGAGGCGGAGTCGGTCGACCTGCGATACAGCGAGGCCCTGGCCCGCTTTCAACTCGGCCGCTCGCTCCAGTTCCAGCGGCGCGGGCCGGCGGCGGCCGAATGCTACGAGCGGTCGAACGCCGCGCTGCGGGACCTGGCGACGTTGCATCCCGGGCGACACGACATCCGCTACGACCTCTTCCGCGGCCTCTTCTGCCTCGCCGCCGTCAACTTCGAGCGCCCCGCCGAGGCCGTCGCCCTCCATCGCGAGTCGCTCGCCGTGATCGAGGCGCTGTCCCGCGACGTCCCGGCGAACCTCGATTACGTCGACGCCGTCGCCGCCGGGCGCTATAACCTGGGTCGCGCGATGGCCTTCAGCGGGATCCCCGGCGGCGAGGACGTCCTGCGGCGGGCCTGCGAGCTGTCCGAGGGCCTGAGCCGGCGGCCGGGGGCGAAGCCCATGTACATCCGGCCCGCCGCCCTGGCCTGGGGGGACCTCGCCGTGATCCTTCACCGGAGCGGGAGGGGCGGTGAGTCGGAGGCCCGGAAGGCCGTCGAGGCGTACGTCGCCCTCGTCCGCGACGTGCCCGACGACCCGATGTACCGCGACGATTACGCGGCACGGCTTCGGATCCTGGCCCAGATCGTGACGGACCGCGGCGAATTCGCCGAGGCCGAGGCGCTGACGGACCGGGCCCTGACGCTGGAGGATGAGGCGATCGCGCGCCGGCCGACGCTGGCCGAGTTCACGGAACGCCGGGCGATCGGCCTGCTGCTGCGGGCCCAGATCCGCCTGGCCCGGGGCCGGCGGGACGAGGCCCTGGCCGACTTCGCCGCGGCGGACTCCGGCCTGTCCGCGTACCTCGGCGATCGGTCCGACGGCGTTGCCGAGCAGACCCGCCTCTTCTTCGCGGCCCGCTGCCCCCCCCTCGACGCCCCCGCCGCCGATCGCCTCGCCGCGACGGTCCCCCCGGACGAGCGGCTGGCCGCGATGAACTCCAAGCCGCCGGCGTGGATCGACGCCCGCATCGCCCTCGCCCGCGCCAGGTCGGCCCAGGGCCGGCACGGCGAGGCCCTGGCCCTCGCGACCGCCGACCTGCCGCCCGACGGCGACGAGTCGGCCGCCCTCCAGGCCCTGGCCGCGACGGCCGAGGCGAAGCTCGGCCTCCGCGACGCCGCCGCATCGCGGATGGCGTCGTGGGGCCGGCTCTGCGTCCACGCGCGCGACGAATGTTTGCTCGTCGCCCGCCTCCGGCGCGAGGCGGCCGAGGCCCTCGCCGCGGCCGACCCCCCAAACGCGCTCAGCGGCCCGTCAGCCGCTCCAGGTGCTCAGGATACCGGGCCCCCTGCACCGTGATCTTCGCGGCGGCGGACTCGATCCCGGCCAGGTCGTCGGCCGTCAGCTCGACCGCCGCGGCCCCCAGGTTCTCCTCCAGGCGATGGAGCTTCGTCGTGCCCGGGATGGGGACGATCCAAGGCCGCTGGGCGAGCAGCCAGGCGATCGCAACCTGCGCGGGCGTGGCCCCCTTCCGCCGGCCGACGTCGGCCAGCAGGTCGACGAGAGCCCGGTTCGCCTTCCGCGCCTCGGGCGCGAAGCGGGGGATGGTGCTGCGGAAGTCGGTGCTCTCCAGCTTCGTATCCGCGTCCATCGCCCCGGTCAGGAAGCCCTTCCCCAGCGGGCTGAACGGGACGAAGCCGATCCCCAGCTCCTCGCAGGTCGGCAGGACGTCGGCCTCCGGCCCCCGCGTCCAGAGCGAGTACTCGCTCTGGACCGCGGCCACCGGCTGGACCGCGTGGGCCCGTCGGATCGTCCCCGCCCCGGCCTCGGAGAGGCCGAAGCGCCGGACCTTCCCCTCCGCGATCAGCTCCTTCACCGCCCCGGCCACGTCCTCGATGGGGACCTCCGGGTCGACGCGGTGCTGATACAGCAGGTCGATCGCCTCCACCTTGAGCCGGCCGAGCGAGCCCTCGACGGCCCGTCGGATCCGCTCGGGCCGGCTGTCCAGCCCGGGGCTCCCCTTCATCCCGCGGGGGTCGCGATCCGCCCCCAGGTCGAACCCGAACTTGGTGGCGATCGCGACCCGGTCGCGGAACGGGGCGAGCGCCTCGCCCACCACCTCCTCGTTCGTGTACGGCCCGTAGACCTCGGCCGTGTCGAAGAACGTGACGCCCCGATCCGCCGCCGCGCGGAGCAGGTCGACGCCCTCGCCCCGGCCCATCGGCGGCCCGTAGCCGAAGCTGATCCCCATGCAGCCGAACCCGACGGCCGAGACCTCCGGGCCGGAGCTTCCGAGCTTGCGCGTCTGCATCCGTCTCTCCTCCCGTCGAGGCAAGGGACCGGGACCGCACCGGCGGCCCGGACGCCCTCTCGCCATCCGGCCCTATTCTGGGGCCGGCCCTCTCCCGCGAGAAGGAGCGTCCCTCCGGAAGGCTCGCCCGATCCTCCGGACGCGCCGGCGGGGCCGCCGCGAGCATTCGCAAGCCCGAGGGAGCCTCGCGGTTGCAGCGTCCCCGCCCGCGCGTCATCTTCGGATGGATCGGCGAGCGATCGCGCGTGAAGGATGGTGGCCTATGCTCTTGATGCTCGAAGACGACCGCGAGCGCATCGGGCGATTCACCGAGGCCCTCAAGAGGGTCGACCCCGCCCTCCCGCTGGTGATCTGGCGGAGCGCCCGGAAGATGATCCGAGAGGTGGAAGCCTTCCTGCCGTCCGCCCGGCTCATCTCGCTCGACCACGACCTTGAGCCGTGGGGCGGCGATTCCGAAGATCCCGGCGACGGGATCGACGTGGCCCGATTCCTGGCGGGACGGGCCCCCGCGTGCCCGGCCATCGTCCACAGCAGCAACGGCACGCGCTCCGACTGGATGATCGGCGAACTCGACCTGGGCGGGTGGGATTTCCGGCGCGTCGCGCCGATCGGGGACGATTGGATCGAGTCGTATTGGGGGGCGATCGTCCGGAAGCTCCTGAGACGGCACCCCCCCGCCCTCCGCCTTCCGAACGCCCGGCCGGGCCGGCCGGGCCACCGTTCTTGATCGCTCCTGGTGGAGTCGAGTGAAGACTCTCGCGAGATTCCGGCGGAATCCTGAAATCTCGCAACGTCGAGGCGGGATCTTCATCGGCGCGGATCGTCGTTCCTTGTCAATTCGATACTCGGAAGCAACGGCCGAAAGCCGCTCCGTCGGCACCGACCGGACCGCATGGCCCCGCCCCGCCGTCGGCCCCGAAGCCGCGGCGGGAGGGATCGGCGATCCTCGCCCGATATCTCGCGTCGACCTCCGGTCGCGACGAGCCGGACGCCGGGCGACCTGGGCCGAGGGGCCCGAAAATTTCTCCATCGATCTCGACGAACGAAGCCAGTAAAATGAACCGCAAGTTCTTTGCCAGGAATATCTTGCAATTTGCGCTGCGGCGTTCAGGCGGGCGAGGGAACCCATGCCAACGGTCCCCTCGCGCCGTCCGTCGTCGACGAGGCATGCGCCGGCGGCGGTCCCGCCTCGGCTTGGCCATGCCCCCCCACCCGGCCGGGGAGGAAGAAGAACGCCAGGCCGAGGATGACGTAGACCGTCAGCAGCATCAGACCTTCCAGCCAGTTCGACTCGCCGTCCTCGGCCACCATCCGGGCGATCGCGACGGACATCACCACGGCCACCACTTCGAGCGTGCTGAAGAGGAGGTCCATCGGCTCCGGCCGCAGGTAGCTCGACAGCACCAGCACCGGCGCGACGAACAGGGCGATCTGCAACGACGAGCCGATGGCGATCCCGACGGCCAGGTCCATCTGGTTCTTCATCGCCACGAGGACGGCCGTCGAGTGCTCGGCGGCGTTCCCCACGATCGCCACCACGATCACCCCGACGAACACCCCATTCATCCCCAGGGCGTGGCTGGCCCCCTCGACGGCCCCGACGAGGATCTCGCTCATCCAGGCCACGAACAGGGTGGCCCCGAGGAGCACCCCGACCGCCTTGGCCGGGCTCCACGCGGGCCCATGACCGCGGGCGTCATGGGAGTCGGGCCCATCCCCGGCGGGCTCGGGGTTGAACAGCCCCTTGTGGGTGATCAGGCTGAACGCCAGGTGGGCGGCATAGGCCGCCAGGAGCACGACCGAGACGCCGACGCTCAGCTCGTGCTCCAGGGTCAGGTCGGCCGCCGTGACCTCGGGCAGGCCGTGGAAGATGGCCGGGACCAGCATCCCGAACGCCGCCAGGACCATCATCGTCGCCCCCGCCCCCGCCGCCGTCCGGTTGAAGCGCTGGACGTCGTGCTTCAGGCCGCCGGCCAGCAGGCTCGCCCCCAGGACCAGCAGGATGTTGCCGATGATGCTGCCGGTCAGCGACGCCTTCACGACCTCGTCGAGCCCGTTGAACAGGGCGAACATCGCGATGATCAGCTCGGCCGCGTTGCCGAACGTGGCGTTCATCAGCCCCCCCACGCCGGGGCCGAGGCGCTCGGCGAGCTGCTCGGTGGCCCTCCCCATCAGCCCCGCCAGCGGGACGATGGCGACGCACGAGGCCAGGAACAGCCAGATCGCCCCCGCGCCCGCGAACCGCAGCCCGATGGCGACCGGCACCGCCAGCAGCAGCGTCGTCAGCCAGCCCGAGGCCCTCGGATCCAGGAAATCCCACCACGGCGCGGCCGCGTGCGGCTGGTTGACTCGTCCCCCGTTCAACTTATAATGCCTCCTACTTTGCGGGGGCCGCTTCCCCGCCACGGTTCAGGGGCAACAACCCAGCCGCTCGTCCTCGGTTGCATCGCAGAGGGACCAGAACATGGCCGACAGCGTGAAGGAGTTTACCGACGCCAACTGGAAGTCGGAAGTGCTCGACTCCGAGACCCCGGTGATCGTCGACTTCTGGGCCCCCTGGTGCGGCCCCTGCCGCATGCTCGCGCCGACGATCGAGAAGCTGGCCGCCGAGTTCGGCGACAAGGTGAAGGTCGGCAAGATGAACACCGACGAGAACACCGACACGCCCGGCGGCCTTCGGATCTCCGCGATCCCGACCGTCCTGGTCTTCCAGGGGGGCAAGGAGGTCGACCGCCTGGTCGGCGTCAACCCGCTGAACAAGTTCAAGGACGCCCTGGAGAAGCTCGGCGTCCCGGTCTGAGCCCGGAGCGAGCCGCCCCCGATGCCCCCCGCCGAACCGTCATTCCGAGACGCCCCGGGCGTCAAGGTCTGCGGCCTGACCGACCCCGGCGAGGCGCGTGACTGCCTGGCGGCCGGCGTCGACTGGCTCGGCCTCAACTTCCATCCCCCGTCGCCCCGGTCGATCCCGATCGACCGGGCGCGGGAGATCGTCGCGGCCCTCGACCGCGACCCTTCCGACGTCGCCGTCGGCCTCTTCGTCGACCGCCCCCCCGCCGAAGTCGCGGCCGCCTGCCGCGCCGTCGGCCTGTCCCGCGTCCAGCTCCACGGCGACGAGCCTCCCGAAGACCTCGTCCACCTGTCCGAGTTCTTCCTCATCCGCGCCTTCCGCCTCCGCGACGCGGCCTCCATCCGCGCGATGGCGACCTACCTGGACAGGGCCGAGCGACTCGGCCGCCCCCCCGACGCCGTGCTGATCGACGCCTGGTCGCCCGGGGCTTTCGGGGGCACGGGCGCGATGATCGACCCCTCGATCCTGGCCGACCTCCCCCCCCTCCCCCGGCTGATGCTCGCCGGCGGCCTCACCCCCGAGAACGTGGCCGCCCGTTCCCGGGTTGCCCGCCCGTGGATGGTCGACCTGGCCAGCGGAGTCGAGTCCTCCCCCGGTCGCAAGGCCCCCGACAAGGTCCGCGCCCTGATCCGCGCGCTCCGCGAGCCCTCGTGAGGAAATTCGCGCGATCGCCCCGCCACCCTCTCGACTCCGTCACCGCCCCCTGCTATACTTCCTCTCGACCTGACGACGTGCGACCCAAACCGCACGATCAATAAACAACAAGCCGAAGTGGCGGAATTGGCAGACGCGCTAGGTTCAGGTCCTAGTGGGCTAACCATGCCCGTGGAGGTTCAAGTCCTCTCTTCGGCACTGTGCGGGATAAGGGGTTAGGGTGAAAAGCCCTGACCCCTTTCTCATGCGCCAGGTCGGGGTTTGCTGCAGTTTTGCTGCACGGATTGGGGCGGGACGGCGGTGGCGTTGACCCTCCGGGAGGGCGACTCATGGCATCGCTTCAGCAAAAGAAGAGCGGGTGGTACTGCCAGTTCCTCTTCGAGAAGAAACGCTACACGTTCGCGCTCGGGCCGGTCGCTCGCGAGGAAGCGGAGGCCAAGGCCTCGCACGTCGAGTACCTCCTGCTCCGGCTGCGTCAGGGACTCCTCGAGATCCCCCCCGACGTCGACGTCGTCGAGTTCGTCCGGCACGACGGGACGCCGCCGGCGAAACGCACCGTCCATCGCGCCGCCGCGCGGCGATCCGGGACGCTCGTCGAGTTACGCGACCGTTACCTTGCCACCCATGAGGGGGCCCACGAGAAGAGCACCCTCTACACGGCGGGCATCCATTTCAAGCACCTGATCCAGACCCTGGGCGACGACTACCGGCTCTCGGGGCTCGCGCAGGCCGACCTTCAGAAGCACGTCGACCGCCGCTTCTCATGCGGCGTCTCGCCCGCGACCGTCAAGAAGGAGATCGACGGCCTCCGGGCCGCATGGAACTGGGGCCGCACCTCGGGGATCGTCGACGGCGACTGGCCGGGCAAGGGCCTCGTCTACGGCAAGACCCGGCAGAAGCCGCACTTCCAGACGCGCGACGAGATTCGGAGGCAGATCGCCTGCGGCGGCCTAAGTGACGAACAGATCGAGGAACTCTGGGAATCCCTTTATCTCACGTCCGACGAACTCGCGTCGTTCCTGGAGTACGTGAAATCCGCGGCCCGCCATCCGTGGATCTACCCGATGGTCTGCTTCGCCGCCCACACGGGGGCGAGGCGGAGCGAACTCTTGCGCGTGCGGATCGCCGACGTCGACTTCACCGGCCGCGCGGCGATCCTCCGGGAAAGGAAGCGGGTTCGAGGCAGGCAGACGACGCGGCGCGTGCCGCTCTCATCGTTCCTCGCCGACGTCTTGAGGGCGTGGCTCGGCGAGCATCCCGGCGGCGTCCATCTCTTCTGCCACTCGAGGTTCGTGGCCCGGAGCCGGAAGCGGAGCCTCACCACGGGCCACAAGAACGGCAAGGCTCGCCCGACGAGCCTCAAGGAGCGCCTTGCGAGCGTCACGGGGCGCGAGGCCGCGGCGATTGCCCCCCTGACCGTGAACGAGGCTTCGGATCACTTCGCCAGGACGATCAAGGACGGCGAATGGTCCGTCGTCCCCGGTTGGCACGCGCTCAGGCACAGCTTCGCGTCGATCTGCGCGTCGAAGGGCGTCGACCAGAGGCTCGTCAACGCCTGGATGGGGCACCAGACGCTCGAACAGCAGCAGCGATACCAACACCTCTTCCCGCAGCAACAGCAGGACGCGATCCGATCGGCATTTGGTTGAGGTCGCAAAGCCGATTGCAGAAAAACCGTGTTCTCGGGTTGTAGTTGAGAGCCATCAAATGTTGAAACAGTCCCAACTACGTCCCCAGGGCCGGATTCGGCCCACGAGGGACTGAAAGCCGCGGTCGACCACACCGAAGCATCTGAGCACGCTCGGACTGGGTGGAGAAGGGCCCGGATCGCCGGCTTCGATTTTCGAGAGACGAGAGACGAAATCCAGAATTCTGATCTCGTATTTCGCCTAACGAATCTCGGGTGGTGTCCTACGATGATTGCGCGGCCGGACGGTTGAACCATTCCGGCCATGTCCATACGTGATCGGTCAACCCGGCCGCCAGTGCCGGCGACCGCCC
>MKTT01000097.1 GCA_001898385.1 Planctomycetales bacterium 71-10
ATGGTTCGTGAAGATTCCCGCAGAGGTGCAGGACGGTTAGCTTATTTCAAACCCCTTAGACCATGTTCCAGGCGGCTTTTCGAGTCGAAGACTGGGGGTGGTCGATGGCGGCGTCGAAGCGGGCCGGGCTGGACGAGGTCGCGGCGTATTTCCGGGGGCTGGAGGACCCGAGGTCGGAGATCAACCGCAAGCATCCGCTCTGCTCGGTGGTGGTGATCGCGGTGTTCGCGGTGCCGGTCGGGGCGTCGGGGCCGACGTCGATCGCGCAGTGGGCGGCCTTCAAGGAGGACCTCCTGGCGTCGGTCCTGCCGCTGCCGCACGGGGCCCCGTGCAAGGATGTCTTCCGTCGCGTGCTGATGGCCTTGAAGCCCGAGGCGTTCCAGGAGTGCTTCGCCGCCCGGCTGCGGTCGCTGCGCGACGAGGCCGCGGCCGAGACCGGCGTCGAGCGGCCCACGCCGGCGATCGACGGCAAGACGTCGCGTCGCAGCCACGACAAGAAGAACGGCCTGGGCGCCTTGCACTCGGCGACCGTCTGGGCGAGCGAATACGGCCTGTCGCTGGGCCAGGTCGCCTGCGACGAGAAGTCCAACGAGATCACGGCGATCCCGGCGCCGCTGAAGTTGGTGGACGTCTCGGGCGGGATCGTGACGATCGACGCGATGGGCTGCCAGAAGGAGATCGCCGGGGCGGTCGTCGCCGCCAAGGGCGATTATGTGCTGGCGCTCAAGGGGAACCAGGGGACGCTGCATAAGGCGGCGATCGACCACCTGATGAGCCGTTGGGACGCGGGTTTCGAGGGCGACGCGGCGGGTCGCCGCCAGGCCGAGGAGACGTCCCACGGGCGTCGCGAGACCCGGACGTACATCCAACTCGAAGCCCCCGAAAGCCTGCCGGGCTTCAAGGCGTGGCGAGGGCTGAAGTCCATCGGCGCGGCGATCTCCGAGGTCGTGCGCGACGGCGGGACGGCGGAGGACGTACGCTGGTATATCAGCAGCCTGCCGGTGGAGCCGGACGCGAAGGCGTACGCCCACGCGGTCCGCTCGCACTGGGGGATCGAGAACGGCTGCCACTGGACCCTCGACGTGACCTTCCGCGAGGACGAGTCCCGCATCCGCCCGCATCCGCGAGGAGCACGTCCGCCGGAACATGGCCTGGCTGAACCGCTTCGGCCTCTCGCTCCTGAGACAGGTCCCCGACCGCAAGAGCGTCGCCGCCCGAAGACGAGCCTGCGGATGGAGCGACGAATACCTTATGCAAGTCCTCGTCGGATCAAAAGGTTAGGGCTCATGATCCCGGATCGGTGGAACGCGGTAGCCCGAGGAGCAGCCCCAGGAAATCGTCGGTGACCCGCTTCAGGTTGTTCGCCCACTCGAAGATCGCCACGTACCCGGCC
>MKTT01000098.1:0-12427 GCA_001898385.1 Planctomycetales bacterium 71-10
TCGACGCCCTCACCGGCGCGTACTTCGGGCTGAAGATCCCATGCCCGTTCCTCGAAGACGAGTCGTGCTCGATCTACGAGGAACGCCCCGTCACCTGCCGCGAATATCTCGTGACGTCCGATCCGGCGCACTGCGCCGAGGGCCGGGGCGACCGGGTCGTCCGGGTGCAGCTCCCGCTGAAGACCTTCAACGCCCTGGCCCGCTGGGACGTCCCGCCGGCCGAGCACTTCCTGGAGCGGTTCATCCCGCTCATCCTGGCCCCGGAGTGGGCCGAGGCCCACCCTCATGGCCCTCCCCCGCGTCCGGGCGGCGAACTTTTCCGGGAGTTCGTGCGTCTGCTGGAGGGGCAGGTGCGCCCGGAGGGCGGGGAGGGGCCGTGACGATCCGATACATCCAGGGCGATGCCACCCGGCCGCAGGCGAAGGGCGAGAAGATCATCGCCCACGTCTGCAACGACCTCGGCGGCTGGGGCAAGGGGTTCGTCGTCGCGATCTCGAAGCGGTGGCCCGGGCCCGAGGCCGCGTACCGGGCGTGGCATCGCGAACGGGCGAGGAACGATTTCGCCCTGGGGGCGATCCAGGTCGTCGCCGTCGAGCCGTACGTCCGGGTCGCCAACATGGTGGCCCAGCGCGGGATGAAGACGGGCTCGAACGGCCCGCCGATCCGCTACGAGGCCGTCCGCGCATGCCTCCGCAAGCTGGCCGCCGCGGCGAAGGCGCCGGGGGCGAGCGTCCACATGCCGCGCATCGGCTGCGGCCTCGCGGGCGGGAAATGGGAGCGGATCGAGCCGATCGTCGTCGAGGAGTTGGTCGCCGCGGGGGTGGCGGTCGCGGTCTACGACTTCGGCTGACGCATCCTCGGCGGTTCGCTTGGATCGACGCCCCTCGGCTGGTATCTTAGGGCGACTCCCCGACGGCCGTGCATCCCTCCCCGGCCGCCGCATCGCCCATTCTCCGAGCAACATCGAAGGACGCCCTCATGATTCGGGTCGGGATCGTCGGTCTTGGGTTCATGGGCCGGATGCACTACCGCTGCTGGAAGGCGCAGCCGGGCGCGACCATCACGGCCATCTGCGAGGCCAACCCCAGGGTCCTGGCCGACGCCGGCGGCGCGCCCAAGGGGAACGTCCAGGGGGCGGCCGACCACATCGACCTGGCCGGCATCCAGACCTTCACCGACTTCGACGCCATGCTGGCCTCGGGGGCGGTCGACGCCGTCTCCATCACCCTGCCGACGTTCGTCCACCCGGACACGACCATCAAGGCGCTGAAGGCCGGCGTCCACGTCCTCTGCGAGAAGCCGATGGCGCTCAACCCGGCCGAGTGCGACCGGATGATCGCCGCGGCCGACGAGGCGGGGAAGGTCCTCCAGATCGGCCACTGCATCCGCTTCTGGCCCGAGTACGTCGTCGCCCGCGACCTGGTGAAGTCCGGCGAGTACGGCAAGCCCATCGCCGCCACGTTCCGGCGGTTCAGCACCGCCCCCAACTGGAGCCCGGACAACTGGTTCTCCGACGAGTCGCGCTCCGGCGGCCAGCCGCTCGACCTGCACATCCACGACACCGACTACGTCCACCACCTGTTCGGCATGCCGACGGCCGTCTCCAGCATCGCCGACCCGCCGCAGGCTTACATCTCCAGCCAGTACTTCTACCCCGGCGGCCCGGCCGTCGTGGCCGAGAGCACCTGGCGCATGGCCCCCACGTTCGGCTTCGAGATGAGCTTCAACATCGTGCTGGAGAAGGCCACCATCGCCTTCGACTGCACCCGCGCCCCCGCCTACCGCGTCTGCCCCGCCGAGGGCGAGCCGTTCACCCCCGAACTCCCCCCCGGCGACGGCTACACCCGCGAGATCGACCACTTCGCCCGCTGCGTCGCCGGCGAGGCGCTCGAACCCGTCGTCACCCCGTTCCAGTCCCGCGAGACCGTCCGCCTGGTCCTCGCCGAGAAGGAGTCCGCCCGCGAAGGCCGTCGCGTCACCCTGTGAGGCCGTGGACTTCGACCGGTCCCCGGCGCTAGAATCGCATGAATCGATCCGACCTTCAGCAACTCGCCGACGACCGCGTCTTGGACGCCGAGGCCCTCCTCGCGACAGGCCGGTGGTCGGCCGCGTACTACCTGGCCGGTTACTCCGTCGAGTGTGCCTTGAAGGCGTGCATCGCGAAGAGGACGAAGGAGTTCGATTTCCCCGATCGGGACTTCGCACGCGACGTCTTCACTCACGATCTCACCAATCTCCTGCGGCACGCGGGGCTCAAGGATCGACTCCTCTCGGATTCGGCGATCAACGGGGCCGTCGGGCCCGGGTTGAGTTCCAATTGGCTGATCGTGAAGGACTGGAGCGAACAGGCTCGATATCGCCGGGCGACTGAGGCGGATGCGCGCCGCCTCGCCCTCGCCGTGACGGACCCCGCGGAAGGAGTGTTGCCGTGGATCAAGCTCGACTGGTGAGCGACGAGTTGGAAGCCGGCTCGCAGTTCATCCGGAGGTTCCACCAATCGTTCCCCGTCTCGGCCGCCTTCTGGCTCAAGGCGCCCGATGATTCGCCGTGGTATCTCTACATCGCCTCCGATGCCCTGGACGACGTGAACCTGCGCGCGGCCTACGGGCGGGTGATCGAACTCGGCGGTGAATCGCCGACCCCGAACTTCGACCCGTTCCAGGTCAAGCTGATCCATGGCGACGACCCGCTCGCGCTGGCGGCCCTGCAAGCGGCCCGCCGATCGACCCCTTCTCGCGTGACGCGGTTGGCCGACCCCTGGTTCGGTGATCGCATCGTCGAGGGGGTCTACCTCTACCCACCCCCCGCCCTCGCGCCGACCCCGGCCGGGCCGACACCCCCTTGATTCCTCCCTCCGCGTCCGACACCCTCGTTACAGGTTTGTTGAACATCCCGGACGAGGGCGCGACGATGCAGACGGCGATGCGGGGCGTGGCGACGGCCGCGGCGGTGCTGGCGTTCCTGGGGGCGGCGCGGGGCGAGGGATCGGCCGCGGTCTTCAAGGCGGGGTTCGCCGAGCGTGACGTCTCGCCCGCCATCGGGGCCGAGCAGCCCGGCGGCTACGGCAAGGCGTACCACCGCAAGTTCCACGACCCCTGCAAGGCCCGCGCGGCGGTGTTCGACGACGGCAAGGCCCGCGTCGCGATCGTCGGCCTGGATGCCATCGGCATCCGCGGGCAGACCGTCCGCGAGGTCCGCGCGGCGATCGAGGCGAAGACGGGGATCCCCGCCGGCTCCATCCTGGTCTCGGCCTCGCACACGCACACCGGCGGGCCGACCGCCCTGTTCCTCCCCGGCGAGTTCGCCGACGCCCCGCCCCTGATCCGCGACATGGTCGAGAAGGAGTCCGTGATCGCCGATCCGGCGTATCTGGAGAAGGTCAAGGCGGGGATCGTCGACGCCGTCGTCGAGGCCGACGCGAAGCGAGTCCCGGCGCGCGGCGGGGCGGGCTACGGCCTGGCCGAGGGGGGGGCGGTCAACCGCCGGGTCCTGATGAAGCAGGGCCACGCCATGACCCACCCCGGCGTCGGCAACCCGGACATCGTCGAGCCCGCCGGCCCCGTCGACCCCCAGGTCGGCGTCCTGGGCGCGTGGGACGAGTCGGGGAAGATGCTGGGCTGCGTCGTGAACTTCGCCTGCCACGGCACGACCGGGCCCGAGGGGATCTCGGCCGATTACATCTACTACATCGAGAAGACCATCCGCGGCCTGATGGGCGAGGACGCCACGGTCGTCTTCCTCCCCGGCATGGCGGGCGACGTCACCCAGGTCGACAACCGAATCGCCTTCCAGGCGAAGCAGTTCGGCGAGGGGGCCGCCCGGTTCGTCGGCGGGACCGTCGGCGCCGAGGCGTGCAAGGCGCTCGTCCAGATGGAGCGCCACGCCGGCCCGCTCGGCCCGGTGGTCGCGACGAGCCGCGTGCTGCACCTGAAGCGCCGGATCCCTTCGCCGGAGCACGTCGCGGCGGCCCTGGAACTGGTGCAGAAGCCCGACAAGGCGGGCGTGGACCCGACCGAATGGACGTTCGCCAAGGAGACGGTGGTCCTGGCGGAGCGGGTGAAGCGGGAGCCGACGGTCGACGCCGAGGTCCAGGCCGTGCAGGTCGGCCCGGCCGTCTTCCTGACCTCGCCGGCCGAGTACTTCTGCCAGTACGGCCTGGACCTGAAGGCCGGCTCGAAGTTCCCGTTCACGTTCCCGGTCTCGCTGGCCAACGACGCCGTCGGCTACGTCCCCCACGAGACCGCCCTCGACCCCCAGACCGGCGGCGGCTACGAGACCCGACTGACCAGCTACAGCAACCTCGAACCGACCGCCGGCCGCCAGATCACCGACGCCCTGCTCGACCTGGCCTCCAAGCTGACGCCCGCCCCCGCCCCGAGGGCCCCCGGCCTGCCGCCGTTCCAGGGGAAGCCGTGGACCTACGGGGACCGTCGGCCGCAGCTCGATTAATCCGCCTTCGACCAAGGGTTTCCCCATGCTCCAGCTCGGCATCGTGACCTACAACATCGCCAAGGATTGGGACCTCCCCACGATCCTCCAGAAGCTCGAAGCCCTGGGGTACGGGGGCGTCGAGCTGCGGACGACGCACAGGCACGGCGTCGAGGTGGGGCTCTCGGCCGAGGCCCGTCGCGAGGTCCGCAGGCGGTTCGAGGACTCGCCGGTGGAGCTGGTCGGCCTGGGGAGCGCGTTCGAGTACCACAGCGCCGACCCGGCCGAGGTCCGTCGCCAGATCGACGCGACCAAGGAGTACGTCCGGCTGGCCCACGACGTCGGCGCCCTGGGCGTGAAGGTCCGGCCCAATGGCGTCCCCAAGGGCGAAGCCCCGGAGTCCGCCTTCCGACGCATCGGCGACGCGCTCCGCGAGGTCGGCGAGGACGCCGAGGGCCAGGGCGTCGAGATCCGCGTCGAGGTCCACGGCGCGGGGACGTCCGAATGGCCCGGCTTCGCCCGGATCATCGAGCACGCCAACCACCCCAACGTCGGCGTCTGCTGGAACTCCAACCCCCAGGACGTGCCCAAGGGCGGGACCTCGATCGCCGCGAACTACAAGCTCGTCGCCGGCAAGGTCCGGACCGTCCACCTCCGCGACCTGACCGACGAGGCGTACCCCTGGCGCGAGCTGTTCCAACTCCTCGCCGCCGACGGTTTCGACGGCTTCACCATGGCCGAGATCCCCGACAGCCCCGACGCCGACCGCGTCCTCCGCTACTTCCGATCGCTCTGGCTCGCCTACCAGCCCGAAGGGGCCGCCCGATGATCGCCGGCCTGATCCTGCTGATCTCGTCCGCGGTCGCCGCGCCGCCGGAGCCCACGGCGAACTACGAGACGCGGGCCATCGAAGGCTGGACCGTGCGCGTCCATCGCGACTTCCCCCGCGAGGCCCCCGAACTGGCCGAGAAGACCCTCTCGCTCCTGACGGACCAGCTCCGCGGCATCATTCGGATGGTCCCGCCGCAGGCCGTCGAGAAGCTGCGGGAGATCGTCGTCTGGGTGGAGCGCGAGGAGCCGCACCACCCCTGCATGGCCTACCACCCCGACGCCGGCTGGCTCCGCGACCACGACATGAACCCGGACAAGGCCCGTTGCGTGGAGATCGCCAACGCCGCCAACTTCCTGACCTGGTGCCGCGACCAGCCCTGGATGGTCCTCCACGAGCTGGCCCACGGCTACCACCATCAGTTCGTCGAGGGGGGCTTCGAGAACCCCGAGGTCGCCGCCGCCCTGTCCCGCGCCCGCGAGTCGAAGACCTACGACAAGGTGCTCCACATCAACGGCCGCGAGGAGCGCCACTACGCCCTGACGAACCCGATGGAATACTTCGCCGAGGCCACCGAGGCCCTCTTCGGCGCGAACGACTTCTACCCCTTCGTCCGCGCCGAACTCCGGCGCCACGATCCCGAGGCCCACTCGCTGCTGATGCGGCTGTGGCTCGTCGAACCGCGCGATGAATGAAGAACCGAGTCGGACGACATCCCCTCTCCCGGCGGGAGAGGGGGCGGGGCGGTTCGAGCCGACGAGGCTGTTCTCAGGGCGTCTTCGTCCCTGCGCCCGCGACCTTCCGCGCCCATTCCGCGTGGACCTTCGTCAGCCGCTCGACGACCTCGGGATGCTCGGCGGCGAGGTTCTTCGACTCGCCGGGGTCGGCTTCGAGGTCGGCGAGGAAGAGGGCGTCGGGGCCCGTGATGGGGCGGTTCTGGTCGTCGCGACCGTTGCGGACGAGCTTCCAGCGGCCTTCGCGCACGGCGTCCTGGCCGGAGGACGACCAGGCGAGCGAGGCGTGCGGCGAGGGGGCGTCGGCGGCCAGGACGGCGGAGATGTCCGTGCCTTCGAAGGCCCCCGGCTCGGCCGATCCGCCGGCCGCGGCCAGGATCGTCGGGGCGAGGTCGTAGGTGCAGGCGACCTGCTCGCGGGTCGCGCCGGCGGGGACGACGCCGGGGCGTCGGACGATGCAGGGGACGCGCAGGCCGCCGTCGAACAGGCTGAACTTGCGGCCCCGGAACGGGCCGTTGTCGCCGACGGGGCCGTCGCCGCGGAGTTCGGCCGTCGCGCCGTGGTCGCTCAGGAAGACGACCAGCGTGCGGTCGGCGATCCGGCGTTCGTCCAGGCTCGCCAGCACCGTGCCCACGCTCTCGTCCACGGCGGCGAGCGTCGCGGCGTAGCGGGCACGCGAGGGGTTCGGCAGGCCGGCGAACTTCTGCACCAGCCGCTGCGGGGCCTGGAGCGGGTAGTGCGGCAGGTTGTAGGCGACGTAGAGGAAGAACGGGCCGTCGCGGTGCTCGTCGACGAACCGGACGGCCTCGCGGGTGACGATGTCGGTCAGGTACGTCCCGTCCTCGTGGACCTCGCGGTCGTCCCGGCGGAGGTCGTGGACGTGGGGGGCGTCCCAGTAGAACGTGTGGCTGTAGTTGTCGACGCAGCCGGCGTAGAAGCCGAAGAAGCGGTCGAACCCCTGGCCGTTGGGCGTCGCCCCCGGGGCCGACCCCAGGTGCCACTTGCCCACGGCGGCCGTCGCGTAGCCCAGCGGCTTCAGCCGCTCCGCGATCGTGAACCGGTCCGGCGGCATCCCCGGCTCGCCCGGGTACGACGACACGTTCCCCGGCACCCCGGCCCCTTGCGGCGACCTCCCCGTCAGCAGCGCCGCACGCGAGGCCGAGCAGACCGGGGCCGCGGAGTACCACGTCGTGAACCGCGCGCCTTGCGTCGCCAGGCGGTCGATGTTCGGCGTCTGGAGGTCCTTCGAGGCGTAGCAGCCGAGGTCGCCGTAGCCCTGGTCGTCGGTCAGGAAGACCACGACGTTCGGGCGGCCGGGCGCGTCGTCGGCGATCAGGGGAGAGGCCCAGGCGGCGAGGGCCGCGGCGGAGAGGATCAGGCGTCGCATCGTCACTCCTTTCGGGTGCGGGGAATCCGGCCACCATCTTGACCGGGCCGAGCGACCGATGCGACAACGTCGAATCCCGAGGCGGGCGGGCCTTCCCCGCGCCCGCGAGTTCCCGGAGGTCGATCATGCGGCTCATCTCGTCGACGTTGCTGGCCCTGACGTTCGCATCGATCGCCGTCGCGGCGGAAGACGAGAAGCCGCCGCGGCCGAACGTCGTGCTGATCCTGGCGGACGACATGGGGTTCTCGGACCTCGGCTGCTACGGCGGCGAGATCGAGACGCCCAACCTCGACCGGCTGGCGGCCGGCGGGCTGCGCTACACGCAGTTCTACAACACGGCGCGATGCTGGCCCTCGCGGGCGGCGATCATGACGGGCTACTACGCCCAGCAGGTCAACCGCGACCCCGCCCGCAAGCGTCCCGAGTGGGCGGCGCTGCTGCCGCAGATGCTCGCGCCGGCGGGGTATCATTCGTACCACTCGGGCAAGTGGCACATCGACGGCCCGGTGCTGGCCGCGGGCTTCGAGCGGTCGTACCACCTGGACGACTACGACCGCAACTTCAACCCGAACAAGCACAAGGTCGACGATCAACCGCTGCCGCCCGTGAAGCCCGGCGAGGGTTATTACACCACGACGGCCATCGCCGACCGCGCCGTCGAGTGGCTGGGGGGCCACGACGCGGAGCACCGCGGCGAGCCGTTCTTCCTGTTCCTCGCCTTCACCTCGCCCCACTTCCCGCTCCAGGCCCCGGCGGAGGACGTCGACCGCTACCGCTCGAAGTACGTCGCGGGCTGGGACGCCGTCCGCGAGGCCCGCTGGAGGCGCCAGCGCGAGCTGGGCCTGCACGACGCCGCGCTCTCCGATCGCGACCCGAAGACGATCCCGAGCTGGAACCTGCCCGAGAAGGAGCTGAAGGAGCGGATCGGACCCGGCGAGGTCGGCTACGCCGTCGCGTGGGACTCGCTGACGCCCGAGCAGAAGGAGTTCCAGGCGACCAAGATGGCGATCCACGCGGCGATGGTCGACCGGATCGACCGCGAGGTCGGCAAGGTGCTGGCCCGGCTGGAGGCGTCGGGCGTGCTGGACGACACGCTGATCCTGTTCGCGTCCGACAACGGCGCGAGCGCCGAGCAGATCATCCGGGGCGACGGCCACGACCCCGCCGCGGCGCCGGGCTCGGCCGGGTCGTACCTGTCGCTGGGCCCCGGCTGGTCGACGGCCGCGAACACGCCGTTCCGGCTGCACAAGTCCTGGAACCACGAGGGGGGCGTCGCCACGCCGCTGATCGCCCACTGGCCGGCCGGGATCAAGGCCCGCGGCGAGCTTCGCCGCGCGGCCGGGCACTTCGTCGACGTCGTCCCGACCCTCCTGGAACTGGCCGGCGTCCCCGCCCCCGCCAGCTTCCGCGACCAGGCGCGCCCGCCGCTGCCGGGCGTGAGCCTCGCCCCGACGTTCGCCGCCGACGTCCCGCTCGACCGCGAGGCGATCTTCTTCCGCCACGAGAAGAACCGCGGCCTGCGCCGGGGCGACTGGAAGATCGTCTCGGCCGGCGAGGGCTCGCCGTGGGAGCTGTACGACCTCGCCTCCGACCGCTCCGAGACCCGCGACCTCGCCACCCAGCACCCCGATAAGGTCCGCGAACTGGCCGAACTCTGGTCCCGGCTGGACGAGGAATACCGCAAGCAGGGGGCGAGCGGGAAGGAGTAGCTGCGACTCCGAGATGCACCACCCGGGGCTTGCCCCCCGCCGTCGGGCGCGTTATCCGTGGCTCCTTCCCCGTCGTGTGTTGATGTCGTGCGGATGCGGAGACGAAGGATGATGACGCACCTGAAGCGGCCCGGCGCGGCCCCGCGGATCTCGACCCTCCTCCTGGCGGCGTTGGCGGCCGTCGGCGGCTCGTCGCGCGCCGCCGATCCCGTCCGGGTCGAGGCCGGCAAGGTGGCGGAGGTCTCGTTCGCCTCCAGGAAGCCGCGGACCGACCCGTTCAACGAGGTCACGGTCGACGCCGTGTTCACCGCGCCCGACGGCGCGACCCTCCGCGTCCCCGCGTTCTGGGCCGGCGGCGAGACCTGGAAGGTGCGGTACTCCAGCCGGACGCCCGGATCCCATCGGTTCCGCACGGAGAGCAGCGACGCGGCCGACCCGGCGCTGCACGGGGTCGAGGGGGTCGTGGAGGTCGTGCCCTATGCCGGCGACAACCCCTTACTCATTCACGGGCCCTTGCGCGTGGCCGACGACCGCCGCCACTTCGCCTACGCCGACGGCACGCCGTTCTTCTGGCTCGGCGACACCTGGTGGATGGGCCTGACGGATCGCCTGAGCTTCCCGGACGACGTCCGGAAGCTCGCCGACGACCGCGTCGCCAAGGGGGTCAACGTCGTCCAGATCGTCGCCGGGCTGTATCCCGACATGCCCGCCTTCGACCCCCGGGGCCGCAACGAGGCCGGCTTCCCGTGGGAGCCCGAATACGCCCGCATCAACCCCGCCTACTTCGACGCCGCCGACCGCCGCATCGCCTATCTCGCGGATCGCGGGATCGTCCCCTGCATCGTCGGGGCCTGGGGCTATCACCTCCCCTGGCTGGGCGATGCCAAGATGAAGCAGCACTGGCGGAACCTCGTCGCCCGCTGGGGCGCCTACCCCGTCGTCTGGTGCGCCGCGGGCGAGACCACCATGCCGTTCTACCTGTCGAAGACCAAGGCGGAAGACGCCGAGCGCCAGAAGAAGGGATGGACCGAGGTCATGGCCGACCTGCGGGCGATCGACCCGTTCCATCGCCTCATCACCTGCCACCCCTCGCGGACTGCGCGGGAGAGCGTGACCGACCCCGCGGTGCTCGACTTCGACATGCAGCAGACCGGCCACGGCACCCCGCCCGAGGGCCACGCCGCGCTCGGCGCTCTGGGGTGGGACATGAAGCCGACGATGCCCGCCATCAGCGGCGAGTCGCGCTACGAGGCCCTGGAGATCAACCCCACGCTCACCGACGCCGACGCCCGCAAGGCGTTCTGGTCGCACGTCGTCGCCTCCGGCTGCGCGGGGCACACCTATGGCGCGAACGGCATCTGGCAGGTGAACGGCCGGGGCAAGCCCTACGGCAACTCCCCCGGCGGCAACAACTGGGGCACGACGCCGTGGGACGTCGCCATGGCCCTCCCCGGCTCGTCCCAGCTGGCCGCCGCCCGCAAGCTGATCGAGTCCATCCCCGGCTGGGACCATTTCGAGCCCCGCCCCGGCCTCGTCGCCTGGGCCGACCCCGCCGAGAAGGCCCCCGCCCCGCTCTGCGTCGCCGCGCCGAGCGGCTCGCGACTCATCTACATCCTCAAGTCCGGCCCCGTGCGACTCTCGGGCCTCCCCGCGGGCGCGGCGTTCGACCTCCGCTGGTTCGACCCGATCTCCGGGGCCGTCACGCCCCCCGCCTCTCTCCCCGCGACGGCCGATGGCTCGGCGACGGCCACGCCCCCCGAGGGGGATCACGACTGGGCGCTGGTGGCGACGCCGAAGGGGTGACCGATGGGACGTCGAACCGATCCGGCGCGGAACCTCGAAGTCCCGTAGGCTGGGTCGAGACCCAGCCCGGGATATGCGACGCCTCATCCGGGCTGGGTCTCGACCCAGCCTACGGGGAGGGCCGGCCCGGCGTGCGACGGCTTTCGTCCCTCATCTAGCCTGCGGCCATTTTCTCCCACGAGGGGAGAAGGATGCTTGTCGTCACCTTGCCCCGATGTGTGCGACGGGGCCTATCAGAAACGGGAGAGTGGAAGTCTCGTCGTGAGGGGTTAGGGCGGCGGGGGGGAACGAACCCGCGCGGCTTGGGTTCGATCGTGGGAATGACGATGCCCGGTGGTTCGTTGAAACTATTGTCAGGTCAACGGGTTGCGTTGTTGGAAGTTTGGGTTCGGTCGTCGTTTTCGAAGTCTCGTTTTCGCGCCCTCGCCGCCGGCCCCGCCGGCCTCTGGACGGAACGCGAGCCGGCGCGACGTTGAGCGAGTACGGGGCGCAGCCCACCGCCCGCCCCGATTCGCTGGGCGATTTCGATGCGTCCGGATTGTCAAGGAGCGATGGATCCTCTCGTCATCCCTCATAATCCGCGGCGCGGGCGGCCGGATTTCATGAATTTTCGGGAACCCCTCGCTCGGCGGCGCCGCCGATCGGTCGGGTCGGCCGGAGACGTCTCACCCGCCTTCCTTGAAATCCTTCAACATCCCGGCGCCCCCGTTGCGACGCGCCCGCGCGCCGGGCATGATCGACCGTGGCGCATTCGGGACGCCGGGGAGCGGTGCGATGATCGAGGATTTGGCACGCTTGCGGATGTGGATGAGTCGAGGGCTCGTCGCGGGGGGCCTGGTCATGGCGACGGCGATGATGGACGCGGAGACGCTGGCCCAGACGAACTACGACGAGGCGGCGGTGAGGCCGTACACGCTCCCCGACCCGCTCCGGACGGCCGAGGGCCGCGAGGTGACGTCGGCCGAGTTGTGGACCAAGCACCGCCGGCCCGAGCTGCTGCGGCTGTTCGAATCCCACGTCTACGGCAAGACGCCGAAGCCCGAGGTGCCGATCGCCGTCGCCTATGAGGTGATCTCGGAGGAGCCGAACGCCCTCGGCGGCAAGGCCGTCCGCCGCGAGGTCTCCCTCAAGTTCGGCGCCGGGCTCGACGCGCCCCGCCTGGACCTGCTCATCTTCCTGCCGAAAGCCGCCTCGAAGGACAAGCCCGCCGCGGCGTTCCTCGGCCTGAACTTCGAGGGGAACCACGCCGTCTCCCACGACCCGGGCGTCCGCATCCCGACCTGCTGGATGCGCGACGGCCACGACAAGACCGTCGTGGACCACCGCGCCACCGAGGCCGGCCGCGGCGGCGTCGCCGACCGCTGGTGCGTCGAGCGGGTCGTCGAACGCGGCTACGCGCTGGCCACCGCCTGCTACAACGACATCGACCCCGACGTCGACGACGGCTTCAAGAACGGCGTCCACCCGCTGTTCTACCGACCCGGCCAGACCAGGCCCGACCCCGACCAGTGGGGCTCCATCGGCGCGTGGGCCTGGG
>MKTT01000098.1:12604-95231 GCA_001898385.1 Planctomycetales bacterium 71-10
GTTCGCCGTGGTGATCTCGAACAACTCCGGCGAGGGCGGGGCGTCGCTCTCCCGCCGCAACTACGGCGAGGACGTCGCGCACCTCAACAAGAGCTTCCCGCACTGGTTCTGCGGCAACTACAAGCAGTATTCCGGCCACGAAGACAAGCTCCCCGTCGACCAGCACGAGCTGATCGCCCTGATCGCCCCACGCCCCGTCCTGGTGAGCAGCGCCGAGGAGGACCGCTGGGCCGACCCCCGCGGCGAATTCCTGTCCGCCCAGGCCGCCGACCCGGTCTATCGCCTGCTGGGGACCGACGGCCTGCGGCTCCGCGAGTGGCCCGCCCCCGCCGAGGACTCGCTCAGCCCGGGGACCGTCGGCTACCGCTACCGCCCCGGCAAGCACGACGTGCTGCCGTCGGACTGGGAGGCGTTCCTGGACTTCGCCGACGCCCACCTGAAGCCGCGCTGAGCCGGCCTCAGAGCCAGTTCGAGGCGTGGGCCGCGGCGAAGCGATCGAAGGTCCCCAGCGGCCGGCCGAGCAAGCCGGCGACCTCGGCGTCGGGCGCGGCGCACCAGCCCTGTCGGGCCAGCGCGTAGAACCTCAGAACCCGTTCGACGTGCGCCGGCGGGAAGCCGCGCGACTCCAGCAGGCGGCCGGCCTCGGCCTCGTCGAGCGGGATGTAGCGGACGTCGCGACCGGTCGCCCGCGCGATCGCTCCGGCGACCCGACGGTGGTCGAGCGCCTCGGGCCCGTTGACGTCGATCCCCCGGCCGGCGAGGGCGTCGTCGGCCAGGGCGCGGACCATCACCGCGGCGACGTCCTCGGCGTCGACGTAGGCGATGCGGGCGTCGGCCAGCGGGAGGCCGAGCGTCCCCTTCGCGACGACCTCGGCGCTCAGGGGCGGGCGGGCGAGCATCTGCATGAAGAAGTTGGGCCGGACGTGCGCCCAGGCCATCCCCGACCCCTCCACCAGCCGCTCCACCTTGCGAAGCGAGAAGTCCTCCCGCCGTTCCGCCCCCAGCGCCGAGAGCGTCGCCACCCGCCGCACGCCCGCCGCGGCCATCGCCGCCACCACCGGCGCGGCGTGGAGGTGCGCCTCCTCGTCGCCCGGCCGCGAGACCAGCATCACGGCCGAGGCCCCCTCGAACGCCGGCCCGTGCGTCGCCGGGTCGAGCAGGTCGAACCGGACCATCCCCGGCCCCTCGGCCCGGCGCGACGCCCCCTTGACCGCCAGCCCGCGCGCCCGCATCGTGGCGAGCACGCGACGACCGACCTCCCCCGTCGCCCCCAGGATCAGGTACGCCTCGGACATGGATCCTCCCCCGGATCGATCACCCTCTTGGATAGTAACGGTAACGTTACTATATCGCCGTGAATGCGAAGGACAAGAGCCGAGAGGCGACGAAGGCCGGGTTCGTGGCGGCGCTGGCGGCCGAGCTGGCGGCGGGGCGGGCGCCGACCGTGGAGGCTGTAGCGGCGCGGGCGGGGGCGAACAAGGCGCTCGTCTACCGCTACTTCGGCGGCCTGCCGGGCCTGGTCGCCGCTTACGCCGCGGGCGACTCGTTCATGCCGTCGGCGGCCGAGCTGATGGAGCTGGGCGGCCCGCTGGGCGGGAAGTCGGCGCGGGAGAGGTTCGCGGCGTGCGCGACGGCCACGGTCGCCGCGCTGGCGAGGCGGCCGGCGACGGTGCAGGTGCTCCTGCTCCTCCCCACCTTCGGCCCGGAGACGCTGGCCGCGCTTCGGGAGGGCCGCGCCCGGGGGATCGCCCAGATCCGCGAGGCGTTCGGCGAGCCCGGGGCCGGCCTCGGGTTCGACGCCGACGTCGCGTTCGGCCTGCTGGTCGCGGGGGCCTGCCAGATGCTCGCCGCGGGGCGGTCGACCTGGCTCGGGGGCGAGCAACCCCCGGCCGAGCTGGCCGACGGCATCGGCCGGGCCATCCGGGGCATGCTGGGCGTTGGATGACGGCGGGCCTCGCCCCGGCCCGAATCGTCCGGCACCCTCGCGGGCGCGAACCCGCGGGGGGCCCGGCGCGTCGATGAGGACCGTGTTGCCGCCTTTCGGATGGGGGGCTACAATAGCTTTGCACGTTCGATCGCGATTCCCGTGAATCGGTCGCGTTGCCACTTCTCCTTTCCTCACGCGAAGGAGGCCGACGATGTCTTTCCACTCCCGCCCTATTGAATCGTCGGGCCCGATTTCGCCGTTCCGTCCCACCGCGGACCGCCGCTGAGCGACGCCGCCGGCGCGAAGCCGCTTCGCGCTCGCGCCCGGCGTGGAAGATCCGTTCCGAGATCGGGCCGCCCCGCCCCGCCCCGTCGCGCCCCCCTGCTAGGGACGCCGACGGTCGGCGCCGCCCCCGCGCGGCGTCGGGAAGCGTCAAGGGTTCCACACGCGTAACCGTCGAACGAATCATGAGGATGATCATGGGACGTCATTTCCCACTCCGCCGGGTCGAGGATTGGACCCCCGCCGACGCCGTGGGCCGCGAAGGGCCGCGGCCGTCGGGCCCGCACCGCCGTCGCGGCGGCCGCGGCGGGGGCCCTTCGGAGCCCTCCGGGCGCAAGGCCATGCAGCTCTGCCACCAGGTGGCCGTGACCCTGAGCGAAGTGCTGGCCGATTGCGGCGACCCGGTCTTGCAGGGCCTGCGGGTTCTCAACGTCGAGCCCGCGCCGGACGCCTCGCGGCTGTCCGTCGCCCTGACCTGCGACGACGACCAGGCGCTCTCGCGCGTTGAGGACCACCTGGCCCGCGCCTCGGGGCACCTCCGCGGCGAGGTCGCCCAGGCCGTCACGCGCAAGCGGGCCCCGGTGCTGATCTATCACGTCGCGCCCGGCGAGGCTTCGGACTGACGCGGCGACGCGGCGGCCTCCTCCTCGCGCGGGGGGAGGCCGCCCGCTGGTTCGTCGATCAGCCCACCACGACGCGGCCGGGCCGGCCCTCGGCGAGGGGCTCCTCGACCTCGATGGGGCGGTCGAGGAACGCGCGGATGGTGTGGGCGTTGGTCCGGAGGTGCTCGGTGACGTGCGAGACGGTGTAGACCGATCGGCCCTCGGCCAGCGCCAGGGGGAGGAGGATCTGGTCGGCCGAGTGGGGGTCGACGGCGCCGTCGACGACGCCCAGGAAGTCGAGCAGCTCGTCCACGGCCTCGTCGGCGACCAGCTCGGCGGGCTTGCCGCGCTCGCCGATCCCGACGAACGTGGCGGGGGCCGTGCCGGCGTGCTCCGCGGCCAGCGCGATCGCCGCCCCCTGGCCGATGCTCGGCCACGAGGCCGTCTCGACCTCCGCGTCGACGTTCAGGCCGGCGTCGGCCAGGCGCGCCAGGGCGCGGTCGCGCATCCGGGTCGCGACGTGCTCGGGGAGGTTCGCCGCGCCGGCGACGCCGCGGATCCGCAGCAGGTCGCCGCGGGTGGTGCGCACCCAGGGCTTCGGCCTCGCGGGCTCGATCCAGGCTTCGAGCCGGCCGCCCCCCCTGGGGTAGAAGCCGGCCGAGGGGGTCGCCAGGGCGACGGGCATGCCGAAATTCGCCAGGTGCCCGCGCCAGGTCCGCTCCAGGAACGGCGACGGCGGGGCCTTGGGGTTGAACGTGCCGCCGATCAGCGTCAGGCGGCAGGCCGTCTCGGCGCGCATCGCCAGCGGCAGGTGGAGGGTCTGGAGGACCATCCCGGTCGAGCCGGCGGTGCCGATGTCGATGGTCAGGTCGCGGGGCTCGACGGCGCCGGGCCGGAAGACCAGGTCGCGCGAGCCGACCTCGCAGCCCAGCACGTCCGCGCGGCCCAGCAGCGCCGCGGCTTCGACGGCCGCCTTGTGCTGGGGGCGGAGGCCCGGCTTGTCGCGGTTGGCGCGGATCTTGGAGACCCGGAACGGCCGGCCGGTCAGCAGCGAGAGCGTCAGGGCGGTGCGGAGGATCTGCCCGCCCCCCTCGCCGCGCGAGCCGTCGAGGGTGACGAGGGATTCCGACGAGGGTCGGGTGGACGACACGGCGCGCGATCCCCTGGAAGGCCGAGGACGGGGGGGAGAGGCCCACGACGGCCGCTTCGGGCCCGGGGCCTGGTCGTGCGCGGCGTGGCCGAACCATCGCCTACGACACGCGCCGGCGGGCTCGGGTTCGATCCCCGTCGCGGGCTGCCGACGTCCGTCCCCGGATCCGATCTCGCCGTCCATGGTCGCGCTCCTCCTGCGTCGGGTCAACGGGACGCCGCCCGGATCAGCGGGCGATCTCGTCGTCGGCCGGGGTCGGGCCGGCGTCCGCGGGGCCGTCGGCCGGGGCCGACTTCGCGGGGGTCTTCTTCTCCTCGATCACGCCGAGCTGGTTGCGCTCGGCCCAGACCAGGGCCACGCGCTGGGTACGCTGGTCGGGGTGCTCGCCGGAGGCCGTGAACAGGAACGCGCCCAGGCTCCGCTCCTGCTCCGGCAGGCAGCCGAGGACGACGACCTGCCCCGGCTCGATCACCAGCCGGGCGGTCAGGTCGCGGACGGCGTCCTGCTTCTGGCCGTCGGCGATCTTGAACTCCTGCGGGGCGTAGGGGGTCGCCTGCTGGAGCGGCTCGTACGAGCGCCGGATCGGCCCGTGGTGGACCTCGGGGGTCAGCCGGAGGGCGACCGCGTTGGCCCCGTGGTGCTCGGGCGTGACGCGGTAGTGGCCGCGGGCGTTGTCGTAGTCCTTGCCGGTGATGCGGCCGTCGAGGTTCAGCAGCAGGCTGGCCTGCTCCACCTCGTCGCTGAGCGCGAACAGCTCCTGGGTCCCCTCGGGGACCAGGAACGTGACCGGCTCCACCTTGTTCGGGGGCGGGGCGGAGAAGAGGGCCTCCAGCTCGCGCGGCAGGTCGCCGGAGATGCGGCCGAGCCGGATGCCGTTGGCCTGGAGCGCCCGGCGCTCCTCGTGCGAGATCGCCTGCTCGTCGGCGGCCCGCCACACGACCTCGTTGACGACGGGGTCGCGGAACGGCCGGCCGACGATGGCCAGGCGCAGGGCGCACTTCTTGGGCTCGATCACCTCGCCCTGGGGCCGGCCGATGCGCCCCAGCAGGTTGTCGGGGCGGATCTGGTCCCTGTGCGGGTTGCAGCCCCAGGCCCCCGCGAAGCCCGCCGCCAGGCCGCCGAGGGCGGCCCGCCGCGTGACGGCCGAATAACCCCGACGCGCACCCATGGGGCGGAATCCTTTCCGCATGGAAACTGCCTCCCGACGGACCCTTAGCCGACGACGGGCCGCGAGTTTAGGGCCGCCCGACGCCCCCGTCAACCGCAGTCGGTCGCGGCGGGGGGCGCGATCGTCGGTCGAGGACTGGGCGCGTGTTCCGGTTGCGACCCCCTCCCGGGGGCGGGTATACCAGGGGCGACGGCCGTCCCCCGGGCCGGCCGAGGCCCCCGATCCGCGACGCCGTGCTTCAGGATGAAACCCCAGGGGTCGAGCGACCGGACGCCCATGAACCGACACGGAAGGCCCCCACGTTGACCGCGCTCCTGGCGGCCCGCATGACGGCGGCGGCGATCGCCGCCGCCTGGCTGGCCTGCGCCGCGATCCTGGCCCGCGGGCGTCGGCGCGAGGCCCCGGCCCGCGCCCTGGCGGCGTTCGCGGCCCTGGCCGCCGCGGCCCGGCTGGCGTCGGCGCTGGGCGCGCCGGCCGACGGCGCCCTCCGGCTGGCCCTGGGCGCCGGCGAGGCCCTGGCGGCGATCACGATCGTCCTGGCCTCGCGCCCGAGGGCCCCGGCGGGGGCCGCCGCCCCGGCGCTCGTCGACGACCTCGACGCCCGCTGGCTCCAGCTCTTCGCCAGCCGGACCGAGGAGGCGATGATCGTCACCGACGCCCGCCTGCGGATCGAGTGGGTCAACGAGGGCTTCACGCGGATCACCGGGTATGAGCCGGCGGAGGTCGTCGGCAAGGCGCCCGGGGCGGTCCTCCAGGGGCCCGAGTCCGACCCGGCCGTGCGCGCCTACATCAGCCAGCGGCTGAAGGCCGAGAAGCCGGTGCGGGCGGAGATCCTCAACTACGCCAAGAGCGGCCGGCCCTACTGGGCCGCGATGGAGATCCGCCCGCTCTTCGACGCCGACGGCCGGCTGGTCAACTTCCTCTCCGTGCAGACCGACGTCACCGAGCGGAAGCGGGCCGAGCGGCGGCTGGAGGCCCAGTACGCCGTGATGCGGATCCTCGGCGACTGCACGCGGCTCGACGAGGCGGCCCCCCACCTGCTGGCGACGATCGGCCGGACGCTGGAGTTCGACGTCGCCGCGTTCTGGACCTGGGACCGCCTGGCGCGGTCGCCGAGGCCCGCCGGCCGGCCCTGGACCTCCTCGCGCGCCGAGGCCGCGTGGACGGCCGACGCCCCCCCCGCCCCGCTGCCGGCCGCCGTCGCCGGGCCGATGGAGAGGGTCTGGGCCACCGGCGCGCCGGCGTGGGTCTCCGAGATCGTCCCCCCCCGCCCCGACGGCCCCGGCCCCCCCATGCCCGAGGCCCTGCGCGGGCTCCGCAGCGTCGTCGTGATCCCGGTGGCCGACGCCGAGAAGAGCCCGCTCGTCGGCGTGCTGACGCTCTTCGGCCGCGAGCCGATGGAGCGCGACGAGCCGCTGTTGCAGGTGCTCACCACGCTCGGCCGCCAGATCGGCCTGTTCGCCGAGCGCCGCAAGGCCGTGCGCGAGCAGGCCGAGATCAACGCCCGGCTCAACGCCATGCTCGACGCCTCCACCCAGTCGGCGATCCTGGCGACGGATCCGAACGGCCTGATCACGATCTTCAACACGGGGGCCGAGCGGATGCTGGGCTACGCCGCCGGCGAGGTGGTCGGCCGGACGACCCCGCTGATCCTCCACGACCCGGCCGAGGTCGCCACCCGCGCCGGCGATCTGGCCGCGGAGTCGGGCCGGCCCGTGCAGGGCTTCGAGGCGCTGGTCGGCCGCGCCCGCCGCGACGGCCACGAGGTCTCCGAGTGGACGCTCGTCCGCAAGGACGGCTCGCGGATCGCGGTGCTGCTGGCGGTCACGGCCGTGCGCGACCCCGAGGGGACGCTCCGCGGCTTCCTCGCCATCGCCACCGACCTCAGCCAGCGCCAGGCCGCCGAGCGGAACCTCCGCGCCAGCGAGGGCCGGCTCCGCCGGCTGGTCGAGGCGAACATCTTCGGCGTGGCCTTCGGCGAGATGACCGGCGCGCTGACCGACGCCAACGACGCCTTCCTCGACATGGTCGGCTACTCGCGCGACGACATGGTCGACGGCGGCGTCCACTGGCTCAACCTGGTGGCCGACACCTCCACGCGCTGGGTCCGCCGCTGTCGCGTCCAGCTCGCCCGGCACGGGAGCTGCCCGCCGTTCGAGATCGAGGTCCGCCGCAAGGACGGCCGCGCCGTCCCCATCCTGCTGGGCCTCGCCCGGCTCGACGAGGCCCGCACCGACGCCCGCGCGCCGATCGTCGCCTTCTGCCTGGACCTCTCCGAGCGCAAGGTCCTGGAGGACGAGCTGCGCCGCCACGCCGCCGACCTCGCCGAGGCCGACCACCGCAAGAACCAGTTCATCGCCATGCTCGGCCACGAGCTGCGCAACCCCCTGGCGCCGATCCGCCACGCGGTGAAGGTGATGGAGCAGCGCGGCGAGGACGCCGCGACGGTCGTCTGGGCCCGCGACCTCATCGGCCGCCAGGTCGCCGTGATCGCGCACCTGGTCGGCGACCTGCTGGAGATCGCCCGGGTGGACCGCGGCAAGATCGCCCTGAAGGTCGAGCCGACCGACGTGGCCGCCGTCGTCGCGGCGGCCGTCGAGACCAGCCGGCCGGAGATCGACGCCCGCGGCCACGACCTGACCGTCGCCGTCCCCCCGGCGCGGACGCTCGTCGCGGCCGACCCGATCCGGATGGCCCAGGTCCTCTCCAACCTGCTGCACAACGCGGCCAAGTACACCGAGGACGGCGGCTCGATCCGGATCTCGGCCGACGTCGAGCGCGAGCTCGTCGCCTTCCGCGTCCGCGACGACGGCATCGGCATCCCCCGGGCGATGCTCGCCCGCGTCTTCGACGTCTTCACGCAGGTCGACCGGACCCTGGACCGATCGGAGGGGGGCCTGGGCCTGGGCCTCACCCTGGTCCGCAGCCTGGTGGAGATGCACGGCGGGACCGTGGAGGCGCTCAGCGAGGGGCCCGGCCGCGGCTCCGAGTTCGTCGTCCGCCTGCCCCTCCTCCGCATCGAAGCCGTCGCCGCGCCGCCCGAGCCTCCCCCCGCCGCGGCCGAGGCCCCGGCCGGCCCCATGCCGGCCCGGCGCATCCTCGTGGTCGACGACAACGTCCGCTCGGCCGAGAGCCTGGCGATGATCCTGGAGTACGAGGGCCACTCCGTCCGCGTGGCCCACGACGGGCCGTCCGCCCTCCACGCCGCCTGCTCCGAGCGGTTCGACGTCGCGTTCATGGACATCGGCCTGCCGGGCATGGACGGCTACCAGGTCGCCCGCAACCTCCGCGCCCGCCCCGAGCCGGCCGGCCTCTTGCTGGTCGCCGTCACCGGCTACGCCGAGGACGAGGCCCGCCGCCTCTCCCACGAGGCCGGCTTCGACCACCACCTCGTCAAGCCCGTCGACCCCGACGCCATCCTCGCCGTCGTCGCCTCGCTCGAATGGTCGCCCGACTCCGCCGCCGTGGGGCGGCCATGATAACGGCCTTCCCCCCTCGCGGGGGAAGGTGGCCCGAAGGGCCGGATGAGGGGGAGGACGAGCGAGAAAGCCGCCGGATTTCGCATCGGCCCGGACGGGCGGGCTTTCGGATCCCGACGGGGCTCGTGCTCCGCGTCCCCCTCATCTGACGCTTTCGGCGTCTGTCTTCCCCCGCGAGGGGGGGGAAGACCGTCGTCAACGCAGACCGCCCCCGAAATCCGGCAGGCTCCTCCCCCGCCGCCCGTCGATCGGCTATCCTCGGGGCTCGTGACCGAGCGGGCCGAAACGGAGAGGGCGACGATGAGCGAGCGGATCGTGCTGCGGACGGGCGAGGCGCTGGTGGAAGGGGCCGAGGACTACCTGTGCGCCGAGCCGGAGGTCGTCGTCGGCGAGCTGGACGGCCCGGTCGGCACGGCCCTGGCCACCCTGCTGGGCGACCAGGTGAAGGGGCACACGCGGGTCTTCGCGATCCTCAACAGCGACGTCCAGGTCCGGCCGGCGACCCTCATGGTCAGCAAGGTCACGGTCAAGGACGCGAAGTACACCAACATCCTGATGGGCACCGTCCAGGCCGCCATCGCCCACGGCGTCCTCGACGCCGTCCGCGCCGGCGACATCCCCAGGGACAAGGTCGACGACCTGGGCATCATCTACTCGGTCTGGCTCGACCCGTCCGTGACCGAGGTGGAAGACCTCGACCATAAGGCCCTGTTCGACGTCCACCGCGAGGCCACCCTCAAGGTGATCCGCAAGGCCCTGCGCAAGGAGCCCACCATCGACTGGCTCCTGGAGAACCAGGACAAGGTGGAGCACTACTTCCACAAGCTGGGCGTCGACGGCGAGCTGTGAGCCGTCGCGTTGCGAAGGGGTGAGCATGAGCCGGGCCGTCGATCCGCGCGGGCCTCGGTTCGACAGGCCCGGCCGGGCCGCTCGGCGGCCGGGGCCGATCGCCCTCGACGACTCTGATGGGCGGCGTCGCCGACGCCGACTCAATCCCGCACGGTGGGCCGTCGCCGCAGGGCGCGGCCGGCCAGGCCGGCGAGGCCCAAGGCGCAGGAGACGATCGAAGTCGGCTCGGGGACGGCCGTGAGCGACGTGATCCGGAACTGGATCGTCGACGTCGACGCCGTATCGTCGTCGGAATCGTTCGTGTAGGCCGTCACGCTGCCGCTCAGGACGGGGAAATCGCCGTACTGGGAGAGCGGGAGCAGCGACGTCGGCAGGTCCGGATAGGTTCCCGGCTGTCCCGCCGGGAAGCGGAAGAACAGGTGGATGGAGAGGTTGGCCAGGTATTCGTCGTCCGGCACTCCGGAGGCGTCCAGCTTGGAAGGGTCGTCCCCGCCGTTGATGTTCGTCCCCGGATTTGTGTAGCGGAGCGAGTTCGTCACGATGGCGGCGAGGCCCTGCGACGCCTCGAATGTCCGCCCGTCGACGATCGCGTTGAAGACGTTCCCCACACCAGGGCCCACGGGGAAAATATAGGTCACGCCGAGATCCAGCACGGGCGTCCCCGTAGCCGGCCCCACCAGGCGGAGGTCACCCGAGACCTGGGCCCCCACCGGGACATCCCCGAACAGGCCGTAATCGTCGCTGACGGACGTCACGACCCCCGTGTAGTGGTAGTCGTAGATCGCATCCGCGCGGACGAGCGCGGGGAAGAGGGCGATCAGCAGCACGCCGAGGCCGAGGCGAGAAGACATGGGCGTTCGCTCCGCGATCGGACCGGCCGCGGGCCCCGACCCCCGGGGCGCTGGACGGTCGACGGCTTGCCGAATGGCATAGTTGGTTAAAAAATCGAAATTGTCAAGTTGTTGCCGGTGGTTGGATTTGATTTCGGGTTGTTTTGGGATGAATCGGGCGTCGCGTAATGTCCAGGACGTTGCGGCGGGCCGGTCGACGCCCGAAGATGGGCCGTCGTCTGTAGCACGAAGGAGCCCCCGCCATGATCCTCCCCGCCCTGATGACCCTGGTCCTCGCCGCCCCCTCGGCCGCCGACGCCAGGCCGAACGTCGTTGTGCTGCTGTGCGACGACCTCGGCTACGGCGACATCGGATGCTTCGGCCATCCCCGGATCAAGACGCCGGAGATCGACAAGCTGGCCCGCGAGGGCGTCCGGCTGACGAGTCTCTACGCCGGCGCGCCGGTCTGCTCGCCGTCGCGCGCGGCGTTCTTCAGCGGGCGGAACCCGAACCGGCTGGGGATCCGCGACTGGATCGACCAGGGCTCGGGGATCCACCTGCCGCGCGGGACGGTCACGGTCGCCCGGGCGCTGAAGGACGCGGGCTACGCGACGTGCCTGTCGGGGAAGTGGCACCTCAACAGCAAGTTCGACGGCAAGGAGCCCACGCCGGGCGACTTCGGGTTCGACCATTGGTTCGCCACCCAGAACAACGCCAGGCATCAGGGGCCGTCGAACTTCGTCCGCGACGGCAAGAAGGTCGGCCCGATGGAAGGGCACGCGACGACGATCGTGGTCGACGAGGCGATCGACTTCATCAAGCGGGCCGGCGACCGCCCGTTCGCCGTCTTCGTCACCTTCCACGCCCCGCACGAGCAGGTCGAGGCCCCGCCCGCCTACACGGCGATGTACGACGACGTGCCCGACCCCACGACCCGCGACTACTACGGCGCCGTCTCGCTCGTCGACCACGAGGTCGGCCGGCTCGTCGCGTTCCTGGACGCGAACGGCCTGGGCGCGAATACGCTCGTCCTCTTCACGAGCGACAACGGCCCCGAGGGCCTCCGGCGCTATCCCAAGGCGATCCACTCGCACGGCTCGGCGGCCCCGCTGCGAGGCGGGAAGTTGACGATGTACGAAGGGGGCCTGCGCGTGCCGGGCGTCGCCCGCTGGCCGGCCCGCATCAAGCCGGGCGGCGAGAGCGCCGAGCCGATCGTCTTCTACGACGTGTTGCCGACCCTCTGCGCCCTCGCGGGCGTCCCGGTCCCCGCGGAGGCGAAGACCGACGGCGTTGACGTCCTGCCGATCCTGACCGAAGGCCGGCCCGTCGAGCGTCCCGTGCCGCTCCACTGGCAGTACGACGTCGCCATCGACGGCCCCTGGCGGCTCGCCCTGCGCCGCGGGCCGTGGAAGCTGCTCGCCGACGCCGACCTCGAGCGGTTCGCCCTCTACGACGTCGTCGCCGACGTCGCCGAGGCTCGCGACCTCTCCGCGGATCATCCCGACACGGTCCGGGACCTCCGTGCGGCGATGGAACGGCTGGTCGTCTCGCCGACCTCGGTTGAAAGGAAAGGGCCATGAGCCGGAATCGATATGGGCTTCGCTTCGTCCTGGCGCTCGCCTGCTGCGGGGGGGCCTGCTTCGGGGAGGAGCCCTCGCCGCCCGCCTCCGCGCAACAAGCTCCTCCGGATCGGCCCGTGCTGGTGGGGAACGTCTTCCCGCACATGACCGTGACGGCCCCCGGCGTGCGGAGCGACAGCGAGACCGGCATCGGGGCGATGATCCCCTGGGCCGACCGCCTGTGGGCCGTCGGCTACGTCGCCCACATCCGCGGCGACGGGATCGGCCTGTACGAGATCGGCGCGGACCTGTCGTTCAAGAAGCATCCCGAATCCGTCACCGGCACGTTCGCGAATCGGCTCGTCCACTGGGACTCGAAGCAGGCGATCATCGGCCCGCACGTCATCGACGCCGCGGGGAACGTCCGGGCCTTCGCCGAACTCGCGAAGCACCGCCTGACCGCCACCGCCCGACACCTCGTCGACCCGAAGAACAAGGTCTACTTCCTGACCATGGAAGGGCTCCTGTTCGAAGCCGACGTGAACACGCTGGAGACGACCAAGCTGGCCGACCTCGTCGCCGAGCTGAAGATCCCCAAGGGGGCGCAGCCGCACTTCAAGGGGGCCTTCTCCGCGCAGGGGCGGCTGGTGGTCGCCAACAACACCTATGAGGAGCCGGAATTCCTGGGCGAGCGGGCCGGCGGCCGGCTCGCCGAGTGGGACGGCCAGGCGTGGACCGTCCTGGAGGAGAACCCGTTCATCGAGGTCTCCGGCAAGCAGAACCCCGTCGCCGGCGGTCGCTACGGCAACACCCTGTTCGCGGTCGGCTGGGACCGGGCTTCGGTGATCCTGCGCGTCCTGCACGGCGGCGAATGGCGGCGATACCGGCTCCCCAAGGGGGGCCAGTCCTGGGACCACACCTGGAACACCGAATGGATGCGCATCCGGGAGGTCCAGACGGAACGCTACCTGATGGACGCCTTCGGCATCTTCTACGACCTGCCGCCGATGGTCTACGGCGGGAACGTCTGGGGGATCCGCCCCATCGCGAACCACCTGCGCATCTGCCCGGACATGGTCACCTGGCGGGGCCTGCTCGTCCTGGCCGGCGACCAGACCGACAACGCCGTCGGGCAGCCGCAGTCGAACTTCTGGTTCGGCAACATCGACGACCTCTGGCGCTGGGGCAAGCCCGGCGGCTGGGGTGCCGTCTGGTGGGACCAGGCCGTCGAGGCCGGCTCCGTCTCCGACCCGTTCCTCATGACGGGCTTCGACAAGAAGGTGCTCCACCTGTCGCACGCGGCCAAGGAGGACGTGACGTTCACCGTGGAGGTCGACTTCCTCGGCACGGGGGCCTGGAAGACCTACCGGCAGATCACCGTCCCCGCCGAGGGATACGCGCATCACGAGTTCCCCGACGCCTACAGCGCCCACTGGGTGCGCGTGCGCGCCGACCGCGCCTGCCGGGCGACGGCGTCGTTCGCGTACAACTGATCGATTACGCCCCGACTTGTCGCGGGACTTGCAGACCAGGGCGGGCCCGATCGATGATGCGGTCGGCCGTGAGCCGGCCGATGCCGGCCGCATCGTCTCAAGTAGGTCTGGGACGTGCGACCTTCTGAGGGCCGTCGTGCGCATCGGCTCGGCGCGACTTCGCCTCGTCTCCTTTTTGCTCGCTCTCGATCGCGACGACGAATGGCCGACTCGCCCCCGACAGCACGACCGAGCCGGGATCACCGCCGGTGGGCCTGACCGCGGCCAGGTGCATGAACAAGAATGTCGGCAGGTAGATCAAGAGCCACAGGCCCGCCACGCCCAACATCCAGTGCGCCTCGACCTCTTCGCCCGGGGCCGGCCGGGGGGTGAAGGCGAAGCCGATTCCCATCAGCACAAGCAGCGACACGAAGCCGAAAACGATGAACCTCGCCCGTCGCGGCCAGTAATTTCGGTGGCGTTCACAGAAGGGAAAGCCGCCGGGCGATTGACCAGCGTCGCGGAGAGTCGAACCCCAAAACGCGAGCAGGCCGAACAGAGGAGAGACCATCGCCCAGGCCAGCGAAGGTGAACCTACCCCGGCGAACAGGCGATGGTCCGCCCGATCCCCGCAGACGATGCATATCGAAGGCAAGGAACCGTCCGCGATCTGGGCCCGATGCACGACGCACTTCGCCATCCTCCCGGCCTCCAACAGGTCGATCGCCGGGGGCATGGGACCCGATCTTGATGACTCGTCGTTTCGCCGCGGAGGGCGAACTGACGGGGGTGGCACCCTCAATCGACGGATGCCGAGTCTCCTGGGTAGCCGGGGCGGAGTCAACGGCTGGGTGGCGCGAGAGTTGGATAAGGCCCGCAGCATGACGGACGAGTAGCTCGGACTGGTATAGTTCTCGCTTCTCCTCGCAGCATCGCCCAATCTCCGCGCAAAAAAAAGCCCGGCTCCCCCCGAGGGAGCCGGGCACAGCCAGGGAGAACGACGCTTGCTCGAGGAGGCTGTCAGGTCTCGACTGTCGCCGGAAACCTTGACTTGACTTGGGGAAGCGACGGGAGGCCCTCTCTGGCGTCGGCCTCGTCGTCTTCGATGCCGGGACTAAGAGCACGGCCCGTGCCCAAGACGTGGACGATCTGCTCGGGTTTCAGTGAGATTCTCGCAAGTCTTGGCTTGAATACGAGATAAGGCGCGAAAAAAACCGCCGTCGCGTCTCTCGCATCCTCCTCGGCCAAGGATTCTTAGCCCTTGGTCGGCCTCGCCTGCACGGAATGTGATCACGGGTTGCATAATACGAATGCACGAAATTCAGCCCGACATCTGCCCCGCGAGGTCGACGACGCGGAGAAACCGCGGTTGACGGATTCGGCCGGAATGCCGGAAGCTGGGGAAAACGCAGGGGCTTTCCGCGGATCGGCTTGGGCGCGAGCGAAAGGATCAGGCGGCGATGAAGGTCATGGTTCTGGGGCTGGACGGGGCGACCTGGGACATCCTGGGGCCCCTGGCCGCCGAAGGGCTCCTGCCCAACATCGATCGCCTGCGCCGGGGCGGCGCTTCGGGCGAGTTGCGGTCGGTCTTCCCGCCGCTGAGCCCCGTCGCCTGGACGGGCGTGATGACCGGGAAGAACTCCGGCAAGCACGGCGTCTTCGAATTCCTGGAGCACGACCACGACCCCATGAAGGGGAAGGTCAACTCCTCGCGCGCGATCCGCGCCGACCTCCTCTGGGAGATCCTCGCCCGCCACGGCAAGCGGACCATCGCCGGCGGCGTGCCGATGAGCTACCCCCCGCGGCCGGCGAAGGACTTCCCCGGCTTCTACCTGGGCGACTTCCTCAGCCCGGAGAACGCCCCGGACTTCGCCAGCGACCCGGCCCTGTTCGCCGAACTGGAGAAGGCCGTCGGCCCCTACCGCGCGTGGTCGACCAGCATCCACGACGGCAAGAACGAGGAGGCGGTCGTCGACGACCTGACGGCGTTCCTCGACCAGCACCTCAAGACGATCGCGTTCCTGATGGGCCGGGTCCCCTGGGACCTCCTCATGTTCGACCTCATGGCCACCGACCGCTTCGGCCATGAGCTGTGGCACGCCTGGGACACCGCCCACGCCGCCGCGAAGGGGGACGAATCGCGACTGGAAGCCCTACGCCCCAAGCTATTGGAGTTCTGGAAGACGCTCGACCGCGGCCTGGGGGCGATCTTCGAGAAGGCGGATTCGGACACGACGTTCTTGCTGATGAGCGACCACGGCTTCGGGCCGATCGAGCATTACGTCAACTTCAACGTCTGGCTGCTGGAGAAGGGGTACATCGCGCTGAAGGGCGGGATGTACGTCAGGCAGAAGCACTGGTTCTACCGCCGCGGCGTGACGCCCGAGTGGTTCTACGGCCTGATGAGCAGGTGGGGGATGGCGAACCATCGCGTCACCCGCTTCCGCGGCAAGCAGGAGAGCTGGATCGACCGCCTGGGCGAGAAGGCGTTCCTCTCGCGCGAGCACATCGACTGGTCGCGCACGCGGGCCTACGCGCAGGGGAACTTCGGCCAGATCTTCCTGAACCTGAAGGGCCGCCAGCCGCAGGGCTGCGTCGACCCGAAGGACGCCCGGACGCTGCTCGACGAGATCAAGGCCGGGCTGATGGAGATCACCGACCCGAAGACCGGCGAGCGCCTGGTGGAGCACGTCCACGAGGGCGCCGACCTCTACCACGGCCCGCACGCCGAGAAGGCGCCGGACCTGACGGTGGTGCTGAAGGACTGGAAATATCGGACGATCGGCCTGCACGACTTCACGACGCACAAGGTCGTCGCGCCCGCGTTCGGCCCGACCGGCGACCATCGGATGGAAGGCGTGCTGATCGCCGGCGGCCCCGGCATCCAGCCCCACACGACCCCGCAAGGCGCGAACCTCCTCGACATCGCGCCCACGGTCCTCCACCTGCTGGGCCTCCCCGTCCCCGCCGACATGGACGGCCGCGTCCTCTCCGAACTCCTCACCCCCGACCTCGCCGCCACCGCCGACCGTCGCGAGGACCGCGGCGACGACCACGGCGCGGCCGACGGCCCCACCTACGAGGAGGAGGACGAGGCCGCCATCCAGGCCCGGCTGGCGGACCTGGGCTACCTGTAATCGGACGGCCGCGCGGCCCAATAACGGGCGAGGTCGTGCGAACGTCTTCCCATGAACACGCCAACGCCCTCGATCGCCCGTCGATCGGACCTCGACGCCCTGCGCGCCGTCGCGATGCTGCTGGGGATCGCTTTGCACGCGTCGCTGTCGTTCTTCCCGTCGATGTGGGTCGTGGCGGATCGGAGCCAGGACGCCGCGTTCGGCGTGCTGTTCTCGGCGATTCACGGCTTCCGGATGCCGACCTTCTTCGTCATGAGCGGCTTCTTCGCCGCGATGCTGCTGCATCGCCTGGGCCCCGGCGCGACGGTCAAGCACCGATTCCGGCGCGTGTTCCTGCCGATGCTGCTGGGCCTGGCGACCGTCGTCCCGCTCACGAACGGGATCTTCGCGGTCGCGATGTCGTCGGCCTCCGCGAAAGCCGATGCGGCGCCGGCGGCCGAGGGGACGGACGCGATCGGCGGGGCCGCCGCGGCCGGCGACCTCGAAGCCATCGGACGCCACCTCGACCGCGGGGCGGACGTCGACGCCGCGAGCGGCGACTATCGCCTGACCCCCCTGCACCGCGCGGCGCTGGGGGACCACGCCGAGGCCGCGGGCCTGCTCCTCGACCGCGGGGCCGACGCAGACGCCGCGGCGATCGACGGCGGCACGCCGCTGCACGCGGCGGCGTTCGTCGGCCACGATGCGGTCGTCGCCACCCTCCTGGAGCATGGCGCGGACGTGAACGCCGTGAACGGGCGCGGCGCCACCCCGCTGGACAACGCGACCATCGACGCCCCGACGACCCTCTACTACGCCTCGCTCCTCAAGCTCCCGGTGGTGGAGGAGGGCCTGGGGGATCGCAAGGCGGCGATCGTCGCGATGCTGCGGGCGAAGGGGGCCGGGCCGGGACGCCAGGCGGGGCTGGTCGACCTGCTGACGCAGCTCCCCGTCTTCAGCCACCTGTGGTTCCTGTGGTTCCTCTGGTGGCTCACGCTCGGCCTGGCGGCCGTGGCCGCGATCGGCTCGCGGCTGCCGAGGCCCCGCATCCCCGAGCGGCTCGTGGTCACGCCGGCCCGATACCTCTGGCTGGCGCCGCTGACGATGATCCCGCAATGGTTCATGGGCGATGGCGGCGCCTCGCCGATCTTCGGGCCGGACACGTCGTCGGGCCTGCTGCCGATCCCGCACGTCCTGGCGTACTACGCGATCTTCTTCGGCTTCGGCGCGCTCGACTACCGGTTCGACGCCCGCGCCGGCCGGGTCGGCTCGCCGTGGTGGCCGCCGCTGGCGATCGGCCTCCTCGTCGCCTTCCCGCTGGGGATGGCCCTGGCGACGGGATGGCCCGCGCCGCTGGCCGGCGCGCTCGCGGGGCTCGACCTGACCGCGCGCCGGGTCCTCTCGGTGGCATCGCAGGCCGCCTATCCCTGGCTGATGACGTTCGGCCTGATGGGGCTGTTCCGGCGGCTGTTCTCGGCCGAGAGCCCGACGATGAGGTACCTGTCGGACTCGGCCTACTGGCTGTACCTGGCCCACCTGCCGCTGATCGTGGCCGCCCAGTACGCGGTGCGGGACTGGCCGATCGCGGCGCCGGCGAAGTTCGCCCTCATCGTCGTCGCCGCGACGGCCTTCCTGCTGCTGACGTATCGGTCGATGGTCCGCTACACCTGGATCGGCCGGATGCTGAACGGGCCTCGCGAGCGGCCGGCGCGACCGGAGTCGGCGTAGCTCAGGACTTCGGCGGGTCGAGCGGCGGGATGTCGTCGAACTCGTCGTCCAGCGGGTCGGCCTTCGCCTTGGGCTTCGACTCGGCCTTGGGCGTCGACGGGAGCGGCTGGTTCTCCGGGCGGGCCGGGCGCGGGTCGGGGATGGCGGCGGGGAGGTCCTCGTCGTTGGCCGGGGCGGGCGACCGCGGCGCGGGCCTGGCCCCCGGGAGCGGATCGAGTTCCTCATCCTCCTCGACGATCGGCTCGGGCCGGATCACGCGGGGGCGGGGCCGGGCCGGGCGGCCGGAGGTCCGGGGCGCGCCCTCGACGACCGGGGCGTCGCCGTCGATGATGATGGTCTCGCCCTCGATGACCTCGCCGGGGACGACGGGGGTCGGGTAGGCGGTCTTCTCGGAGAGGAGGGCCTGGAGCGTGCCGGCCTCGGCCGTGACGGGGAGCGTGCTGTTGACGGCCAGGATCTCGCCGACGGAGACCGGCCGGCCGTAGTAGTTCATGTTGGCCCGCCAGTCGATCTGGAGGGTCCCCCCCTCGGCCGAGACGCCCGCGAAGACGCCCCGACTGTTGGAGTAGGAGAGGATCTCCGACTTCAGGGCGATGTCGGTCCCGGCCTCGAACCGCTTGCCCACCGGCCCGGCCGCCGCGCCGACGTCGACGCCCAGGGTCAGCTTGTCGCGGCCCTTGATGAAGCGGTCGAGCCCGCGCTGGGTCTGGAAGACCAGGATCAGGTCGGTCTTCTGGGCCCCGGCCTGGAAGCCGAAGCTGCCGCCGACCAGGTGGATGAACACCGGGTTGCTCCACGAGCCGTCGGGCTGGTGGACCATGAGCAGGCCCCGGCCGAAGCGCGCGCCGATGACGAAGCCGGCCTTGAACATGTTCGGGACGATGACGATGCCGCGGGCGTTGCGCATCACCAGCCGGGGCATGCCCGTCTTGGGGTTGCGCGTCACCTCGCTCATCGCCTGGATCGACTGGCCGACCACCACGTCCGGGGGCTTCTGGGCCCGCGCCGGGGTCAGGGGGGCGAGGCCGAGGGCCAGGCACAAGGCGGCGAACCGCAGCCGCTTCGGGGTCCGCATCATGGGGGTTCTCGCTTTCACGAAGGCCGCACCGAACGGGCGCCGCCGGTCGCGCGGGCGGCGGGATCTCGGGCGGCTTTTACAGCCGTTCCGATTTCCCGTCAAGTCGAGCAGCCCGCGTGCCGACGGACGTCATCCGACCTGGACGAGATAGCTGACCAGCCGTCGTATCCGGCCCGACCGCATCTCGAAGACGTCGCAGAAGGCCAGGTCCAGGGCGCCGCCGTCGGCCCGCTGGGCCCGCACGGTCCCCTCGGCGATCACCACGTCGGCCTCCTCGGTCAGCCTGGACACGGCGATGTCCGGGAGGCCGACGAAGCCCTCGCCCTCGATGTGGCCGTCGAACGCCTCCTTGCCGCGGATGCGGAAGTGGCCGGGGATCTCCCATTCCACGTCGTCGGTCAGGCAGGCCAGGATCCGGGCGTGGTCGCCGCGGCGGAAGGCTTCCATGTACTCCTCGACCGTCGCCTTGTTCGCGCTCATGGCTTCCCTCGTCGATTCGATGGGTCATCGGATGATGCGGAGGTCCAGCGGCTGGTCGTCGCGGGCGATCTCCGGCCGGGCCCGGGGGTCGGAGACGGCCTCGTCGAAGCGGAGCGGCGTCCGGCCCTCGGGGCGGGCGACGCGCTCGGGGGGCGTCCGGCCCGAGGCCAGCGCGGCGGCCTCGGCTGCGTACTCGTCGTAATGGAGGGCCAGGACCCGACGCATCTCGACGATGGCGGGCTCGACCTCCTGGGCGCTGTGGCCGCTGGAGACGACCAGCTCCGACATCGCGCCGTCGAGGTGGGCGCTGAGGTACGGCACGACGCCGTCGCCGCCGGTCGGGAGCGGCTCCTTGCCGTCGTAGCCGATGATCGAGTGGTACGGGACGTCCTCGCGCATGGGGAGCTTGGAGATCGCCTGGAGCACCGGGTTGGTCAGGCCGAGCTGCGCGACGCTGGTGGCGTAGCGGCGGTTGCGGAAGTCCCAGCCCACGTCGTCGCCGCCGTTGAGCTTCGCCAGCGCCCCCTGGATGTCCACCACCTCCTTCGGCACGCGGATCAGCCGCGAGGCGATCCGGCCGACCCAGGCGTCGCCCATCGGGCTGCCGTGGTGCGGCGTCGCCACGAAGACGACCCGGTCGACCGTCGGCACCGGCGCGAAGAACATGGAGTCCATCAGCATCCGCTTCGGCTCGTCGGCCAGGGCGACCTCGTCGGGCGACTTGCTCGACGCCGCCTTCCAGAGCGCGTCGCCGCTGTCCGTGACCATCAGCCGCGAGAGCAGCCCCCCCATGCTGTGGCCGATCAGGACCATGTGGTCGAACGCCGGATCCCGCCCCTGGGGGTCCAAGTCGTCGCGGATCGTGACCAGCGACGATCGCAGGCGGGCGGCCGACGTCAGGATGGGGTTCCCCGTCGAGTAGAAGAACATCCAGAACTGGTAGCGCTTGCGCAATTCCGGGTCGCCGCGCAATTCATTGATCGCGTCGGCCCACGCGCCGGGGCTGGACATCAGCCCGTGGACGAAGACGACGGGGATCTTGCCCGGCTGGTACGGGTCCATCATGAAGACGCCCGTCTTGCCGTCGTACTCCGAGGGATACAGGACGCCGAGCCGGCCGACGAGGTCGAGGTTCCCCTCGTGGAACTGGCGGGCGATTCCGATGGTCATGTCGTAGGCCAGCGGCATCGTCGGGCCGCCGTCGGGCGTCCAGGTCATGTCGGGGTCGACCACCGGGTCGTGAAGCTCCAGCACCGCCGGCGGCTCGCCCGCGCGGCCGGGCCGGATCACGGCCGACGCCGATCGGAACAGTTGCGCCGGGAAGTGCTTCTCGGACGGGTCGGTGACGTCGACCGCCCCCTCCAGGGTCCGCTGCTTGGCCTCGACGGGCCGGGCCATCCGGATCACCACCGGCGCGCCCACGCCGCCGCGGCCGACCGCCTTGTGGAAGCCCTTCACCTCGAACTCCCGCGACGGGACGACCTCCTGCCACAGCGCCGCGTCGTACAGGCCGATGCGCCCCGACACGCCGATCCCCGACTGCCGCAGGGCCTCGGCCCAGCCCACCCCCTTCTCGGACTTGGAGCGGCGGTCGGCCGTCGTCAGCATGTACTCGATCGCGCGGCGGTAGGCGTCGCGGGCGTCGGCGTGCTCGGGCGTCGGCTCGGCCTCGGCCCCCCCCTCGGCGACGACCGGCAGCGCCTCCAGGGCGGCGTCGCGGAAGTAGGTGATCGCCCAGCGGGCGTGCTTGCGGTCCAGCTCCAGCCCGGTGCGGATCAGGGCGTGCGCCCGGATGTTCTGCGCCGGCGCGCCCGAGGACGTCTCGACGACCTCGTGGGTCTCGCGGCCGATCACCGACTTCTGGTGCACGACGATCGACGCGCAGCCGCCCGCCGACGCCCACGCGCACGCCGCCGCCAGCAACCAGGCGCCTCGCCACCGCCGCATCATAGCCGGGATCCCCCCGCGGCCGGACCGCCGCATTCGACAGGAATTCGCGGGGATCTTAGCGAGTCTCCCGATCATGTCTGCGCGAGTTCTCGGTCGGCCGGCGTGGGGAACGTGGGCCTCCCGACGGCCGCGTCGAACGACCGCGCCAGCGACGTTAAATAAAGGATGGACCCGGCCCCGGCCGCGGCCGGCGCGGCGAGGAACGTCAGCATGACCCCCCGCGCCCCGAGCCACCGCCCCAGCGTCCAGCCCTCCAGCGGCGTGAACGGCCCGCCCGCCGCGGCGGCCCGCAGGTCCTCATACGAGAACAGCGACGCCGCGGCGACGGCGGCCGGGACCAGCGTCAGCACGGCGGCCGACGCCGCGACCGTCGCGATCGCCCCGGGCCATCGCGACGGGTCGAGCGGCCACCGCTCGTCCTCCGGCCGGAGGCCCTGGGCCACGCCCATCGCCGCGAACAGGGGCGTGGACGCGACGATCCACGCGATCGCCGCCAGGAACCCCAGCGGGTGGACCGCCCCCGACGCCAGCCCCAGCCCCCACAGGATCAGGAGGAGGGCGATCGTCTCGCGCCCCCGCCAGAGCGCCCCCAGCACCTTCCCCCGGACGATCTCGCCGCCGGTCAGCGGGGTCGCCAGCAGGCCGGACCAGGTGTCGCGCCGGCGCTCCCGGGTGATCCCCTCGACGCCGAAGGCGCAGGCGGCCGTCGCCAGCCCCAGCGCGAGGAACGACGTGAACTGCCGCAGCGCCAGGTTGAACTCCAGCCGCGCCTGCCCCGGCGCCGGGTCGGCGGACGAGCCCGAGACCAATCGCTCGGCGAGCACCCGAGTCAGCGGGTTCAGCGGCGGCATCCGGTCCGCCTCGGCCGAGGGCCCGTAGCCGCGCTCGGCCAGCTCGACGAACGCGGGCCCCGCATACCACCCCACGCCGACGGCCAGCAGCGCCATCCACGCCAGCCGCGTCAGGCCGGAGGCCAGCCTCGCGGCGCGGTTGCGGGCGCGGTAGGCGTACCTCTCGTTCCAGAACACCGGGTCGGTCCCGCACGGGCGTCGCGTCGGCGGCCGGCGGTTCGCCTCGCGCAGCGCCCGCAGCGCGCCCGACCGGCCTTCCACGTCGTACAGGGCCCGCGACGCCGGCCGCAGCCGCGCGATCGCCCAGGCCGTGAACCCGGCGGCCACCGCGACCTGGATCGCGGCCATCCGGAACACCCCCTCCACCAGCCCCCACGGCCTCGGCATGACGCCGACCAGGTTCTCCGCCAGGCCGAACGGCCCGCCGTCGAGCGCCCACAGCAGGGGCGTCATGGCCCACGTCGGGAGCGGCGGCAGGAACGCGGCGCGGAGCATCAGCAGCGTCGCCGGGCCGACGAACAGGGCGTAGAACAGCCCCGCCGCCGCCACCCCCGCGCGCACCGCCGTCCGCGAGCCCACCGACGCCGCGACCGACAGCGCCGCGACCTCCACCGCCGTCGTCGCCAGGCCGATGCAGGCCAGCCACGGCAGCCACGGGTCGGCCCCCCCCAGGTAGACCAGCAGCACCATCACCGGGACCGTCGCCAGGGCCGCGTTCGCGAACCGGAAGAGGCTCGCCGCCATCACGCCCAGGATGATCTCCGCCGACGACAGCCGCGTCGCCAGCAGCGAGTCCAGCGTCTTGCCGTCCCGCTCCGACGCGATCGCGCGGGCCGTCGGCAGCGTGAAGCCGGCCGCGAGGAACCCCTGCACCGCCACCAGGACCCCGAACGCCGCCCTCGCGAACCTCGCCGACCCCCGCACCGACGCCCGGTCCAGCCCGTACCAGTCCCAGGCCGCGAGGCAGCCCACCACCGACGCCCCGGCCAGCGCCGCCGCCAGCAGCCGGTCCCGGAACAGCGCCGCCCGGCCGATCGAGACGACGTACTCCCTCCTGAAGACGGCCCAGGTCGACATCGACGCGGCCTCGCGGGGCTGGCGACATTTGTAAGACGTCGTCGATTAGACGCCCTTCCCTGGGTCGCGGCAAGGCCGAAGCGGGGGAAAAGTCGCGGCGGACGTGGACGCCGGCGGGCTTGCGGCCACTATCCTCGTGACGATGCGAAACCACGACCCGACCGACGGCGACCTGGTCGCGGCGGCCCGAGGGGGCGACCGCGAGGCGTTCGGCCTGCTCTACGACCGGCATGCGCGGCTCGTCCGGGCCGTGGCGCTGGCCGAAGGCGTGGGGCTCCAGGACGTCGCCGACGCGGTCCAGGAGGCGTTCCTGCGGGCGTACCGCAACCTCCATCGGCTGCACGACCCGGAGCGGTTCGGGGCGTGGGCCGTCGGCGTCGTCCGGCAGGTGGCCCGCGAGCGGCGGCGGTCTCGCCGTCGCGACCGCCATCGGTTCGTCGGCGACGCCGCGGCCGACGTCGGCTTCGAGCCGGGCGTCGCCGCGGCGGTGCAGACGGCCGAGGAGGTCGAACTGCTGATGCGGCGGCTCGCGGACCTCCCGGACCGCGAGCGCCTGGCGGTCCACGCCTTCTTCCTGGAAGGCCGCGACGCCTCGCGCACCGCCGCCCTGCTGAAGCTCTCGCGCTCCGGCGTCTACGCCCTGCTCTCCCGCGCGCTGGCCAGGCTGGCGGCGGGCGTCCGCGACCGTGCGGAGGAGGATTGAATGGCCTGCCCGTCCCGCGATCGGCTGGCCCGCGCCGCGCTCGGGCTGGATCAGGATGTCTCGGACCACCTGGCGGGTTGCCCCGACTGCCGGGCGGAGTCGGCGGCGATGCGATCCGTGCTCGACCGGTTGGCCGAAGGCCACGCCGCCCTCGAACGCGGGCACGACGTGGCGCGAGAGCGTTTGCTGTCGCTCCTGCCGGACGAGGCCCCGCGGCCGGAGCCGGCGTGGGGCTGGGCTTCATTCACCGAATGGATGGGAGGGTCGACGATGAGGCGAAGGATGGTGTTCGGCGGCCTGGGGACGTTCGGCGTTCTGATGATTGCCCTGCTGGGCGTGGTGTTCGTCGCCGGCCGCGCGTCGGCGATGGACGCGGTGGCGGAGGCGGTCCGCAAGGCGAGGTCATATAAATTCACGATGACGATCGAGGCCGGCGGTCCGCACGACGATGGATCGCCTCGGCTGCTAATCGCCAGGACGCGGGTTGCCAGGGGGGCCGACGGATCGATCCGAGCCGAATCGGAAGGTCCCCCGGATACGGTGCAGATCATCCCCTCGGGACGGCCAGGCGTCGAGATCGATCGGACGGCGAAGAGGTTCATTCGCCGGCCCGCCCAACTTGGGAAGACCTCGCCGCTCTGGATGATTGAAGGGCTGGCTGCATACACCGGCGACGCCGACAGGGATCTAGGCCGCAAGGATATCGACGGCAAGGCCGCCCGTGGTTTCCTGATCGCTTCCGAGAAGATCGACCCGGACGCTCACCACGGGTCGGTGGAAATCTGGGTGGACTCCGTCTCCAACCTGCCCGTGCAGCTTGGCTTCACGATTCCCCATGACTCCACCCCATTCGCCGCCCGCCTGCACGACTTCGCCTGGGACGTCGACCTCGCGCCCGGGCTCTTCGACACGACCCCGCCGGAGGGCTACGCCGACGTCACGCCCGTTCCGCCGAAGCTGGACGATTCCGTGACGAAGATCGTCGAGGGCCTGAAGATCTACGCGAAGTACGCCGGGGGCCATTACCCCAGGGTGACGATGCTCTACGGCGACGTGACGCGCGACGAACTGGTCAGGCTGAGCGGGGCCCCCTACCCTCCCAGGAAGGCCGCCGACTCCCAGGATGCCAGGCTCTGGGACGTCTACAAGGGGGTTGAGGGCTTCGCCCGGATCAACTCCATCCTCCGCGACAACCCCGACGCCGCCTATCACGGCAAGACCGTCGGGCCCGAGGATAAAGACAAAGTCTTGCTCCGCTGGAAGGCGGATGAGGAGGGGGGCTATCACGTCCTCTTCGGCGACCTTCGCTTCGAGACGATGGGTCTCGCCCGCCTGAGGATGCTGGAGCGGAAGCCGGCCGGGTGATCGACGCGCCTGCGCCGCCGGCTCAGGGGGCCGGCGGCGTCGGTGCCACGGCCTCGGGGGGCTGCCCGCCCTGCTGCTCCTGGAACGCCTTGGGGCCGAGGATGGTCAGGCCGGCTCCGCGACCGTCGGGGGTGATGACGAAGAGGGGGAGGCGGCGCTCCAGGTCGTGGCCGCGGATCGCGTCGAGGAACTGGAGGACGTTGCCGACCCGGGCCTCGCCGACGGCGATGATCCACATGCCGGGGCGGAGGCCCGCGTTGAACGCCGGGCCGGCGGCGACCACGCGGTCGACCTCCACGATCGTCCGGGGCTTGCCGTCGGGGCCGGGGGCGTCCGACTCCTTCACGCGGAAGCCCAGCGGGGCGACCTCGGGGTTCGTGGGGCTCTCGGCCAGCGCCACCCGCGCCGACTTCTCGGCCCCGTCGCGATAGAAGGCGATGGGGACCTCGACCCCCGCCCCCAGGTCGGCGGCGACGTAGCGGAGGCCGGTCGGGTCGTGGACCTTGCGGCCGTCCAGCGCGGTGATGACGTCGCCGGGCCGGATGTCGGCGCGGGCGGCGGGGCCGTCGGGGAGCACGCCGTTGACCACCACCCCCTCGGCGCCGGCGGGGAGCTTCAGCGCCCTGGCGGTCTCGCCGTCGAGCGGGTGCAGGGAGATCCCGAGGAACCCGCGCGTGACCTTGCCGTCCTTGATGAGGGCCTCGACGATCCGCCTCGCCAGCGACGTCGGGATGGCCAGGCCGATCCCCTCGTACCCGCCCGACTGCGTGATGATGGCCGTGTTGATCCCGACGATCTTCCCCGACAGGTCGATCAGCGGCCCGCCGGAGTTCCCCGGGTTGATGGCGGCGTCGGTCTGGATGAACGACTCGTACTCGGCGATCCGCAGGTCGTTCCGCTCGGTGGCCGAGACGATCCCGGCCGTGACCGAGTGGTCGAACCCCAGCGGGCTGCCGATCGCCAGGACCCAGTCGCCGATGTCCAGCTTGTCGGAGTCCCCCCACTGCGCCGTGGTCTTCAACTCGGCCTTGACCTGGAGGACGGCGAGGTCGGTCTTGGGGTCGGCCCCGATCAGCTTCGCGGGCACGTCGTCGCGGGGGCCCAGGCGGACGATGATCTGCTCGGCGTCCTGGATGACGTGGTTGTTGGTGACGATGTAGCCGTTGGCGGCGTCGATCACCACGCCCGATCCCAGCTCGCTGCGGACGCCCTCGTGCTGGGCGGGCGCGCCCAGCGGCAGGCCGTGGCGGCCGACGCCGGGGCTGCCGCGGAACGATCGCACGTTGACCACCGCGGGCGAGACGGCCGTCGTCGCCAGCCGGAACAGCCGCGACGCCTGGCTCACCGCCCCCTGCTCGTCCACCTTCGCGAGCGCCGCGGCGGCGGCCTGGGCCCGCCCGGCCTCCCACGCCCGCCCGGCGCGCTCGGCGACGAACGGCACGCCGTACACGGCCAGCACCGCCAGGCTCAAGAGCGCCAGGATCATGACGAACCCGCGCCTCACCGGCGGCGTCGTCGGCCTCGGCGGCGGCGCGTCGTACCCGTACCCGTCATCCGACATCACGTCCGACGCCATGCCCCACGCGCCCCCGCTCGAACTCCCCCCGGGGTAAGCAAGCCCCGCGGCGGTAAGCCATTGTGATGGGGGCGGGGGGGGAAATCAACCGCGGCGCGCGGCCCTCAGCGCGCCGGCGGTGCCGGCCTGGCCGCGGCCGCGGGGGGCGCGACGGGGAACAGGACCGAGCCGGCCCAGGACAGGACGCCGAGGAGCACGACCCCCAGGATCAGGCTCCCCACGATCAGCCGCTTCTCGACCGGCAGCAGCGGCTCGTACGGGATGGCGGCCATCGCCTCGCCGATCGTCTCCCGCCCCTCGGCCTCGGGTGTCGCGCCGCCCATTTCAGAGCCCTCCGCCGATGATCGGCGGCCTCGCCCCGTGGAAGAACAGCCACGAGATCGCCAGGCCGATCCAGATGATGAAGCCCGCCAGGCTGACGACGTACACCAGCGCCAGCCGGCCGATCCCCTCCGCCCAGAGCCGCTTCAGGTCGGCCGCCATGCCGATCGTGAAGAACGTCATGGCGAAGAACAGGCCGCGCAACGGCTCCGTCCGGGCGGTCGCCGCGGAGAGGCCCCCGGCCAGGTCGGGCCTGGTCAGCGCCAGGGCGAGGAAGCCGAGGAACAGCGCGAAGTACCCCAGGACGAAGGCCGGGAACCGCTTCAGGACTTCGAGCACCGGCGGCCTCGCCCCGGCCTCTCGCTCGATCCCGTAGGCCCAGACCAGCGACAGGACCATCGCCCAGACGCCGATGAACAGGTCGATGAACACCTTCACCGTCGTCGTGGTCGTGAGCATCCAGCCCGGCTCGTACGCCACGCCGCCCTCCAGCGCCCGGGCGTTGATGAGGGCCTCGGTCACGGCCCCGCTCGCGACGGCCGCGCCGTCGGTCTTGACCGCCAGGCCCATCCACGCCGCGGCCACCAGGGGCTCGTCCGACAGGAACTCGCGGGCCGCCAGCGGCAGGATCAGCAGCTCGAACACCGAGAAGATCACCACCAGCGAGGAGACCATCACCGGCACGATCGGCCGGGCGCGGATCGCCGCCCCAGTCGTGATCGCCGCCGAGACGCCGCAGATCGAGATCCCCGAGGCCAGCGGCGCCGCCCATTCCCGGCTGAACTTGAAGTACTTCCGCGCGATGAAGTAGACGAGGGCCCAGTAGATCAGGTACGCCTCCACGATCGCCGCGAAGCCGCGGAACATGATCGACGAGACGAGCCCGGACGCCGCCGCCGCCTTGACGCCGAGCCCCGCCCCCAGCAGCACGATCGCCGTCTTGATGAACCATTCCGAGCGCGCCGCCGGGGCCAGCCGGGCCGCGGACCGCGGCAGGACGTTCCCCACGAAGAGGCCCGCCAGCAGGGCGACGAGGAACCCCGCCTCGCCGGTCAGCCCCATCGACCACGAGATCCCCATCGCCGCCCGCTTGTCCGTGGTCTGCGCGATGTACGCGTAATGCCCCAGCACCAGGCTCAGGGCGCTGAGCCAGAACACGCCCGTGAAGCCCACGGCGAACGCCTTCACGTCGAGCCGACGCAGGGCGACGCACGCCCCCAGCAACCCGAGGAGCAGCAGGTAGGTCAGGAAGAGGCTGACGACGCCCGGGAGCCCGGCGTACGCCGCCGACGCCGGCCGCACGGCGTCCCCGACGTTGAGCCAGACCTTCGGCGTCGCGACCCAGCCGAGCAGGTCCACGCCGGCCGCCGCGGGCAGCGCGATCAGCACCACGGCGATGCCGAGCCACACCGCGAACCAATCTTCCGAGTTGAACCAGGATCGCATCGAGATCTTCCCCGGATGGGAGGCGGGAGGTCGAGTCCAGGGTGGGGGAGTCTTTTATGCAGCGCGCGACGAGCCGTGTCAAGGACCCGGGGGGGCCCGTCCGCTCAGGGGCCCGCCGCCGGGAACCGCTCCGGATGGCGCTCCGCGAACTTCCGATAGGCCGCGACGGCCCGCTTGATCGGCGCGGCCTTCAGCCGGGTCCCCCGGTGGCTGTAGTAATTCGCCTCGTCCCCTTCGTCGAAGTCCTCCGAGTCGACGACGTGGGGATGGACCTGCCACCAGGAATGCGATTCCACCCAGCACTTCCGGATGTAGTCCTCCGCCTTCTCCAGCGACGAGGAGACGTGGAACTGCACCGAATCGACCCGCGACGCGTCCGGCAGGCCCATGATCTCGTAGTGCATCACCACCCAGACGGTCCGTGCGCGACGGGGCATGGGGGGCTCCTCGTGATTTGGATGACGACCCGTCCTTGCGATTTTTCGTTTATTGCGATTGTGGGCGAGGTCTGTTATCCTACGATCGAAGAGGACGATAGGCGAAGGAGGCGGGCATGCAACTCCTCAACGGCAACGAAGTGATCACGCCGACGAAGGCCGATGCGGCGCTCGCGGAGGAGTCGGGGCGGAAGCTCGCGGCCCAGCTCGGCCGGGATGTCGAACTCCGCTTGAAGGTGGAGGGGAGGAGAGAGGAGCTGACTCTCCCGCCCGTCGCCTTGCAACTGCTCGTCCGCGTCCTGGACGAGTTGGGGCGGGGGAACGCGGTCGCGCTCACCCCGCTGGGCGCCGAGTTGACGACGCAGCAGGCGGCCGACCTCCTGAACGTCTCCCGCCCCCACCTGGTGAAGCTCCTTGACGAGGGGGCGATGCCGAGCCGCAAGGTGGGGACGCATCGCCGGATCAAGCTGGTCGACCTTCTGGCTTACAAGGAAGAGACGCTCTCGAAGCGTCACGAGGCCCTCGACGAGCTCGCCGCATTGAGCCAGGAACTCGGGATGGGCTACTGACCGGTGCCGCGAATCGCCGTCCTCGACGCCTGCGTGCTGTACCCGGCCCCGCTCCGGGATCTGCTGATGAGGCTCGCCCTGACGGGCCTGTTCCAGGCCCGCTGGACGGACGCGATCCACGACGAATGGACGCGGAACGTCGCGGCCAACCGCTCCGACATCTCGGCCGCGAGCCTCGCCCGTTGCCGCACGCTCATGGACGAACACGTCCCGGATAGTCTGGTCGTCGGCTACGAGCCGATCATCCCCGGCCTGAACCTCCCCGACCCGGACGACCGGCATGTGCTCGCCGCGGCGATCCGCGCCGGGGCGGGGGTCATCGTGACGTTCAACCTGGTCGACTTCCCGGCCTCGGCGCTTGCGGCCCATTCGGTCGAGGCGGTCCATCCCGACGATTTCATCTCCGGCCTGTGGGGCGAATCCCCCGCCGCGGTGCTGGACGCGGTGCGCCGGCAGAGGACCGGCTTGAAGAACCCGCCGAGGTCCGCGGAGGAACTCCTGGCCACGCTCGAACGGTGCGGCCTCGTCGCGACGGTCGCCGGGCTGCGCGTCCACGCGGCCGAGATCTGATTCACGCGATCAGCCCCTCCACCACGTTCCCCTTCACGTCGGTCAGGCGGAAGTCGCGGCCGGCGTGGCGGAAGGTGAGGCGGGTGTGGTCGAGGCCGAGGAGGTGCAGGACGGTGGCGTGGAGGTCATGGACGTGGACGGCGTCCTCGGCGACGTAGATGCCGTGGTCGTCGGTCGCGCCGTGGACGTGTCCGGCCTTCACGCCGCCGCCGGCCAGCCAGGTCGAGAACGCCCAGTGGTGGTGCTCGCGACCCTTAGCGTCGGCCGATTCGTGGTAGGGCGTGCGGCCGAACTCGGTGGTCCAGACGACCAGCGTGTCCTCCAGCAGCCCGCGCGACTTCAGGTCGCGGATCAGGCCGGCGACGGAACGGTCGACGTTGCGGGCGAGCGGGGCGTGGGTCTGCATGTCGCCGTGCGCGTCCCAGTTGTTCGAAGCCCCGGAGTCGATCAACTCGATGAACCGCACGCCCCGCTCGCAGAGCCGGCGCGCCACCAGGCATTGCCAGGCGAAGCCCTGCGTCGAGCCCCGTTCCAGGCCGTAGAGCTTCAAGGTGGCGTCGGTCTCGGACGCGAGGTCGAAGGCGTCGGGCGCCTCGTGCTGCATGCCGAACGCGGTCTCGAACGATCGGATCCGCGCCGACAGGCCGGGGTCGCCGCCGCGGGCCTCGGCGTGGGCGCGGTTCATCTCCTGGATCCGGGCGATCTCCCGCTCTTGCAGCCCGGCCGAGCGGAGGCGGCGGTGCAGGTCGGCGATGGGCTCCGGGCCGGGCGTCACGCGCGTCCCCTGGTGGCAGCCGGGGAGGAAGTCCGAGCCCCACGCCTGCTCGCCCGCGTAGGGCGAGTGGGGCGCGATCACGACGAACGACGGCAGGTTGCGGTTGTACGTCCCCAGGCCGTAGCTCACCCACGCGCCGACGCTCGGCCGGGCGAACGTGATCGAGCCCGTGTGCGCCTGGAGCGTCGCCTCGTAGTGGTTCGTGTGGTCGGACTTCATCGACCGGATCACGCACAGGTCGTCCACGCAGCCGGCCATCTCCGGGAACAGCGAGCTGACCTCGATGCCGCTCTCGCCGTGCTTGGCGAACGACCAGTCGGGCCGCTTGAGGTATCGCGTGTACTTCCCGCGCCGGCCTTGCCACTCGTCGATGGTGATCGTCTTGCCGTGGTCGGCGAACAGCCGGGGCTTGGGGTCGAACGAGTCGACGTGCGAGACGCCGCCGGTCATGTACAGCATGATGACCCGCTTCGCCTTCGCCGGGAAGTGCGGGGCCCGCGGCGCGAGCGGGTCGGCGACGGATGGGCCCGCGTCGGCCGCGGAGGCGTCCGCCAGGATCCCCGAGAGCCAGAGCGAGCCCAGCCCCAGCCCCGCCGTCCGGATCGCGTCGCGCCGATTGACCTCGCCCATCGCCTCGCCCCCGTTCAATCGACGTACAAGAACTCGTTGGAGCCGAACAGCACCCGCGCCAGGCTCGCCCAGGCGCGACGGTCGAGGGGCTCGGGCGGGTCGGGCTCGCCGGCCAGGTCGGCGCGGGCGGACTCGACGTGCTGGCGCATGGCGTCGACCTCGGCGGCCGTCGCCGGGCGGCCGAGCGCCAGGCGGAATGCGCGGTCGACCCGCGCGGCGGGGTCGTCGATCGCTTCGAGGCGGGCGGCCAGCCCTTCGGCCGCCTGGTGGACGAGCGGGTCGTTCAGGAAGTAGAGGGCCTGCGTCGGCACGGTGGAGACGTTGCGGCCCCCGGTGCTGGAGTTCGGGTCGGGGCCGTCGAAGAGGCCGAGGAACGGGTGCCGCCGGATGCGCTGGGTCATCAGGTAGACGCTGCGGCGGTCGCTGGGATACACGGCCAGGAAGGGCGTGTGCTGCGTGAAACCCCACTGGTCGACGGGAGGGAACGGGTGGGCCGGTGCGGGCGTCGGGTCGAGCCCGCCGGAGACGGCGAGCAAAGCGTCGCGGATCTCCTCGGCGTCCAGCCGGCGGCGGGCGAACCGCGAGACCTTCGCGACGTCCGGGTCGGCCTCCGCCTTCGCTGCGTCGGCCTCGCACGACTGCCGGTAAGTTGAAGACATCAAGATGCGACGGTGCATCGCCTTGGTCGACCAGCCGTCGGCCACGAACCGCGAGGCCAGCCAGTCGAGCAATTCCGGGTGCGACGGCGGCGTCCCCTTGATCCCGAAGTTGCTGGCGGTGGCGACGATCCCCCGGCCGAAGTGGTATCGCCAGATCCGGTTGACGATCACGCGGGCCGTCAGCGGGTTGTCGGGCGAGGCCAGCCACGCGGCCAGCTCGCGACGTCCGCTGCCGGCGGGGATGGACACCTTCCCGAAGACCTCCGGGATCCCGCGCGGGGCCGCCGGGCCGAGCGTCGTCGGATCCCCCCGGCGCTGGATGCGGGCGTCGGCCGGCGCGGGCGACTCGGCCACGGCGTAGGCGAGCAAGGCCGGGCCGTCGGGGCCCTCGGGGAGCGTCACGAAGTCCTTCGGCCGCTTGGTCTCCTCGCCGCCGGGGAACGGGTAGCGGGTGCTGGCGAAGACGCCGTAGAGCGCGTAGTAGTCCTTGCTGGCGACCGGGTCGAACTTGTGGTCGTGGCAGCGGGCGCACGCGATCGTCAGGCCCAGGACCGACTTCCCCAGCGCGTCGATCGTGTCCTCGATCGTCAGGTGGTGGTAGTTCTGCGGGTCGAACCCGAACCGCCGCGAGATGGCCAGGAAGCCCGTGCCGATCACCGCCGCTCGGGCGCGCTCGGGCGGGCCCTCGGCCGCGATCAGGTCGCCGGCGACCTGCTCCTTGAGGAAGCGGTCGTACGGCAGATCGGCGTTGAAGGCGGCGATGACGTAGTCGCGATAGTGGCGAGCCTCGGGGACGGGATAGTCGGCCGTCTCCCCGGCGGTGTCGGCGTAGCGGACCAGGTCCAGCCAGCGCCGGCCCCAGCGCTCGCCGTACTGCGGCGAGGCCAGCAGGCGGTCGACCAGCTTCGCATAAGCCTCGGGCGACGGGTCGGCCTCGAAGGCGTCCACGTCCTCGGGGCTCGGCGGCAGGCCGATCAGGTCGAACGTCACGCGGCGGATCAGCGCCCGGGGGCTCGCGGGCCGCGCGGGCGACAGGCCGGCCTCCTCCAGCCTCGCCAGCACGAAGCGGTCGACGGGCGACGCCGGCCACGAAGCGTCGCGGACCTCGGGGACGGGCGGGTCGACGACCGGCCGGAACGACCAGTGCGAACGGCCCTCGTCCAGGTCGATCGACGAGGACGCGGAAGTTTTCGGCACCGCCTCGGCCGACTCCGACGCCGAGCCCGGCCACGGCGCGCCCTGCTCGATCCACCGGCTGAGGGCCCCGATCTCGGCCTCGTCCAGCCGCTTGTCCGGGGGCATGCGGGGCTCGTCGTGGTAGCGCACCGCGCGGACGAGGAGGCTCCCCTCCACGTCCCCCGGCACGACCGCGGGCCCGCCGTCGCCCCCTTCCAGGATCTTCGCCCGCGAGGAGAGGTCGAGCCCGCCGCGGACCTTGGCCTTGCCTTCCTTCGCCGGCCCGCCGTGGCACGACAGGCATCGGCCGACCAGCAGCGGGCGGACGGACTTCTCGAACAGCTCCTCGGCCTCGCCGTCCGGGGGGGCTGCGCACGCCGACGTCGCTAGCAGCCACGCCGCCAGCACCCCGGCCAGCCGCCCCGTCGTCGCAGGTCCCATGTCCGTCCGTCGCCCCAGGCCGAAGAGGAAGGCCGTCGCAGCGGACCTGAACCTACATGGCCGGGCCCAATCGTGCAACGAAAATTCAACAACGGCCGGGGCGGGTCACCTGGCCTTGAGCTTGATGGACCGGATCGAGCCGTTCGTCTTCAACTCCTCGCCGAAGGACAGCTCGACGACGAACTCGGCCTTTTCGAAGCCGCGGACCTTCACCTTGGGCGGCGTCGTGTAGCCCGCGCCGGGGTCGTCGACGACGACCTCGACGAGCTTGCCGTCCTTCACGACGGCGTGAACCTTGGCGTCGCGGTGCTTCCAGAGTTCGCCGTCCTGGGGGCGGAAGCGGTAGTAGTCGGAGACCTCGTCCAGTCGCTCGTTGGTGACGCCGTGCGGGCCGAGGAGGCGCAGGAGGGCCGTCTTGTTCCGCCGGGCCTCGCCGCCGGTCGGCCCCCGGCCCTTCGCCGGAGTGACGCCGCGGAACGCCTCGCGGAAGACGTCGGTCTCGACGCCCAGCGCCGCGGCGATCAGGACGCAAGGGCGGCCGTGGTCCTTCCGGCCGATATCGTGGCCCCCGGAGAGCGCCGCGGGGACCTCCTCGCCCTTCGCGGCGCCGGCCAGGATTCCCAGGATGGAGGCGGCCAGCAGCAGCGACGGGCGAGACTTCATCATCGGGGCCTCGGGGGCTGGGCGGTGGATGGAGACGTGAAGGACGTCGTCCCGTCATTCGCCGCCGCCGGTCGGATCTTGGGGCGATGTCGTCACGGCTTCGGCGCGTTCGAGATGCCGACGGTCGGCTGCTCCGCGTCCTTCCCCTGCGCCGCGATCGGCCCGAAGGTCTTGCGGGCGGCCTCCTCGAACGCGGGGATGGCGGCCTCGCCCCCCTTCGCCCAGCCCTGGTGCTGGCCGAGGAAGACGGTGATGAGCCGTCGCTTGCGATCGTAGGCCGAGTTCGTGCCGTAGGCCCCGCCGTGGGTGAAGACGTCGCCGTTGGAGCCGATGCCGAAGCCGTAGTTCGCGCGGGCCTCGCCGGATTGATCGGCCGTCATCGCCCGCACGGCGGCTTCCGACAGGATGCGGCGGCCCTCGAAGACGCCGTCGTTCGCGAGCATCTGGTAGAACCGGCGGACGTCGTCGGCCGTCGCGAACAGCCCGCCGGCCGGCATGGGCTCGCGATCGGGCGCGTCGAGCGGGTACTTCAACTGGTCGATGGGCGTCTCTTCCAGGCCGTGTTCGCCCGGCCTGTACGACTTCGCCACGCGGGCCAGCCGGTCGCCGGACGGGCGGAACGTGGCGTCGGCCATCCCCAGGGGCTTGAACAGGCGCTCGGCCAGGAACGCCTCATAGGGCTGGCCGCTCGCGACCTCGATGATCCGGCCGGCCGTGTTGATGCCGGCGTTGGAGTACTGGAACTTCGTCCCGGGCTCGAACGAGAGCGGGAGCTTGGCGTAGCTCCGGACGCGGTCGGCCAGCGGGAACAGGTCGAGCGTCGGCGCCTCCATCGGCGACTTGAACGGCAGGCCGCTGGTGTGGGTGAGGACGTCGCGGACCAGGACCGGACACTTCGGCGCGACGGCCGACGGGCCCTCGCCGACGCGGACCTCGGCGAACTCCGGGATGTACTTCGCGACCGGCGCGTCGACGTCCACCTTCCCCTCGTCCACCAGGATCATCAAGGCCGCGCCGGTGATCGGCTTGGACTGCGACGCGATCCAGAAGACGGCGTCCGTCGTCATCGGCGTCTTCGCGGCGACGTCCGCCCAGCCGACGGCCTGCACGTCCAGCACCGTCTCCGGCGTGGCGACCAGCGTCACCGCCCCGGCGATCCGCCCATCCTCGACGAACGGCCGCAACTTCGCCGCGACCGGCGACCCGTCGTCCGCGAAGGCCGCGGCGGCGGCGAGGACGAACCCGAACGATAGGGCGATGCAACGGAGAGGCGATGGTCTCATGACGAACCTCGCAAGTACGGCCGGAGCGCGAGCCCGGCGGGAGACGGCGGCTGGGCCGACAGGAACCGCACCACGTCGCCCACCGTCTCGATGCGGGCGTAATGCGGGTTGTCTTCCGGCGCGTCCAGCGACCGCCCCACGCGGTCGGCGACGCCCACGATCAGGTCTTCGACGTCCTCGACTTCGCAGATCCCCAGGTCAAGGCCGAGCGGATCCATCGATCGCGGGGGGAAGCTCGAATCGGCGGCGCGATGCAACTCCTCGTACACCGCCCGGAGGACCCATGGATCCACCGAACGCCGCGGGAACGATCGGGCGAACGTGCAGATCGATTCGCCCCGGCGCCCGGCCGCGAGCCTCGCCCGGCGACGGTCCTCCCGAAGGCTCAGGAGGAGGATCGGGACCGCGAGCAGCAGGGCGATCCCGATGACCTGCGGGACGAGGTACAGGAACGCCGCTACTGGGATGCACCAGAGGAAACACCCCTCGGTCGTCATGGTGGCGGTTTCGAGCGGCGGCAAGTGCCGCGAGAGCTTGCGCACGATCGGGCCCTCCAACTCCGCGGCGGGCGGTCCGGTTCGACCGGACATCAGAACTCGCCCGCCGAGCCTTGCCAAGCGTCCGCCGCCGCCCGAGCCTTTGGGCGATGCCGACTTGAGCGGACTGGAATCGTCCCCTCTCCCGCCGGGAGAGGGCAGCCGCGCAGCGGCGGGTGAGGGTCGCCGGAGCGCGGAGGGCATGACGGATGCGCGGTGGCCGGACCTGGGCTATGCTTACAGATCCGACGACCCTCACCCGGCTCTCCGGGCCGCCCTCTGCCGACGGGAGAGGGGATATCCAACAGGCCGCCGGGGCTTTCCGGCTCTTTTGCAGAATCCTGAAATCTCGACGCAGCCGCCGGGGATCATGACCAGAGACGGGAGGTTCTTTGACAACCCGAGAGTATCGAGAGGCGGACCCGAGAGGTACCCCCGACCCTGGCGGCGCGCCGGCACGGCCTAAGGCGGCGATCGGGAAGTCCGGGCGGATTTGGGGCCCACGATCATCGGAACGGGCCCCGCACACGGATCATTCGAAAAGCGACGGTCGAACCCAGTTTTTGTGTGATGCAAAGTGTCGTCGATAAATGATTTAAGTGTTGTCGGTGGGAAGCGTCGTTCCTGCGAACGAAGCCATCTCCCGGCGGTTCGATCGGTTCGTTCGGCCGGTCAGAAGCCCATCGCGCAGCCGTCCTTGCGGGGGTCGGAGCCGCCGGTCAGGACGCGGCGGTCGGGCTCGATCCGGATGGCCTGGTAGCCGCCGAAGTCGCCTCGGGCTTCGGTCAGGCGGTGGCCCATCGCTTCGAGGCCCCGGCGCACGTCGGCGGGGATCTCGGATTCGAGGGCCGTCGCGCCGCCCCCCTGGGCGGGCTTGCCGTTGGGGTCGGACGAGCCGAGGTGGCGGAACCGCGGGGCGTCGCCGGCCTCCTGGACGTCCATGCCGAAGTCGACCATGTTGCAGACCATCTGCGCGTGGCCCTGGGCCTGCATGTCGCCCCCCATCAGGCCGAAGCTCAGCCAGGGCTCGCCGGCCTTCGTCACGAACGCGGGGATGATCGTGTGGAACGGCCGCTTGCGCGGCTCCAGCCGGTTCGGGTGCCGAGGGTCGAGCGCGAACGAGCAGCCGCGATTCTGGAGCGCGAAGCCCAGGTCGCCCGGGACGTGCGCCGAGCCGAAGCCGTAATAGTTGCTCTGGATCAGGCTGACCGCGTTGAGCGAGCCGTCGGCGACGGTCATGTAAATCGTGTCCCCGCCGCGGGGCTCGCCGGGGACCGGGCGGTCGTCGGCGCGGGCGGGGTCGATGAGCTTCCGGCGCTCGTCGGCGTACGCCTTGGAGACCAGTTCGCGGACCGGGACGTCGACCTTCTCCGGGTCGGCGTAGTAGCGGGCGCGGTCCTCGTAGGCGAGCTTCTTGGCCTCGATCATCAGGTGGAGGGCCGCGGCCGAGTTCGGCCCCAGCGCCTTGAGGTCGAAGCCTTCCAGCAGGTTCAGCATCTGCAAGACGGCGATTCCCTGCCCGTTCGGCGGCAGTTCCCAAACGTCGTACCCGCGGTAGCTCGTCGAGACCGGCTCGACCCACGTCGAAGCGTGCTCGGCGAGGTCCGACGCCCCGAACAGGCCGCCGACGGAGTCCGAATAGCGGACGATCGCCTCGGCGATCGGGCCCCGATAGTAGGCGTCGCGGCCCCCCTCGGCGATCGCCCGGAGCGACCGCGCCAGGCCCGGGTTGCGGAAGACCTCGCCGACGCCTGGGGCGCGGCCGTCGGGGAGGTAGCAGGCGGCCGAGGTCGGCACCCCGGCGAGCCCCGGCCGCGACGCCCGCCAGTCGGCCGCGATGATCTCGCTGACGGGGAAGCCCCCCTCGGCATACTCCAGCGCGGGGGCGAGCAGGTCGGCCCAGCCCAGCGTCCCGAACTTCCGGCGGAGTTCGTCCCAGCCGTCCACGCAACCCGGGACGGACCAGCTCAGGGGGCCGGCCTCGGGGATCTGCGACAGGCCCCGGTCGCGGAAGACGGCCAGGTCGGCGCGGGCCGGCGACCGCCCGCTGGCGTTCAGGCCGTGGAGTTTCTTCGCCTTCGCGTCCCAGACGATCGCGAACAGGTCGCCGCCGATCCCGCACGACATGGGCTCGACGACCCCCAGCACCGCGTTCGCCGCGATGGCGGCGTCGACCGCGTTACCGCCCCGCATCAGGATCCGGACCGCCGTCGCCGTCGCCAGCGGCTGGCTCGTCGCCGCCATCCCCCCGCTCGCGACCACGGCCGAGCGCGTCTTCCGGATCGGCCCGCTCGGCCGGTCGTGGCCCGAGGCCGGCCGCAGCCGGGCCGCCGCGAACGAGGCGAGGCCGGCTCGGAGGAGGGTCCTGCGCGGGAGGTCGGCCATGCGGGCCTCCGGGGTGAGACGTGCCGATCCGCGCCCCGCCGCGCGAGGCGCGTCGACGAGCATACGCGGCGCGAGTGGGCTTCCGCCACGCCCCCGCCGTGGTACGATCCCGCGAGGCCGGACGGCGGGGCCGTCACCCTTCGTCGCGATGCCGGGAGGTCGACCATGGACGGATCGAAATCGGACGTCGAACCCCCGGGCCGCGGCCCGACGTCCCCGCCGGCCTGGGCCGCGACCCTCCGGCGCTGGACGGACTACTTGACGGTCGACGTCGGCGGCGGGCCGAGGCCCTGGACGTTCGCCGCGGTCATCAACTTCCAGAAAGCCGGGACGTTCCCGTTCCTGGGGATGTTGATGGCCTGGTACGGGCAGACGTCGACGGCGTCGTGGATCTACCTGGCCATGCACGGGAGCTACGGCCTAGTCTGGCTGATGAAGGACCTGGCCTTCCCCGACCCCGCCTGGCGACGCCGGATCACCATCCTGGGGGGCCTCAACGTCTTCTTCGGCCTGCTGGCCTGGTACTGGGCCTTCGGCTGGCTGCTGATCTCCGGGACCTCGCGGCCCGTCTACCCGCTGCCGGAACCGGCCTGGTTCTGCCTCGGCATCAGCCTGTGCCTGATCGGCTCGGCGATCATGACGGCGGCCGACGCCCAGAAGTTCTTCGTCCTCCGCGAGCGCAAAGGCCTCATCACCGACGGCATGTTCCGATACGTCCGCCATCCGAACTACCTGGGCGAGATGATGATCTACGGGAGCTTCGCCCTGATGGTGTGGCACTGGCTGCCGTTCGTCGTCCTGGCCTGCGTCTGGTCCCTGGTCTTCGCGACCAACATGGCCATGAAGGAGGCCAGACTGTCGCGACACCCCGGCTGGGCCGGCTACCGCCGCCGGACCTGGTGGCTGCTGCCGCCGATCGTGTGAGGGAGGACGTCAGAGGAACTCGATCCGGCCTTCGAGCTCCTCGGGGTCGTAGACTTCCCAAATCAGGACGAGACCGCGGATCATCTCGCCGATACCGCGCGAGTCCTTCTTGCAGTAGACGATCCCGGGGTGAGAGATATCCGAGGCGTGGATCGCGAGGAAATCCTCGTCCTGCGTGAAAAGGACGCGCCGCTCGGCCTGGATGAAGGCGGTCTGCTCGTCGTCGCTCGCCTCTCGGAGGCCGACTTCGGGCGTGGTGGTCACGTCGACGCCGCGGCGTCGGAGGCCGTCGGCCAGGGCGCGAGGACAGTTTTCATCCAGGTGGAAGCGGATCGTCCTGGGCATCGGCCGCCCTCCTGCGGGCCTTCTCCAGGATGGAGGGCCGGTCGGCCCGGAGTCGCTCCGCGAGGCGCTCGCCTTCGAGGATCTCCGCGTCGGTGCGGTCACGGTTCTCGAAGTAGTAGGCCAGGGCGGCGTGGACGTCCGAGAGCGTCAGACTGGGATGTGCGTCGACGATCTCATCGGGGCTCAGGCCCTGGCGCTCGTGCCAGACGGCGACGTCGGCCACGGTCACGCGGTGGCCGTCGATGCGCGGCTTGCCTCCCCGGACGCCGGGCGTCGCCACGATGCGGACGCGGTCGGGCGGCGGGGCGGTCGCGACATTCTGGATGTGCGATGACGTCGTATCCATGAGGTTCATCCTAACGGATGGTCACGCCGGGAGCATCCCCCGGATCGATTCCAGCGTGTCGGCCTCCTCGGCAGGCTTGTCGAGGCGCCAGCGGAGGATGCGGGGGAAGCGGACGGCGATGCCGGACTTGTGCCGCGGCGAGCGCTGGATGCCTTCGAAGGCCAGCTCGAAGACCAGCTCCGGCTTCACGGTGCGGACGGGGCCGAACTTCTCCACCATGTTGCGGCGGACGAAGGCGTCGACCCTGGCGATCTCGGCGTCGGTGAGGCCGGAATACGCCTTGGCGAACGGGACCAGCCGGCGGTCGTCGTCCCAGACGCTGAAGGTGTAGTCGGTGTAGAGGCTCGCCCGCTTGCCGCTGCCGCGCTGGGCGGCGGTCAGGACGGCGTCGACGGTGAACGGGTCGACCTTCCACTTCCACCAGTCGCCCCGCTTCCGGCCGACGTGGTACGGCGAGCCCCGCCGCTTCAGCATCAGCCCCTCGGACTGGTGCGAACGGGCCGCCAGCCGGGCGGCGGCCATCGCCTCCCACGAGTCGGCGACGACCGTCGGCGAGAGGATCAGCCGGCCCGGTCGGTCGACGCGGGCGACCAGCTCGGCGAGCCTCGCCCGCCGGGCCTCGAACGGCTCGGCGCGGAGGTCGCGGCCGTCGGACTCCAGCAGGTCGTAGGCGATCAGGACGACGGGGACCTCGGCCAGGATCGTCTTGCCGACGGTCTTCCGGCCGATCCGCCGCTGGAGCTGGGCGAACGGCAGCGGGGTGCCGTCGAGGTAGGGCAGGATCTCGCCGTCGATCGCCGTCCCTTCCGGCAGGGACGCCCCCAGGGTGGCGATCTCGGGGTAGCGGTCGGTGACCAGCTCCTCGCCGCGGGACCAGAGGAAGGTGTCGCCGCCGCGGCGGATGAGCTGGGACCGGATGCCGTCCCATTTCCACTCGGCGACCCAATCGTCGACCGACCCGAGCGCGGCGGGGTCGCCTTCCACGCCGTACGCCAGGCAGAAGGGATAGGGCCGGCTGTGGTCGGAGTCGGCGGAGTCGGCGGCGAGCAGGCGGCCGATGAACTCCGGCGTCGGCTCCCAGTCGCCCATCAGGCGGTGGGCCACGACGGTCGGGTCGACGCCGCCGGCCTTCCCCAGCGCCCGGGTGACGAGCTGCTGCGAGACCCCCACGCGGAAGCCGCCGCTGATGAGCTTGTTCCAGACGAACCGCTGGGGCCGGTCCATCGCCCGCCAGGCATCGAGCATCGCGAAGCGCTGGGCCTCCTCGTCGGCCCCTCGCAGCGGCAACAGGCGGTTCTCGACCCACTCGGCGAGCGGCAGGTCGGTGGAGTGTTCGGACGGCGGGAGCAGCAGGGCGACGGTCTCCGCCACGTCGCCCACGGCGTCGTAAGATTCCTGGAACAGCCAGTCGGGGACGCCGGCCTCGGCCGCGGCCCACTCGCGGATCTTCTTCGAGGGGACCACCTGCTTCGGCTTGCGGCCGATCAGGAAGTACACCGCCCACGCGGCGTCGGCCGGCGGGGCCTGCTCGAAGTATCGCGTCAGGGCCTCGACCTTCTCGCCCGTCCGGGTGGTCTCGTCGAGCGCGGCGTACAGCCGGGCGAAGTCCCTCATGCGGTCGTCCCCCCGGCGTCGACTTCCTGGGCCTCGGCCTCTTCCATCGCCTCGGCCTCGGCGCGGTCCTGGGCGTCCCCCTCGCCCTCGTAGCGGGTGGCGAGGGCCTCGGCGGCGATCCCCCGCTCACGCAGGTATCGGACCACGACCGCCGTGTAGCCGTGCGTGACCAGGACCCGGCTCGCCCCCGTGGACTCGATGGAGCCCAGCAGGCCGGGCCAGTCGACGTGGTCCGAGAGGACGAACCCGCGATCCAGGGCCTTCCGCCGCCGCGTCCCCCGGATGGTCATCCAGCCCGAGGCGATCCCGGTGGAGAGGGGCGCGAACTTGCGGGCCCAGGGCGTGCCGTGGGCCGACGGCGGCGCGACGATCATCGCCCCGGCCCAGCCCTTGCCCTTCATCGCCGCGCCGGCGTAGGACGTCGGCGGCAGGGCGACGCCCCCCTCGCGATAGGCGCGGTTGAGCTTCTCGACAGCCCCGTGGGTGTAGATCGGGCCGATGGACGGGTCGAGCCCGGAGAGGAGCCGTTGCGACTTCCCCAGCGCGTAGCCGAGCAGCAGGCTGGCCTTGCCGGCGTCGCGGTTGGCCCGCCACCAGGCGTTGATCTCGTCGAAGACGGCCGCCTGCGACGGCCATCGGTAGATGGGCAGGCCGAAGGTGGACTCGGTCACGAAGACGTCGCACCGCACCGGCTCGAACGGCGTGCAGGTGGCGTCGGGCTCGACCTTGTAGTCGCCCGAGACGACCCACACCCGGCCCCGGTGCTCCAGCCGCACCTGCGCCGAGCCCAGGATGTGCCCCGCCGGATGCAGCGACACCCGCACCCCGTTGACGTCCAGCGGCGACCCGTAAGGCAGGGCGTCGATCACCGCCTCCCGCCCCATCCGGACGCGCAGGACCCGTTCCCCCTCCTCGGAGCCCAGATAGCGACCGCACCCCCAGCAGGCATGATCCGCGTGGGCGTGCGTCACCACGGCCTGGGGCACGGGCTTCCAGGGGTCGACGTGGAAGTCCCCCGCCTCGCAGTAGAGGCCCGCGTCGGTCGGCTTCAGCAGGTCGTCGGCGTTCATCGACCCATTGTAGGGGTGGGTCGACAAATGGCCAGGGGTGATTCAGCCGCGGCCGTTGGTGGCGGCCGGCGCGGGGCGACGTCGCGGGGGGCGCGTGGTCGGGATGGCGAGGCCGAAGGCGTCGGCGCGGGCGCGCTCGCCGGACGAGCCGGAGCGGGGGCCGGGGAAGGCGGCCCGGATGCTGGGGCGGTTGTAGTGGAGGCAGCGGCCGTAGAAGCTGTCGATGACCTGGCCCTCCTCGGGGCGGTGGAAGGCGATGACCTCGACGATCTCCTCCCAGGCCAAGCAGCGGACGTCGACGCGCCGGCAGGTCGGCTCGAACCAGTCGCGGAACCAGCCGTCGCGCTCGCCGGCGTAGTCCTCGACGCGGCGGCGGACCTTGCGGCGGATGGCCTCGGGCGCGGCGTCCCAGGCGAAGACGCCGTCATCGATCCGGGCCTGGGGGGCGAGGATCAGCAGCGTCAGGTCGTCCATCGACTCGGGCTGGCGTTCGGCGCGGCGGAGGATCTCGGCCATGCAGGCCACGGTGCGGGCGGCCTGGTCGTAGTACGGGGCGTTCTTCACGCCGGTCGAGAGCCGGGCGTAGAGCTTGGCCTCGATCACCACGAGCTGCGTGGCGTCGGGCTGGAGCGCCAGGCCGGCCGTGCCGGGGTCGCCCACGGTGAAGTGGCCCAGCACCGCGTCGGCGTGCGAGCGGGCCTCGGCCAGCCGGTCGCCCCGGTAGCGCGGGAGGAACGCGGACGGTAGCCAGGGCTCGGAGAACCAGCGGGCGCCGGGCCGCGGCGAGAGCGGGTAGCGGTCGCCGCCGTGCCGGGTGAACCAGTCGAGGACCAGGCGCAGCAGCCAGCCCTCGTTGAAGAGGATCGACGGCGGGAAGACCGGGCGGCCGGTCTCGCACGCCTCCAGCATGGCCTTGATGCGCTCCGTGATCATCGCGTCGGCCCGGCCGGCCCTCCCTCGCCCTGGTCCATCCTCGCCCGATCCTGCTTAAGCATTCTACCGCGATCGGGGAGCGGGGAAGATCTGTATCTCTGTCGATCCCTGGATATTCCGGGGCCGGGCATGGATGGATCAGGGCTGGCGCGCGGTGAAGGTCTGGTCGGCCTTCACGTCCCGGAGCGTCGAGGTCTGGCCGCCGGGCCAGGCGATCTCGACCCGCTCGACGATCGCGGCGGGGCCGAGGCCGAAGTGGAGGTCGAGGGCGTTTTGCGACTGGTGGGTCGAGCCGCTGCGGACTTCCCGAAGCTGCGACTTGCCGCCGGCCGTGATGGTGGCGCGGGCGTTGATCGCCGGGCCGCCGGCCTTGTCCAGCAGGCGGAGCTTCAGCCAACGGCCGGCGCGGGGTGTGTCGTTGCGGAGGAGGAGCGGCGGCGAGTCCATCGCGGTGACGAGCAGGTCGAGGTCGCCGTCGTCGTCGTAGTCGCCGACGGCCAGGCCGCGGGCGGACGCGGCGACCTGGAAGCCGGGGCCGGCCTCGCGGGAGACGTCCGTCAGCTTGCCGCCGTCGTTGCGGAGCAGGAACGGGAGCTGGCGGTAGGTCTCGGCCAGTTCGGGCGACTGGTCGACCTGGGGATAGATGTGGCCGTTGACGATGGTCACGTCCACGTCGGCGTCGTGGTCGTAGTCGAAGAAGGCGCAGCCCCACTTCAGGGCGCGGTAGGTGATGGCCTTCAGGCCGGCGGGGACGGCGACGTCCTGGAAGGCCAGGTCGCCCTCGTTGCGGTAGAGGGTGGCCGTGTCCTGGGCGAACGTGGTGACGAGGACGTCCTGGCGCAGGTCGCCGTCGAAGTCGGCGGCGTCGACGCCCATGTCGGCCTGGGCGACGCCGTTGCCGTTGACGCCGATGCCGCTCCAGGTGCCGACCTCGGTGAACGTCCCGCGGCCGTCGTTGCGGTAGAGGAAGTTGGGGTTGGAGTCGTTGGCGACGAAGACGTCGACGTCGCCGTCGCCGTCTAGGTCGGAGGCCAGCACGCCCAGGCCGTAGGACTCGGCCGTGTCGGTCATGCCGACCTCGTCGGTGGCGTCGGAGAACGTGCCGTCGCCGTGGTTGCGATAGAAGTGGTCCCGGCCGCCCCGGAGGCCGAACGGGCCGACGAGCACCTTGACCATGTCGCGCCACATCGTCGTCCGCCGGGCGGCGAGGACCTCGTCCATCGTGCAGTCGATGTAGTTGGCGACGTACAGGTCGAGGTCGCCGTCGCCGTCGGCGTCGAAGAAGGCGGACCCTGCGCCCCAGCCGGGGTCGGCGACGCCGGCCTTCTCGGCGACCTCCTCGAACGTGCCGTCGCCCCGGTTGCGATACAGGCGGTTGGGGCCGAAGTTGGTGACGTACAGGTCGACGCGGCCGTCGCCGTCGTAGTCGGCCACGGAGACGCCGCAGCCCCACGAGTCGTCCCCCACGCCGGCCTCCTCCGTCACGTCCTCGAAGGTCCCATCGCCCTTGTTGCGATACAGGGCGTTGCGGCCCTTGAGCCGGACCTGCGAGGGATCCTCGTCGAGCGCCCAGGCGTTGACGAGGTAAACGTCCAGCCGGCCGTCGCCGTCATAGTCGACGAACGCGCAGCCGGTCCCGGTCGACTCCAGGATGTGGTCCTTGTCCGGCCCGCCGCTGACGAGGACCGTGGTCAACCCGGCCTCCTTCGCGACCTCCACGAACCGGGGCGTCGGCGGGCCGGGCGGTGGCGCGGGGGCCTCGGCCTTCGGGGCGGGCGGCGACGGAGGGGTGGACTCCCCGCAGCCGAGGCAGGCGAGCGACAGGGCGAGCAGACGGGGGAGGCGCACGTCGGCGGATCCTCGGGCGAGGGGATTGAGAGGGCGGACTCGGCGCCGCCGCGCGGGACGCGTGGCGGTGGGAGAGGGTCGACGTTGCGTGGGGGCGGCGCGAAGACCGAACAGGCCGATGACGACGGCCTTCTCTCCTTGAGGGAGAAGGTGGCCCGCAGGGCCGGATGAGGAGTGGCATGACGGGGGGCCGTCGGACTTCACAAGCCCTCGCCTGGATGAGAGAGCGACGGCGGTCGACCCCTCATCCGGCCTTCGGTCACCTTCTCCCTCAAGGGGGCTCTGTCGAAAACATCCGGGAGGCGAGCGATGAACGGCCTTCCCCCCTCGCGGGGGAAGGTGGCCCGGAGGGCCGGATGAGGGGGACGACGCGCCGGACGGCCGTCGGATCTCGCGACGGCCGGCATGGGCGGGCCTTTGGGCTCCGAAGGCCCTCGTGCTCCGCGTCCCCCTCATCTGACGCCTTCGGCGTCTGTCTTCCCCCGCGAGGGGGGAAGACCCTCTGCGACCCGCATCGGCATGTTTTCGACGCAGCACCTCAAGGGGAGAAGGCCGTCGTCATCGCATCGCTCGGACGTTCTCGGGGCGCCTCACTCCGGCGCGACGGCGGCCTCGAACGCCTTGTTCAGCTCCGTCCCCAGGGCGGCGAGGTCGGCCTTCTCGTCGGCGCGGGCGATCTTGGCAGCGACGTCGAGGAGGGCCTTCTTCTCGCGGTTCGTGACCCAGATGTAGTCGTCCTTGGTCTCGGCGTCGGTGTTGTGCGTGTGGCCGGCCTTGGCGAGGCGCTGGCGGATGGCCTGGATGGCCTTGTCGCCCTCGTTGGCGACGTTCGTGACCTCGGCCGCGGCGGCCTCCAGGTGGGCGACGCGGTGCGCGGCGTCCTTGGCGGCGGCCTTCAGGTGCTCCTGCGCCGCCATCTCGTAGCCGATGAGGATGCTCTTCACCAACTCATCCTCGGTCGCCTCGATCTCGATGATCGCCGTGGCCAGGTGCTCGTAGGTCGTCGCCGCGGCCTTCGAGGCGGCCCCGTGGCCTTTGGGGTCGGCCGGTTGCTGCGAGCGGGCCGCCTGATAGCCGATGAACAGGGTGCCGACGACCGCGACGGGGAGCAGGGAACGCATGGGGAGGCTCCGTAAGATGATGCGGATTCGGTGTCGGGGAGACGGGACGTCTTTCGCACGATCGGCCCGGACGGGCCGCGTCTTCACGTTGTATGCCGCCCCGACGCCCGTGTCCAGGAGGCCGAGGGGTTCGGTCAGGCGTCGAGGAAGTCGGCCTGGGCGTCCCGGATGTCCGCGGCCAGGCGCTCGGGCTCGACGGTGACGGCGCGGCCTTCGGGCGTGGGGGGGACGGCGACCTTCCGCCCGTCACGCACCATGCCCGGGGTCCACTTCTCCAGCCAGTCGTCCATCGCGATCGCCCTGGGGCGGCATCCGGCCCACTCGCCGATGCAGAGGGCCTGCACGAACGCCGCGGCCGGCCAGACCGGGACCAGTTCGCGCCCGGCGTCGTCGGCCAGCAACTTCCAGCCGTCGCCGTCGCCGAGGCTCCAGATTTCGCCCCAATCGGCGACCCTCCGGACGAAATGGCTGTAGCGATCCGGCCCCGACAGCTTGAAGACGGCGGCGATTTCCTTCCCGTTCGCGACGTAACTCATGGCCTTCCCCCGGCGTGTTCCGGTCGGACCGCGGCCATGCTCGCGCGGAGGCGTCGCGCCGTCAAGGGGGGGCTATCGCAAAACCCGAGCCGTGCGTTACCCTGATCCGGCGGGAGCGACGTCGCGAGGGTCGGGCGGACGAAGGAGCCGGCGGCGGCATGTGCGGGATCGCGGGGTTCGTCAACGGCGGCGGGCGCGAGGCCGACCGCGCCATCATCGAGGCCATGACCGCCACGCTCGCCCACCGCGGGCCCGACGGCGACGGGATCCACGTCCTCGGCCCCGTCGCGCTCGGCCACCGGCGGCTCTCCATCATCGACGTCGAAGGCGGGGCCCAGCCGCTCGCCAACGAGGACGATTCGATCTGGATCGTCTACAACGGCGAACTCTACAACGAGCCCGACCTCAAGCCGGCCCTCGAAGCCAAGGGCCACCGCTACCGCACCCGATGCGATACCGAGACCCTCGTCCACCAGTACGAGGAGGACGGCGAGGCGTTCGTCGAGCGGCTCAACGGCATGTTCGCCCTGGCGATCTGGGACGGCCCCCGGCGCCGCCTGGTCCTGGCCCGCGACCGCATGGGCCAGAAGCCGCTCTACTACGCCGAACTCCCCGGCGGCGGCCTGGCGTTCGCCTCCGAGCCCAAGGCCCTGCTCCAGCACCCCGACGTCCCCCGCGACCTCGACCCCGACGGCCTCGCCCGCTACCTGTTCTATGAATACGTGCCCGCGCCTTACTCCATCTGGCGGGGCGTCCGCAAGCTCCCGCGCGGCCACGTCCTGACCTGGGACGACGGCCGCGTACGCGTCTCTCGGTATTTCCCCCAACCCGGCGACCCTCGGGATCCGGTCCCGCCGACCTTCACGGCGGCCGCCGACTGGTTCTGGATGTCGCTCCGGGGGGCGGTCGCTCGACACCTTCGCTCCGACGTCCCCCTGGGGGTCTTCCTCTCCGGCGGCGTCGACTCGTCGAGCATCGCCGCGGCCGTCTGCGAGACCCTACCACCGGAGAGGGTCCACACATTCTCCATCGGCTTCGAGGACCCCAGCTTCGACGAGAGCGCCCACGCGCGGGCCGTCGCCGAGTTCCTGGGGACCGACCACCACGAGCGCACCTTCTCCGCCGAGAGCGTGATGGAACTGCTGCCGCAGGTCGCCGGCTGGCTCGACGAGCCGTTCGGCGACGCCTCCATCCTGCCGACGCACCTCCTCAGCCGGTTCGCCCGCGAGCACGTCACCGTGGCCCTGGGCGGCGACGGGGCGGACGAATTGATCGCCGGCTATCCCACGTTCGAGGCCGAGCGCGCCGCCCGGATCTATCGCGGCCTCCCCCGCCCCGCTCGCGCGCTGGCCGAGGCGGTCGCGGGCCGGCTGCCGGTCGACCACCGCAACTTCTCGTTCGACTTCAAGCTCAAGCAGTTCCTCCGCGGCGCCGCCGAGCCCCCCGCCCTCGCCCACCAGCGCTGGCTGGGCTCGTTCTCCGGCCCCGAACTGGCCCGGCTGTTCGTCCATACGCCGTTGGACGTCGAGGCCGAGCACGCCGCCCTCGCCGACCGCCTCGCCGCCGAGATCCCCGGCGACCCGCTCGGCCGCTCGTTGGAGCTGTACCAGGAGACGTATCTCCCCGAGGACATCCTCACGAAGGTCGACCGCGCCAGCATGGCCTGCGGCCTGGAAGTCCGCGCCCCGTTCCTCGACGCCGTCCTGGTCGACGAGGTCCGGTCGCTGCCGTCGAATTACAAGTACGGCAAGGGGACCACCAAGCGCCTGCTCAAGCGAGCCGTCTCCGACAGGCTGCCGGCCTCGATCCTGGAGCGGCCCAAGAAGGGCTTCGGCATCCCCGTCGCCCGCTGGCTCCGCGGCCCGCTCGCCCCCCTGCTCGACCGCCTCCTGGCCCCCGACCGCCTGCGCTCGCAGGGCCTCTTCCGCCCCGAGGAGGTCGCCCGCCGGATCCGCGAGCACCGCGACGGCGTCCGCGACCACCGCAAGCCGCTCTGGACGTTGCTGATGTTCCAACTCTGGTATGAACGGTGGGTTGAAGGATGAGGCCGATCGGGAGATGGACGGTCGCGATTCGCCCGCTCCTGGATCATCGCCGCCTTCGGAGACCTACGGCGGTCGAGATGACGGCCATCGCGCTCGTCGTCGGCTGGTTCACCTGGTTCATTTTCTATCTCGGCGACGCGCCGCCGTCCGGCGACCGGGTCCCGAAGCAGCCGCCCGACGAGTCGAGACGCCTTCGCCACCCCTCGGGCTTCTCGTTCGTGGCCCCGCCCCACTGGAACCTCGACGCTTTCGACGACGACTCGATCCGCATGTCGCCCGCCTACGTCGACGTCGCGGTGAGGCGTGCCACGGCCATCCTGGAGGTCTCTCGGCTGGGGGCCGAACGACCAACCGCGACGGAGGCGCTGAGCCGCGTCGTCTTCCTCGGAGACGAGGCTTTCGAAAAGATGGAGGTGTGTCGCAAGTCGTCGTTCGACGATCCGGCCTGGTCTCACTATGACTTGTACGTCCATCATGGTGATAACTGGTATTACGTGGGCTACGGAGTCGCCGAAGAACGGCCCGTATTGCCGGTCGAGATGAGGTCGTATCTGGAAACCCTGCGTTGGGAATGAGGACGGGAAAGGTGATGCTCGCGGGACGACGCCTCAATCCTTGGGCGTCGACCGGATATCGCAATACCAGTGATCAAGGAACAGGATGAGGATCCTCGTCGTCTCCGACCTCCACGGCAACCGCGCGGCCATCGAGGCCGTCGCCGAGCCGCACGACGTCTGCTTCTGCCTCGGCGACCTGGTCGACTACGGCCCAGAGCCCGCCGCGTGCATCCGATGGGCCATGGCCAACGCCCACTACGCCGTGCGCGGGAACCACGACCACGGCGTCGCCCAGGAGGTCCCCGTCACCGGCGACGCGGGCTTCCGCTACCTCACCCGCGTCACCCGGCCCGACATGTGGGAGGCCCTCGACGCCGAGGAGCGCACGTACCTGCTGCAACTCCCCGTCACGCAGCGGGTGACGATCGGCGACGTCCGGTTCCTCCTCGTCCACGCCACCCCCCGAGACCCGCTGGACGAATACCTCCTCCGCGACGAGGCCGCCTGGGCCCGTCGGCTGGAGTCCGTCGACGCCGACGTCGTCTGCGTGGGCCACTCGCACATGCAGTTCAAGCTCAGGGTCGGCGACAAGACCGTGCTCAACCCCGGCAGCGTCGGCCTCCCCCGCGACGGCGACCCCCGCGTCGCCTACGCCGTCATCGAGGACGGCCGGATCGAGCTGAAGCGCGTCCCCTACCCCGTCGAGGAGACCGTGGCGTCGATCCAGTCCGCCCCCTGGCCCGACCGGGCGAAGGCGATGCTGACCCACGTCGTCCGCAACGGCCGGCTGCCCCAGCCGGCGAGCTTCGCGGAGCCGTCGGCGACCGCCGACGGCGAGGGCTGATCGTCGCCCCGCCGCCCCCTTGTGCGGCCCTGTCGCGCCCCATACGATCGCGCCGTCGCGGGGCGGCGATCCCCGCACGAACCAGATATCTCGAAGCGACGGGGCTACCGATGAGCGACGCGCGGCAAGACTTCTCGCGGACCGGCATCTTCAAGGCGTTCGTCCTGCCGGCGGCCCTCGTCTTCCTCATCCCCGTCGTCTCGCTCCTCTTCTTCCGTCACGCCCAGGGCCGATTCGACGCCCAAACTCTCGAATCGATCCGGCAAGAGATCCAGGCGGACGAGGCGCTCTCCCCCGAACAGCGGGCGAAGGCGATCGAGCACTTCGCCGCGCATCCGTACTCCGAGATGATCCAGAGCGAGCCGTTCGCCTCCCAGGCCGACTCGACGATCCGGTTTTACTACGCCACGTTCCGCTGGATGATCCGGCTCGCGGTCGCGTCGATCGTCGCCGGGGCGGCGGTGTTCGCGCTGGCGGCCGTCTTCCTGCTGCTCTCGCGGCGTTCGCAGCGGGCCCAGTACTTGAGCCTGGCGTCCGGCTGGCAGGTCCTCCGGCTCTTCGGGGCGTTCCAGGTGGTGGCCCAGGGGGCCATGGTCCTCGCGCTGTCGTTCTGGGTCACGGCGCTCTGGTTCCACGTCTATTCCCTCAAGCTGATCGTCATCGCCGGCGTGCTGGCGGTCGGCGGGGCTTTCGCCGTCCTCAAGGCGATCTTCCAGAGGCCGTCCGTCGATTTCCACGTCGACGGCAAGGTCGTGGACCCGGGCGGCTCCCCCCGCCTCTGGCGGGACCTCCAGGCGATCTGCGACAAGGTCGGCACCAGGAGGCCCGACAACGTCGTCATCGGGGTCGACGACAACTTCTTCGTGACCGAGGCCCCGGTCCACGTCGACGGCGCGGTCTGCCGGGGCCGCACCCTGTTCGCGAGCCTCGGCCTTTTGAAGCAGATGTCCGGCGCGGAGGCCGACGCCGTCCTGGCGCACGAGATGGCCCACTTCAGCGGCGACGACACGCTGTACTCCCGCAAGACCGCCCCCCTGCTCGCCCGGTTCGACAACTACCTGGCCGCGCTGGAGAACAACCCCGTGGCCGCGCCGGTCTTCGCCTTCATGCGCGGCTTCCGCGCCCTGTTCGAACTGGCCCGGGGCGAGCAGAGCCGGGACCGGGAGTTCCGCGCCGATCGCATCGCGGCCGAGGCCACCTCGCCCCGCGACGCGGCGTCGGCCCTGCTGCGGGTCACGGCCTACTCGGACTTCCGGTCCAAGATCCAGCAGGACCTCTTCGGCCGGGAACGGGCCCTGGAGGTCGCCGACGTCTCCGCGCGGCTGGAGGCCGGGTTCCACGAGCACGCCCGGGGGTTCGCCTCCAAACCGGACCTGGAGCAGCTCTCGACGTCCCACCCGTTCGACAGCCACCCGACGCTGGCCCGGCGGCTGGAGGCCCTGGGCGTCCCCCTCCAGTCGGGCGACGTCCCCGCGATGCTCGCCGAGCCCGGCGACGGTCGCTGGTACGCCGCGATCGACGACGCCGAGGAGGTCGAGCGCGGGATGTGGGCGGAGTTCGAGCGGGCCTTCCGCGACCTGCACGAGGGGACGCTCCCCTACCGCCTCCTCCCCGAGACCGACGAGGAGCGCGAGATCGTGACCCGGTCGTTCCCGGACGTCGTCTTCGAAGGCAAGAAGGGCCCGATGACCCTCCGCTGCGACGCCGTCCAGTTCGCCGACTGGCCCACCCCGATCGCCTTCTCCGAGGTCCTCGGCCTCAGCCTCGACGGCCACGACCTGGTCATCAGCTACAATCGGCACGGGGCCAAGACGACCTCCATCCCGACCAAGGGGTTCGGCGCCCGCCAGGCCGAGGCGATCCAGGCCGTCGGGGCCTACTACGGCCGCTACCTGGCCGCCGCCTCCCACCGCGACGAGAAGCAGGCCGAGGCCGACCCCGAGCCGGTGTGACGCCCGGCCGACGTCGACCGGCCCCCGCGGCGTCGCGGGGCGAGTCGCCCCGGCGGGTGCAAGGCCGAGACGCCCGAGCGGCCGGAGAAGCGGTCCGATCGCGCGGGCATTTGCGAGGAAACGGGGAGGACGGCGGTTGACGAATCGCGGGGTCGGCTTTACACTCTTACTTTCCTGCGTGATGGGCGAGCTGGCGGGACGGACCCGCCGTCGGATCAGCCGGGTTCTTGGAAGGACGTGATTTCGGTGGCGGGCATCAGCAACGAACGCATTCGGATCCGGATGGAGGCGTACGACCATACCATCCTGGACCAGTCGGCCAAGGACATCGTCGACACGGCGAAGCGGACCGAGGCGATCGTCCACGGGCCGATCCCCCTGCCCACGCGGATCGAGCGCTACACCGTGCTCCGCAGCCCGCACATCGATAAGAAGTCGCGGGAGCAGTTCGAGATCCGGACGCACAAGCGCCTGATCGACATCGTGCAGCCGACGAACAAGACCATCGACGCCTTGAACAAGCTGAGCCTGCCCGCCGGGGTGGACATCAAGATCAAGGCTTCGCAGTCGGGCTCCTGAGCCCGATAATCGCGAGAACGGGAAACACGAGACTTGCAAGCCCCGGCGTCGGCTGTTAGAGTCGTCGCCTTGGGTGTTATTGGCTTCCCGGACCGCGCACGATTGGTGCGTGTACGTCCGGACGCGTCGGACGCCTCAATCGGCCTTCGGCCGAGAGACAGCCCCGACGCCGGGAGATGGGATCGCCGAATAGCCTGGCCGCGACCCCCCGCCGAAGCCCGCCCCCCACCCCAGGTTGATTGGAACACGCCTCGCCGCGAGGCCCGCCGGCGTCCCGGTCCCCCGGGTCATCCCGGCATCGGCCGGCGGTAGCGCCGCCACCGGTTGCACACGGAGTTCGACGATGCGAGTGGGACTGCTGGGACGGAAGGTGGGGATGACCCAGATCTTCCAGGAAGACGGCACTGCCGTGCCGATCACGGTTCTCGAATGCGGCCCCTGCACCGTCCTGCAGGTGCGCACCGACGAGGTCGACGGCTACCACGCGGTCCAGCTCGGGTTCGACGACAAGAAGCGGAAGAACGCCACGCAGGCGGAGCGGGGCCACGCCAAGAAGGTCGACGCCGAGCCCAAGCGGTACGTCCGCGAGATCCGCCAGGAGGGCCCGGTCGAGGTCCAGCCGGGCACCAAGCTGACGGTCGAGGTGTTCAGCGAGATCAAGAACGTCGACGTCACCGGGACCAGCAAGGGCCGCGGGTTCTCGGGCGTCATCAAGCGGCACGGCTTCCGCGGCCTGCGGGCGACGCACGGCGTCAAGCGTATGCACCGCCATCCCGGCTCCTCCGGCCCCAGCGCCGACCCGTCGCGGACCCGCAAGGGGATCCGCAAGCCCGGCCAGTTCGGCAACGCCCAGGTGACGGTGCGGAACCTCGAGATCGTCCGGGTCGACCCGGCCAACAACCTGTTGCTGCTCCGCGGCGCCGTCCCCGGCCCCAACGGCGGCTACCTGACCGTCCGTCAGACGAACAAGGCCTGAGTCGGGTTCGCGGACCCTCGGAGATGGAAGCGATCGCCATGCTGACGATTCCCGTGTACAACCCCGACGGCGCCAAGGTGGGCGAGGAGCAGGTCGACCCCGCCGCGTTCGGCGGCGAGGTCAACAAGCAGCTCCTGCACGACGTCGTCCTGATGCACCTGGCCGCCCGCCGGGTCGGGACGGTGAACACCCGGGGCCGTTCCGACGTCGCCGGGTCGGGCAAGAAGCTGTTCCGCCAGAAGGGGACGGGCAACGCCCGCGCCGGCGCCAAGCGGACCAACAAGCGGAAGGGCGGCGGCGTCGCCTTCGCCCGCCGCAACCGCGACTACCGCTACTCGATCCCCAAGCGCGCCGTCCGCGCCGCGATCAAGATGGCCCTGCTGTCCAAGCTCCAGGACAACCAGGTCGTCGTGCTCGACGGGCTGAAGCTCGACGCCCCCAAGACCCAGGTCGTCGCGAAGGCCCTGAAGGCCATCCGCCGGCCGGACATCACCGAGGCCGAGTCGGCCGAGGCCGTGGGCGAGACCAAGGCCGCCGCCTCCCGCCGGACGCTCGAAGGCCGGACCATCCTCCTCGGCCTCCCCGCCGCCGACCCGACCCTCTTCCGCAGCGCCCGGAACATCGAGGGGGTGCAGGTGGCCCCGGTCGCCGAGTTCAACACCTACGACGTGCTCAAGCAGCGCTACCTGGTGCTGACCCGGGAGGCGCTGGCCGCCCTGATCGAGCGCGTGAAGACCCAGCCGGCGCGCCGCGCCGTGGAGGCCTGATCCCATGGTTACGCTCCGCCGCGCCCCGGCCTACAGCCGCAAGGGCCCCCCGCTCGACCCCCACCAGGTGGTCGTCCGGCCGCTGATCACCGAGAAGGCGACCCACCTCTCGGAGCGGCACAACGCCTACACCTTCGAGGTCAACCCGCTGGCCGGGAAGACCGAGATCAAGGCGGCCGTCGAGGCGCTGTTCAACGTCAAGGTCCGCGACGTCCGGACGCAGAACCGCCAGGGCAAGCTCCGCCGGGTCCGCCTCCAGCAGGGCCGCACCCGGAGCTGGAAGAAGGCCATCGTGGCGCTCCACGACGACTACCGGATCGATTTCTATTGACGACCTGAGCCGCGCCGAGCCGTGAGGATGGGACGCGGCGGGCCCCGGGCCCGCCCCCCGGGACCGATCACCGAGAGCAGACGGGGCGACGCCGGCCGCCGGGGCGCCCGCAGAGGGATGAAGCGATGGGCATCCGCTACTACAAGCCGACCAGTCCGGGCCGCCGCAACGCGTCGGTCAGCGACTTCTCGGAGCTGACGGACAAGAACAAGAAGCCGGAGAAGTCGCTCACCGAGCCGCTGAAGAAGACCGGCGGGCGGAACAACCAGGGCTTCATCACGGCCCGGCACCGCGGCGGCGGCCACAAGCGGATGTACCGGATCATCGACTTCCGGCGCAACGACCGCGACGGCCAGGTCGCGCAGGTGACGCACATCGAGTACGACCCGAACCGCTCGGCCCGCATCGCCCTGATCGTCTACCCGGACGGCCAGAAGCGGTACATCGTGGCGCCGGAGGGGCTGAAGGCCGGGATGAGCGTCAACACCGGGCCGGACGCCGAGCCGAAGGTGGGCAACTGCCTGCCGCTCAGCAAGATCCCGACCGGCATGGCGATCCACAACATCGAGATGCAGCCCGGCGGCGGGGCCAAGCTCTGCCGGTCGGCCGGGGTCTCGGCCACGCTGACCGCCCGCGAGGGGACCTGGGCCCAGATCACCCTCCCCTCGGGCGAGGTGCGGCGCATCCCGTCCGCCTGCCGGGCGACGATCGGGGTGGTCGGGAACGCCGATCATATGAATATCCGCCTGGGCAAGGCGGGCCGCAAGCGGTGGCTGGGCCGCCGGCCGCACGTCCGCGGCATGGCGATGAACCCGGTCGACCACCCGATGGGCGGCGGCGAGGGCCGGTCCAAGGGCCACACCCCGCAGTCGCCGACGGGCGTGCTGGCGAAGGGCGGCAAGACCCGCCGCCGCCGCAAGCCGTCGAACAAGGCGATCATCCGCCGCCGGACGAGCGTCCGCTACGGCCAGCTGAAGGTCTGACCGCCCCCCGTCGCCCCGCCCCCCTGGACACCGTATCTCGAAGGAAGCCGCAGAAATGGGACGTTCGCTCAAGAAAGGCCCTTACGTCGTCGAACGGCTGCTGGAGAAGGCCGCCAAGTCCGACGCCGCCGGCAACCGCGAGCCGATCAAGACCTGGGCCCGGTCCTGCACCATCGTGCCCGAGTTCATCGGCAAGAACTTCGCGATCCACAACGGCAAGAACTTCATCAAGCTGTACGTCACCGAGGACATGGTGGGCCACAAGCTCGGCGAGTTCGCCCCCACGCGGACCTTCCGCAGCCACGGCGGCAAGTCGGCGAAGGGCGCCCGCAAGTGAGCCCGGCGGCGGGCGGCCCTCCGGCCCGCCGCGACCCTGAGAGACCTCGAAGGACGAGACGGACGGGGCCCGCGGCCGGGCCCCGGCGGATTTAACGCGAGACCCCGGTATGAGCACCATCGCCGAATACACGGCCAGCCACCGCTTCGCCCGCATCTCGGTGCGGAAGGTCCGGCCCCTGCTGGATCTGATCCGCGGCAAGTACGCCGACGACGCGCTGGACATCCTGAAGTACATGCCCCACCGCGGGGCCCGGCTGGTCGAGCGGGTGCTCCGGAGCGCCATGGCCAACGCCGAGGACCGCGGCGTCCGGCACGCCGGCGACCTGGTGGTCGTGGACGCGCGGGGCGACGGCGGGCCGATGTTCAAGCGGCTGATGCCGCGGGCCCGCGGCATGGCCTACCTGATCCGCCGTCGCAGCAGCCACATCGCGATCGGGCTCGAGGATTACTCGAAGCTCGAGGACTGAGCCGACCGGCCCCCGGCCCGAGACGCCGCGGGGGGCGGGGGGACGAGACGCACGAGGACGATCGATGCAGATTCATCAAGCCGGGGGACGCTGAGCGATGGGACAGAAGGTGCGGCCGACCGGGTTCCGCGTGGGTGTCATGGAGGACTGGCGGAGCCGCTGGTACGCCTCCAAGCACGAGTTCAGCGACCTGCTGGTCGAAGACTTCAAGATCCGGAAGTTCATCAAGAACAAGTACGGGTTCGCCGGCATCCCCAAGATCGAGATCGAGCGGACCCGCGACGCCGTCACGGTCCTGCTGTTCACCGCCCGCCCGGGCGTGGTGATCGGCCGCAAGGGGGCCGAGGTCGAGAAGCTCCAGGAGGAGCTGCAGAACCTCACCGGCCGTCGCATCGAGATCAAGATCGTCGAGGTCAACCGCCCCGAGATCGACGCCCAGCTCGTCAGCGAGGATATCGCCGAGCAGCTCCAGAAGCGTTCGAGCTTCCGGCGGACGATGAAGCGGGCCCTCGAGCAGACGATGGACGGCGGCGCCAAGGGCGTCAAGATCCAGCTCTCGGGCCGCCTGGGCGGGGCCGAGATGTCGCGGACCGAGGCGGCGGCGCAGGGGTCGGTGCCCCTCAGCACGCTGCGTGCGAAGGTCGATTACGGGTTCGCCGAGGCGAAGACGGCGCAGGGCCACATCGGCGTCAAGGTGTGGGTCAACCAGGGCGACTATTTGAAGATGGAGGCTGGCGATGGCGCTGATGCCCAAGCGGGTCAAGTATCGAAAAAGCCAAAAAGGCCGCGTAAAAGGTAATGCGACCCGCGGCAACTACGTCTCGTTCGGCGAGTACGGCCTCCAGACCCTGGAGCCGGGGCGGATCAGCGCCCAGACGATCGAGGCGGGCCGCGTGGTGGCCAGCCAGGCCGTGAAGGGGGGCGGGAAGCTCTACATCCGGATCTTCCCGCACAAGAGCGTGACCGCGATCCCGGCCGAGACCCGCATGGGCAAGGGCAAGGGCGAGGTCGAGTTCTGGGCGGCCGTGGTCAAACCGGGGACGATCTTGTACGAGATCGGCGGCCTGACCGAGGACGCGGCCCGCGCGGCGTTCAACCGCGTGGCCCACAAGATGCCGGTCGCCTGCCGCTTCGTGACCCGGCGGCCGACGGTCTGACGCGGGCGAGGGCGGGCGAGGACGAGAGACCGCGACGGGGGCCCGCCGCGGGCCGAGACGACCGAGAAGGACGAGAAGGACCATGAGCAAGGCCTCCGAACTCCGCGACCACTCCGACGAGCAGCTCGAGCTGCAGCTGAAGGACGTCCAGAAGAACCTGTTCCGCCTGCGGCTGCAGAGCGAGACCGAGCGGCTCGAGGCGCCCAGCGAGATCATCAAGGCGAAGCGGGAGATCGCCCGGATCAAGACGATCCTCCGCGAGCGCCAGATCGGCCGCGAGGCGGCCGTCGCGGCCCCGGCCGCCTCCTGACCCACCGGGGGCGTCGGCGACCGGCGCGGCCCCAGAACCCCAGGAATCGAAGCACGCACGATGAGCCAGCCCAGCCCCGCGAACGCGAAGCCGACGCCCGCACGCAGCCCCCGCAAGACGGAGGTCGGCGTGGTGGCGTCCGACAAGATGAACAAGACCCGCCGGGTCGTGGTCGAGCGTCTCGTGCCCCACGACAAGTACGGCAAGCTGATGAAGCGGCGGACCGTCTGCCACACGCACGACGAGGCCAACGAGTCGCACGTCGGCGACCTGGTCGAGATCATGGAGACGCGGCCGCTGTCCAAGCTCAAGCGTTGGCGGCTGGTGCGGATCATCCGCAAGGGCGCCCAGCAGGCGCTCGCGGGCGAGGGCGAGGCCCCGGCCGCCGCCCCCGCCGAGTGACGGCCAACCCTGAGCGACGAAAGGCTCGCGAACCATGATCCAGATGCAGACCCGGCTCGACGTGGCCGACAACTCGGGCGCCAAGGAAGTGATGTGCATCAAGGTCCTCGGCGGCAGCGCGTCCCGCTACAAGCGGCGCTCGGCCGGGATCGGCGACGTCATCATCGCCAGCGTCAAGAAGGCGTCCCCCGGCGGCGACGTGAAGGCGGGCGACGTCGTCCGGTGCGTCATCGTCCGGACCCGCAACCAGGCCCGCCGGGCCGACGGCAGCTACGTGAAGTTCGACCGCAACGCGGTCGTGCTGATCGACGCCGAGAAGAACCCCCGCGGCACGCGCATCTTCGGGGCCATCGCCCGGGAGCTGCGGGACCGCCAGTTCATGAAGATCATCAGCCTGGCCGCCGAGGTCGTCTGAAATCCAGCGGCCCGGGCCCGAACGCCGGCGGGGCGTCCCGCCTCCCATAGCGAGCGAACCATGCACATCCGGAAAGACGACCAGGTCGAAGTGATCGCCGGCGACGACAAGGGGACCCCCGAGAACCGCCGCATCGCCAAGGTGCTGCGGGCCCTCCCCTCGAAGAACAAGGTCGTCGTGCAGGGGGTCAACCGGGTCTACAAGCACCTGAAGCCGAGCCAGAAGAACCCCCAGGGGGGCCGGCTCTCCAAGGAAATGCCCGTCGACGTCTCGAACGTCATGCTCTTCTGCCCGAAGTGCAACCGGGGCGTCCGCCAGGGCGCGCGGCTGACCGCCGAGGGCGTCAAGGAGCGGTACTGCCGCAAGTGCGGGAGCGGACTCGGGACGCTCGGTCCCAAGAAGAAGGCCCACGCGGACGCCTACGCCGCCCGGGCCGCCAAGGGTTGACGAACGAGGACGCCGGGTCGGATCGCCGGGGGCGTGGCCCCGACGGCCCGCGGACGGGACCGCCGACCGCTACTGACAGGATTACGGGTATGGCTCGCCTCCAAGAACTGTACAAGAACGAGATCAAGAAGGCGGTCGCCGCCAAGTTCAACCTCGACAACCCGATGGCGATCCCCCGGCTGGAGAAGATCGTCGTCAACATGGGCGTCGGCAAGGCGACCCAGGACAAGACGATCCTGGACTCGGCGGCGGAGAGCCTGGGGAAGATCACCGGCCAGAAGCCGGTGCTGACCAAGGCCAAGACGTCGGTGTCGGGCTTCCGCCTCCGCGAGGGGAACGACATCGGCTGCAAGGTGACGCTCCGCGGGGCCCGGATGTACGAGTTCCTGGACCGCCTGGTGGCCATCGCCCTGCCCCGTATCCGCGACTTCCGGGGCGTGAACCCGAACAGCTTCGACGGCCACGGCAACTACAGCCTGGGCCTGGCCGAGCAGGTGGTCTTCCCCGAGATCGACGCCGACCGGATCCAGCACACCCACGGCATGGACGTGACGATCGTGACCACGGCGAAGGACGACGACCAGGCGCGAGAGCTGCTCCGCCTCTTCGGCGTGCCCTTCCGCCAGCCCGGCGCCCGCGCCGGCGGCAAGTGACCGGAACCCACCGACGCGATATTGACCGGGCGCCGCGAGGCGTCACCCCCACGGTCCTGGAAGGGCGAGCATGTCGACCAAGGCCCAGAAGATCAAGTCCGAGACGCCCCGCAAGTTCGAGGTCCAGCATCGCAACCGCTGCCGGCTCTGCGGCCGCCCCCGGGGCTACTACCGCAAGTTCGGCATCTGCCGCATCTGCTTCCGGAACCTCGCCAGCCGCGGCCTGATCCCCGGCGTGAAGAAGGCGAGCTGGTGAGACCCCGCCGGGCCGGCCGCCGCCAGGCCCCCCCGGAACGCCCCGTACCCCGAACAGAACAGCCGCGTCCGTCCGAGTCGCCCGCCGCGCCGACGCCCCGTGGGGGTCGTTACCCGCGACGGTTCAGGAAGGCTTCCCCGCCATGATGACCGACCCGATCGCCGATATGTTGACCCGGATCCGCAACGCCGTCCGGATCGAGCGCACGTCCCTCGACATGCCCGCCTCCAACATGCGGCGGGGGATCGCGCAGGTCCTGAAGGACGAGGGATACATCTGGGACTTCGAAGAGATCGACACCGTCCCGGCCCGCACCCTGCGACTCCACATGAAGTACGGCCCCAACGGCGAGCGGCTGATCACCAAGATCGACCGGATCAGCAAGCCGGGCCGTCGAGTCTATCGCGGCTACAAGGAGCTGAAGCCGGTCCTGGGCGGCATGGGCATCCAGATCCTCAGCACCCCCCGGGGCGTCATCAGCGACCGCCGCGCCCGCGACCAGAAGGTCGGCGGCGAAGTCCTGGCCATGATCTACTGATCGGGGCCCTCCCCGAGGTCGAACCACCATCACGGTCGCAAGAACGAGGAAGACGGAGCCATGTCCCGCATCGGTCGCAAGCCGGTCGTCGTGCCGGCCAACGTGAAAGTCGCGGTCGCCGACTCGACGATCAGCGTCGAGGGGCCCAAGGGCAAGCTGAGCTACGCCCATCGCCCCGAGGTGAGCGTGACCTTCGACGAGTCCAGCAAGGAACTGGTCGTCGCCCGCAAGGACGACGAGCGGCTGAGCCGGGCCCTCCACGGCCTGACGCGCAGCCTCGTCGCCAACATGGTCGAGGGCGTGGCGAACGGCTACACCAAGAAGCTGGAGATCGTCGGCGTCGGCTACCAGGCGCAGTTGAAGAAGGCGAACACGATCGTCCTCCAGGTGGGCTACGCCAACCAGGTCGTCCTGGAGGCTCCCGCCGGCGTGACCGTCACGGTGCCGGACGCGACCCACGTCACGGTGACCGGGGCCGACAAGCAGGCCGTCGGCCAGTTCGCCGCCGAGATCCGACGGGTCCGCCCCCCCGAGCCCTACAAGGGCAAGGGCATCCGCTACGAGGGCGAGGCGGTCCGTCGCAAGGCGGGCAAGGCGTTCGGCTCGAAGTGACGCGCCGCGACCGGGTATAAGACACAGTTCGCAAGGCCAGGACCGGGGCGGAGGCCGCCCCCAGCGAGAGGATCGTTCCCGTGGACACCGCCAACCACCACCTGCTGGTCCAGACGCGCCGCCTGCGCCGCCAGCGCCGGATCCGCAAGCGGCTCAGCGGGACGCCCGAGCGTCCCCGCCTGGCCGTCTTCCGCAGCTCGAAGCACATCTACGCCCAGATCATCGACGACCTGGGGGGCAGGACCCTGGCCCAGGCCAGCACCGTCGACGCCGAGGTCAAGGCCGAGGTGAAGTACGGCGGCAACAAGGCCGCCGCCGCCGTGGTCGGCCGGGTCGTCGCCGACCGGGCCAAGAAGGCGGGCGTCGAGAAGGTCTGCTTCGACCGCCGCAGCTACAAGTACCACGGCCGCGTCGAGGCCCTGGCGACCGCCGCCCGCGAGGGCGGGCTCCAGTTCTAACCCGACGTGATCGCCGATCGACGGCCCGGCCCCACCGAATCATACTGGCAGAGAATAGACCGTAAGGAGCATCCCCCCGTGTCGACCGATAGCCGAAGCCGGGACCGCGATCGCGACCGCGGCGAATGGACGGAGAGCGTCGTCTCGATCCGCCGCTGCGCGGCCGTGGTCAAGGGCGGCCGTCGCTTCAGCTTCAACGCGCTCGTCGTGGTCGGCAACGGCCGCGGGCAGGTGAGCTGGGGCTACGGCAAGGCCAACGAGGTCCCGCCCGCCGTCGAGAAGGGCGTCAAGGACGCCCACAAGCAGATGAAGTCGGTGCAGCTCAAGGGGACGACGATCCCCCACGCCGTCGTCGGCCGGTTCGGCGCCGCGAGCGTCCTCCTCATGCCCGCCAGCCCGGGCACCGGCGTCATCGCCGGCGGCGCCGTCCGCGCCGTGGTCGAGGCCGCCGGGATCAAGGACGTCCTCACCAAGAGCTTCGGGTCCACGAACAAGCTCAACCTGGTCAAGGCCGCCATCCAGGGCCTGGGCCAGCTCCGCACGAAGGAAGAGATCGCCCGCCTCCGGGGAGTCCAGATCTGATGCAGCTCCACGACGTCCACGAGGGGATCCACCGCCGGAAGAAGCGCAAGCGGGTCGGCCGCGGCGTCGGCTCCGGCCACGGCAAGACCTCCAGCAAGGGCCACAAGGGCCACTCGTCCCGCCAGGGCTTCAAGATCGGTGCCCTGTTCGAAGGCGGCCAGATCACCCTGGCCCGCCGCGTCCCCAAGCGCGGCTTCTTCAACGGGTCGTTCAAGAAGCACTACGCGACCGTCAACCTGGTCGACATCGACGCCGTCTTCGCCCAGGCGGGCGTCGTCGACGAGGCCGCGCTCCGGTCGGTCGGGCTCGTCAAGGGGTACGACTACGACGGCATCAAGATCCTCGCCGACGGCGAGGTGACCAAGGCCTTCGAGGTCCGCGCCACCAAGTTCAGCGCCTCGGCCGTCAAGAAGCTCGAAGCGGCCGGCGGCAAGGCCGTCGAGGTCCCGTACGTCGGCAAGGTCAAGAAGGGCGAGAAGGCCGACGAGGCCGCGACGTCCTGACACCCGCCCGCCGTCCCGGCGAGCTTCGCCGCGGCGGCGGTCCTATGGGAATGATGAGCCGAGGCCCCCGTCCCGTTCTCGCGGACGTCGGGGCCTCGCGAGCCGACCGGACCCGACCGAGACGACCCGAAGACGACCCACGGCCCCAGCGGAGCTTTCGCGCGTGGACAAGCTGATCACCATCTTCAAGATCCCCGAACTCCGGCGGAAGATCCTGTTCACCGCCCTGCTCCTGGCCATCTACCGGATCGGGTTCTACGTCCCGCTGCCGATCGTCAACCAGGCCCAGCTCCGCAACTGGGAGGAGCAGCTCAACACCAACGCCGCCGGCAAGGTGTTCGGCACGGTCGCCATGTTCGGCGGCACGTCCATCGGCATGAGCACGATCTTCGGCCTCGGCATCATGCCCTACATCTCCGCGTCCATCATCTTCCAGCTGCTGGGGAGCGTCGTCCCCTCGCTGGAGGCGATGATGAAGGAGGGGGAGAGCGGGCGGAAACGCATCAACGAGTATACGCGATACGCGACCGTCTTGTTATGCGCCGTGCAATCCGCCTTCTGGGTCCAGTACATGATGAGCGACCAGATGGGCGTGGTATTGCCGCAGTACCGCGACTTCTGGCACGGCCTGGTCAGCGTCTGCATCATGACCGCCGGGACGGTGTTCCTGATGTGGGTCGGCGAGCAGATCGACGAGTACGGCATCGGCAACGGGATCAGCCTCCTGATCATGGCGGGCATCCTGTCGCGGCTCCCGGTGGCCCTCCAGGGCCTCTGGCAGAGCGCCTCGACGAAGCTCACCCCCGAGCAGGGGAAGCTGGGGATCATCCAGCTTGCGTTGCTGGCGATCCTGTTCGTGGCCGTCGTCGTCGGCGTCATCGCCATCACGGAGAGCCAGCGGCGGATCCCGACGCAGTCGGCCAAGCACGTCCGGGGGCGTCGCGTCTTCGGCGGCACCCGGCAGTTCCTGCCGCTGAAGGTCAACCAGGCCGGCGTCATGCCGATCATCTTCGCCTCCAGCCTGCTCATCTTCCCGTCGCTGATCTTCAACGGTCTGGCGAAGGCGACCGCCAGCCTGAAGTCGGAGACCTGGTCGGTCGGCTCGATGTTCGCGACCCTGTTCCAGGACCTGGCCGACGCCTTCCAGCGCCAGAGCTACGTGTACACGGTCTGCAACATCATCATGATCTACTTCTTCTGCTACTTCTGGACGGCCATCACCTTCAACCCGAAGGACATGTCCGAGAACCTGAAGGACTACGGCAGCTTCATCCCGGGGTATCGCCCGGGCCGGCGCACGGCCGAGTACCTGGAGAAGGTCATGCTGCGGATCACCTACGTCGGGGCGGCCTTCCTGTCGCTCGTGGCGGTGATCCCGTCGCTCGTCCAGAATTTCCTGAACGTCGACTTCACGGTGGCCCAGTTCCTGGGCGGGACCGGCCTGCTGATCGTCGTAAGCGTCTGCCTCGACCTGGTGCAGAAGATCGACAGCCACCTCGTCATGCGGAACTACGCGGGCCTCGTCAACCGCAAGTGACGCCGGAGGAGAGCGCACCGTGTCATCGCAACGCGGCCCGGGCCGCCGACCCTCGCTCCCGTCGTTCCTCTCCGGCGTCGTCCGACGGCCGGAGGGGGCCGCCGGTTCGAAGCCGGCCGACGCTCCCCCGCCGGGCCGACGGCCCCCGACGATCCAGCTCAAGAGCCCTCGCGAGATCGCCCTGATGCGCGAGGCGGGTCGGCTGGTGGCCAGGGCCCACGAGGAGGTCCGCAAGCTGGTCGTCCCCGGGGCGACCACCGCCGACCTCGACGCCGCCGTCGCCGCGGTCTTTCGGGAGGCGGGCGCGACCCCTCTGTTCCTGAACTACCCCTGCTCCACGAAGGGGAAGCCGGCGTTCCCGGCCGTGATCTGCTCCAGCGTCAACGAGCAGGTCGTCCACGGCATCCCGAACAAGCGACCGCTCCGCGAGGGGGACGTCGTGGCCGTGGACACCGGCTGCCGCCTCAACGGCTGGTGCGGCGACTCCGCATTCACCTGGGCCGTCGGCCCCGTCGCGCCGGAGGTCCAGAAGCTCCTGGACGTCACCTCGGAGACCCTGCAACTCGCCATCCGCGCCATGGGCCGCTGCCGATACTGGTCCGAGGTGGCCTCGCTGATGGAGCAGTACGTCAAGAGCCAGGGGTTCTCGGTGATCGAGAACTTCGTCGGGCATGGCATCGGCAAGGACATGCACGAGGAGCCCCAGGTCCCGAACTTCGTGAGCAAGGCGCTCCGGAAGCACGACATCCGCCTGGAGCCGGGCGTGGTGCTGGCCGTCGAGCCGATGGTCGCGATGGGGACCAAGGAGGTCCGGACCCTGGAGGACGGCTGGACGGTCGAGACCAAGGACCGACGCCCCAGCGCCCATTTCGAGCACACGATCGCCATGACGTCCGACGGACCCCAGATCCTCACCTTGCCGTGAGGGCGGGCGGATGGGGGGGACGTGACGACGGCCCGCGAGCGTTCTCGGCGGAATAATCTTGACGAATGGGCCGTGACGCCCCTTGCGGATCGGGAGGAAGAGCGTTAGGATAGTCGAATTCCCCGTTGCCCGTCCAGCGATATCGCGCCCACTCCCCCCCAAGGCGTCGGCGATCGACGGGCGAAGCGAGGGCGATCATCGTGACTTCGAGCGGCCGCTCCGGGAATCGCGGCCGTCGGGAGCCGCGTCGTTTCCGACCCGTTCCGGCGTCCTCGCCGGTCGAGTCCGGCGTCGGATCGGGCCCTCCCGGTCGGCGAACGACCGCGGCGCGAGGATCGTAAGAATGTCGCCGGGGCGCGCGGGACGCGTCCCACCGGCGTCTTCGGCCGTCGCCGCAGGAGCGGTGCCGCCGGGCGTGGCGGCGGTCGAGGCGAGACGAGAGACACGGACAGACACGAAAGCGGCGACGGCCATGAAAGTGCGATCGAGCGTGAAGCGGATTTGCGAGAATTGCAAGATCGTCAGGCGTGAGGGCAAGGTCCTGGTGATCTGCTCGAACCCCCGGCACAAGCAGCGCCAGGGCTGAGGACGCCCGGCCGCGACGGGCCTCCCGGCGCGGCGGGCGGATCGGCCGATCCCCCCCGACCTGACCAGCGTGATCGACGGAGACCGACGGAATGCCTCGTATCCTGGGCGTGGACATCCCCAATGACAAGCGGACGGTGATCTCGCTGCGTTATATCTACGGGATCGGACCGTTCCTCGCGGAGCAGCTCTGCGAGCGTGCGGGGATCGACCCGGAGAAGCGCGCCCGCGACCTGACCGAGGACGACCTGGCCAAGCTGGCGAACCTGCTCGACAACGAGTACACGGTGGAAGGCCAGCTCCGCCGCCAGGTGCAGCAGAACATCGGCCGGCTCCGCGAGATCGGCTGCTACCGCGGCCTGCGTCATCGCAAGGGCCTGCCCGTCCGCGGCCAGCGGACCCGGACGAACGCCCGCACCCGCAAGGGGCCGCGGAAGACGGTCGCCGGCAAGAAGGGCGTCAAGGAGATGCGCTGAGTCGAGGCCGCGCCCGGGACCGGGCGCGGGGCGGTGGGGCGCGAGAGTCGAGTCGGGCGGGCGCGGGGCGTCCGCTCGCGTCGTTGGGAACCGAATCCGGCAGACGAGGAGCGAAGGACCCGTGGCGAAGGCCAAGAAGCGGAAGACGCGGCGCAACGTGAGCCGCGCGGTCGTGCACATCAAGGCGACGTTCAACAACACGACCGTGACGATCACCGACCCCAACGGCGACGCCCTCTGCTGGGCCTCCTCCGGGACGGTCGGCTTCAAGGGGAGCCGCAAGAGCACGCCGTTCGCCGCCCAGCGCGCCGCCGAGACGGCCGCCGCCTCGGCGACGAAGTTCGGCGTCAAGGAGGTCGAGGTCAAGGTGAAGGGCCCCGGCTCCGGCCGCGAGAGCGCCATCACCGCCATCCAGGCGTCCGGCCTGTCGATCAAGGCCATCGAGGACGTCACCCCGCTGCCGCACAACGGCTGCCGCCCGCCGAAGAAGCGCCGCGTCTGAGCCGCCGAGGCGGAGCCCCGCCGCCTCGCCCGCCCCGCCGCCTTCGCCGCACGCGTACGACATCAATACATCGAGTTCGAGGTTCGCTGGATCTACCATGGGACGATATACAGGACCCGTCTGCCGGCTCTGCCGCCGCGAGGGCACCAACCTCTACCTGAAGGGCGCGCGGTGCTACGGCAACAAGTGCGCCATCGTCCGCCGCGACGGCGTGCCGGGCATGCACCAGTTCCGCCGCGGCAAGGCGAGCGAGTACGCCATCCGCCTGCGCGAGAAGCAGAAGGTCAAGCGGTACTACGGCATCTTCGAACGCCAGTTCCGCAAGTACTACGCCGAGGCCAATCGCAAGACCGGCAACACCGGCGACGCCCTGATGTCGCTCCTGGAGCGTCGGCTCGACAACGTCGTCGCCCGCCTCCAGTTCGCCGCCAGCCGCCCCCAGGCCCGGCAGTTCATCCGCCACGGCCACATCCTGGTCAATGGCAAGAAGGTCGACATCCCGAGCTACCTCGTGAAGCCCGGCGATCAGGTGTCCGTCAAGAACCGCGAGCACTCGCGGAACCTGGCGATCGAGAACACCCAGGCCGACTTCCTGCCCCCGGTCCCCGACTGGCTCGACCGCATCAGCAACGATCCCCCCGAGGGCCGCGTCAGCCGCCTGCCGTCCGTCCAGGACGTCGGCCTGCCGGTCACGCCCCAGTTGATCGTCGAGTTGCTGAGCCGCTGAGCTCGGCCCGCCCGGAGCGAGAGCACCACCAGGGGGATTCATGATGCGTATCCGTTGGCGCGGCCTCGAATTGCCCAGTCGCGTCGTCTGCAACCGCGAGAGCCTCTCCGACACCTTCGGCGAGTTCCACGTCGAGCCGTTCGAACGCGGCTTCGGCCACACCGTGGGCAACAGCCTGCGCCGCATCCTCCTCTCCAGCCTGGAGGGGAGCGCGATCACGAAGATCAAGATCCAGGGCGTCCAGCACGAGTTCTCGTCGATCCCGGGCATGGTCGACGACATCACCGACCTGGTCCTGAACACCAAGCTCCTCGTGGTCAAGAATCACTCGGAGCACCCCCGCACCATCCGGATCGACCGCGACCGCCGCGGCGTCGTCACCGCCGCGGACATCCTCCACGACGAGTCGATCGAGATCATCAACCCCGACCACATCCTCTGCACGCTCACCGACGACGTCCCCTTCCACCTGGAGATGACCGTCGAGAACGGCCGGGGCTACAAGACCGCCGCCGAAGGCCACACCGACGACCTGGAAATCGGCGTCATCCCGATCGACTCCAGCTTCAGCCCGGTCCACCGGGTCGAGTATCACGTCGAGAACACCCGCGTCGGCCAGCGGACCAACTACGACAAGCTCATCCTCCGGATCTGGACCACCGGCGTCATCAACCCGGAGATGGCCCTCGTCGAGGCCGCCAAGATCCTGCGGAAGCACCTGAACCCCTTCGTCCAGTACAACGAGCCGGGCCCCGGCCTCCCCAGCGAAGCCGGCCCCTACGACGGCAACCAGTACGCCCCGCTCGACGCCGAACTCGAGCGCAAGCTCGACATGAGCCTCGCCGAGCTGGAACTCTCCGTCAGGGCCACGAACTGCCTGGAGAGCGAGGGTATCACCACCGTCCGCCACCTGGTGACCCGCTCCGAGGATCAACTGCTGAACGTCCGCAACTTCGGCGAGACGACCCTCAAGGAGGTCCGGGCCAAGCTCCACGAGATCGGCCTCGACCTGGGCATGAACGTCCCCCCCAAGAGCTGACCGGCCTTCGCGGCGTGCGACCGGCCCCCGGCCCGCGGATCGTGCGGCCGGTCCCGTATCTCGAAGATCCCTCGATCAGATAAGAAATCGCCATGCGTCACAAGAAAGCCGGCCGCAAGTTCAAGCGTTCCCCCGAACACCGCCGCATGCTCCTGCGCAACCTGGCCACGGCGCTCCTGGAGCACGGCAAGATCACGACGACCGTCCCCAAGGCGAAGGAACTCCAGCCCTACGTCGAGAAGCTCATCACCCTCGCCAAGGGCGGCTTCAAGCTGGATCCGTTCCGTCGCAGCCTGGCCGTTCTGAACAGCAAGGCGGTGGCCTACAAGCTGTTCCATGAGATCGGCCCCCGGTTCGCCACCCGGCCCGGCGGCTACACCCGCATCTACAAGCTCGCCAAGGTCCGGCAGGGCGACGCCGCCGAGATGGCCGTCATCATGCTGCTCGGCGAGGACGAGACGATCAAGGCCCCCTCCCGCCCCGTCGTGGCGGAAGCCGGCGCCTGATCGGCCGCGAATTCAGGGGCGTCCGGCTTCATCCCGGACGCCCCTTTTCTTTTCCCGCCGGGACGCCCCGCCATGAGCCGCGACCCGAACTGCATCTTCTGCAAGATCGTCGCCGGGGAGATCCCCTCGACCCGCGTCCTGGAGACCGATCGTGCGGTCGTCATCCTCGACATCAATCCGGTCGTCAAGGGGCACGTCTTGATCATCCCTCGCGATCACTATCCGCAACTGCGCGACCTGCCCGATGAACTGGCCGCGCACGCGGGCTCCTTGCTGCCTCGTCTCGCTCGGGCGGTCGTTTCGGCTGTCAGGGCCGAGGGGTCGAACGTCATCATCAATAGCGGCGGCGTGGCCGGCCAGACGATCGACCATTGTCACTGGCACGTCATCCCACGATTTGACGGCGACCCCGTCCACTGGCCCTGGCCGCACCAAGCCTATTCCGGTGACGAGATGGCCCGCACCGCCTCTCGAATCACCGACCTCTTGGATCCGGCCTGACCATTTCGCCCTTTCCTTCGATCGGGCCATCCTTCCGGAGGCTCGATGAGGCTCGGACCTGCGGCGCGATCCGAGGGCCGGTGCCCTGACGCCGCGACTGGGCGACCGAGCGCGACCGACCTCCCCCCTCCTCGGCAGTCGAGACCATCGGTCTCTCTTCCGAGTCGCGCCCTCGGCCCTCGGCCCTCGGCCCTTGTCCGAGGCCGTCTCGCCCTCCATCAGCACACGACTTAAGGCGGTCGTGTCGACGGATTGGCGGTGGCGATTTTCATTCTTTGGAATGCACCATCGGGAACTCGGGCGATAGGAAGGGCACCGACCGCCGGGCGGATGGCCAGTCCTGACGTGATGCCGCGACGGCTTCCGCACGCATGCGCACTCGCCCGTGCGATCCAATCTGGGAAGAATCTCCTTTTCCCTCTTGACTTGGACACCTGGTGTGCAAGACGCGTCGGTCGCCTTTCTTGGTCCTTAGGACGTGGATTCTGCGAAAAGAGGCAATCCTTGAATGCCGATCGCACGGGAAATGGAAGAGAATATGTGTAATGGCGATCAGTAGTCTGGTGGGAAAGGTCTCGTGTCCTAACTGCTAAATCGATGCCATGTTACAGGAATCGCAAGTGTGTCGGTCGGGCTGTCGGAAAACTTGACGGTCTTTGTCCGCGGGCTATAATTTTGTTGAAACCGCCGACAACCAGACGATGGGCACAAGAGCAGAGGCGCGGGACGTCAGCGATCTCGTACGTCGAGAACGGTGGCGGCAACCAGGGATCCGGGTTCGCGCCGGAATGATCAGGAGAATCCCGTGCCCAGGCCATCCGATGCCACGAAAGCCGCTATAAAAAACGCGGTGGACATCGTGAAGCTTGTAGGCGATTACGGGCTTTCCCTCCACCGCGCCGGCTCGCGTTACAAGGCGGCCTGTCCCTGGCACGACGACCGCCATCCCTCCCTGGAAGTGAACCCCGATCGGCAGACCTTCAAATGCTGGGTCTGCAACATCGGGGGCGACGTATTCGAGTTCGTGCAGCGGATGGACCGCGTCGAGTTCCCCGAGGCGTTGCGGACGCTGGCGGAACGGGCGGGGGTCGCCTTAGACGACCCGGGCGCGGCGAAGCGGGCGGAAGGGCCGTCGCGGGCGGACCTCGGGGCGGTGCTGGCTTGGGCGGAAGGGCTGTTCGAAAAGGCTTTGGAGAAGGACGCGTCGGCTCGGGCTTATGTCGGGGGGCGTGGGCTGACGGCGGAAACGGCGAGGCGGTTTCGCCTGGGGTACGCCCCGGACGAGTCGGGCTGGCTGTTCGAGGAGGCGCGGCGGAAGGGGTATTCGAAGGATCTGTTGGAGAAGGCCGGCCTGGCGACCTCTGCGGAGGATTCGCCCGGCAGGGCCCACGCGAGGTTTCGGGGTCGGCTGATCTTTCCGATTCACGACGAGAGGGGCCGTCCGGTGGGGTTCGGCGGGCGGATCCTGGCGGAAGCGGAGCGGGCGGCTTCGTCTCGGGGGTTTCGTGTCGCAAAATATGTTAACAGCCCCGAGACGGCCCTCTTCCAGAAGCGTCGGCTCCTCTACGCCGCGGATCTCGCGAGGGCCGCATGTCGCGAGGCGGGCTGGGTCGCGGTGATGGAAGGGTACACCGACGTGATGGCGGCGCACCAGGTCGGGCTTCAGAACGTCGTGGCGACGTTGGGGACCGCGTTCGGCGACGAACACGTCCCCCTGCTGCGGCGCCTGGCCGACCGGGCGTGCCTGGTCTACGACGGGGACGAGGCGGGGCAGTCCGCGGCGGAGCGGGCGCTGGAGATCTTCCTCGGGCATGAGCTGGACGTGCGGGTGCTGTCGCTCCCCTCGGGCCTGGATCCTTGCGACTTCCTCTTGAGCGAAGGAGCCGACGCATTCCGGACGCTGGCCGCCGAGGCCCTGGATCCGCTGGCCTTCGTGCTCGACCGGGCGCGGGCCCGGTTCGACCTGGACTCGATCGACGGGGCCCGGCAGGCCTCGGAGTGGGTCCTGGGCGTGCTGGCCCGAGTGCCGCCGGCGACGCCCGGCTCGGCCCAGGACGTCGCGCTGAAGAAGGCGCTCGACAAGCTGGCGTTCGCCCTTCGGTTGCCGGTTGGCTCCCTCCAGAAGCGGCTGAAGGCCCTGCGGCCCGCGGCGCGGCGGAAGGGGGAGCCGAAGGGGGCCGTCCCCGCGGGCGGGACGGCCGCCGGGCCCGGTGCGGCCCCGGAAGCCTCCCCCGCCGACCTGCTCCGGGCGATGGACGCCGTCGACCGGGAGCTCGCCGCGGTGGTCGTGGGGCAGCCGGACCTGGTCGCCTCGCTCGTCATCCGCGTCCCGCCCTCCTTGATCCGCGACGATGTGGCCCGAATGATCCTCGACGCCGCCTATGAAATCCACGGCCGGGGGGAGAGCCCGGCGTGCGAAACGCTCCGGGACGAACTCGAAGACCCCGGGGCCCGGGCGGTGGTCGAATACCTGAACAACCTGCAAGAAGGCCTGGAAAGACCCGAACTTCACCCCCTGGACGTGGTCCAGTTCCCCATCGGGACCTGGACCGACCGCCTGGAAGGCGTGCTCGCCCTGTTCGCCGAACGAGAGCGTCTGTCTCGCTTGCAGGACCTCAAGCAGGCCCTCGACGAGACCGACAAGCAGGCCGAGCCCGACGCCTATCGGGCCCTGCAACTGGAATACCGAAGACTACTGACCCAGCGGGCTGGGACCTCGAATAAGAAGAACGCGCGTCCCGATCCGACGTATCGTGCGTGAGGGAGGAATGATGGATAAGCTGGACGAGGGCCTCAAGGCCCTCCTCGAACTGGGCAAGCGACGCGGTTTCCTGACTTTTGATCAGGTGAACGACGTCCTGCCCGACGATCCCAACAGCCCCGAGCGCATCCACGGCCTCCTCGAGACCCTCGACGAGCTGGGCGTCGAGCTGGTCAACGAGGACGAGGCCGAGGCCCGCCTGCTGGCCTCCGGCGAGCTGGACGACGAGCCCGAGGACCTGATCGAAGAGGCCGAGGAGGAGGAGAACGAGCTCACCCCCGAGGAGCTCGAGGACATCTCCCGCCGGATCGACGACCCGGTCCGCATGTACCTCACCCAGATGGGCGAGATCCCCCTGCTCACCCGCGACCAGGAGATCAACCTCGCCAAGAAGATCGAGGTCACGCGCAAGAAGTTCCGCCGCAAGGTCCTGGAGTGCCACTTCGCCCTGGCCCTGGTCGTCGACGTCCTGAAGAAGGTCGCCGAGGGCGAGCTGCCGTTCGACCGGACGGTCAAGGTCTCCGTCACCGAGAACCTGGAGAAGGACCAGATCCTCGGCCGGATGCCCCACAACCTGGCGACGCTCGCGCACCTGATGGAGTGCAACGTCCGCGACTTCAAGGCGTTCGTCCGCGACCGCGACCCCTCCTCCCGCGCCGGGCTGATCAACGACCTGAAGCGCCGCCGGTTCAAGGCCGTCAACCTGGTCGAGGAGCTGTCGATCCGGACGCAGAAGGTCCAGCCCCTGATGAAGCGGCTGGAGCAGATCGCCGTCCGCATGAACGAGCTCCTCTTCCAGCTCCGCGAGCACCGCGCCGGCCGGGGGGGCAAGGAAGACCGCGCCAACCTGGTGAAGGAGCTGAAGGACCTGATGCGGATCACGCTGGAGAGCCCCAAGAGCCTCAAGCGCCGCGTCGAGGTCATGAACTCCCGCTTCAAGGAATACGAGCAGGCCAAGCGCGAGCTGTCCGGCGGCAACCTCCGCCTCGTCGTCTCGATCGCCAAGAAGTACCGCAACCGCGGCCTCTCGTTCCTCGACCTGATCCAGGAGGGGAACACGGGCCTGATGCGGGCCGTCGACAAGTACGAGTACCGCCGCGGCTACAAGTTCAGCACCTACGCGACGTGGTGGATCCGCCAGGCGATCACCCGGGCCATCGCCGACCAGGCCCGCACGATCCGCATCCCGGTCCACATGATCGAGACGATGTCCAAGCTCCGCAACGTCTCCAAGAAGCTCCTCCAGGAGAAGGGGCGCGAGCCGACCATCGAGGAGACGGCCAAGGCCGCCAACATCTCCGTGGAGGAGACGCGGCGGGTGATGAAGATCAGCCGGCACCCGATCTCGCTCGACCGCCCGGTCGGCGAGAGCGAGGACAGCTACTTCGGCGACTTCATCGAGGACGAGGCCGTCGAGAGCCCGATCAACGCCGCGACCCAGGAGATGCTCAAGGACAAGATCGACCAGGTCCTCAAGACGCTCACCTACCGCGAACGCGAGATCATCAAGCTCCGATACGGCCTCGGCGACGGCTACACCTACACCCTGGAGGAGGTGGGCCGGATCTTCAAGGTCACCCGCGAGCGGGTGCGGCAGATCGAGGCCAAGGCCGTCCGCAAGCTCCAGCATCCCGTCCGAAGCCGGCAGCTCGAGGGCTTCCTCGAAAGCACCGGTTGATGCGGTCCACAACCGCCGGTCACTGCGACCGGCGGTTTTTTTTTGGCCCGGACCCATCGAGCCCCCCTCACCCGACGGAGACCCGAACATGACCGCGACCGCCGACGCCCTTCGCGACCTGCACACCCTCCACCAGCGAGCCAAGGCCCTCCGCGACCGCCTCACGTCCGGGCCCAAGACCCTCGCCGCCCGCACCGCCGCCCTCGCCGCCCGCACCGCCGACCTGGAGAAGGTCCGCAAGGCCCTCCAGGACGCCCAGCTCGGCGTGAAGAAGAGCGAGCACTCCATGCAGGCCGCGCAGGCCAAGATCGACGACCTCAAGGTGAAGCTGAACCTCGTCAAGAAGAACGACGAGTACAAGGCCATCCAGAACCAGATCGCCCACGACAAGACCGCCATGGGCAAGCACGAGGACGACGTCCTCAACGGCTTCGAGGTCGTGGAGGCGAGGAAGGCCGAGCTGGCCGCCGCCGAGGCCGAGGTCGGTAAGTTCGCCGAGGAGGTCGCCGCCCTCAAGAAGACGCTGGACGACCAGGCCGTGTCCCAGAAGGCCCAGCTCGCCGAGCTGGAGGCCGCCATCGTCTCGGCGGAGGACCACATCCCGGCCGACCAGCGCGAGCAATACCGGCGGACCGTCCGACAGCTCGGCGCCGACGCCCTGGCCCCCGTCGAGGGGGGGGCCTGCCTCGGCTGCTACACGGCCGTCACCCCCCAGATGCTCAACGAGCTCATCAACCGGGACGGCCTCACCTTCTGCAAGTCCTGCGGCCGGCTCCTCTACCTGGCCGAGGGCGAGGGCGACCCCGTCGCGAAGCCCAAGCCCAAGGCCCGCTCCCGCGCCAAGGGCTGAGCGACATCGCCGTCGACGGCCAATATCGCGGCCCCCCCGGCGAAAGGACTGGCGACGACCGATCGCCCCTCTCCCGGAGGCCCCGATGAAGCCCCGAGTCCCAGTCCGCGACATCCCGCCCGAGCGCAAGGCCCTGTACTACGCGGGTATGGCCGCGGGAGCCATAGGGCTCCTGCTGTTCGTCTCGAACTTCTTCGTGATCGCGTCGGGCTTCGACGACCCGTTCGCGATGCGGGATCGCTCGGGGGGGATCGTCGCCCGGGCCTTCGGCGGGATCGTGCTCATGTGGATCGGCGGCGGGATGATGAACGTGGCGGCCCGCGGCCTGGCCGGCTCCGGCCTGAAGCTCGACCCGGAGCAGGCCCGGCGCGACCTGGAGCCGTGGTCGCGCATGGGCGGGGGCGTGGTGGCCGACGCCCTCGACGAGATCCCCGCCGCCCGTCGGTTCGTCGACGATCCCTCCGACCGGGCCGTCGAGGTCGTGCGCATCCGCTGCCCCCAGTGTCGGGCCCTCAACGAGGAGTCCGATCAGTTCTGCGGCCAGTGCGGGGGGCGGCTTTGAGGCCCGCTTGACGGAATCCGGGGCCGTCTTACGATGGCCCCATGCGATACCCGGCCGACCACAAGGCGAAGACGCGGGCGCGGATCCTGGAGGCCGCCGGGCGGCTGTTCCGGCGCCGGGGCTATCACGCCTCGGGAGTCGACGCGGTCATGAACGAGGCGGGCCTGACGCCGGGCGGGTTCTACGCCCACTTCGGGTCGAAGGAAGCCCTCCTGGCCGACGCCCTGGAGCACGCCGCCGGCGCGACGGCCGCCGGGGTCGACGCGACGCTCGGCGGCCTCAACGGACGCGCCTGGGCCGAGGGCTTCGTCGCCTACTACCTCAGCGAGTCCCACCGCGCGGCCGTCGAGGACGGCTGCCCCCTCGCCGCCCTGGCCTCCGAGGTCGCGCACGCCGGTGATCCGGTGCGCCGTACGTTCGAATCGCTCCTCCTCCGCCTGGCCGACCGCCTGGCCGAAGGCGGCCTCGATCGAGGCCGGGCCCTTGCGATCGTCGCCCTCTGCGTCGGCGGCCTCGGGCTGGCCCGGTCGGTCCACGACGACGAGCTGGCCGGGCGGATCTTGCAAGCCTCGCGCGACCTGGCGGGCGTCGCGCTGGAGCGCGGTTGAATCGAGTGCTGCGTCATGGCTTGTTTTTCGGGTGGTTCTCGCAGGCTGGGTCGCGACCCAGCCCGAGCGAGCCGCGGCCTTCTCAGGGCTGGGTCGCGATCCAGCCTACACAGACTCCCCGAAACTTCGGCCGTGACAAGGCACTATGGGGTCGGCGTCGAGGCCGCGTCGGACTCGCGGTAGAGCCGGGCCAGCTCGACCATGATCGATTCCAGCCGCCGATAGTATTCGTCCTCGCCGAGCTTCTCCTTCTCCGCGCGGAGCGATTCCGCGTCGCGCTCCAGGCCGTCGCGGCGGTCGCGGAGTTCGGGGGAGAGGCGACGGTCGCGGTCGTTGGGGACCAGGTGGAGCTGCCGCGCGCGAAGGCCGTCCAGGGCCTTGCCGCCGGCCGGCTTCTTCGTCGCGCGCAGGCCCCGGAACCAGCCGGCGGGCGTGCCGAGCTTGTCGCCGTCGTCGTCGATCAGGGCGTGCTCGGTCGCCAGCCGGGACTTCGTCTTGTAGAACTCCTCCGTCCGGGCTCCGGCGAAGAGGAAGGCTTCCAGGAGCGAGACCTGGCCGTCCTTGTCCAGATCGGCCGCGGGGTCGGCGATCGCCTCGGCGAGGTTCAGGCCGAACCGGGCGTAGTTTTGTTCGTCGCCGCTCCGGGTCGCCGTCACGACCGTCCGCCCCGGGGCCGACAGCGCGTTGAGGAACGGGCCGCTGGACGACGCCCCGTTGACGACCGCGAGCGGTCGGGCGAACGGCTTGAGCCAGCCGGCCAGCTCGTCGGCGGAGACGTCGGCGCCGCGGAGATTGAACTTGGCCTCGCGGCCGTCGAACGTGCCGTGGCCGATCAGGACCAGCCACAGCGCCTCGCGGCCGGCGGTCGGCGTCGCCTCCAGGGCCTTGCGGAGGGCGTCGCGGTCGGGCTCGCCGGGGGATTCGGGATCCAGGCCGATCAGCCGGAAGTCGGCCGGGGCCTTCGCGGCGGCGGCCCGCCAGGCGTCGGCGGCGCGGCGGAAGTCGGCGGCGTATTCGGGCGTCCCGGACGTCCCCACGACGACGAAGACCGACGGCCGGTCGTCCGCCGTCGGGGGCTGCATCAGAAGGAGGGCCGTCGCCAGGATGAGCATGTGCGGGTCCTTCGATCGTTCAGGCGAGGCCGTTGAGCCGGCGCAGGCCCCACTCGGCGGCGAGGCAGGCGATGGCGAGCAGGAACGCGGCGGGGTGGTCCCAGAGCGGGGCCGTCCAGGGCTCGGTGATCGGCGCCCCGCGGGCGGGGAGGCCGGCGGCGAACGCTTCGAGGCCGTCGCCTTCCACCACCGCCCCGCCGGTCCTCGCGGCGAGGTCGGCCAGGAACGCGCGGTCGGGCGCGAGCCGGGCGAACTCGTCGGCCGCCGGCTGCGAGGCCCAGCCGGCCTCGGCCTCGCCGGCCGTCGAGCCGTCGGCCGCTGTCGCCGTCGCGACGACCTTGTAGCCGCCGGGGGCCTTCGGCGCGAACGTCGCCGCGTACGCGCCCGGCTCGGCCGCGACGGGCTCCGCGACGAGCGTCGCCGACTCGCCCCCCGGCAGCGCGACCTGGAGCGACGCCTTCGCGTCGGCGAGCGGCCGGTATTCGGGGTCGCGGACGCGGACGGTCAGCTCGACGGCCGGCGCGGGGGCCTCGGGCGAGGGGCGGACGGACGCTTCCACGCGGCGCGGGACGTCGGCGGTCAGCCAGCGGGCCGTCTGCCGCCACGACTTCTCCAGGTCGCTCTCCGCCGGGTCCTTCCGCCGCATCCCCCAGCGCCAGAGGTCGCCGATCAGCAGCGCGGCCACGCGCCCCTTGCCAAAGTTCTGCGCCGCCAGCGCCGGGGCCTTCGCCCCCTGCGGGTCCGTGACCTCCTCCAGGACCATCGCCCCCGGCTTGAGCCGGCCCACGCGGCTGAGGGTGCGGAACGAGGGCATCGCGGCGAGGCGCTCCATCTCCTCCGCCTCCGTGGCCCGGGTCCGCACCCAGGGTTCGAGCATCCCCTCGCGCGTGAGGCCCAGCCGGAGGTCGGCGGCGTCGACGGGCTCGCCGCGATCCGTGAGGTAGAACGGGACCATCTCGCCGACGGCCGTGCGGTCGTAGCCGCCGTCGGCGAACGAGTCCGGCCCGCCGAGCATCAGCAGGCCGCCGCCGCGGATCGACGTGAAGTTGCGCAGCAGGGCGAGCTGGTCGGGCGCGAAGAAGCCCGCCTCCAGGTCGTCGATGACGATCGCGTGGTAGCGGTACAGGTCCTCGGCCGTCTTCGGGAAGCCGTCGCGCAGCTCGGCCTCGTCGAGCGTGTCGAGCCGGACGATGACGGGCTTGTCGGCCTCGGACGTCTCGGCGTCGGCGTCGTTGAAGCCCTCGAAGAACTTGTTGGCCCGGCCGCCGGCCGCCTGGAAGTCGAACTTCGGCTGCTTCTTCGCGATCCGGATCATGCCGACCAGGCTGATCTGCGGATCCCCCTGGAGCGCATGGTGGAGGAACTTGTACTCCCAGTTCGGCCGGCCGCCGACGTACAGGATGCGATATTCGCCCCCCCCCTGGTCGACCGCCACCAGCCGCTCGTTGTTGGCGAGCGTTTGCTCGGTCGACGGCGGCGCCCCCTCGGCCTTCGGCTCCTCGTCGGCGGGGAAGGCTCGCACGCGGTAGAACGAGACGCCCCGGCTCGCGGGGCGGAACTGGAAGCGGAAGCTCAGGGGCTTGCTTTCGGCCGGCGCCGCCTCCCGCTGGCGCTGGACCTCGGCCCCGGCCTCGTCGAGCAGGACGGCGACGATCGGCCGCCCCTGGAAGCCGACGGCCGCGACGTCGGCCCGGACGACGATCGGGGCCGACTCGAAGTTCGTCTGGCTGACCGAGACGTCGCGCACGCCGACGTCCCGCGCCACGCCGGGCGACGGCGGGATCACGGGGTAGATCGGCGGCAGGCCGGCGACGTCGATCTCGCCGGCGTCGGTGCGGAGGCCGTCGGTGAAGACGATGGCCCCGGCGAGCGGGCGGCCCTTGAACCGCTTCGCCAGCGAGCCGAGCGCGGGGCCGATCGCCGAGCCGGGGCCGTCGAAGGCGAGGCCGTCGAAGTCGTCGACGGATCGCAGGTGGGTGTCGAAGGCGTAGCCGCGGACGTCGAAGTCCTGGCCCAGCCGAGCGCGCCAGGGCTCCTCGCGGCGCAGGCGGTCGCGGAGCCAGTCGCCGCGAGTCGTTTCCGAGCCGTCGTCGCGGAGTTGGAGGCTCTGGCTGGCGTCGGCCAGCAGGGCGATCGTGTTGGCCCCCGGCCGCGGCCGGCTCCCCGAGAGGAGCGGCTCCAGCACGATCACGGCGAGCGTCGCGAACGCCAGCGCCTTGAGCGCCGCGCACGCCGCCTTCACGCCGCCGCCGGCCCGCGCGCGGGCGTAGCTCCACGCGACGAGAGCCAGGCCGAGGGCCGCGAGCCCGGCGGCCCAGGGCCACCACGACGGCTCGCCGAGGACGATGGAGGCTCCCGTCATCGCCCGCTCCCCAGCCGCTCATAGTAGCGCCGGACGCCCTCGGCGAACCGCGGCGGCACCGGGTCGCGGTCGATCGGGACCAACGAATCGGGCTCCTCGCGGCGGCGTACCTCCTCGGCGATCCGGTCGCGAAGCTCGCGGATCGGGTCGACGGCGCCGAGCTTCAGCTCGGCCCAGTCCGGCTCCTTCGCGTGCCTGCGGAACTCCTCGCGGGCGCCGCGGACGCGGTCGCGGATCCGGGCGGCCTCGGCGCGAAGCTCGGGGTCGTCCAGGATCTCCTCCACGTCGCGCATCCGGTCGGACCACTCGCGGAAGCCCTCGCCGCGGATCGGCCCGCCCGGTCGCGCCGGCCCGCCGGGCCCTCCCGCGAGGCCGTCCATCAGGCGATCCCCCGCCGACGGGTTCCGGCCTCCTTGCCCCCCCTGGCGTCGCCCGCCGTCGGGTTGCTCGCCCTGCTGGCCCTGCTGCCCTTGCTGCGGTTCGCCCTCGGGCTGCTCGCCCGGCCGCTCGCCCTGGCCTTGCCGTCGTTCGCCGGCCTGGCGCTCGCCTTGATCCGGCTCATCGGGGCGTTGGCCTCGCCCCCCCTGCCCCGGTCGCGGCTCTCGCCCTGGCTGGGGCTCGTCCGCTTCGCCCGGCTCGCGACGGCCGCCGCCCTGCCGCGCCTCCTCGCCCTCCCGGGCTTCGCGTCCGGCCCGGCCTTCGCCGGGGCGATCCTGTCGCGGCTCGCCCGGCGGGCCGGCCTGGTCGGGCGCGGCCTGGGCGATCTCGCGGTCGAGCTGGTCGGCCAGGTCTTCGACCTCGTCCTGGGCGCGGCGGAGGGCGGCGACCTCGTCGCCGAGGATGCCGCGCGCGGCCCGCTCGACCCCCTGGCGGAGCTGGTCCAGGCCCTCGCCGGCGCGGCGGGAGGACTTCGCGGCCTCCTCGGGGACGCCGAGCCGGGCCAGGCGCTCGGCCTCGCGGAGGGCTTCGGGGACGGCCTGCTCGTCGGCCTTGCGGGCGGCGTCGTACAGCGACTTGGCCAGCAGCGGCTCCGACTCCTCGGCCTCCTGCACGGTCCCCCTCATCCGGTCGACGAGCTTTTCCAGGTCCTCGCGCTGGCGCGTGAACTCCTGCTCGATCCCCTTCCGGTCGGCCGAGTCGCGGAGCGAGTGCGCGGCCTCGGCCTGATCGGCCTCCAGGCGCTCGGTCAGCTTCTCCTGGTCCTGGTCCAGCTTGCGGGCCTGGTCGCGCATCTGGGCCAGGTCCTCCGAGAAGCGGCCGGCCGACTCCTTGCGGAGGTCTTCGCGGACCTGATCGAGCGTCTCGCCGGCGCGGGCGCCCTCGGTGAGGGCCTCGGAGATCCGATCCTGGTCGAGGGCCTCGGAGGCGCGGCGCAGGTTCTCGCGGCCCTGCTCCACCTGCTGCCGGGCGTCGGCCATGCGGTCGCGGTTCGGCTCCTGCTCCATGCGCTCGCGAAGCTCGTCGGCGTCGCGGAGGATCTGGCGCTGCTCCTCGCGGAGCCGCTTGAGCTGGCGCTCGGCCTCGCGGCGGGCCTCCTCGTCCTTCGCGGCTTCGAGGGCCGATTGCAGCTCCTTCAGCCGCTTCCCGAGGTCTTCCTGACGCCGCGCCAATTCGCGGAGCCGGCTGGCGACCTGGCGGGCCTCGCGCCGCTGCTTCGCCTCCTCCGAGGTCTCCTCCGCGCGGGCCTGCCGCTGCTCCTCGAACCGATTCTCGTCCTCCGACAGCTCCAACTGGTCGAGCTGCCGCTGCGAGGGCGACCCGGCCTGCCGCCCCGACTGGCTGCGGCTCCGGCTGCGGCTGACCTGGAACTCCCGCGCCCTCAGCTTCAGCAGCGCCTGGTACGCCGCCTGTTC
>MKTT01000099.1:0-28532 GCA_001898385.1 Planctomycetales bacterium 71-10
CCTTCGGGCCACCCTCTCCCGGCGGGAGAGGGGACGTCGGATGCGGCTTCGCCGCCGTCAGTCGTCTTCGCCGAGGTCTTCGTCCGCCGGCTCGTCGTCCTTCGGCTCGGGCCGGCGGAGGGCGGGGAGTTCGATGGTGAAGGTGGCGCCCTGGCCGGGGGCGGACGTGACGTGGATGGTCCCGCCGTGTTCGCGGGCGATCTTCTGGGAGACGGGGAGGCCCAGGCCGGTCCCGCGCGATCCCTTGCTGCTGGAGAAGATCTGGAAGATGCCCGGGACGTCGGCCTCGTCCATGCCGCGGCCGTTGTCCTGCACGCGGATCTTCACCAGGGCGGCGTCGGCGTCGTGCTCGATCGAGACGGCCACGCGGGCGTCCTCGGCCCCCTCGGCGGCGTCGATGGCGTTGGTGACGATGTTCAGCACGGCGCGGTGGATGCCGTCGGGGTCGACCCAGATCCTGGGCAGGTCGGGCTTCGGGGCCCAGTCGAGCTTCACCTCGAACTCCGAGGCGCGGCTCTGCATCAGCTCCACCACGTCGCCGACGGTCTCGTTCAGGTCGGTCGGCTCCAGGGCGGGCTCGCGGTCCTTGGAGAACGAGAGCATGTCCATGACGAGGTTGTAGATCTTCGTCTGGTTCTTCTCGACGATCGTCCAGCCCCGGCGGACGATGGACTCGTCCTTCTCGTTCAGGCCCAGGTCGATCAGGTAGCTCCCCCCGCGCACGCCTTGCAGGATGTTCTTGATGTGGTGCGACAGCGTGGCGATCGTCTGGCCCACGGCGGCGAGCCGCTCGGCCTGGATCTTGTCGTTGTAGAACGTGGTGTTCTCGATCGCCAAACCGGCCTGGTGGCCGATCGCCACCATCAGCATCAAATGATCCTGCGAGAACTTGCCGTGTCGCCCCGGCTTGCCGAGGGGGATCAGCGCGGAGCCGTCGGCCTGGATGTCGGCGTAGAGGACGCCCAGGGTGGTGTGCCGGCCCTGCACGGGGACGCAGATGGCCTCGCGGATCCGGAAGTCCACGATCGATTCCGCCGGCCCGAACCGCTGGTCGCCGGGGGCGTCGGTGGTGATGACCCCCTGGCCCTGCTCCAGGACGTAGTCGGTGATCGTGCTGGAGATCGTCATCCGCTCCTCGGCGTCGGCCGGCGTGCGCCAGCGGACGGCCTTGGGGATCAGCGCGTTCGACTCGTCGCGGAGCAGGATCGCGCCGCGGTCGGCGCCGATCGATTCGAAGATCAGGTCGAGCACCTGGGGGAGCAGCGAGTCGACGTCCAGGATGTGGCTGACGGCCTGGGTGGCGCGGTACATCACCGACAGGCTCATCAGCCGCTCGCGGAGCCAGCCGGCGGCGCCGTCGGGCTGCGTGAGGACCCGCGAGCCCTCGTCCGACGGGATGCTCCGCAGGATGGCCGATCGGTCCTCCGGGCTGCTCTTGCTCAGCAGGTCGACCCGCGCGGTGAGGTCGCGCCGGTTCCCCAGCGCCCCCTCGTTGTAGAGCATCACCGTCTGGCCGAGCTGGAGCCGGTCGCCGGTGCGCAGCGGGGCCTGGTCGATCATGTGGCCGTTGACGAACGTCCCGTTGGCCGAGCCCAGGTCGACGACGCGATACTGCTCGTCGTCCAGCCGGATCTCCGCGTGCCGGCGCGAGACCTCGGTGTCGTGCAGCCGGATGACGTTCGAGTGATCGCGGCCCAGGCCGACCGGGCCCGACCGCAGTTCGAACCGCTTGCCCTGGTCGGCCCCCTGGATGACGAACAAGGAGGCCACGGCGGTTCGATCTCCTCGCGCGCGTTGGGGTTCCGTTGGGGATTCCGATGGATGTTACCGTACCCCACGGCCCGCGCGCCGTCAACGGACCGGGGAGGGCCCGTCAGCGGGCGAGCTTCGTGAGCTTCATGGAGCCGGCCGAATCGTCGAAGGTGAATCGGCCTTCGATCCCCTTCAGGCATTCGTCGGCCGCGTCGCGGCAGCCGCCCCAGTCGTGATAGTCGTCCAGGATGATGCTGCCGCCCGGCGAGAGCTTCGGGAGGATGCGCGTCAGGCACGCCATGACCGGGTCGTACCCCTCGACGTCCAGGTGCGCGAACGCCACCAGCTTGTTGATCCTCAGGGTCTCCCGGGGCGGCCCCTTGATGAGCGTGACCGAACGCCCCCGGAGATCGACCCCGAAATCCCGGAGGTTGGCCAGGACGGCCTCGTGCAGGTCTTCCCCGGTCTCCTGCGCCTCGAACTCGTCGTAGATCCGGAACGGTCGCTTCGGGTACTTCACGGTCGCGATCATGATGGACGATCCGCCCAGGCCGCAGCCGACCTCCAGGAACGCCCCCGGGATCCTCTCCTCCTCGATCGCACGGCAGGTCTCCACGACGGAGACCAGCCTCGGCCGCGCCAGGTGGGTGAGCTGCTTGTCGCAGATCCGCTCCAACAGCTTGCGATCCTTCGCGGGCAATCGGCTCATCGACTTCCGATCCGGACCGAGTCCTCGTTTCGTATGACGCCACCGACGCTGAGTGTACAGGATTTTCACGGACGGCGGAGGAAATCCCCTCACGCCTGGGGCGTGAACAGGATGATGTCGACGCGCCGCGACGGCAGCCGGGCGGCCTCGGCGTCGAGCGGCGGCGGGTGCGAGCCGAAGCCGACGGCGGCCACCTTGCGCTTGCGGAACCAGCCGGCCGAATTGACGCCGTGGCGGTCGACCAGGTACTTGCAGACGGCGTCGGCCTGCTCCTGCGTGAGCGCCTCGGCCAGGTCGGGGTCGGGGCCCGGGTCGGTGAAGGCGGCGATGACGATCTCGGCCCGGTAGCGGCCCGACGCCTGGGACCACCGCGCCACCTCGTCCAGCCGCGTCTGGCCGACGGGCGTCAGGATCGCGCGGCCGGGCTCGAACAGCTCCTCGGCGGTCAGGCTGCGGGCCTCGCGGTGCGAGCCGGGGCGGTACAGCACCTTGTCGCGCTCGTAGTACGACCGCGATTCGAAGTACCGCGAGATCGGCCACGTCTGCTTGATGGCCATCAGGTCGTCGTCGAGCTTCTCCACGGCCTTCTCGCCGCGCCGGGTCAGGGCGACGAGGTTGTCGTACACGGCGTCGTCGCGGACCAACTTGCCGAGGCTCCCCTTGCCGTCGCGCACGTCGGCGGCCACCGCCGCCAGGTGCTCCAGGCCGGCCTGGGCCTCCTTCGCGGTCGCGTCGAACTTCCGCAGCGAGTCCCCCGCCTGGCGCATCAGGTCGGCCAGGTCCGTCGGCGGCTCGGAGCGGATCAGCGCCCCCTCGGCGACGGCCGGGGCGTCGGCGACGCCGGGCTTGAGGTCGACCACCCGCGCCCCGATCATCCCCTCCACGACGATCCTCGCCGTGGTGTCCTGCCGCACCAGCCGGCGCAGGCCCTCGTCGATCCGCAGCACGAGTTCCACCGGGTCGCCGGGCCGCGCGGGGGGGGCGACCTTCTCGACCACCCCCGCGTCGATCCCCTGGAACCGGACGCGATGGCCGGGCTCCACGCCGACCACGCTGGGGAACTGCGCGCGGACGCGGAACGTCGGCTGGACCTGCCAGCGCCGGTTGGCGACCTGGAACAGCCCGAACCCCGCGACCGCCAGCACCGCCGCCGCGAACCCGACGTTCGCCAGCAGCCGCCACCGCCCCATCCCCCGCGCCATGCCGCACCGCCCTTCCGCCCCGGCCCGGGATCGCACGTCCGCCCCACTCCTACGGGACCATTCCCATGATTCTCTTCGCCCGACATCTCGGCAAGTTGAGAATCGCGGGGGAGGAATCCTTACGAAGCGATGCGGACGGAGGTTCCGGCGGCGTCAGGGGGCGGGCTTCCGCAAGCCCTGGGCGAGTCGCAGGCCGTCCAGGAACTCCTTCACGCGGTCCTGCACGTCTTCGGTCTGCCGCACCAGGAGCATCAACGGACGGTTCGGGTCGATGGTCCGGCCGCCGTCGGGGGACTTCTTGAGGACCCGGGCGTAATAGGGCCGGGCCCAGCCGCCGCCCATGCCCCCGCCGTGGATCCAACTCTCCGGGGATACCTTCTCGGCGATGAGTTCCACGAGCGGCCAGACGGACTCCGGGATCGCGTTGGGCTCCTCGACCGGGCCGGGTGCGATGCCCAGAAGGTCGCCGATCGGATAACTCTTGCTGACGAGTTCCGGCCGAGGACCAACTGGCCTCACCGTGTGGGGAGACGGTGGCGAGGGGGTGGCGACCCTGGTGGACGGCACGGCCCCGGGGGGCGGTAGCGGGACCGGCGGGGCCGAGGGCTGCGGGGCGTCGAGCCGGGAATCGTGCAGTCGCCTCAACTGACGCAGGAGCAGGCTGATGCGCTCGTGGGTCGCGCGGTCGTGCCGGATGATGAGGCTGATGCTCAGGAAGAACGGCGTGATCGACGGCCCCGGCTGGTCCCACTCACTCCAGGTCTCGGGGGCGATCGTCGAGGCGATGAGGTCCATGATCGGTCGCATGTCGGGAGCTTCGGCCGGACGTTCGTCGCAAGGCCGCAGGTCGGCCCCGATGATGTCGCCGACGTAGTAGGTGTGAACGGCCAGGCCGTCCTCGGTCTTCGCCGCAGGCTTCGGCTTCGGGGCCGGGCTGGACGCGGGAGGCGGCTCCTCGGGCTTGCCCTGCGCCAACCCGACCGCCCCCATCCCCGCCGCGACCACCATCGCCAGGGCCGCGGCGCTCGTCTTGATCTTCGTCATCAACAGACCTCCTTGAACCTCCCGGGCCAGCGCGGCGACCGTCGACGGGACGGCCGCCGTCCTTCCTGCACACGCGAACGCCTTCGCGATCGTCGCGGCCGATGCGTCCTCGGCCGCGAACGCGAGCCAGGCCCCGGACCAGAGGGCGACGCCCCGCCGGCGCAGGCGGTCGGCCAGCAGGGCGCGGGCCCGCGAGTGGCGGCCGGAGAGCGTGCCGATCGGGCAGCCCAGGCGCTCGGCCGCCTCGCGGTGGGTGCAGCCTTGCAGGTCGCACAGGACGATCGGCAGGCGATACCGCTCCGGCAGCCGGGCCAACTCGCGGTCCAGCGACTCGGCGAGGACGTCGCGCGGTTCGGCGGGCGTCGCGGCCGGCTCGGGCCCCTCCCCCGGCCCTTCGCGGAGCCGACGCCGGGCTCGGGTCGCCCGCGCCTTCAGGGCGGTCCGGCGGGCGACGCCGTACAGCCAGGCGACGAGCCGGTCGCGCGGGCGGACGGCCTCGGCGCGGCGGGCCAGGACCAGGAACGTCGCCTGGAAGGCGTCCTCCGCGTCGTGGTGATCGCGCAGCGCCCGGCGGCAGACGCCCCAGACCATCGGCCCGTGGCGGCGGACGATCGCCTCGAACGCGGCCGGCTCGCCCGTCGCGACGAAGCGGTCGAGCAACTCCCCGTCCCCCAGCGACCCGATCGCCCCGGCGTGGATCAGCGTGCGGAGCCCGTCGACGGTCCCTCTCACCGGCACCCTCGTCCCTGAAGCGTGGTCCGTTCTCCTCGGCCCTCACACCAGGATTACCCGGACGAGGCCGGGCTCATACGCTTTTCCCCGGCCGTCGCGAGAATTGGAGGAAATCCCGCGGAATCCTGAAATCCCCGGCCGCCGCCCGCGGATCATAAGGTCGAATGCGCCCTTCGACTCTTTGACAACTCGGCCGCAGAGCGAAGCCGACGAACCCCACAGACGTCTCCCTCAGGGTGATATGTGGCTGTGCGTTGTCACGCGACGTGGGGTTGGGCCGGCTGGCCCAGCCCCTCCTTCTCCCCTCGTGGGAGAAGGTGCCCCGAAGGGGCGGATGAGGGGGGCGCGACCAAAGGCCGTGGACTTCCAATCCCCGTAGGCTGGGTCGCGACCCAGCCTACGCCGGCCGTGGGATGCGACGGCGGTCGCCCCCTCATCCGGCCTTCGGCCACCTTCTCCCACGAGGGGAGAAGGATGATTCGCGTCGGCCTCGGTGCAGCGAGACCTGCCGTCGCAATCCCCGGCTCGACCCCGCGTCGCGTGACACCAACCGGACCACCGCGGAGGTGCCGCTCCATCCAGGCCCGCGAGGTGCCCTCTTCGGTGCCGGGTCGAGGATGGAAGGCGTCGCGAATCGAGCGAAGATCGACGATCAAACCCAAATTCGGAACCCAGGATACGCGATGCAAGGGTTATTAGGTTAATGGTTTGCGTCCAAAATACGGCTTGAGTCCGCGCGACGAACGAACCGCAAACGATCCCGACGCCTCGGGGGCGAGGGCCCCATTGCTTTAGGACGTCGGGGGCCCGACACTGGGGGCCTGGCTGGCCCATCAGCCATGATCCGAACCCCGGCGACGTCGAGGGAGCCGCGATGGCCTTCGCCACGATCCAATACTTCAGCCGCTCGTTGAAGAAGGCGTCGGCCTTCAACGTCATCTTCCCGGACGACCCGGCGAAGGCCCGGCCGTGGTCGACGTTCTACCTGCTGCACGGGCTGTCCGACGACCACACCATCTGGGCCCGCCGCACCAGCATCGAGCGCTACGCCCAGGACCTGCCGCTGGTCGTGGTCATGCCCGACGGCGGCCGGGGGTGGTACACTAACGCCGTCGAGGGCTACGCCCACGAGGACGACCTCATCCAGGACGTCGTCGGCCTGGTGGACCGCACCTTCCCCGTCCGGGCCGAGCGCGCGGGCCGGGCCATCGGCGGGCTCTCCATGGGGGGCTACGGCGCGGTGAAGCTGGGGCTGAAGCACCACGAGATGTTCTGTTCGGTCAACTCCCACTCCGGGGCCCTGGCCTTCCCCCGGGTCGGCGAGAAGAAGGGGAAGGAGCTGAGCCCCGAGTTCGCGCGGATCTTCGGCCCCGAGCCGAAGGACGGGCCCGAGGATCCGTTCGCGATCGTCGAGCGGATCGACCACGGCCGCATCCCGGCCATGCGGATCGACTGCGGGACCGAGGACTTCCTCCTCGACCACAACCGCGACTTCCACAAGTTCCTGGAGGAGCGCCACGTCCCGCACGAGTACCAGGAGTTCCCCGGGAACCACAACTGGGCCTACTGGGACCAGCACGTCCAGGAGGCGATCGCCTTCCACGCCCGGAACCTGAAGATCAAGCCGTGACCTCGGCGTCGGCCCGCGGGGCGTCCTCCGGCGGCGCGGGCTCCTCCCCGGCCAGGAAGCGGGCGACGTCGGAGAGGTAGCCGGTCCGATCGAAGACCTCGCGCTGGCGGGTGGCGCCGTCGGGCCGTCGGGCCATCTCGCGGGCGTGTTCCAGCCAGCGCGAGCAGCCCAGCTTGGCGGCCGTCGGCGCGAGGACCTCGGTCATCCGCTCGACGGCCTCGCGGGCCACCTCGTCGTCGCCGGTCACGGGGTCGACCAGCACCGCGTCCAGCCCGTGCCGCGCCGCCCGCCATCGGTTCTGGCGGATCATCAGCCGGCCGAACTCGGTCAGCTCGACCAGCTCATGGCCCCTGTCGTGGACCATGTGGTCGATCAGGCACTGGATCAGCGCCGTGATCCCCTGCACCGAGGCGAGGTCGGTGGGCATGTCGCAGATGCGGACCTCCACGGTCCCGTGGCGGTCGCTGGGGCGGACGTCCCACCACAGCTCCTTGGTCGTCTGGATCGACCCCACCGCCGCCAGCCGCTCGGCGAGGCGGACGAAGGAGTCCCAGTCCTTCAGGAACGGCGGCTGCCCGCCGGTGGGGGCGACCCCCATCACGTCCATCCGGTAGGACCGCAGCCCGGTGTCCCGGCCGCACCAGAACGGGCTGTTCGCCGAGAGCGCCAGCAGGGTCGGCAGGTAGTGGGAGATCCGCGTGCAGGCCCTCGCCGCGGTGTCGCCGTCCGGGACGCCGACGTGGACGTGCAGGCCGAAGGTCAACTGCCGTCGGATGGTGTCCTGGTTGTCGTCGATCAGCTTGTGGTAGCGGGGGCTGACCGAGATCTCCTGGTCCAGCCACTGCGCGAACGGGTGGGCCCCGCCCCAGGCCACCCTCGCCCCGAACCGTCGGGCCCGCTCTTCCACCAGCTCCAGCTTCGCCGCCAGGTCGCGGCCGACCTCGTCGACGTCATGGCAGATGGCCGTGTTGATCTCCACGCAGCACTGATAAAGCTCGGGCTTGACCGACTCCCCCAGCTCCGCCGGGATCGTCTCCAGGATGTCGTCCCCGACCGGGGCCAGGTCGAACGACGTCCCGTCGACGATCTGAAGCTCCAGCTCCACGCCGAGGGTCGGGTGATCGCTGCCGCGGAAGGGTTCGACGGGCATCGGTGCGTCCTCGCATCAGGAAGGCCGGCGGCGGGCCGAGGTCATGCGAGTTCGCGGAAGCACTTGGCATGCCGCGGCGAGGATGTCCGCCGCGACGGGCCCGCGCCCCCGGTCCGGAATGTTGCCGGCCTGCATCGAGCCCCACGCCGGGCGACGATTTCGACGCCGGGCCGTTTGCAAGCCGCCTCCGCGCCTTAGATTATGTCGGGGGCCGCGCGGCCGAATACACTCGTTCAGGTCGCCGCAGGCCGGGCCATCCGTCGACGTGTGGCCGGATTTTCAGTAAGGACATCTGGATAGTTCGCCGACGAATGGCACAATGAAGGTCGATCGGCTCGGGTGGGTTTCGACCCCTCCCCGCGGCGGGAGGGAGGCTTGGAGGCCCGGAACGTGCTTCGCGAACTGTCGGTGCAGAACCTGGCGACGATCGAGGACGTCCAGATCGAGCTGGAGGACGGCTTCTGCGTCTGGAGCGGCGAGACCGGCGCGGGCAAGAGCCTCCTGCTCTCGGCCCTCGGCCTGGTGCTCGGCGGCAAGGCGTCGGCCGAGATGGTCCGGGCCGGCAAGCCCGAGGCCCGCGCCGGCGCCGTCTTCGAGATCGAGGGCCTCCCGCTCCGCGCCGAGCTGGAGTCGATCCTCGGGAACGCCCTGGAGGACGGCGCGCTCATCATCAACCGCCGGGTCTCCGCCCAGGGCCGCAGCGCCGCGCAGGTCAACGGCATGCCCGTGACCATCGCCACGCTCCAGAAGCTGGCCGAGCGGCTCATCGACGTCCACGGCCAGTACGAGAACCGCGCCCTGGTCGACCCCGACCGTCAGCGTTCGTTGCTCGATGCGTTCGGCGGCCTGGAGGAGGCGCAGTATTCTTATATTGAAGCCCGCGACCACCACGCCGAACTCCGGCGCGCCCGCCAGGCCCTCATCGACGGCGTCGAGGCCCGCCGTCGGGAGAAGGCGCTGCTGGAGTTCGAGTTCAAGGAGCTCGCCGAGGCCGACCCCCGGCCGGGCGAGCACGAGGAGCTGGTGCAGGAGTCTCACATCCTGGCCAACGCCGAGGCCCTCCGGACGGCCGCCGTCGACGGCCACCGCCTGCTCTACGAGGCCGACCGCTCCGCGCAGGAGATCCTCTGCCGCGTCGCCCGCTCGCTGGAGCCGCTGGCTAAGGACGTCCCCGAGCTGGCCGACGCCGCAGCGGCCCTCGAACGCCTCGCCGACGAGACCCGCGAGATCGCCTACACCCTCCGCAACCTCGGCCAGGATTGGGACGATGACCCGGAGCGGCTCGAAGACGTCGAGTCCCGGCTCGCCCTCTACCGCAAGCTCTCCAACCGGTTCCACCGCTCGCCCGACGACCTGGCCGCGCTCAAGGCCGAGACCGAGGCCCGGCTCGCCGCCATCGAGCGCGAGGAGACCGACCTGAAGGCGTTCGACGGGCCCCTCGCCGTCGCCTGGGCCGCGGTGAAGGGGGCGGCGACGAAGCTCTCCGACGGCCGGCGCAAGACGGCGAAGGACTTCGGCAAGGCGATCCAGGCCCGGCTGAAATGCCTGGGGATGGAGCGCGCCCGGCTCTCCGTGGAGGTCGAGTCCCGCGACCTGGGCGACGACCCCACCGTCCCCTCGCCGCCCGACTCCGGGGCCGACCGCGTGGAGATGATCTTCCTGGCCAACCCCGGCGAGGTCCCCCAGCCCCTCCGCAAGATCGCCTCCGGCGGCGAGCTGTCGCGGGTGACGCTCGCGGCCAAGGCCGTGCTGGCGGCCGTCGACCGCGTGCCGACCCTGGTCTTCGACGAGATCGACACGGGCGTCGGCGGCCGGCTGGGCTCGGCGCTCGGGAAGACGCTGGCCGACCTGGCGAAGCATCACCAGGTCGTCTGCGTCACCCACCTGCCCCAGATGGCCAGCTACGCCCGCAAGCAGTGGGTGATCCGCAAGCAGGTCGACCGCGGCCGGACCCGGACCACCATCGCCCCCCTGGCCGAGACCGAGCGCGTCGCCGAACTCGCCGCCATGCTTCGCGGCGATTCCGCCGCCGAGTCCACCCGCCGCGAGGCTCGCGAGATGCTCCGCGAGGCCCGCGAGGCCGTGGGCGTCTGAGAGTCTGTTCCAGAAGGGGGATTTGAACGTCCTTCCCCCCTGGCGGAGGAAGGTGGCCCGGAGGGCCGGATGAGGGGGACGACGCGCGCGACGGCCGTCGGGTCCCCGGGCCGGTCGGGCGGGGCTTCCGAAGCGCGACGGGCCTCGTGCTTCGCGTCCCCCTCATCCGACCCCTTCGGGGCCTGCCTTCCCCCGCGAGGGGGGGGAGGCGTCATGAGGATCGCCCCGCGACCTTCTGGAACAGTCTCTGGCTCACTTCCGCATCGACGGCAGCAGCGCCTCGGGGACGGCGAAGAAGTCGGGCGCGGGGGTGTCCGCCGTCTTGCGGAAGCCGTCGCCCAGGAGCGATTCCACGGTGGAGACGAGGAGGTCTTCCACGTCCGGCGAGTAGTGCGTGGGCCAGCCGTAATAGATCTGGGAGAAGTCGGGCTCGTAGCCCCCTTCGGCCAGGACCCGCTTCGAGGGGATGTAGCCCGGGACGTCGTTCGACCAGCCGTTGATCCAGAGGCGGGTCCAGTCCATCTCGCCCTTGAGGCGGACGGCGTAGTCGACCGTGACCTCGCCGGGGAGGAAGACGATCGCCAGGTCGCCGCCGAACCGCCAGGCCGCGATCGGGTACGGGACGGCCGCCGGCAGCTTGCCGTCGCGGTCGAGCTGGGCGAGCATCCGCCGCGCGTGGCGGCCCTCGAAGCCCTCGCGCTTCGCCTCCTTCTCCCAGTGTTCGCGGCCCGGGACGCTCGCCAGCGGGAGTTCGATCGTGGCCTGGACGACCTCGGGCCCGGCCGAGAGCGGGACGTTCGGGCCCTTCGCCACGGCGGCGACGGCGTCGGCCAGGGCGCGTCCGTGGCGGCGCGAGAGGCCCACGTTCCCGGTGGGCTGCGGGCCGACGTCCGCCCCGCAGCCGATGGTGATCACGGCCGTCGCGCCGGGGGCGTCGCGCTCGATCTCCTCGGCCGCGAACCCCGCCCAGTCGGGGCCGACGCGGTTCTCGCTCCCGGCGCTGGTGCAGTGGCAGGCGTAGTTGGCCCACACCGCGACGAGCTTGCCGTCACGGCGGGCGAACATGGCGGGCATGCTATGGTCGACCGGCGCCTTCTCCTGGAAGGCGAACCCCTTCCACACGCCGTCGATCATCAGCCGGCGATTGCCGCCGAACGTCGCCCTCCCCTGCCCCCAGGAAAGCTCCGCCGGCTTGCGGTCGCGCACGGCGGCCGTCGCCACCTCCACGATCTTGCCGGTCAGCCATGCGGTGTAGTCGGCGACGTGCTGACGCTGCTCCGGCGTGTCCCGGCCTTCCCAGATCAGCGGCGCGTAGCCCGCGAGCTGCGGCGCGTTGTGGGTGTGGGTGGAGGCGACGACCAGCCGCGAGGGGTCGAACGCCTTGGACTCGGCGACGCGGCGGCGGACCTCGGCCACGACGGGCGTCGGCACGCCGCAGTTGTCGACGGCGACGATCACCGCCGGGTCGTCGCCGATCGCCATCGCCCGCGCCCAGAGCGGCGCGTCGACGCCCTGGAACTCGCCGACGCGGTGGCCGTAGCCGGTGAGGACGACGGGATGCGTCGGCGTGACGTCGACCCTGGCGACGCCCACCGGGACCTCGACGGCGAGGCCCGGGGCGGCGGACAGGATGGCGGCGGCGATCAGGAGCGGTCGATTCATCGTCGAACCCTCGGAGGAACCTTCGGCGGGTGGTCAGGGAGTCGCGGCGGGCTGGGCGCCCGGCGCGGCGCCGGCGAGCAGGCTGCGGATGCGGCCCTCGAACGACTGGTCGTCGGCCAGGGCTCGGAGGAAGTCGTCCTTGTCCAGGACGTACACCTCCATGTCGGTGCGGGCCTTCACCGTCTCTGGGATCGGGATCTTGAAGTAGGAGGAGATCATGCCGAAGCTCTCGCCGAAGCACTTCTCCTCGTCGAACTGGCCGTCCTTGTAGGCGTCGGCCACGCCCGAGCCGACGATGTAGAAGCGATCCCCCTCGTCCCCCTGGCGGACGATCTCGTCGCCGGCGCTGAAGTCCTCGACGGTCATGTAGTTCGCCAGCCGCGACAGCGTCGCCTCGCCCAGGCCCACCAGGCCCTCGGTCGCGGCGAGCGCCCGGACGATCCGCACGGCGACCTTCGTCAGCGAGTTGGTCACGATCTTGCCGCCGACCATGTTCACGATCCGGTCGGCCTTGTCGATGACGCGCTGGTCGTGCGTGACCAGCAGGACCGTCGTCCGCGAGGGCCCGTCGGCCAGCTCGCGCAGCAGATCCAGGACGACCTGGCTCGAATTCGCGTCGAGCGACGCCGTCGGCTCGTCGGCCAGGATGAGCGACGGCGCGTTCACCAGCGCCCGCGCGATCGCCACCCGCTGCTTCTGCCCGCCGGACAGCTCCGAAGGCAGGTGGTGGATCCGCTCGCCCAGGCCGAGCCTCGTCAGCATGTCGACGCAACGCCCGGTCATCTCGTCCACCGACGCCGGCTTCAGCGCCGTGGCCATCCGGACGTTCTCCAGCGCGGAGAGCGAGCTGAACAGGTTGTGCTGCTGGAAAATGAACCCGATCTCCTTGCGGATGTCCACCCGGGCCCCCTCGCCGGCCTTCGAGAGGTTCTTGTGCAGCACCTCCAGGTAGCCCTCCTGCATCGACCGCAGGGCTCCGATGAGCGTGAGGAGCGTCGACTTCCCGGAACCGGACGGCCCGGTCATGATGACGACCTCGCCGCGGCTGATCTCCAGGTGGTTGTCGAACAGGACCTGCGTCCGCGTCTCGCCGGCGCCGTAGGCGTAGTTCACGCCCACGGCGCGGATGACCACGTCGGCCCCCGCGGGCTTGTTCACCGCCCGGTTCAGCGTCGTCGTCAGCATCGCCGATGTCATGCCGCGGCCCTCCATCCCGTCCGTCGATCGATCACGCGAAGAGCTGCGCCGGGTCGGCCGAGATCAGCTTCCGCGCCGCGTAGGCGCCCGAGCCCAGGCACATCAGCACCGTCAGCAGCAGGATGACGCCGGGGTTGTTCCGCGGGACGTCCATCGGCAGGCCGGTCATGCGGTTGACCCACTGGAACAGGAAATGGCTCACGATCAGCCCCGCGGCGTACCCCAGCAGGGCCAGGTACAGCGCCTGCGTCAGCACCACCCGGTAGAGCGCCAGGTTGGAATAGCCGATCGCCTTCAGCGTCGCGAACTCGGGCAATCGGTCGCTGATGTCCGAATACAACACCTGATAGCAGATCACCGACCCCACGATGAACCCCATCACGACGCCGATGTAGAAGACCGTGCCGATGGGGGCGACCTTGTCCCAGAAGTCGCGCTCGCGGGCGATGAACTCGTCGAGCGTCAGCGCGCGGACGTCCGGCGGCAGCGCCTCGGCGAGGGCGTCGCGGACGCGCCGGGGGTCGGCGTCGGGGGCCGTCCGGATCACGCCCACCTGGACCTTGCGGTCCATCAGCGAGGGCCCGTCCAGCTCCGGGAACGCCGTCATCATGTTGCGGTCGCTGACCACGAGGTTGCCGTTGGTCTGGACGTTGATCCCCAGCGCGAACGTCCCGACCACCTCGAACCGCTTCCCCGCCAGCTCCGAGACCTGGCCCGCCCGGAACTCGCCGAACTGGGCCGGGCGCGAGAGGTCGTCGGCCATCGCGGTGTCGGGGCGGGACCACAGCTCGCGATCCTCCTTCAGCTCCGGGACGTCCAGCAGGTCGTCCGCCGGGTCGTAGCCGACGACGCAGATGCGCTCCTCGCGGCCGGTCTCCGGGTTCCGCCAGAACGACGAGCGGGTGACGGTGTAGAGCGGGCTCGCCGAGGCCACCCCCTCCACGCCCCTCGCCTGGACGACCCGCTCCATCGGGAACGGGAACGGGACCGACAGCGTGTAGAGCGTCCGGCTCACCAGCACCACCTGGCCGTCGATCCGCTCGATGATGTTGACCATGCTGTCGAGGATCGACTTGCGGAAGCCGTTCTCCATGAACATCAGCGTGGTCGCGAACGCGACGCCGGCCACCGACGCCAGCAGCCGGAGCTTGTGCTCCGTGAGGTTCTTCCAGGCCAGGGGGATGTTGCGGCCGAGTCGCATGCGATGGGGTTCCGTCCGTCGGGGCCGTCGATTCAGAACAGGTCCGCCGGGTCGGCCGACCGCAGCCGGTTGACCGTCAGGCCGCCGGTGATCGCGCCGACGGCCATCGCCAGCGCGAACGTCAGGGCCAGGTTCTCCCGCGTCATCACCATGGGGATCCCCGCCAGCGCCTCGGTCGCGCGGTAGACGACCTCGGAGATCGCCACGGCGACGGCGAACGAGATCAGCATGTAGAGCGTCGCCTGGAAGATCAGGATGCCCGCCAGGCGCAGGGTCGAATAGCCCATCGCGCGGAGCGTCGCGTATTCGGGCAGGTGCTCGCGGACGTCGTTGGAGAGGACCTGGTAGACCACCACCGCCGCCACGTTCATCGCCACCAGCACGCCGACCGCGAACAGCTTGCCCGTCGACGTCTGGTTGACCCAGTGGTCGACCTCATGCTCCAGCACCTCCGCCCGCGACGAGACCCGCACGTCGCCCGGCAGTGTCTCGCGGAGCGCGGAGACCGTCGCGTCGGCCGTGCCCGGCTCCACCTTCAGCAGGCCGAGGTTGATCGTCTCGCGCGAGCCGTAGCCGCAGATCCGCACGAAGTCGTCGTCCGAGCAGAGGACGGTCGAGTCCGCGGCGAAGCCCCGCAGCATGTCGAACCCGCCGACGACCTCGACGGCCGTGTCCTCCAGCTCCCAGTCGCGGTAGCGGTCGCGGACCTGCCAGCCGAAGTCGGGGTGGGACTCGGCGTTGAGCAGGACCCGGTTCGGCACGCGGAGCCTGGCCCGGTTCGCCTCGATGGAGTCGCGGATCGGCGGCCGGAACGGGGGATGGTCGAGGTCGAAACCCATGACGTAGAGCTGCCGGCGCTGGAGCGGACGGGCCGTGCGCGAGCCCGACAGCCACCGCGAGAGCGCCCCCGGCCTCGGGCCGGAGTCGTCCGGCGGCGCGTCGAGCGGGCTGGGGGGGCAGCGCCAGAGGGCGAACGTCGCGTACAGCGGCGTCGCCGACTCCACCGTCGCCACGCCCTGCGCCTGCCGCAGCCGCTCCAGGGGGAGGAACCCCGGCGCGTAGAACTGCTCGAAGCGGGCCGAGGTCAGGAGGACGTCGAAGTCGAGCACGTCGAAGTTGTTCGTCGCCGTGATCCGCACCGCCTGGAGGAACCCCAGCTGGAGCAGGACCATCACCAGCGAGAACGCCGCGCCCGAGATCGCCGCGACCGACCTCCGGCCGCCGTGGGCCACGTTCCGCCACGCCAGGGGCGGGTTCCGCATCCCCAGCACGTCAGCCGCCCCCGCCGGGGGTGATGACGACCTCGGCTTCCATGTTGATCAGCCGGGCCGCGAGCTTGGGGTCGTCCAGGGCCACCCACACCTTGACCACCCGCACGTCCTTCAGCGCCCGGGGGTCCATGTTCGCAGCCTGGTTCCGCCCCACGACGGAGCCGATGCGCGTCACCTTGCCGGGGACCGACTGGTCGAGGATCTTCACGCTCGCCGCGTCGCCCACCTTCACGCGCAGGACGTCGGCCTGGAAGACCTCGGCCACGGCGACCATCTTCGACAGGTCGCCCATGAGGAGCAGTTGGCCCGTGCCCAGCTCGCCCTCGCGGGCCAGGACGTCCAGGATCTTCCCGGCGCGGGGGGCCTTCACCTCGGTCTGCTCCAGGCCGGCCCTCGCCAGGGCGACCTGGGCGTCGGGGAGGAGGAACTCGGGGTTGCCGGTCGTCTTCTTCTCCGGGTCGTCCAGGGCGACCTGGGCGTCTTCCAGGGCGGCCTTCTTCTCGTTCAGCGCCTTCTCGACGTCCAGGAGCTTGCGGTCCAGCTCGGCCTGGGTGGTCTTGGCCAGCAGCTCGACGTACTTCCCCTCGTCTTCGAGCTTGGCCTTGTCGACGGTCCCCGGGGCGAGGGTCGCGGCGGCGTTCCCGACGTTGTAGAGCGGCGTGGCGCGATCGAGCAGCTTCCGCAGGGCGTCGGCGACCTTCGTCGCGGCCTCGACCCGCGGCTCGCTGGTCAGCTTGAATTTCTCGCGCTCCAGCGCGAACTGGTCGACCTTCGCCTTGCGCTGGAACTCCGCCTGCCGCACCTGCAACTCGGCCAGGGCCAGTTGCGCCTCGGCCTGCTTGCGGCCTTCGAGGACGGCGAGGACCTGTCCGGCCTGCACGTCGTCGCCGACGGCCACCTGGATCGCGTCGATCCGCTGTCCGGGCCGCGAGCCGACCGTGATCAGGCCGGTCTCGGGCTCCAGCCGGCCGAGCGCGTGGACGCCGTCGCGGGCGACCGAGGGGGCGGCCGATTGGGACCGCGCCGCCGTTCCGGGCGCGAGGGCGGCCAGCAGTCCGGCCGCGACGAGCGCGGCCGGTTTCCAGTTCCGTGGGCTGTTGGGCATGTCCGGGCGGCTCCGCGGCGGCTCGGGCTCGACGCTTCGAGCCCCTTCTCCTTCGTCGAGTCCTGATCTTAGGGCGAGGACGGACGCCGTCCAAGCCCCGACCCCCTCGAACTTCCGATGCAATGCAACCCCCGCGCCGGCGGCCCCCAGGCCGTCGGAGGGACGGCGAACCCCCGTCAGCCCCCGGCGAGGAACGCCTCGATCGGCGGCCGGCGGGACGGGTCGGCGACGGCGGACTCGCAGGCGAGCGCGACGGCCAGCAGCGTCGACTCGTCGTACAGCCGGCCGGTCAGCGTGACGGTGCGCGGGACCTGGCGGCCCTCGCGCTCGCGGAGGCCGACGGGGAAGGTGATCGAGGGGTGGCCCGTCAGGTTCGTGATCGTTAGGTCCGCGCCCCGGGCGAGGAAGGCGTCGACCTGGTCGAACAGGCGGGCCACGTCCTGCATCAGCAGCGTCCGCACCCGAGCGGCGCGGAGGTACTCGACGGCCGGCGTGAGCTGGTGGACGCGGAACGTCTCGGGCCACTCGTTCAGGCCCTCCTCGACGTGCCGCCGCGTGAAGTCGTCGAACATCGCCGCCGCCTCCGTCCCCAGCATCAGGGCCACCGCCCCGGCCGGGTATCGAGTCGGCAGGTCGACCGGGACGACCTCATAGCCCAGCGCCCGGAGCGTGCGGGCGTCCTCGCGGTCGTCCGTGGGCCTGCCGTCGACCGACGGGACACCGATCTTGATCCGCGACGGGTCGACGGCCGGCGGCCAGGCGAACGGCCGATCGACGGCCGTGGGATCGAGCCCGTCTCGGCCGTGGATCGCGTCCAGGATCAGGGCGCAGTCCTCCACGCCCCGCGCGATCGGCCCGAGCTTGTCCATCGTCCACGACAGCGACATGCAGCCGTGCCGCGAGACCCGGCCGAACGTGGGCCGGAGCCCGGTCGAGCCGCAGACGCGGCAGGGGGAGACGATGCTCCCCAGCGTCTCGCTGCCGATCGCGAATCCGACCAGCCCGGCCGCCGCCGCGGACGCCGACCCGGCCGACGACCCGCTCGAACCGCGACGGGGATCCCACGGGTTCCGGGTCATGCCGCCGTGCCAGCGGTCGCCCATCGCCAGCGCCCCCAGGCTGAGCTTGGCGACCAGCACCGCCCCCGCCTCCTCCAGCCGCGCCGCGACCGTCGCCTTGACGTCCAGGGCCCGGTCCTTGAACTGCGGGACGCCCCAGGTCGTCGGATACCCCGGGTGGGCGATCAGGTCCTTCGCCCCCCACGGGATCCCGTGCAGCGGCCCGCGATACTTCCCCGCCGCGATCTCCGCGTCGGCCGCCTCGGCCTGCCGCAAGGCCAGGTCTTCCGTGAGCGTCACGACGCATTTCAGGAGCGGGTCGAACCGCTTCAGCCGGCCCAGGTACAGCCGCGTCAGCTCGACCGACGTCACCTTTCGCGACCGCACCAGCGCGGCCAGCCGCGACACCGGCAGGAACGCCAGGTCGTCGTCGCTCGCGGGCCGCTCGACGGGCGGGGACGCGATGGGGACGGCGCGGTTGCGGGCGACCCCCTCGGCCGGCGCGAGGCCCGGCGCGGGGTTGAACTGGACGGCGGGGAGGACGTCGAAGCCGACCTCGACGCGGCGCAGGGCGTCGAAGTCGGCGAGGCTTTCCCGCGCGGCCCTGGCGACCTGGGCGCGCTCGGCGTCGGTGAACTCGACCCCGGCGATCCACTCGGCCCGGCGCACCATCTCGGGCGAGACGTCGCCGGCCTCGGCCGCCGCGGCGACCGCCCGATGCAGCACCGGCCCGCCGACCCCCAGCCCCGCGAGGGCCTTCAGGACGGCGCGACGGCGGGGGGATGCGGGCCCGGTCATGACTTCCGCCCCCGCTCGCCGCTCAGGCACCCGCCGGCTCGAACAGCCGCTCTTCCTTGCGGACGATCTTGTCGGTGATGACGTACGTCTGGCCGGGCTCGCGCTCGGGCAGGTCGAACATGATCTCCAGCATCAGGTTCTCCATGATCGACCGCAGCGCCCGCGCGCCGGTGCCGCGGGCCTTGGCGAGCCTGGCGACCTCGTGGATCGCGCCCGGGGTGAACTCCAGCTTCGCGCCGTCCAGGTGGAACAGCACGCGGTATTGCTTGGAGAGCGAGTCCCGGGGCTCGGTGAGGATCTTCTCCAGGTCGGCCACGGAGAGCTGGTCCAGCGTGGCGATGATCGGCAGGCGGCCGATCAGCTCCGGGATCATGCCGTAGCGTTCCAGGTCCTCGGGCGTGACCTGGGCGACCAGCTCGTTGCGCTCGACCTCGCGATCCTGGACCTCCTCGCCCCGGCCGAAGCCGATCATCTTGCGGCCCAGCCGCTTGGCGATGATCTCCTCCAGGCCGACGAAGGTTCCGCCGCAGATGAACAGGATGTCGGTCGTGTTGACCTGGAGGTACTGCTGCTCCGGGTGCTTGCGGCCCCCCTGGGGCGGGACGTTGGCCGTGGTCCCCTCCAGGAGCTTCAGCAGGGCCTGCTGGACCCCCTCGCCGGAGACGTCGCGGGTGATGGAGACGTTCTGGCTGGTCTTGCCGATCTTGTCGATCTCGTCGATGTAGATGATCCCCTTCTCGGCCGCGGCGATGTCGTAGTCGGCCGCCATGACGAGCTTGAGGATCAGGTTCTCGACGTCCTCGCCGACGTAGCCGGCCTCGGTCAGCGTGGTGGCGTCGCCGATCGCGAACGGGACGTGCAGCCGGCGGGCGAGCGTCTGGGCCAGGGCCGTCTTGCCGCAGCCGGTGGGGCCGATCAGCAGGACGTTGCTCTTCGCCACCTCGACGTCCTTCAGCTCCTCGTCGGTCACCTCGCCGCCGAGCACGCGCTTGTAGTGGTTGACGACGGCGACGGCCAGGGTCTTCTTCACCCCCTCCTGGCCGATGATGTAGTCGTCCAGGTGCGCGACCAGCTCGCGGGGCGTCGGGACCTTGTCGATCTGGACCTTGGCGCGCTCGTGCTGCTGGAAGATGCCGTCGCAGACGTCGACGCAGCTGGAGCAGATGTGCGCGATCGCCCGCCCCGGCGCGATCGGCTGGAGGGCCTTGCCCTCGATCATCGGCCCGACGTCGTTCGCGGGCCGCCCGCAGAAGTCGCAGGCCAGGGGTGGGTTGCCGGCGGGCGTGCTGCCGTCGCTCATGTCTTCGAACTCGTCCCTTCAAGGTGTACCGGTTTCCGGGGGGCGATTGTCTCATATCCGCCCCCCTTCCTCCTAGACCGAGGAGTCGCCTTGAAAGCCGGGCCCGGATCCCGAACACTGGGAGGACGGGCGTCCAGTCCGCCGGGGAGACCGACCATGAGCATCAGCTTCGACGTGCCCAGCGACCTCGAGCGCGAACTCCGCGCCGCCGGCGTCGACCTCGACCGGGAGGCGAAGGAAGGATTCTTCGTCGGGCTCTATCGCCGAGGGAGGATCACGCACGACGACCTGAGCGGGGCCCTCGGCCTGGGCTTCGAACAGACTCAGCAACTCTTGAAGGACCACGGCGTCGGCGACGACTACACCCTGGAGGAGTTCGAAGCGGAGCGGGCCTTCCTGCGCGGGCTCAAACGGCCATGACGGTTGTTTCGAACCTGTCGCCGCTCCACTACCTCGTGCTCGTCGATTGCGCCCCCATCCTGCCTCGGCTTTTCGGGGTAGTGGTCACGCCGCCCGCGGTCATGGCGGAGATGTCGGCGGCGAACGCGCCGGGACCGGTGAGGTCGTGGGCGGCGTCTCCGCCGACATGGCTCGTCGTCGCCGCTCCGGCCGTCGTCGAAGACATCCCGCGCCTGGGACGGGGGAAGCGCGGCGCCGGCGAGAAAGCGGCCATCGCCCTGGCCCTTGAGCTCGGCGCGGCGGCCCTCCTCATCGACGACGGCAGAGGGATCCAGGAAGCTCACAAGAGGGGCCTGACGACGGTGCGGACGCTCGCGTTGATCGACCGGGCCGCGGAATCGGGATTCATCGACGACCTGCCCGACGTCCTGGATCGACTCTTCGATGGGACCAGCTTCCACGCGGGGGCCGAGGTGTGGGCGATCGTCGCCGGCATGAAGGAGCGAGATCGGGCTCGGAAGCGATCCCTGGGATGACGCCTGGTCGATCCGATCCGCCCCGAGGAGCCTCCCCCGTGCCCCAACGCGACGCCTCTGACCTGGCCGTCGGCCTGCGGGCCTTCCGCGACGGCCTCATCGACCGGGACGCCCTGCTGGCGGCGTTCGCGGCCTGGGAGCGCGACCCGGCGGCGACGATGGCCGGGCTGCTGCGCGACCGGCTGGGGGCGACGTCGGAGACCGTGGCGTATACCGGGCCGCCGCTGCCGGGGACGTCGAACCTGCCGCCGCTCCCCGAGCCGCCCGAGCCGGCGGGCCGCTTCCGCGTCGGCCGGCTGCACGCGACGGGCGGGCTGGGGATGGTGTTCGAGGCCGTCGACGCCGAGCTGGACCGCCGCGTGGCCCTGAAGGAACTCCAGCCGAGGCTCGCGGACGACGAGGTCTGCCGGCTCCGGTTCGTGCAGGAGGCCGAGATCACCGGCCGCCTCGAACATCCCGGCGTCGTGCCGGTCTACGGCCTGGGCCGGCACCCCGACGGCCGGCCGTATTACGCCATGCGGCTCGTGGAAGGGGAGACGTTCCACGCCGCCGTCGCCCGCTTCCACCGCGGGTCGAAGGGGGAGGACCGCGAGCTGACCTTCCGCCGCCTGCTCCGGAGCGTCGTCGAGGTCTGCTACGCGCTCGGCTACGCCCACAGCCGCGGCGTCGTCCATCGCGACGTGAAGCCCGAGAACGTCATGCTCGGGACGTTCGGCGAGACCCTGCTCCTGGATTGGGGCGTCGCCAAGGCCGTCGGCCGCCCCGACCCCTCGCCCGCCCTGCCGCTGTTCGAGGGCGGGCCGCCCGACCTGCCCTACATGACCCGCCCCGGCGCGGCGGTGGGGACGCCGCAGTACATGAGCCCCGAGCAGGCCGAGGGGGACGTCGACCGGATCGGCCCGGCGAGCGACGTCTACGGCGTCGGGGCCACGCTGTATTACCTTCTGGTCGGCCGGCCGCCGTTCGTCGGCGCCGACCTCGCCGACCTCCTGGGGCGCGTCCGCCGCGGCGTCTTCCCCTCGCCCCGTCGCGAGCGGCGTTCCGTCGACCCGGCGCTGGAGGCGATCTGCCTGAAGGCCATGGCGACCCGCCCCGAGGACCGCCACGCCTCGGCGCTGGAGCTGGCCGAGGCGATCGAGTCGTGGCTCGCGGCGATCCGCTACCGCGACGAGCAGCAGGAGGCGCTGGAGCAGGTGCGCGACTCGCGGGCGAGGCTGGCCGTCGAGCGGGCATCCACCTGCTTCCACCGCGCCCGCGACGGCGAGGGGATGCTCTGGCTGGCCCGGGCGCTCGAACTCGGCCCGACCGACCGCGACCGCGGCATCCGCGCCAGCCTGTCGGCGTGGCACCGCCGCGATCGGATGCTCGAACGGACGATCGCGAACGCCGGCGCGGCCGGCCCGATCCGCTTCAGCCCCGACGGCAAGCGGCTGGCCACGGCCGCCGACGACGGGACCGTCCGCATCTGGGACGTCGCCCGCGCCACGCCGCTCGGCCCGCCCCTGCCCCACCCGCGAGCCGTCCGGGCGATGGAGTTCACGCCGGACGGCCGCCTCCTCGTCACCGGCTGCGAGGGGGGCGTCGTCCGGCGCTGGGACGGGCTGTCGGGATCGCCGGTCGCCGAGTCGCCGCCGTTCGAGGCCGCCGTGGTCCTCCTCCACTTCGGGGCCGACGGCTCCTGCCTGGCGGCGCTCGACCGCGACGCCCGGTCCTGGCTGCGCGACGCCGACACCGGCGCGGCCGTCGCCGACGACCCCCGGCCCTTGCTTCGGGCGTCGCGGGCGCTCCTGGCCGCCGCCGGCGGGACGCTGGCCGCGGCCGACGGCGACGGCGAGGTCTGGACGTGGGACCTCTCGGCCCGGCGTCGCGGCGATCGACCGCTCCCGCACCCCGACGCCCTCACGGCGATGGCCGTCCATCCGGCGGGCGATCGCGTGCTGACCTGCGGCCGGGACGGCCTGGTGCGGATCTGGGACGCGGCCGGGGCGACGATCCTCGCCGAGCGCCCGCACCACGACGAGGTCGCCTGGGCCGGATTCGCGCCGGACGGCGACGCCTTCGTCCTGGTCTCGACGCCCGGCGAGGCCCGCGCCCACGCGACCCGCGACGGGGCCCCGCTCGGCGAGCCGTTCGTCCACGACGGCCGCGGCCCCGCGCCCGCCTTCCACCCCGACGGCCTGGTCGCCGCCCGGGGCCGCGACGGCTCCGCCCGCCTCTGGGACGCGGCCTCCGGCCTCCCCGTCGGCCCCCCCCTCGCCGGCGGCGGGCGTTCGGGAGCCCTGGCCTTCGCCCCCGACGGCCGCCGCCTCGCCGTCGCCGGGGCCGACGGCGCGGTCCGCATCTGGAAGGCCCCCGAGCCCGCCCCCGGCGACGTCGAGCGCATCGGCCTGTGGGTCCGCCTCGCCTCGGGATTCGACTTCGACGGCGACGTCGTCCGCCTCCTGGACCCCCTCGCCGGCTGGGAGATGCGCCGACGCCTCCAGGACCTCGGCGGCCCGCCGGTGAAGTGAGGGACCCGGGGAGATCCCCCGTCCCCGGCCGGAATCCTGAAATCGCGACCCCGGTGCCGCGGATCATCCCGGAGACGACATCTTCTTTGACAACCCGCGAGGATCGGAAGGCCGGCCGGAACGGCCTCTCACCGGGGGGCCGGCTCCAGGTCGTCCCGTTCCACGACCTCGCCCCCGGCGATCGTCGACACGGCCGCCAGCGCCCGCCGGAGCTTCTCCGGGTCGAGGCGCAGGATGCGGTCCTCGGCCGTCGCGACGTGGAGGCCGGACGGGTGCGGCGTGGTCGGGCCGCGCGTGGAGGAATCCGGCGCATTCGCATTGATGAGGGACCCGGTGCGCGCGTCGAGGTCGATCGGCGCGGTCCACGGGACCTCGACCTGGTCCGACTCGACCACGAGGAGCGTCCGGTCGGGCCCGTCGCGGAAGTCGGCGAGCTTCGCCCCCTCCGCCCCCGGGAAGGCCGTGCCGGGCCCGGCCGTCGCCAGGTAGTTCGTGAACCGGCCGGGGGCGGACGAACCGACGCCGGGCTGATGGGTCGGGCAGGCGTAGCACCCCGGCATCTCGTCGAGGAGCAGGCGGTTGTTGGGCCCGTCCCACGGCTCGTCGAGCCGGAAGCGGGAGTAGAGCGCCTGGAGCTCCAGGTACGGCAGGATCAGGACGCGCCAGCTCAACAACGGCCGGCCCGCGGCGTCCGTCGAGTACGCCGGCGGCAGGGAGCCGTGGGCGCTCTCGTAATTGAGCATCGCCAGGCCGATGCACTTCAGGTGGCACGTGCATTGGGCCGCGCGGGCCGCCTCGCGCGCGGAGCCCACGGCCCGGGACAGCCAGGTGATCCCGGCGATCGCCGGCAACAGCAAGGCGACCAGCACCGTCATCCGCCGGACCGTCCAGGGGCGGGCGTTCGTCATCGCGGCGTCACCTTGGAAACTTGAGCAGGCCCGCGACGCGAGGGCTTCGCGAGGCCGCGTCCTCGTGGACGGGGCCGCCCCCGGCACTCAGCCGTCTTCCCCCCTCGCGGGGGAAGACAGACCCCGAAGGGGTCAGATGAGGGGGACGCGAAGCACGCGCACCGTCGGGATTCGAAGGCCCGCCCGCTCGGCCTTCACCGCGACCCGACGGTTTTCTCGCCCGTCGTCCCCCTCATCCGGCCCTGCGGGCCACCTTCCCCCGCGAGGGGGGAAGGACGTCACGATGGCCTTCCCGATGTCCGGGCCGGCCGGAAGAAAACCATCGCGAAATCGACGAGCGAACCCAATGGCGTTTCATGCAAGCTATTGAAATTAAATAGCTTGCAATCCTGCGTCGCCGGCGTTCGGCGCGCGGTCAAACCCAAACGGAGCCGGAGCGAAGCCGCGCCTCAGACGATGGTCTCGGTCGCCGGATCCCAGCGGACGGTGGCGCCGCGGCGGTAGGACTCGACGGCCATGCGGCAGGCGACGGCGGTCCGGAAGCCGAGTTCGAACGGCGAGTTCGGCTCGCTGCGGGAGCGGACGCAGTCGAAGAAGTTGGCCAGGTGCTCCGGCGTGGGGTTCTTGAACTTCCCCTGCGGCGCGGGGAGTTCGTCCTTCTTGCCGGCCGGGACGACGTGCATGAGGTCGGCCAGCGAGTGGACCAGGGTCCCCTTGTCGCCGAACAGGAAGTTCCGGCCCTCGCCGTGGTAGCCGTTGCCGAACATGGACGTGAACGTGAACAACAACTTGTTCGAGTGCTTCATCGAGACCGTGAAGGCGTCGGGCGGGCTCATCCTGGGATGCTGGTAGTTGCCGCCGACGCTGGTGACGCACTCGGGGATGGCCAGGTCCAGGGCGGCGAACCAGAAGGCGGCGATGTGGACGAAGTTCTCGAAGACGTTGCCGCCGGAGTAGTCCCAGTAGAACCGCCAGTTGAAGAAGCGGTCGGCGTCGAACGGCACCCGCTTCGCGTCGCCCTGGAAGGCGTCCCAGTCGACCCGGGCGGGGTCGAACCCCTCGGGGACCTCGCGGAGCCAGCCGCCGTAGGGCGTCTGGCGGAAGTGGTGCGTCTCCAGCAGCGAGGCCGTCCCGACCGCGCCGGCGGCGATGTGCTCGCGGGCCTTCTGCACGCCGCCGCTGGAGTTCCACTGGAGCCCGACCTGCACGACCCGCCCCGAGCCGTCGAGCGCGTTGCGCATGCGGCGGGCATGGTCGGCGTCGAACGCCATCGTCTTCTCCTGGTACACGTCCTTCCCGGCCGCGATCGCGTCGACGAAGTGACGCGCGTGCAGGTGCTGGGGCGTGGCGATCAGGACGGCGTCGATGGACGGGTCGTCCAGGAGCTTGCGATGGTCCTGGAAGGTCTTCACGCCGGGGGCGATCTTCTGGGCCTCGGGGAAGCGGCCGGTCCAGGCGTCGGCGACGGCCACGCACTCGACGTTGGCGCAGGCGACGGCGGGCTTGAGGATCTCCTGGCCGCGGGCCCCGGCCCCGATCAGGCCGAAGCGGATCCGGTCGTTGGCCCCGACGACGCGGCCGGCCGACTTCGCCGTCGCGGCCCCGGCGCCCAGCGTCGCCGCCGTCATCACCGTACCCAGGAAGTCGCGACGATTCGCCATCGGGTGCTCCGCCCGTTCGGGTCGTTGGAGGGTCAGGGAGAGGAGGAGCCGTCGGCTCGCGGGCCCCCATTATATAGATGAGGAAGCGGCGCGTCGGCCGGCCTCGCCCCGGACTTGAGGATTTTCGCGGATTGGGGCTGACGGATCGCGTCGATCCGTTATCATGCGGCCGATGGATTCTGCCGAGTCGTTTTCGCCAAGGAGGGTGAAACCATGAAGCGGCCGTTCACGCTGGGCGATCTCGTGGCCTTCCAGTCGACCACCGGGCGGGCCTCCCAGGGCGTGGTGATCCACAAGATCGTCGAGAAGCGCCAGCCGACGATCTTCCTCATCGAGTGCGTCGACCGACGCCGGGCCTTCCGGTTCGAGAACGAGCTGACGCTGGTCGCCGCCGCCGAGTTCGAGGAGGCCGCCGGCCCCGCGCGGTTCGACGCCTCGCTGGCCTCTCCCGCCTTCGCGGCCGTCGGCGCGGACGACTGACCCCCGAGGCGCGGCGTCGCCCTCCGCGCCCCCGTCTTCTTCCTCCCGTCGCGGCCGATCGGCCTTGCCGCGCCCCGGCGATCGGCTATGCTGCCGGGCGCGAGAATCCGCGAGCGTCCCCGGCCCGTTCGGGCGGGGGGCGGTGCGGTGGACCCGGGCCGGCCGAGCATGTCTCGTGAGGCGGCCGAGGACCGGGCCTGACCGGAACGGACGCGACGCCCCGCGCCCGGCCCTGCGGCCGGGCGATGCGGCCCCCGACGGGCCCGCGCGCCGGGGCGTGCTCTCCAACGGACGGAGACGGAAGCGATGAAGAGAGAGTTCCTCGCCGCAGCCCTGGCCGGCCTCGCGATCGGCGGCTGCGCGCACTCGCGGTCGGGCAGGCCGCCGGAGATCGAGGGCCAACCGGTCCGGCTCGTGCCGGCGCCGTCGATCTACGACACGATCAACCCGGGCACGAGCCCCGCCGTGGCGAAGTCGACCCTGCCCAACGCCGCCGACCCCAACTGGTCCGGCGCGCCCCTGATCTCCCGCCGGCCCGAGACCGGCCTCGCGCCCAGGACGGCCGCGGCCGACCCCTCGGCCCGGCCCGCCTCGGCCCCCGCGCCGGCCCAGACGCGCTGGAGCGAGCCCCCCCGGGAGCTGCACGAGTCGGCGACCGCCGCCCCCGCGGCCGCTCCCGCCGAGCCGGCCGACGACCCTTCGCTCCCGCCGGCCGCCGAGGCCGACCCCATCGCCGCCGCCGAGGCGATGCCCGACCTGCCGCCGGCCGCCGAAGCGTCGCCTGACCTGCCGCCGGCCGCCGAGGCCGCCCCGATCGCCGCCGAGGAGCTGCCCGACCTCCCGCCGGCCGCCGCCGCGCCGACGCCCGCGCCGGCCGAGGAGGAGGATCCGCTGCTCGGCCCCAGTCCCGAACTGATGCCGGCCATCGAGCCGTCGGCCCCGGCCGAGAAGGTCCCCGCCAAACCCGAGGCCTCGCCCGCCGCGCCCCTGGAGGCCGCGCCCGCCGTCGAGGCGGCCCCCGGCCCCTCCGCCGCGGCCCCGGCGCCCCGCGACGACGCCATGGTCCGCACCGTCTCCACCGCGTCGGCCCCCCCGGGGGCCGACGTCGATGATTCCCATTGGAAGGAGGCGGGCCGGGCCGCGGCCCGCGTCGGCGACGAGGTCATCACGCTCCGCGAGCTGCGCGACGCGGTCCAGGAGGCCGTCCGCAGGCAGGGGGGCCAGCCGGGCCAGATCCCGCGCGACCAGATCAACCTCGTCGCCAGGCACGTCCTCGCCTCCCTCATCGAGCGGACGCTGATGGTCCAGGAGGCCAAGCACCAGCTCAAGAGCAGCGACAAGCAGCTCCTCAAGCTCCAGGAGGTCGCCGACAAGTACTGGCGCGAGAACGAGCTGCCCCCCCTGCTCCGCAAGCATTTCGTCGAGAACGAGCACCAGCTCCGCCGCAAGTTCGACGAGGAGGGCCGCTCGCTCGCCGCGATCCAGTCGAACTTCCGCCAGGAGTTCGTCGCCCACGCCTTCCTCATGCAGAAGATCGGCGACAGGACCGAGGTCGGCCTCCCGGACATGCTGAAGTACTACGAGGAGCACAAGGACGACAAGACGAACCACCGCTCCGCGGCCGTCGTCTGGCGCGAGATCCTCGTCGACAAGAGCAAGCACGCCACGCCCGCCGAGGCCCGCGCCAAGGCCGACGCCCTGCTCGCCCGGCTCCGCAAGGGCGAGGACTTCGCCGCCGTCGCCGCCGCCGAGAGCGAGGGGCCGGCCCGGATCAAGGCCGCCGGCGGCCGGATGGAGACCGCCCCCGGCAGCTACGTCGTCGCCGCCGTCAACCAGGCCCTGGACTCGCTCCCCCTGAACGCGACCAGCGACGTCGTCGAGGGCCCCGACAGCCTCCACATCCTCCGCGTCGAATCTCGACACGCCGGCGGCCCCGCCTCGTTCGCCGACCTCCAGGACCAGATCCGCGCCGCGGTCCGCGAGCGGAAGATGGAGGAGCAGCGCCGGGCCCTGATCGCCTCGCTCCGCAAGAAGACCGTCGTCACCACCATGTTCGACGGCACCGAGAGCGACCCGAACCGCGTCTCCGACTGACCCCCCCCCCCCCCCCCCCCCCCCCCCCCCCCCCCCCCC